>NZ_WFGV02000057.1 GCF_010095445.2 Pseudomonas sp. TNT3
TGGGCACCCACTGCCGGCGCAACCGTGCAGCGATGTGCACGTCGGCGCCTCGGTCGCGTTGTCCGTACGTCCCGAACGTCTGCACCTGGTACCGGCGAGCACCGAGGGCGCATTGCCGTGCCGGGTCGACACGCAGATCTACCTCGGCACTGACTTGCAATATCAAGTCAGCCTCAGCGACGGCTCGCGCCTCACCGTGCGCACGCCCAACAGCGTCGACCGCAGCTTGCGCTTCGCCGTGGGCACGCAAGCCGGTCTGTTGTTTGACAGCGGCAGCGCCAGCGTCCTGCACGATTGAGCACGAGGAATTGCCATGCACGCTTTACCGATTGCCAACACCCTGGAACGCCGCAAAGCTTTCCAGAGCTTCCTCGGCGTCAGCCCGGCGCTCATCGCCATCAGCCTGTTCCTCATCGTCCCGATCGTGATTGTCATCGGCTACTCGCTGATGGAAGCGAACCCCTATGGCGGGGTAAACAAAGTCTTCAGCACGGAGGCCTACACCTCGCTGTTATTCGAGCGCCAACTGGATGACAGCCTGGCCTTCGCCGACTCTTATCTGCTTATCGCGCTGCGTTCGATCGGCATTGCCGGGTTGACCACCCTTATCACCCTGCTGCTCGGTTTCCCGGTGGCGGTGTGGCTGGCCATGCAGCCGGCTCATCGGCGGGGGCTGCTGATCTTTCTGATCACAGTACCGTTCTGGGCCAACTTGTTGATTCGCACCTACGCCTGGATTTTGCTGCTGCGTAACACCGGGGTGATCAACAACAGCCTGATGGGACTCGGCGTGATCGACCAGCCGTTGCAACTGCTCTACACCGACGGCGCGGTACTGCTGGGGCTGGTCTATACCTACGCGCCCTTTGTCGTACTGCCGATTTACGCCACCCTGGAAAAAATGGACATCCGCCTGCTGGAAGCGGCGCAGGACCTTTACGCCGGGCGCCTGCGCACCTTGCGCAAAGTGGTGTTGCCCATCGCCAAACCCGGAATCATGGCCGGCGCCATCCTCACCTTTGTGCCGTGCCTGGGGGCGATGATTGCTCCGGAATTATTGGGTGGAGGCACCCGAATGATGCTCGGCAACCTGATCTTCAGGCAGTTCAGCGATGCGCGTAACTGGCCATTCGGCGCGGCCCTGTCGCTGGTGCTGATGGCAGCGGTGATGCTGGTGCTGACGGTGTATGCCCTGCGTGCCGAACGCCAGCGCGTCGCCAAGGGAGGTGCGTGATGCTGGGTCTATTCAAAAGAAACGCGCTGCAGGTGCAGGACTTTCCGGGCTTTGGCGGCTTCAGTTTCCTGTTCTACCTGTACCTCTACGCACCGATCGTGGTGCTGGTGGTGTTCTCCTTCAACGCCAACCAGTCCGCGACCGTGTGGACCGGCTTCAGCCTCGACTGGTACCGCGCCGCGTTCGCCAATCAGGCCCTGCGTCAGGCTGCGGGAAACAGTCTGCTGATTGCCGTCTGCGCCAGCATGATCGCGACGGCCATCGCCACCCTCGCCGCCCTCGGCACATCCCGGGCGCCAGGTTCAAGGGCCTGCAACTGTCGATGGGAGCGATCATGTTGCCTTTGGTGCTGCCGGAAATCGTAGTCGGCGTTGCTACCCTCGCGTTGTTTTCCACCATTGGCCTGTCCCTGGGTTACGGCAACCTGATCATCGCTCATACGGTGTTCTGTATCCCCTTCGCCTACCTGCCGATCCGGGCGCGGCTCAACGACATGGACCTCTCGCTCGAACAGGCCTCGGCTGATCTTTACGCCGGCCCGTGGCGGACCTTTCGCAAGGTCACGTTACCGCTGCTGATGCCAGGCATTGTTTCCGGGCTGATGCTGGCCTTCATTGTTTCGCTGGATAACTTCGTGATCTCGATGATGGTCTCCCAGGCGGGCACCACCACCTTGCCCATCTTCATCTTCGGCCTGCTGCGCATGGGCGTGACACCTGACGTCAACGCCGTCTCGACCCTGATCCTGGGCGTCTCGGTGTTGTTCGTCAGCCTCTCGTACCTGTTGGGCAAAAAGAACACCTGAACCTTTTACGAACCGTGGGGAATTAGCATGAGCACGTGGATAAAAAGCATCAGCACTTCGTTGTTCCTGACCTTACCGCTGACCTTGGTCGCGAGCGTTCAGGCCGCGGAAAAACTCAACGTGGTGAGCTGGAGCGGTTACTTTTCACCAGAAATACTCGCCAAATTCCAGAAGCAGAGCGGCATCGAAGTCACGGTGGATTCCTATGATTCCAACGAGACGCTACTGGCCAAGCTGAAACAGGGCGGCGCCGGCTACGACGTGGCGATTCCGTCCAACCAGTTCATTCCGATCCTGATCAAGGAGCAGTTGCTCGAGCGCTTCGACCCGGTGAACGAGCCCTACTACGCCAGCGTCGTCGACAACCTGAAAAAGCCCACATGGGACCCGCAAGGTGCCTATTCCATGCCGTTCATTTGGGGCACCACCAGCGTCGTGATCAACGCCGAGCGCTACAAAGGCCCCGCCGACAGCTACAAAGTGCTGTACGAGCCGCCGGCCGAGCTGCAGGGGCGGATTAACATGTTCGACTCGGTCAGCGAAGTCATCGACATGGCCAGCCTGTACCTGAACATCCCGTTGTGTACCGAAGATCCGAAACAGATGCAGCAAGTGCTGACCCTGCTCAAGGCACAGAAACCCTTCGTCAAAACCTACAGCTCCAAGGCCGGCTCGATCCGCGAAAACCTCGCCTCCGGTGAAGTCGACATGTCGATGTTCTGGGGCGGTTCGTCGATGCGTGCCCGGGAAATGAAGCCCAGCCTGAAGTACCTCTACCCCAAGGAAGGCGTACTGGCCTGGGTCGACAATATGGTCATTCCCAAGGGCAGCAAAAACCCGGCAAACGCCAAGGCGTTCATTGCGTTCCTGAGCCAGCCTGAAAATGCGGCGATGACGCAGAACTTCCTCAAGCACCAGAGCCCGATCAAGGGCGTGGAACCCTTCCTCGACGCCAGTCTCAAGGATGCACCGGAACTGCATATTCCCGAAGGCACCCCGGTGGTGTTCAGCAAGACCTGCGGTGAAGGCGCGATTCGCCTGGCCGATCGTCTCTGGACCAACCTGATGCGTTGATCCCTGCCGCCCCGTCACGGCGACGGGGCAATTCTCCAGCCGTCTGAAAGGCCGCTTGCAATGACTTTCAATAACATCAGCGAACTGGTCCTGCTGCAGGCCCATGAACTCGCCGAACGCATCCGCCTGCGCCAGGTTTCCTGTCGAGAAGTGATGCAGGCTTATCTTGCCCATATCGAACGCTTCAACCCACGGGTCAATGCGCTGATCAGCCTGCAAGCGCCAGAAGATCTACTGGCCCAGGCCGACCTGCGCGACACCGAACTGGCGCGGGGCGAATACAGAGGCTGGATGCACGGCCTGCCCCACGCGGTCAAAGACCTGTCCTTGACCCAGGGTATCCGCACCACCCTGGGTTCACCGCTGTACAAGGATTTTGTCCCTGAACGCGACGGCATCATGGTCGAGCGCATCAAGGCGGCGGGCGCGATCATCATCGGCAAAACCAATACCCCGGAGTTCGGCCTCGGCTCCCAGAGCTACAACCCGCTGTTCGGTGCCACCGGTTGCGCGTTCGATCCGGGCAAAACGGCCGGCGGCAGTAGCGGTGGCGCGGCGGCAGCACTGGCCATGCACCTGGTGCCGGTGGCTGACGGCAGCGACATGATGGGCTCGTTACGCAACCCGGCCGCGTTCAACAACATTTTCGGCTTCCGTCCATCGCAGGGACGCGTGCCGTTTGACGACAGCGCCGACCTGTTTTTCGATCAGCTCGGCTACGAAGGTCCCATGGCGCGAAGCGTGCGAGACGCAGCCTTGCTGTTGTCCATCCAGGCCGGCGGCGATGCCCGTGCACCACTGTCCATCGCGGAGCCTGGCAGTGTTTTCGCCGCGCCACTGGAACGGGACTTCAAGGGCACACGCTTGGGCTGGCTCGGCGACTTCAACGGTTACCTGCCGATGGAAAAAGGCATCGTGGCTCTGTGCGAGAAGGCCTTTGCCGACTTCGAAAGCCTGGGTTGCCACATCGAACCGGTGCAGCCGGCGTTCGCGCCCCAACTGCTGTGGAGCAGCTGGCGAACCTTGCGCCACTGGTCAGTAGCAGGCTCGCTGGGGGCCGCGTATGCCGACCCGCACAAACGCGTGCAGCTGAAACCGGAGGCCTGCTGGGAAATCGAAAACGGTTTGCAACTGTCGGGCAGCGACGTCTACGCCGCCACCGTTGTGCGCAGCGACTGGTACCGTGCGCTCTCGCGGCTGTTCGAGCGCTTCGACTACCTGTTGTTGCCGAGCGCCCAGGTCTTCCCGTTCGACAAAACCATCCCATGGCCAAGTTCCATTGAAGGCGTGGCCATGGACACCTACCACCGCTGGATGGAAGTCGTGATCCCGGCCACGCTGTCCGGGTGCCCGGTGGCCAACGTGCAAGTGGGCTTCAATGACAACGGGCTGCCGATGGGCGTGCAAATCATCGGGCGGCATCAGGCCGATTTTGCCGTGCTGCAATTGGCCCATGCTTATGAATCGGCAAGCCGCTGGTTCACTCGGCACCCGTCGCCATTGCTGACTACGACGCCGCGCTAGCCTCGGCCATCCGCGACTCCTCGCTGATTGTCGACGTCACCATCGTCGCGATAATC
Source organism: Pseudomonas sp. TNT3 (assembly GCF_010095445.2). Classification (GTDB taxonomy): domain Bacteria; phylum Pseudomonadota; class Gammaproteobacteria; order Pseudomonadales; family Pseudomonadaceae; genus Aquipseudomonas. The sequence continues at coordinate 4,694 of NZ_WFGV02000057.1, forward strand.
GACTTCAGGGCCAGTTGCCCCACGGGCTGGCCCTGTTCATTGGTGACCACCATCTCATCCAGCCCCGCCTCTACCAGGCGCTTGACCGCCGATTCGAGTGACGTGCCCACAGGCATGGCCAGCGTTGCGCCGGGCTTGACCCGTACAAAAGGGCGCATGATCGCGTCGACGCTGATCACCCGTCCGCGATTCACTTCCTTGACGAAGTTGGCAATGTAGTCGTCGGCGGGACTCATGACGATCTCCTGTCGGGTGCCTTGCTGCACCACTTCACCGTCGCGCAGGATGGCGATGCGGTCACCGATGCGCAGCGCCTCGTCGAGGTCATGGGTGATGAACACGATGGTCTTGCGGATCTCTTTTTGCAGGTCCAGCAGCACCGATTGCATGTCCATGCGGATCAGCGGATCGAGCGCCGAAAAGGCTTCGTCCATCAACAGGATCGGCGCATCGTTGGCCAGTGCCCGGGCCAGGCCGACACGCTGCTGCATGCCTCCGGAGAGCTGATTGGGGTAGTGATTCTCGTAGCCTTGAAGTCCGACCCGATCCAGCCAGCGCCGGGCAATTTCCTGTTGCTTAGCACGGGGCAAGCCCTGGATTTCCAGCCCGTAGACTGCGTTGTCGAGCACCGTCCGGTTCGGCAGCAACGCGAACTTCTGGAACACCATCGACACATGATGCCGCCGGAATTCGCGAAGGTCGTTGCGGTTCATTTTCAGTACATCAACGCCCCCCACGATGACTTCACCGGCGGTGGGTTCGATCAACCGGTTGATATGGCGGATCAAGGTCGATTTGCCCGACCCGGAAAGCCCCATGATCACCTGGATCCCACCGGACGGCATGCTGATGTTGATGTCCTTCAAACCCAGCACATGGCTGTGATTGCTCAGCAGTTCAGACTTGCTCATGCCCTGTTTGACCCGCTCGATACTGGCCTGCGCCTGGTAACCGAAGATCTTGTAGAGATGGCGGATTTCGATGCCAAAGTCGCTGCTCGGATTAGTGGCCATGAACCTTCTCCAGATGCTTTTGCAGCCGTCTTCCATACGCCTGGCTGACCCGATCGAAGATCACTGCGATGCCGACAATGGCCAGGCCGTTGAACATGCCCAGGGTGAAATACTGGTTGGAAATGGCTTTGAGCACCGGTTGCCCCAGCCCTTGAACGCCGATCATCGAGGCAATCACCACCATCGCCAGGGCCATCATGATGGTCTGGTTGATGCCGGCCATGATCGAGGGCAACGCCAGCGGCAATTGGACGTTTTTCAGCTTCTGCCAACTGGACGAACCGAAGGCGTCGGCGCATTCGAGCATCTCGGCGTCGACGTGGCGGATGCCCAGGTTGGTCAGGCGAATCATCGGCGGCAAGGCGTACACCACCACCGCAATCAAGCCCGCGACCTTGCCGATGCCCAGCAACATCACCACTGGGATCAGGTAGACAAAACTCGGTAGCGTCTGCATCACGTCCAGAATCGGACTGACCAGATTGCGCAGTCGATTGGAGCGAGCCATGGCAATGCCCATCGGTAAACCGATAACGATGGAAATCACCGTGCACACGAAGATCATCGACAGCGTCTTCATGGTGTCGGACCACATGTCCAGGTACCCGATCGCCATCAGCGTGAACACGCAACCCAGCACGATTTTCCAGCTGCGACTGCCGAACCAGGCAATCAAGGCGACCAGCAAAATAATGATCGGCCATGGCGTGGTGGTCATGAATCGCTCGGCCTGATTCAGAAAGTACTGCAACGGCTGGAAGAAGCTTTCGAAGCTATCGCCGTAGGTGCTGGTGAAGTTTCGAAAGGCCCCGTCGATGGCCTTTTTCAAAGCCCGGAGCCGTTCGTCCTCCATATGTGGAAAGCTTGATAGCCATTCCATGAGATTCCCCTTTTGTTGAAGACCTGGCAGTCGATTCAAGACATGGGTGTTCTTATTTTTATCGGCGCCCTGTGCGATGCAGCTCGACGTATCGGGCTGCATCGACTCATGGGATTAAAGCGCAGCTTTGATCTTGCCGCTCGCTTCAGGGGTCACCCATTGGCTCCACAGCGCTTCGTTATTTTTGAGGAAATACTTCGCGCCCTCCTCACCGGTCGCCTGGTTATCGGTCATCCAGGCAATCAGTTTGTTCACCGTTTCGTTGGACCAGGCGCGCTTGTTCAAGTACGCCATGACGGTCGGCGAGCGGGCGGCGAAGGACTTGGTGGTCAGGGTGTACACCCGATCGATCGGCCAGCCGTTGGGTTTGGGGTCAGGACAGTCGGCGACCGTGTTGCATCGCTTCCACTCCGCCGCGTCCACGGGATGGCCATTATCCAGTTTCACCATCGGGTATTTGCCCAGTAGTGCCGTGGGTGCCCAGTAGAATCCGAGCCACGGCGCCTTGCGTTCGTAGGCTTTGGCGATAGAGCCGTCCAGCGCCGCTGCCGAACCGGTGTCGACCAGTTCAAAACCGGCTTTCTCGAAACCGTAGGCTTTGTAGAATTGTGCGGTAACGACAGTGCCGCCCCAACCTTGCGGGCCGTTGTAGATCGCACCTTTTTTCTTGTCGTCTGGGGCCGGGAACAGTTCCGGGTGTTTTTTCACATCGTCGAAACTCTTGATGTCCGGATGAGCGTCAGCGATGTATTTCGGAATCCACCAGCCCTGGGATCCACCGTCGCTCAACGAGTTGGCGGCCTGGATCAGGTTGCCGCTTTGTATGCCCGTTTTGGCGACCTCCGGAACCAGGTCGATCCAGCCCTCGGGCGCAATATCGGGCCGGCCCTTTTCGACCATGGAGGTGATGGTGGGCACCGTATCGCCCGTCACCAGGTCCGCGTTACAGCCATAGCCGGCATTCAGGATCAGCTTGTCGACGTTGGCCATCACTTCGGCGGATTGCCAGTTCATGTTGGCAATCGTTACATCCCCGCACTCAGCCGCTGCTACCCAGCCACTGAAGGCGACCATCGCCAGCGCCAGTCCAGTCTTCGAGAAAGACTTTGCATTCATAAACGCACCCTCGATTGCGGCCGGAATTAAGGAAGGGTCAACTACCGCGTCATTGGACCTTCTTTCTTGTCAGCAGAACGGGCAAAAGGACTCATTGAACGTGCAACCTGGGTCGCGGCGTCCAGACCTGCTTTTATTGTTTTATCGAAACCGTTTGTCAGCATGGCCTCGAGGCCCGCGGCGGTGACGCCGCGGTAACTGCTCAGCATCTCCAGAAGTTCGTCGACCGAGTGTTCCTTGCCGATCAGCTGGCTGGCTTCCACGACCACGGCATGTGCGGCACGGCGGGCAACATCAGGCGCCAGGCCTCGGCTCAAGGCGTCTTCACACAGGCTGCGCGCCAGCAACGCGGGGTAGGCAGGCCCGGTTCCGACCAGCGCCGTCAGGTAATTCATCTGGTGCTCTTCGAAGACTTCATCGGCGCTGCCGAAGGTTTCGAACAGCCGCTGTGCAAACGTTTTTTGCTCGGCGCTGACGTCCGGTGCGGCAAACCACGGCGTATAGGATTTGCCGATCTCGGCGGCGGCATTGGCCATGGCGCGAATCACCTGGCGGCTACCGGTTTGCTGCATCACCTCGTCCACGGACACGCCGGCCATCAGGGAAATCACCAGACTGTTTTGAGCTGCAATCCGTACTTGGGCAAATTGCTCCGGACGTACCGACACAATCACCACCTCACAGCAATCCACCAGCGCCTGGTTATCCTGCGTGACCGTCACCTGCGGCCACTGGGTCGTCGATAAGGGATGGCGGGCGCTGCGGTTCGACAGGACCAGCGACTCAGGCCGGATCAACGACTTTTCGAGCATCGCCAAGGCAATCGAACGGCCAAGCCATCCCGATCCACCGATAATGCCTATCGTGGGTTCTTCAAACATTTGAACCTGCCTTCGTCAGTCGGAAGTCGCCGGTGACACCTCGTCCATCTCGTAGCCATGGCGGGCGTAGAAGCGTTTCAATTCGCGCTCCAGGGGTTCCTGGCCGGTGAAAATCTTCACGTATTCGGGAATCCGCCGCATACGTTCCCCGACGTCCTCTCGGGTATTGGTACTGATGTAGCCAATCTGTGTCAGGTAGATCGTTCGAGCCCGCACATCGGCGGCGTTGAAGTCGTAGTCGAAGCGCACGAACATGCGGATCAAGGCTTCGCGCCTGGCGATGTCGGCCACCCTGATGTGCTCGGACACTTCAGCGGACTGCAAGGCCCAACTGCGCATGGCGAATTCGAACTGTGAATCAAACAGGTCCGGGTTCAGCCAGCAGTCGAAAACGTTGAGCATCGCCTCGGCAATGCTCTCGGCGTAACACTCGGTCTGGGCCACCAGATTGCCGGTGTTCTTCACCCGCCAACGTTCGATCAACGCACTGAGCAGCTCTTCACGATCCTTGAAAAACCAGTAGAAGCTGGTTCTCGACAGCCCGAGTTTTTTCGCCAGCGGCATCACCCGCACGGTGTCCACACCGCACTCGGTGAGGCTTTCGTACGCGGCATCGAGCCACCCTTCGGGCGACCCTCTCCAGCCTGTGTCCATCACTTTGGTTTGTTCGTTCATGGCTCGATCCTAGTCGCTGATCCGACGTCACGCAAGTAAAATGTACACCTGTGTCCAGCTTGTTGACACAGGTGTACATTTCACCCTAACGTAATTTCAAACCTGGTCCGCTGTCGCTTCCGGAGAGTCTTGACGATGCTGAATGATCCGCTCCTCCAGCCCTATCAGTTGAAGCACCTGACACTGCGCAATCGCATCATGACCACCGCCCACGAACCGGCGTATCCCGTGGACGGCATGCCCAAGGACCTCTATCGCGCCTACCACGTCGAACGGGCAAAGGCCGGTGTGGCTTTGACCATGACGGCCGGCTCTGCGGCGGTTTCCCGGGACAGCCCACCGGTGTTCAACAACATCCTCGCCTACAAGGATGAGGTGGTCGGCTGGATGAGGGACCTGACCGACGCCTGCCACGAACATGGCGCGGCGGTGATGATTCAACTCACGCACCTGGGTCGCCGCACCCGTTGGGACAAAGGTGACTGGCTGCCTGTGGTGTCGCCGTCGTTCGAGCGCGAGGCGTCTCACCGTTCCTTTCCGAAGAAGATGGAAGACTGGGACGTGGAGCGCATCATCAAGGACTACGCCGACGCCGCGGAGCGGATGAAATTCGCAGGTCTGGATGGCATCGAACTGCAGGCCTACGGGCACTTGATGGATCAATTCTGGTCGCCGCTGACCAATGATCTGGATGCGCCGTACGGGGGGTCGATCGACAACCGTCTGCGTTTCACCTTCGACATCCTGCGCGCCATTCGCCAGCGCGTCGGCCAGGAATTTATCGTCGGCGTGCGCTACACCGGCGACGAGCAATTGCCCGGCGGACTGACACCCGCGGATGGCCTGGACATCTCCAGGCGCTTGAAAGACAGCGGCATGGTGGACTTTCTCAACGTCGTCCGGGGGCACATCGACACCGACGCCGGTCTCACTGACCTGATTCCAATCCAGGGCATGCGCAACTCCCCGCACCTGGATTTCGCCGGAGAAATTCGCGCCGCCACCGACTTCCCGACCTTCCACGCCGCGAAGATTCCCGACGTGGCCACCGCCCGCCATGCCATCGCCTCGGGCAAGGTCGACATGGTCGGCATGACCCGCGCGCACATGACCGATCCCCATATCGTGCGCAAGATCATCGAAGGTCGGGAAGAAGATATCCGCCCTTGCGTCGGCGCCAACTATTGCCTCGACCGGATTTACCAGGGCGGCGCAGCTTATTGCATCCACAACGCAGCCACCGGCCGGGAAACCACCCTGCCCCACGACATTCCAAAGGCAGCAAAGAAGCGCAAAATCGTCATTGTCGGCGCGGGTGTCGCCGGGCTGGAAGCCGCGCGGGTGGCGGCCGAGCGTGGTCATGAGGTGGTGGTGTTCGAAGCCGCCAACCAGGCGGGCGGACAGGTTCGGCTGACGGCGCAGTCCGAGCGCCGGCGGGAAATGATCAGCATCGTCGAATGGCGCATGGCCCAGTGCATGGCGCGGGGTGTCACCTTCCACTTCAACACCTGGGCCGAGGCCAGCACTGTCCACGACGAGAACCCAGACGTGGTCATCGTCGCCACCGGCGGCCTGCCCCACACCGAGATTCTCTCGAGCGGCAATGAGCTGGTGGTCTCGACCTGGGACATTATTTCCGGGGACGTGAAGCCTGGGCGCAATGTTTTGCTGTTCGATGACGCCGGCGACCACGCCGCACTGCAAGCGGCAGAATTCATCGCCAGGAGCGGCGCAAAGATCGAGATCATGACGCCGGACCGAACCTTCGCCCCGGAAGTCATGGCGATGAATCTGGTGCCCTACATGCGCTCGCTGCAAGCGCTGGACACGACCTTCACCGTGACCTTCCGCCTGCTTTCAGTTGAGCGCGACGGAACAGACCTGCTGGCGACCATCGACAGTGACTATGGCAGTGCGCGCAAGGTTCGACGGGTCGATCAGGTGGTGATCAACCATGGCACCCGCCCTCTGGACGAGCTGTATTTCGAATTGAAACCCGCCTCCAGCAATGGTGGCGTGGTTGAGCATCACGATTTGATCGTCGGGAATCCCCAACAGGTCGTGACGCATCCCGAGGGGCGGTTTCAGTTGTTTCGCATTGGTGATGCGGTTGCTGCGCGCAATACCCACGCAGCGATTTACGATGCGTTAAGGTTGGTCAAGGATCTATAAACGACGAGATTCCTGCAGCAGCTGGGGAAGCCTGCATCCTGTGGCGAGGGGATTTAGCGAAACGTCGCACCGCCCCGTTCGGCTGCGCAGCAGTCGTAAAGATTCTGGGGCCGCTGCGCGACCCAACGGGGATAAATCCCCTCGCCACAGGGTTCAGGGTTCAGGGTTCAGGGTTCAGGGTCCAGGGTTCAGAGTTCAGAGTTCAGAGTTCAGAGTTCAGAGTTCAGAGTTCAGAGTTCAGGCTGCAGGCTGCGCCAGCTACGAAGACCATAGAGGTAAACACCCATGCCAAACAAAGAAACCCCCTCCTGGAAAATCGCCGGCAAAAACGGCGTTCAAGGACCGGTGGCGGGCTCGCAGTACTACTGCGCCGCCACCGATGACTGGCAGCCCACTACCACGCCAGGGTTCTGGATAAAACCGCTGTTCGAGGACACCTCGCGCGGTGAAAAAACCATGCTGATGAAGGTCGACCCCGGCGCCCATGCCGCCAGCCATACCCATGAAGGAGAGCTGGAGCAGTTGTTCGTCCTCCAGGGCTCGTTCTTCGATCAGAATCGCACGCTGAACGTTGGCGATTACTGTTGCCGTGCCCCCGATGCGGCCCACAGCGCTGGTTCGGTCGACGGCGCCGTATTGATGGTGGTTTACACGCGGCGCTGAGCTGCACCCTAAATTGCCATCCTATTATTCACATTACGTGCGCAACGCCTTCACTTAACCGCTCTTGATGCAAGATCTGCGATGAATATGCTGTCAGTACATCGACACCGTGATCTCGCATAAGACCAACAAGAGCCCACTCCATGAACAGCCCCAGAACGCTCTATCAAAAGCATATCGACAGCCATACCGTCTGCGCCCTCGACGATCAGGGCCATGTGCTGTTGTACATCGATCGTCAGGTCGCCAACGAATACACCAGTCCGCAAGCTTTCAGTGGCATGCGTGAAGCCGGCCGCGCTGTGTGGCGCCCTGCCGCGACACTGGCCGTGGTCGATCACGTGAACCCGACGACACCCACGCGCATAGCCGCGATGCCCGATGCCGGCGGTGCCCGGCAGGTGTCTTACTTCGAAGAAAACTGCCGGGATTTCGGTATCGAACTCTTCGACGTCCTCGACAAGCGCCAGGGCATCGAGCATGTCGTGGCCCCCGAGCAGGGTTTTATCCTGCCCGGCATGGTAGTGGCCGCCGGTGACAGTCACACCACGACCTATGGCGCATTGGGCGCGTTTGGCTTCGGCATTGGCACGTCGGAAATCGAGCATTTGCTGGCCACTCAAACCCTGGTCTACAAGCGCTTGAAGACCCTGCGCGTCACGGTCAGCGGGTTGCTGGGGACTGGGGTCACGTCCAAGGACATCATCATGGCGCTGATCGAAAAAATCGGCGCGTCGGGCGCCACGGGTTACGCGATCGAATTCGCCGGGGCGGCGATCGATGACCTCAGTGTCGAAGCCCGAATGACCATCTGCAACATGGCCGTGGAAGCGGGAGCTCGGGGTGCATTCATGGCACCGGACGACAAGGTTTTTGCCTACCTGAAAACCAGACCCCGTGCGCCTCAAGGGGAGATGTGGGATTTGGCCGTCGCGCAATGGCAAGGCCTGCACAGCGATGACGGTGCGGTGTTCGATCGCGAAGTCAGCCTCGATATCGGTGCGCTGGAACCCATGGTGACCTGGGGCACCAGCCCGGATCAGGCCGCGCCGGTGGGCAGCCATGTACCGGACCCCGCCGAACAGCCGGACCTGATTCTGCGCCAGGGCATGCAACGGGCGCTGCACTACATGGGCCTGGAGCCCGGCATGCCGCTCAGTGATGTGGTCATCAGCCACGCCTTTATCGGCTCCTGCACCAATGCCCGCATTGAAGACCTGCGCGACGTTGCACGCGTTGTCCGTGGCAAGCGCGTGGCGGCGCATGTGCGGGCAATGATCGTCCCAGGCTCCACATTGGTCCGTGACCAGGCCGAACAGGAAGGCCTGGCCCAGATTTTTCTGGACGCGGGTTTTGAGTGGCGCCAATCGGGCTGTTCGATGTGCCTGGCCATGAACGATGACGTCCTCGCCCCCGGCGACCGTTGCGCCTCAAGCACTAACCGCAACTTCGAAGGACGCCAGGGGGCCGGTGCGCGCACCCACTTGATGAGCCCGGCGATGGTCGCAGCCGCCGCCATCACCGGGCACCTGACTGACGTTCGCTCTTTCGCCCTGGAGGCTTGAAGCATGCAACCTTTTGACACCGTCAGCGGCAGCGCTGCACCTTTCCTGGCATCCAACATCGACACCGACGTCATCATGCCCAAGCAATTTCTCAAAGGCATTGATCGCAAGGGCCTGGACCGGGGTTTGTTTTTTGATCTGAGATTCCTTGAGTCCGGCGCCCCCAACCCTGACTTCATCCTCAACCAACCCGCCTGGCGCGACGCGGCCTTTCTGGTGACAGGCCCCAACTTTGGTTGCGGATCAAGCCGCGAGCACGCCGTCTGGGGCTTGAAGCAAATGGGCATCAGGGCCCTGATCGGCACCAGCTTTGCCGGCATTTTCTATGACAACTGCCAGCGAAACGGCGTGCTCGCGATCGAGATTGGCGAGGCTCAATTGAAGCAGATTGCAGGCGTGATCAGCCATGCACAAACGGCGAAGATCTGCGTCAACCTGCCCGACCAAATCATCGAACTGGCGGACGGCACCGTCATCCCGTTCGAGATCGATCAATTGCGCAAACAATCGCTGCTGCTAGGTCTGGATGCCATAGGTGCCACGCTGCAGAGGGCCGAACAGATTCAAACTTTCGAAGCCCGGCACCTGGCTCAAAATCCTTGGTTGTGAGGTAGCTGTAAACGCGGTGGCAATCGATCGATCGATACTCAACATCATCATCGACTGACACACCGCCATCGCTGGCAAGCCAGCTCCCACAGGGGATTTTTGGTCGGACGCAGATTGTGTGCACGCTGCAGTTTCCCTGTAGGAGCGAGCCTGCTCGCGATGAGGCCCCTACATTCAACATCACCTTCGCCTGACACACCGCCATCGCGAGCAGGCTCACTCCTACAGGGATGCGTGGCCGGACGCAGATTGTGTGGCCGCTGCAGTTCACTGTAAGGCGATTCACTCAACCGACAGATCGCGAAAGTACTCTTCCAGAAATTCCACGCACACCCGCAACTTTGCCGATTGGCTCAGCCGGGTCGGATACACGGCCCAGACGTTGGCGCTCTGGGTGTATTCATGCAGCACCTGCACCAGTCGCCCCTGCTCCAGCATCGGCTTGACGTCCCACATTGACCGCAACAGCACCCCGCCACCGCTGAGTGCCCATTCCAGGACAATCTCGCCATTGTTGGAAGACAGCGGACCGCTGACCCGTACCGATTCCTCATGCCCGTCTTTTGTCAGGTTCCAGATACCAAATGCGTTGTTGCGTTCTTTGAGCACCAGGCAATCGTGATCCTTCAAATCGTCCAGCGACTGCGGCACGCCCCGTCGTTCCAGGTACTGCGGCGTAGCGCACAGTACCCGCCGGTTGCTCACCAGCTTTCGCCCCAGGTGCTGACCTGGCAGGTCGTCACCCACGCGGATCTCAAGGTCGAACCCTTCGCTGACGAGATCAACCACGCGATCGAACACGTCCAGGCGAATGTCGAGCTTGGGATAGGTCTGCGACAGCTTGCAGATCGCGGGTGCGACGTGATTACGTCCAAACCCGAAGCTGCTGCTGATGTGTAGCGAGCCGCTGGGTTGGTGCCGCGCTTCGGAGATTTCACCGACAAAATCGTCGTAGTCGCCCAGCAGTTTCACTGCCCACACCCGCACCCGCTCACCGTCGTCGGTCAGCGCAATGCGTCGAGTGGTTCGGTGCAGCAAGCGGGTGGAGAGCGTCGTTTCGAGAACGGAAATGCGTTTACTGATGTACGCCGGCGAGTAGCCCAACTCCTCGGCGGCACTGGCAAAGCCGTTTTTTCGAATGACGGTGAGGAACACCTTCAAGTCTTCGGGCAAGGGAAATTGATCACGATTCGTGTTCATACGCTTCAGACTTCCGCGGTTTATCTCATTATTTGCGAAGGATACCATCGTTCAACACAAGGGTAAGCCGTGTCCTGGTGAGCCGTGAGTTCCTTCAATCCTCGATAAAAAAAACATGAGGAAGTAGCGACATGAACAATTCTTATGAGCCGTCCCTGAAAATCGACGACACCCGTGATAGCGGGTTTCGTCAGCGCCTGCGCAGCGTGCTCGCCTACGAAATAGGCGTCATCCCCCTCCCGATTTTCCTCGGCATTGCCGCCATCGTTTATCTCTCTGCACACCTGGGTTATTTGCCGAAAAACATGATCGGCGGACTCGCGGTCATCATGACAATGGGTGTGTTCTTCGGCCAGCTCGGTTCACGCCTGCCGATTCTCAAGGAAATCGGTGGCGGCGCCATCTTGTGCCTGATGCTGCCCTCGGTGCTGGTGTTCTACGGGTTCTTCGGACCCGCCACGATTGACGCAACCAAGATGCTCATGAAGGAAGCGAACTTCCTCTATTTCGTGATTGCCAGCCTGGTCGTCGGCAGCATTCTGGGGATGAGCCGTTTCATCCTGGTCCAGGGCATGATGAGGATGTTTATCCCGTTGCTCGTGGGCACCCTGGCGGCGGTTGCCAGCGGCCTTATCGTGGGCAAACTCGTCGGCTACAGCTTCTATCACACGTTCTTTTTCATCATCGTTCCCATCATTGGCGGGGGCATCGGTGAAGGGATCCTTCCGCTTTCGCTGGCGTACTCGGCGATACTCGGCGGCACGCCGGATATCTATGTCGCGCAATTGGCCCCGGCTGCGGTAGTCGGCAACATCGCGGCGATCATCTGTTCCGGCTATCTGGCCCGCCTGGCCCTCAAGCGCCCTCACCTCAACGGCGAAGGCTCACTGATTCGTGCCAAGGACGAGAACGACAAATTCCAGGTCAAGGAAGAAACAGCCTCGATCGTCGACTTCCGCATCATGGGCGCCGGCGTCCTGGTCATCTGCGCGTTCTTCGTGCTCGGCGGCCTGCTTGAGAAAGTCGTCGGCATCCCGGGTCCGGTCATGATGATCCTCGCCGCGGTCGTGTTTAAGTACATGCGCGTGCTGCCGGAGAAACTGGAGAAAGGCGCGAATACCTTTTACAAACTGGTGTCCGCCGCGTTCATCTGGCCGGTCATGATTGGTCTGGGCATGCTCTATGTGCCACTGGACAGCGTCGTCAAAGTGTTCTCGATCGGCTACGTGCTGGTGTGCGTATCGGTTGTGGTGTCGATGACGGTTGCGGGTTTTTTCATCGGCAACCTGATGAAGATGTACCCTATCGAATCGGCCATCGTGACCTGCTGCCACAGCGGACTCGGCGGGACCGGGGACGTTGCTATCCTGTCGGCGGCCAACCGCATGTCCCTCATGCCGTTCGCGCAAATTTCAACACGCATTGGCGGTGCTTCGACGGTGATTCTGGCGACCATTCTTCTGGGGATTTTCGCCTGAGGCCTGCGCTGCAACGTCTCATGGAGTGTTATTGAGGGCTTACGGGTCTACGGCAAAAAATCTCGAACTCCAGCCCTGTCACTGCATCCAATAAACAGACAACTGGAGGTAACGACATGAACAACGACGACCGTTATACCGATGGCAAAGCACCTGCAACGTCGAACGCTCCGCCACAGGATACGTCTGGCAAACCGGTGAACGTGGTTGAGAGAGACCTTGAGGACACCGACAGCGATACCAAAGGCGTCGATGAAGCCATCACGCCATCTTCGACCCGAACCAAAGAGCAGGACGCCGAAGAGCTCAATCGAAAAGTGGACGAGATAGAACGCAAGGTTGCCGATGGCAACTGATACCCGACTCGACGAGGGAGGCCCATTACCGGCCTCCCCCGTCGATTTTTTTACGAGGTACCCAAGCCTCGTGACAAGTCAGCTGTAGTATCGCTCGCACTACGTTGTTGCCCACCCGCTTTTACGTCCTCATCCGAATGATCGGTTGTTTTGGTCACCGTATCGCGGACCGCTTCGAAGCCCTCACGAGCCTGTTGTTTGACCTTGTCGGTCAGTCCCGCGCTGGTCTTGCCAAGATAGCGCTGCTCGGTCGCCGTCGACGGCAACGCAGCCCCGAGCATGGCGCCCAATGCGATACCCGCAGCCGCGACCATCAAAGGCTGTTCCTTCAACAACTGCGTGAACTGATTGCTCATCACCTGGGTACTGCGCGCCAACCGATCGCTCGCATCATGCATGGCGTGGCTGATGTTATCGGTGGCGGCGCCCAGGTTATCGGTCAGGTTCGCCGCTTTGCCTTTGACGGAGTGATAGCCCTCCTTGAGCGAATCGGCGGTGTCGTGCAAATGGTGACGCGCGCTGTCGATGCCGTCCGCCAGGCCATCGGCCCACTCGCCCACGGTGTTCTGATCCGGCCCGACCTTATAGCCGGGACGCGGTGCAGGTGGACGATTCTGACTCATCATCAACCACAACAATCCCACCGACGTCAGCACGGCGGGCACGGGATTGTTGCGCACGCTGGTCCCCAGGTTGGACAGGAACACCGTGCCATTGCTCTGCATCAAACCCAGCGCCTGATCGAACATCTGCCCCGGAGTGAATTTGCTCTCCAGTGCGTCCACGATGTTACCGATACTGGCACGCTGCGCGTCGATTTCACGCTCGATCGTTTCCGGGCTTTTTTCCGATTCAAGTTCGAATTCACTGTTCATGAGACTTTCCTCCGCAGCGCTTCCTGATCTTTATTCAGCGCGTCCAGTGTGCGATCCGGTTTGAAGCGGGACGGCTCGAATTGTTTTTTTCCTGACTGCAACATGGCGAACCCGATGATCATCACCACGACCCCGACGATCAATGCCGCCAGCCACGGCGCCATCACCATGGCCAACGCGTAGACCGCCGACATCAGCAAGATGATGAACCCGGCCAACAGCACAATCGCCCCGCCTGCGACGCCGGCAATCCCGGCCTTGAGTGTCGTGAGGCTGGCCTGAAGTTCGGCTTTGGCCAATGCCAGCTCCTTGGTAAACAGCGCAGGCACTTCCCGCGACAACTGCCGCAACAGCCCCACCACCGAAGCGTCAGTATCGACCGCATGCACCGGTCTTGAGCCCGGCAACTCAGTATCTTCTCTGTTCATCACAATGCTCCGTTGAAGTCGGACGTTGGTCTGGCAGGCGTCGCGAACTCCGAAGGGTTTTCTTGCTCATTTGGCGAGGCTGGCGTGATGCCGGTGGCCAAACCAGCACCCGAATCGGTGCGTGGCGGGACAGACGTTTCATACGGTCGCTGCGCCCCGAAACCACCGGAAGGAGGATTGGAGCTGCCCATGGCGAGGTCACTGTCGCGGGTGGTGGTATAGGCCGCAGACGTGCCCGCTTTCAGGAATCGCGACAGGCCGAAGCCCAGGGCAACACTGCCGGCAATGAACAGCGTGGGGTTGCTGCGCGCCAGATTGGCTGCATCGTGCAGCAGCTGTTCGGCACTTTTGCCACGCAGATTACCGGCCAGCCCGCTCATGGACTCGGCCATGTCGGCCAGGTAATCGGACATGCCGAGCGTGTCCTTGCTTTCAATCTCGGAGACGAAAGATTTCGCCCCCAGGGCCAGTGCCTCGATCTGGTCTGCCGCTGTGTCACGGTACTGCCCGAACTGCGCATCCGCTTGCTGGCGCGCATCACCCAGGGCCTCGGTAACGCCCTCCTTCAAATGTTGAAAATCGGCTTCCGGTCTTCCGGAGTCCTGACGATCGGTCTGACCGTCAGTCCTGCTGTCTGAACTATTCATGACGTCCCTCGCTGTTCAAAAAAAGCGTTATCGGGTACGCCACGAGCGCTCGCAGCCCCCCTCAGTTCAGATGACGGAGCGACGTTGAAAGGAGTTCCAACAAAATGATGAGCGACGTGAGCCCTCGGATACACGGGAGGAAAACGCTCACGGACAAAGGAGAAGTAAAAAGAATTTCAAAGAATCACTGCGGTCTATCACTGACCATCGCAAGAGTAGGCATTCATGAAATTCGCACAATTCTGCCAGGCACTCTCCAATCGAGCCGGCAGCTCAAAAACCTTCCTCACCGCCATTGTCCTGATCATCGTATGGGCGCTCACAGGTCCCTATTTCCACTACAACGACACGTGGCAACTGATCATCAACACCTCCACTACGATCATCACGTTCCTGATGGTCTTCCTCATCCAGAACACCCAAAACCGCGACAACGATATCTTGCATCTGAAAATCGACGAGTTGATTCGAGCCACTCAGGAGGCACAGAACGCGACGTTGTCATTGGACAAAATGGGCAGTCGGGAACTGCGCAAGCTGCGTAAGCATTACAGCGCTTTGGGGGATGTTGAGGCGATCAAGGTGAGTGATTGAGGCCTACGGCGAACGCACCCAATACCTGGAAAAAACGCAGTTCGGTCGGCTTCTGATCTGCACTTGATCTGCACTTGATCTGCACTTGATCTGCTTTTGATTTGCTTTTGATCTTCTTGCCCCCTCGTAAGGCCGAGCGCAGGTTCTGCGCAGTGGGCAACCCGGCAAGGATGCCGGGTTAGCCGCCCCCGGCCATGGATGGCCGATGGCGGCGGGCCCACGGAGCAGGACCGGAGCGAGGGTATTCCGAGCCTTAGCGAGGCACCGCACGAAAGGGGCAAGAGCCCTTGGTTACTTGGGGCTCTTCCAAGTGACTCGCCGTAAGGGCGAAACCAATAGCCGCCGTAACCGCAGAAATGGATATGTACACCCGCAAGAATCTCACCGCCGATAAGGCCGCCATCGCTGGCAAGCCAGCTCCCACAGTTTGATCGGGTACATCAGCAAATATCGACCGGCTATGAGGGCGCCATCGCCGGGCAGGCCACACACAGTTTGATCGGTGTACATATGGGAGAAACTTGCTGCCTGACAGGTCGCCATCGCGAGCAGGCTCACTCCTACAGTTAATCCGGGAGCATCTGGGGGATGTGGCTTGGTTGTCAGGACGCCATCGCGAGCACGCTTTGCTCCTACAGTGGATCTGGGTGCATCGGGGTTAGACAGGTTCCCCTCGGACGGTCTGATCGACTACCATGCCGCCGCCGGTTTCCACATGGGATTAATAGGGAATCCGTGATGCTCACACAGCATCAAACGGAACTGCCCCCGCAACTGTAGATGCTGAGCCTGCTCCACGAACGCCACTGGGATCACCCCCGGGAAGGCCGGGGCCAGGCGATGACGCATCAGTCAGGAGACCTGCCGGCCAAGCAAATCACTAACCGGCGGGGTGTCCGGGAAGGACATCCTTGCCGCGTGCGTCACTTCGGTGATCGGCCTTGCACTGCCTTTGCAGCAGCGTTCGATGATGTGTTTCCAGACCGTATACCTCGGCTCCCCTGTACGGTTCAAATGGAGATCGCCCCATGCTGCTGACCCGCTTCGCCACCCTCCTCTCGGGCCTGGGTTTTTGTGCCCTCGCCCAGGCGACCCCGACTCAGTACCCCCTCACCGTCGAAAACTGCGGCAGCACGCTGACGTTCCAGCACGCGCCTGTCCGGGCCGTGACCATTGGCCAGGCCGGCACTGAAATGCTCTATGCCATGGGTTTGAGCGACAAGCTGGTCGGCACATCGCTGTGGTTCAACGATGTCCTGGCCACGTACAAAGCCGAGAACGACAAGATCGAACGCCTGGCCGACAACGAACCAAGTTTCGAAGCGGTGATCGGCAAACGTCCTGAATTGGTGGCGGTGGAGCTGGAATGGATGGTCGGTCCGCAAGGCGCAGTGGGCACTCGCGAGCAGTTTCATGAGCTGAGTATTGCGACCTACCTGATGCCCTCCGATTGCGAAGCCAAAGACAACCTGGTCGGCGCCGATGGCACGCGGCTGGAGGCGTTTCGCATCGACAGCATCTACAAAAGCATCAGCCAATTGGCGCAGATCTTTGACGCTCAGGGCCGCGGCGAGCAGTTGAACGCCGAACTCAAGGCCAGCCTGGCGAAGTCGATGGCCACGGTGCAGAACAAGGACCTGAAGCACACCAGCGCGCTGTTCTGGTTCTCCAGCGCCAGCCTCGACATCGACCCGTACGTCGCCGGCCACAAGGGCATCCCGGATTTCATGCTCAACACCTTGGGCGTGCGCAACGTCGTTGAGTCCAACGAGGAATGGCCGACTGTGGGCTGGGAAACCATCGCCAAGGCCAACCCGACGTTCCTGGTGATTGCACGTATGGACCGCCGACGATTCCCTGCTGACGATCATGAAAAGAAACTGCAATTCCTGCGCAGTGACCCGGTGACGCGCAACATGGACGCGGTGAAAAACAACCGGATCATTATCCTCGACGCCATGGCGATGCAGGCCAGCGTCAGAATGTTCGACGGCCTTGAAACACTGGCGACCGCCATCAATGGCTACGACCTGCCGCAATGACCAGGACGTTGATTCGCACGCTGCTGGCGTTCGTGACACTGCTGCTGGCAGTGATCGCTGGCGTGGCTATTGGTGAAACGCCGATCGAGCCGGGCGTGGTGTTCCAGGTGTTGGCCAACAAGCTGTGGGCGGCCGGGCATGTGCTTGATCCCATCGACGAAGGCATCGTCTGGAACTACCGCCTGACCCGCGCCCTGGTGGCCGCTGCCTGTGGCGCCGGGCTGGCGACTTGCGGGGTGATCCTGCAGTCGTTGTTGCGCAATCCGTTGGCTGATCCTTACCTGCTCGGCATCTCCGCCGGCGCGTCCACAGGTGCCGTGCTGGTGGCGTTGCTGGGTGTGGGGGCTGGCGCGGTTTCGTTGTCCGCCGGCGCGTTCGCCGGCGCCGTCGCGGCCTTTGGCCTGGTGATTCTGCTGGCGCGTGTCAGCGGATCGTCCAGTGGCACCGGGCAGATCATTCTGGCGGGAATCGCCGGCTCGCAGTTGTTCAATGCGCTCACGGCGTTTCTGATCACCAAGTCGGCCAGTTCCGAACAGGCGCGCGGCATCATGTTCTGGCTGCTGGGCAATCTGAGTGGCGTGCGCTGGCCATCGGTATGGTTGTCGGTGCCCGTGGCGTTGCTCGGTCTCGCGGTGTGCCTGTGGCACCGGCGAGCGCTGGACGCCTTCACGTTTGGTGTCGACTCCGCTGCGTCGCTCGGCATTGCGGTACGCCGGGTGCAGTTTTTGCTGGTGGGGTGCGCGGCGCTGGTGACGGCGGTGATGGTGTCGATTGTCGGCTCCATCGGGTTCGTCGGGCTGGTGATTCCCCATGCCGTGCGCCTGCTGCTGGGGACTCGACATGCGCGCTTGCTGCCTTACAGCGCGCTCGGAGGTGCGCTGTTCCTGATTGCCGCTGACGTGCTGTCGAGGACGTTGATCAAGGGCCAGGTCATCCCGGTCGGGGTGATTACCGCGCTGGTGGGTGCGCCGGTGTTCGCGCTGATCCTGGTCGGTCGGAGGAATGCGCGATGAGTGCCGGTGAGTCTGTATTGAGCTGTACGGGGCTGGGCTTCGATGTCCGT
This sequence comes from Pseudomonas sp. TNT3, assembly GCF_010095445.2. GTDB lineage: Bacteria > Pseudomonadota > Gammaproteobacteria > Pseudomonadales > Pseudomonadaceae > Aquipseudomonas. The sequence continues at coordinate 22,951 of NZ_WFGV02000057.1, forward strand.
GATGCGCAGCTGCTGCACGACATCCAACTGGACATTCGGCGCGGAGAAACCCTGGGTGTCGTCGGGCCGAACGGCTCGGGCAAATCCACCCTGCTCAAGCTGCTCGCGGGTGTGCGGGTGCCCACTCGGGGCGAGGTCCGGCTGGGTGAACAGCGCCTCAAGGACTTGTCGCGCCGCACGGTCGCGCAGATGCTTGCTGTGGTTGAGCAGCAGGCGGATACCGATGATTCGATCAGTGTGCTCGATGCCGTTTCACTGGGAAGAACGCCCTGGCTGTCGGCGTTGCGTCCGTGGTCGCGCGAGGACGACGCGATCGTCCAGCAAGCGCTGCATGATGTCGATGCCACGCACTTGAAAACCCGTACCTGGCGCAGCCTGTCGGGGGGTGAGCGGCAGCGCGTGCACATCGCCCGTGCCCTGGCCCAGCGCCCGCAGATTCTGTTGCTGGACGAACCCGCCAATCATCTGGACATCCAGCACCAGCTGGCGATTTTGCAAGTGGTGCATGCCCTGCCGGTGACGACGGTGATCGCCCTTCACGATCTCAATCAGGCACTCGGCTGTGATCGCCTGGCGGTGCTGGAGCGAGGCCGGCTGGTGGCGTTGGGTCATCCGTTTGAAGTGCTGACTCCGCAACGCCTGCAGGACACGTTTGGGGTGCAGGCGCACTATCTGATTGATCCTTATGACGGTGCGCGGATTCTGCGGTTTCGCAGTGCTCCGGTTGCCTGATCTTGCGCATCTGCAGCAACCGCAAAACCTGTAGCAGCTGCCGAGCCTGCGAGGCTGCGTTCGGCTGCGAAGCAGTCGTAAATCCTGGGTCCGCATTCTTTCAGGTAAACCGTATCTCCCGGATTGCGACTGCTGCGCAGCCGAACGCAGCCTCGCAGGCTCGGCAGCTGCTACAGGGGACAGTGGTGGGTTCGGCAGCTTCGACGCACGCCCGTGATCAGGAATACGCCTCCACCATCCATTTCACCCTCGCCAATGCAGCCTTGAGCGTATCGATATCGACCGATCCGAGCGCCAGACGAATCGCGTGGGGTACGTGCACCGAAGTGGCGAAGGGTTCGGCGGTTGAAACGGCGATATTTTCTTTCATCAACGCCTTGGTGATCTGATCCGCCCTGGCGTCCTCCGACAGCGGCAGCCACAGGAAATACGACGACGGATGGGTGACGCAACGCAAACCGTCCAGCGCTCGTGCCGCGACGATCTGCCTGGCCTGGGCATCCCGGCGCTTTTCCTCCTCCAGCTGCATGACGGTGCCGTCGTCGAGCCAGGCGCAGGCAATGGCTGTCATCACACCCGGTGTGTTCCAGGTGGTCGACCGGATCGTTCGTTCGATGGCGGCGACTTTTTCGATCGGCGCGGCGACGAAACCCACGCGCAATCCGGTGGCGATGCTCTTGGATAAACCGGACACGTAAACGGTTCGCTCCGGCGCCAGCACCGCCACGGGCAGCGGTGGATTTTCGGCCAGAAAAGCATAGGCAGCGTCCTCGATAATCAATAGGTCATGCTTGCGCGCGATGGCTACCAAGTGTTCGCGTTGTTCCGCGCTCATTACCCAGCCCAAGGGGTTGTGCATCGTCGGCATGGTGTACACCGCCCGCACGCGCCGACGGCGGCAGAGTTTTTCCAGCGCATCGAGATTGGGGCCACTTTCAGCGGCAGCAATCGGCGCGATTTCAAGGTGCAGCGCTTCGGCCAGCACTTTGAAACCGGAATAGGTCAAGGCGTCCGCAGCAATCACGTCGCCGGGTTTGAGAAAAGCCATCATCGTTACTGCCAACCCGTGCTGGGCGCCGCTGACCATCAGCACCTGCTCGGCCCCGACTGTGAGCCCCCGAGCACCCAAATGCCGCGCCACCGACACGCGCTCGTGCAAGCGCCCCGCGTGTGGCTGATAGCGCAACAAGGCCTCCAGATCGCCGCCCGCCGCCAGTTGGCGCAGGCCACTGCGCAACAAATCACCCTGGCCCGGCAGCGAGGGATAATTGAAGTTGAGGTCGATCATCCCGGCGGCCACGTCTTGCTGATCGATGCCCAGGTTGGGGGGCAGCGAGGTCTCCCTGACGAACGTGCCCCGCCCCGTTTCCCCACTGACCAGGCCCATGGCCTCCAGCTCGCCATAGACGCGGCTGGCCGTTACCAGCGCCAGCCCTTCACGGCTCGCCAGTTCACGGTGGGTGGGCAGCCGTGTGCCTGGCAGCAATCGGCCGGCGCGGATATCGGCAGCGAACGCATCGACCAGTGATTTGTAGCGGGATCGGGGCATCGGGATGTATCCATGACAATTTTTTGATTGTCTTTATTCTCGTCCTTAGGATGGCGTTCTGCAAATGTGAGACTGACGAAATGGAACGCGCATCGAACCTGCAACACCTTCCCCTGGAAAAGACCGCGAGCGGCTGGCTCAACGGATTTATCGGCGTGCTGATCTTCAGCGGCTCGCTGCCTGCCACGCGGGTCGCCGTCCTGGAATTTGACCCGGTCTTCCTGACGGTTGCCCGCGCCAGCATCGCCGCCGTCCTGGCGGTGTGCCTGTTGCTGGTGTTCAAGGAGCAGCGCCCTGCCCGCTCGCAACTGTTGCCCTTGGCTATCGTGGCCTTGGGCGTCGTTCTAGGCTTTCCGTTGCTGACGGCGCTGGCGTTGCAGTACGTAACGTCGGCGCACTCGATTGTCTTTGTCGGGCTGCTGCCGTTGGCCACGGCGGTGTTCGGCGTGTTGCGCGGTGGTGAGCGTCCGCGTCCGGTGTTCTGGCTGTTTTCGATTCTGGGCAGCCTGCTGGTGGTCGGCTTTGCGCTGTCCCAAGGCCTCACCGCTTCGCCGCTAGGAGACCTGTTGATGCTGCTGGCGATCCTCGCCTGCGGGCTGGGTTATGCCGAAGGGGCGAAGTTGTCCAGAACGCTCGGGGGCTGGCAAGTGATCTGCTGGGCGTTGGTGCTGTCGCTGCCGGTGATGGCACCACTGGCCTGGTGGCTGGCGCCGCCCTCCTTCTCGGGGGTGACCATGCCCGCGTGGTTCAGCCTGGCGTACGTGTCGCTGTTCAGCATGTTGATCGGCTTCGTGTTCTGGTATCGCGGGCTGGCACAGGGCGGCATCGCAGCGGTCGGCCAACTGCAACTCTTGCAGCCGTTTTTCGGCCTGGCACTGGCGGCAACGCTGCTGCATGAACATGTCAGCCTGGGCATGCTGGGCGTGACCGTTGCAGTGATTGCATGTGTCGCGGGGGCGAAAAGGTTTTCAAGGTAAATGCTTATGGCAGCCTCACGACTCTCAGCGTCCGGTCTAAGCTCATGGCTCCCGCCCCTGACGGAGTTACCGCCATGTTCCGTGTCCTGCTGAGCGCTTTTACCCTGCTGGTTTTGAGCATTCCGGTACAGGCCGCGATGCCGGCGTTTCCCGCGAACTTTCGAACCCAGGACATCGCGGTCGATGGCGTGAAAATGCATGTGCGCGTCGGCGGCAAGGGACCGGCCGTGGTGCTCCTGCATGGCTTTGGAGACACCGGTGACATGTGGGCGCCATTGGCAGCAGACCTGGCCAAGGATCACACCGTCGTGGTGCCGGACCTGCGGGGCATGGGGCTGTCGTCGATCCCCGACAGCGGCTACGACAAAAAGACCCAGGCTGCCGATATCCGTGGTGTTCTGGCGGCGTTGGGAGTCGAACATTCAATCGTCGTCGGCCACGACATCGGCACCATGGTCGCCTTCGCGTATGCCTCGCGTTATCCAGAGCGTACGGATCGACTGGTGGTCATGGATGCGCCCGTGCCAGGCATCCCGCCCTGGAACGACATTGTCCGCTCGCCGATGCTGTGGCATTTCGATTTCGGTGGACCGGACGCCGAGCGCCTGGTAGCCGGCCGTGAACGCATTTACCTGGACCGGTTCTGGAACGAATTTGCCGGCGACCCGAGCAAGATCGACGAAGAAACCCGCCAGCACTACGCCAAACTCTACGCCCGCCCCGGCGCCATGCACGCAGCCTTCGCCCAGTTCCGCAGCATTCGCCAGGATGCCGTGGACAACGAAGCGTCCATGGCGAAACGCCTGAACATGCCGGTACTGGCCATCGGCGGTGAGAAATCCTTCGGCAACAACGAAGCGATCGTGATGCGCAATGCTGCTGACACCGTCACGGAAGTGGTGATACCGGGCGCCGGTCACTGGTTAATGGAAGAAGCGCCGGTGGAGACCATTGCAGCGATTCGTGAATTTATTGCACCCTGATCACTCATCTTCAGGGATGACGTTTACAGAGCCAGCCGTTGCGGCAATGAGTGCCTGTCAGGGCACCTAATTCAAGAGGAAAAAACGTGGTCACTTGCTATCTGAGGTATGTGCTTGATCCCTACCAGATCAAGGCGTTCGAACACTACGCAAACTTGTGGATTCCACTGGTGGAGAAATTCGGCGGACAGCATCACGGCTACTTCCTGCCGTCCGAGGGCGCCAACAACATCGCCATGGCCATGTTCACCTTTCCCAGCCTTGCGGATTACGAGCGCTACCGGCAGGACTCCATGAAGGACGCGGCGTGCATCGCGGCCTTCAAGTACGCCGAAGAGACAAAGTGCATCCTGAGTTATGAACGCAGCTTTTTCCGCCCGGTGTTTGGGGATCAGCAGCAGTAGGTGATGATGCGGTGGTTTGTTCTGGCCTCATCGCGAGCAGGCTCACTCCCACAGGGATTGTGGCTGGCTGAGGATTTTGTGCTGTGCCTGGATCCTGTGGGAGCGTGGCTTGCCCGCGATGGCGGCAAGCCTGCTGCTGAAAACTCAGGTTTCCAGTGATCTCCCCCGCGCCTCAATGGCTGAATCGATGATGGTGCGCGCGGGGACATTGATCCAGGTGGCGACATCGATGTCGCCTGTCGATGCCAGCCATTGTTCAACCATCTGATAACCCAGCGTGTAGCCCAGCCATCTCGGATGAGCACCGAACCCGAAGAACCATTCACTGTGGTTGTAATGCGTTGAGTCGAGGGTCTGCGGCTCTATTGGTATCTGCAGGAGCTCGGCCGGTGTGACGGCCTTTTCCCAAGGCTCTGGCTCGCTACCGAGCACATGACCGACAAACTGGCCGGCCAGCCCTTCGCTGACCAAAGCTTCACCCAGTGTCCAGCCGTAGCCGGGGCCGGCCATGCGCAGGCAATGATGAACCTCATGGATGATCTGTCGGTGCAGCGTGCCGTTGCGCAGGCTTGCGAGGAAGTTCGGGTTGTCAGGATCTAGGGTCATCGAAAACAGGGTGCTGCGCACGGCTCGCCCGACAAGGCCCATTTCCGGGATGGTTTCGCCAGGCAGCGTCTGGATCAGAATATCCAGCCGTGGCGGCGGCATCAGCCGGGAGATGGACTGGTAAGCGGCGGCGAATTCGCCGATCACCTCGGCTCGAAACTCGTCAAGGTTTCCCGAAGCTTCCAGCCAGTGCAGGGTCCATGCGTCCATTGATATCTCCTTGAATTCGTTGCAAAGGCTAAGCTCACAGAGCCAAGCGGCCCATCATATCCACCGGAAGCCACCCTGACCATGCGCCCGAACACCTCACTTTTTTCCTCGCTTCTACTGCTGGGCCTCGCCCTCGCGAGCATGGCCGGTGCCGAGACCCGGCCCGATCACATGGTCTATTTGCGCACGATCGACCCCAGCATCGAGCAGGATGTCCGCTACGCCAGCGCGCACAACTTCACCGGTCATCCGCTTGCCGGATATGACGCCGCCGAGTGCCTGCTGACGGTGGACACGGCCAAGGCGCTCGCCCGGGTGCAAACAGCATTGCGCGCCGAGGGTTATGGCTTGAAGATTTTCGATTGCTATCGCCCGAGCCGCGCCGTGGCGGACATGGGCCGGTTCGCTACCGAACCGGGTGATCCGCGCAAGGCCGAGTTTTACCCCCGCGTGGACAAGCAGGATTTCTGGCGCCTGGGCTATGTGGCGCGGGTGTCGGGGCATTCCAAAGGCTCAACCGTGGACCTGACCCTGACCGGACCGCAGGCCCTGCCTGCCGACAAATGGACGCCCGCGGCCGCACCGGTCGATTGCACGGCGCCTTACGCGCAGCGCTGGCATGACGGCGGGGTCGATATGGGCACCGGTTTCGATTGCTTCGACGAGCGCGCGCACCCTGACAACCCGACGATCAACGCAACGGCGAAGGCCAATCGGCAGCGCTTGACCCGTGCGATGGAAAAAGAGGGATTTAGCGGGTATTCGAAAGAGTGGTGGCATTTCACCTACGCGGGCGAGGTCGCCAAAAAAGAGGTCATGGATTTCCCCATCACGCCCCTGGCGACCCGCAATGTGGTCGACGCCAGCCAGCAGTTGATCGTGGTCACGTCGAAAAACTGGGAGGACATCCAGGGCAGCGCCCAGCGTTATGAACGCGACGGCAGCACCTTCAAAAAGTCCGGCGACGCCTTTGCGGTGGTGCTCGGCAAAACCGGAATGGCCTGGGGCAAGGGACTCTTTGAACCCGGCGAAGGTCCGGTCAAACGCGAAGGCGACGGGAAAGCACCTGCCGGCGTCTTCAAGCTCGGAACGGCATTCGGCTTTGATCCGGTTGCGCAGACAAAACTGCCCTACCTCGCCCTCACGCCGACCACCGAATGCGTGGATGACAGCCAATCCAGTCGCTACAACGAACTGGTCGATGGCTCGGTGATTTCAAAGGACTGGAGCAGTTCCGAACACATGCGCAATGAGGATGTGTTGTACCGCAAAGGCATCGTCATCGATCACAACACCCCGGCGACGCCCGGCGCCGGATCCTGCATTTTCTTCCATATCTGGCGCGGCCCCACCGCCCCGACGGCGGGCTGCACGGCCATGGATCAGGCGGATATTTCCCGGTTGTTCAACTGGCTGGACCCTCGCGAAACGCCGCTGCTGGTGCAAATGCCTGAAGCGCAATACGAGCAGTTCCGCGAACCTTGGGGCCTGCCGCAGCGTTGAACCTCAGCCCTGCTTCAAATCGAGACAGTAGGTGTAGTAACCGGTGTCACGCACATAGCCCAACGACTCGTACAACCGCTGCGCGCTGAAGTTGTCTGTGGCGGTTTCCAGCGTCATGCCTTTACCGCCCGACAATACGACGAACGATCGCGCCGTATTCATCAACAACGTCCCCACCCCGCGACCTCTCGCGTTGGGCGTTGTGAACAGGTCCCCGAGCAGCCAGGTGCGGTGTGCATCGATGGAGGAAAACGTCGGGAACAACTGCACAAATCCCAGCGCCTCGCCCACCTCGTCCTGAACGAAGAAAATCACCGACTCATCCCGGGCGATGCGCTCGGCGATGAAGTCGCGGGATTGGGGCAGGTTTGGAGGTTGGCCGTAGAAACCGCGATAGGCATCGAATAGAGGGGCGATGAGGTCGAGGTGACTGGCGTCGGCGCGCTGGGTGTTGAGGGGCATGGGGGTCGTTTCCGTTCGAAGGGGTTGGGTGGTCGGTGGAATGGGAATGATAGATCAAAAGATTGTCCGAGCATTTCCAGAGCCTTCGGCAGGCTTTACACGGGGGATCCGCTCAAGAGGCACTGAAGGCCAGGTTGGCCTTCATTCGGTGAGGGGGTTCAAATGAGGGTCCTTCGTCCCTGCACAACCCATCAGCGTTGCACTCAACCCCAGCAGCACGATAAGACTGCACCCCTTCATCCGAGCAGTCCCCATGTCACTTCTTTATGCAGTTGCCGGTATTTTTCCGATAGCGGCCAAAGGCCCTTCTGATAAAAGCCCACGAGTGCCATAGGCATGATCTCGCCCTGAGAGAAATAGCGAGGCGTATTCCTTTCCACCAATCGATAAAAACCTCCGTGGCCGGACCACGCTATCTTCCAGTAGCCGCTCTGCGGGCAGGCTTCGTTGCTGGTGCAGGTTGGCCCGAGAAAGTTGGTCTCGCTGAACGAGGGTGAGCCAGGCATGGGTTTGCCGGTCTCGGGGTCGAGAACCATGGCTTTGGCCAGTTGGTTGATCAGTGCGGTGCTGGGTTTTTCTGGTGGGATATTGGCAAGGCGTTCTTCCAACCATTGGAGTTTTCCGTCCCAGGCGGGCAGCTTGGCCGGTGGTAGCGGGAGGATGTCGTTGATTTCGGGGACTTTGGGGTGGGCGTAGGAATAGTTACCTAACACTTTGCTTATTTTGTTGTAGCGCTCGGCGCGTTCGAGGTCTTCCGACTGGCCGAGATAATCAAGTTCATCGGTAGGAGCGGGATTACGAAAGGTTTTTCCTAACGTATAAGCAGAAGTGCTATCACCTGCAGCGATTCCAAGTTGAAAGGCATCGAGTGCCTCTTGATATTGCCCTTTGTCCTGAAGATATATGCCCAATGCAATCGCCGCCTCGCCATTATTTTGCTCGGCGGCACAGCGATACATTTTTAGCGCTATTTCCGGAGCAACATCAATCGGGTCGAGTTTATCTCCCACATAGTATTGCGCCTGTGCGCTGCCCTTGTCGGCAGCCTTGCGGTAGTAACGCAGGGCCATTTCAGGATCCTGCTTCAGTCCGGCCGATCCCTGTTGCAGAAAGATGCCCACGAAGTAGTAACCCGTGGCTACACCCTCGTCGATCAGTCGCTGACTCAAACGCAAATACTCGTCGCCTCGTAGTTGGAAATGCCCGCGCATGGAACCGTTCTGCAGGTTGATGTTGGCCTTGTAATGGCCGTTTTCAGCGGCAATTCGGTACAGCCTTTCGATCTCCACATCGACACTTCTATCTTCTTTGAGCTGATTGTTTTTCTGTAGCCAGCGGGCGTACTGAAACAGCACATCGGCCTCGGTTGAGGGCGCAGGAAATTGTTCGTGTACACAGGTAAAAGCCAGGTTGGCCTTGATTTCGTTGAGGGGATTCAAACGAAAGTCCTTCGTGCCGCCACAACCCATTAGCGTTGCACTCAACACTAGCAGCGCAAGAAGACTGCACCCCTTCATCCGAGCAGTCCCCATGTCACATCTTTATGCAGTTGCCGGTATTTTTCCGATAGCGGCCAAAGGCGCTTCTGATAAAAGCCCACGAGTGCCATAGGCATGATCTCGCCCTGAGAGAAATAGCGGGGCGTATTCCTTTCCACCAATCGATAAAAACCTCCGTGGCCGGACCACGCTATCTTCCAGTAGCCGCTCTGCGGGCAGGCTTCGTCGCTGGTGCAGGTTGGCCCGAGAAAGTTGGTCTCGCTGAACGAGGGTGAGCCCGGCAAGGGTTTGCCGGTCTCGGGGTCGAGGACCATGGCTTTGGCCAGTTGGTTGATCAGTGCGGTGCTGGGTTTTTCTGGTGGGATATTGGCAAGGCGTTCTTCCAGCCATTTGAGTTTTCCGTCCCAGGCGGGCAGCTTGGCCGGTGGTAGCGGGAGGATGTCGTTGATTTCGGGGACTTTGGGATTCGCGTAGGAATAGTTGGCGAGTATTCGCCAGATTTTTTTGTAGCGCTCGGCGCGTTCCAAGTCCTCTTCTTGGCCTAGGTAATTTAGTTCATCCGAACGGGGAGGGTTTCGAAATGCATCTTCCAGCCATCCAGCTGCGGTTTCGTCACCTGCTGCCACTCCAAGTTGGAATGTTTCCAACGCCACTTGGTACTGTTTTTTGTTCTTGAGATAAACTCCTGCGGCAATAGCCGCCTTACCATTGCCTTGTTCAGCAGCGCAGCGATACATCTGAAGCGCAATGTTAGGTGCAACATCGCTCGGCTCAAGCTTGTCGCCCACATAGTACTGAGCTTGCCCTCCCCCCTTATCAGCAGCTGCACGGAAATAACGCAGGGCCATTTCCGAGTCCTGTTTCAGCCCAGCAGAACCCTGTTGCAGGAAGATCCCGACGAAGTAGTAGCCAGTCGCAACACCTTCACTTATCAGTCGTTCGCTTAACCGTAGATGCTCGTCGCCTCGAAGCTGGAAGTGTCCGCGCATGGCGCCGTTCTGCAGGTTGATATTGGCCTTGTAATGGCCATTTTCAGTGGCAATGCGGTACAGCCTTTCGATCTCCACATCTACGCTTTTATCTTCTTTGAGCTGATTGTTTTTTTGCAGCCAACGCGCGTACTGAAACAGCACGTCGGCCTCAGTTGAGGGCGTGGGGAATTGTTCGTGTACGCAGGTGAAGGCCAGGTTGGCCTTAATTTCGTTGAGGGAATTCACATGAGGGTCCTTTTTTTTATAGCTAAAGGTGCTGCGGCTGTCGCAGGCCGCCAACAACACGATTGATAACAGGAAAATGTGGCGCATCAGTCGATGTCCTTCAGCGTGGCTTTGTCGTAATAAAACTCGACGAGAGGGGCGTAAGGAGTTCCCACCCACCGGTCCTTTTTCCGCTGCTTGTTTTCATCAATGATTCTCTGCCAGCCCTTGAACGCCGCCCCCGGATCATCCTGCGCCCCCTTCCCATCCGTATGCATATCCCACAACCGCTGCCGCAGCGCCTGCGTCACACTCGCCCACTCATGGGCAATATTCAGCTCGCTATCAACCTGCATGCTCCGGGTGTTGATGTTGGCCGAGCCATGGGTGGTGAACACGTCGTCGACGATCATCAACTTGGAGTGGATGTACACCGGCATCCAGTTACCGGCGGGCGAGTCGGGGGCGACCAGCGAGCACAGGTGGACCTTCAGGCCGGGTCGCTCTTCTTGCTGAATCGTGCTGTCCTTGATCGCGCGAATCTGGCTGTTCAGTTCGTCCTCCCAGTCAGCCAGTTCGCGCTGCCCCACAAGATCACGGAGGTCGGGGTTTGGCCGGGGCGGCGCGTTTTGTTTCACCCGCTCGATGCGCTGTAGCTTCGTGACTTCGGGAATGATCTCGCCTCGGCCGAGGCTCTGGAGCATGCGCTGGGTATTGACCGCGCCAGCCCCTACGCTGTCTTCGCTGGCATTGGTGATCACGAACACGTGCAAGGGGCCATGTATGCCAGGATCGCGCCCGGCTCTGGTCTGGCCAGCCGCCACGGCCTTGATCAGCTCGGCCAGAGGTGGCCAGCGAAAGTACTGGTTCTCTATGTAGATGAATTGGGTCGCGTTATTGACGGCTTGCAGATAGAGCTGCTCGATGTCGCGCTTGCCTTCCTGGGCTTGGGTGCGCACGATCTGCGCGATTTGTCGGGTAGCGTCCGGGGTGCATTGCAACTGCGGTCCGCATTGCATGGACTGTCGTGAAGCAATCAAGTTTTCGCCGGTTTCCTTGCGCCAAGCCTTTGCGAAGTTGTGGTGCAAGGCTTCCAGAATCGGCCCGCTGACGCGGCTGGAAATATCTTGACGCGGAGTCTTGCCGCGGGGGCCTTTGTTGGGAGCGGGCTTGCGATCTTCCGAGCGATTCAGCGCCGTATGGGCGTTGGTGTCCCAGTACTCATCGAGCATGTTGTGACCCATGACGAATCCGACGGCGCGCTCCGGCAATTCAAAGTCAACCAACACGGTTTTTTGATGGTGCGTCGCTGTTGCTGCGAGGGTAAAGCGCGTAGCGCTACTGGTCTGCGGATCGAGACGCGCGCGCCGTACTTGATGTTCGATTTCCGCTCGTTCATTGAAGTCGAAACCGCGACTGACAAACGCCGGTAATCGCAGCGCAACATGCTGCGCCGCTTTATCGTCCGAGACCGCACACTCGGCAAACCACTGTCGGTCGTATTCGTATTGAGCGGGAGTGGAACTCTGCAAGGCCCGATCATTGATGCGCACGGTACCTTTACCGGGCAAGTTGGCCTCGCCTGCGAAACCTGCGCTGTTGAACGGCATTTCCCAGCCCAGTATCCGAACCTTGATGCCCTTTTTCGCCTTCGTCTTCAGTAGCTCGCCGATGCGCGGCGTCTCGCGGTCGCGAATGAAATACATCGACGGCTGAAAGCCCCAGCAGATGATGTCGACGGAGGCCTTGGCCTGATCAATGGCCTCGTGAACGGCTCGAAAGGCTTCTTCACCGTTGATCAACGGTTGATAAGTGGCCAAGGCTGGCGGGTATTCAGTGTCCTGCACGTACCAGGGCGGGGTACAGGTTACTTCTTGGGTATGCTGGAGTGCGACGGGGGCGACGATCTCGGTGTGCCTCATTGCTTTTTCCCTTCCTGATTACCGATTCGTTCCAGCACCGCGTCGTATAGCGCGCGATGATCCCTGTGCGATACGGGTTGACTCATCTCGGCGTCAACTTGCGCGGGATGGTTGTGCAAGCCGCGGTTAGCCAGCTGCGCCTGTTCGGCGTTGCGGTAATCGGTAGGCACCGGGACCTGGTAGGTCACGCCGTTGGCCATGACCAACCGGTAGCTGCGGGTTACCACCTGATGATCGATCAGCAACTGCCCCGAAGCGTCCAGCACGCCTCGCTGGAGCTCGGCACCGTCGGCGTAGAGTGTGTAGGGCATGCCCGCCCAGACTTGGCGGTTCGCATTCGGCGCTTGCGATACGTTGAATCGCAGCGTTTGTCTGGACAGGCTTTTCGGGTAGTCCGGATGCGCGGCAGTCAGGTTGGCCGGCCCGCTGTAGGCAAAATGCACCGACTTGACCTTGTAATCCCCCACCGTGCCCGACTCGATGCCGCAATGGTCCATCGTGATGTAGCTGCCGCCGGCATTGAGGGTGATTTTCTTCTTGGCGGTGATGCGGATTTCGTCCTCGGTGCTGGTGATGTCCAGACCGTGCCGCGCCATCAATTCGAGCGTGTCGTTTTGTGCCTGCACGCTGACCGGACCTTGATTGGCGATCAGCTTGATGCCGAGCTTGCGCACGAACAGGCTCAGCCCCTGCCCCACCCCCATGAACAGGCGCTTGACCACGCTGAGGTCGGCCTCGCCACCGGCGTTGAGCATCAGGTTATTTTGCGCCGCCAGTTGCAGATGATTGCCACTGCTGAGGGCGATGCCTTGCGGTGCGCTCAGCAGCAGGACGGACGACTTGAGCTGCTCCAGGTCCTGGCGCAGCAGCTTGATTTGTGCGGTCACATCCGCCGGTTCCGCGTGGGCGGCCTGGGCATCGACGGAGAGTTTTTGCAGTTGGTCGCCGGCCTGTTGTAAGCGGCCCACGGCGGTGCTCATCTCAAGCACTTGACCTTGGCCTTTGGGCTGTCCATCAGCACTGATAAAGATCCCTTTACCCGCGCGGAGACTCCCCCAGTCATCGGTTCTTAACTCAAACCCCTCCCCCCGTTTCTGCTTCTTGGCATCCACCAGATGCCCCAGATTCAGCTGACTTTTGCCGCCATATTCCGTGCTGAGCTTGATGTGCTCCTGCCCGCGCAGGTCTTCCATGCGCAGTTTGTTGTTGGCGGGTGTGCGCAGCACGTTGCGGCTGTGGTCGCGCTTGGCCAGGGTGATGTGGTCCGGGTGCTGGCTGTCGTGCAGGGCGTGGGCGATGTAGGGGCGGTC
>NZ_WFGV02000058.1 GCF_010095445.2 Pseudomonas sp. TNT3
CGCCGATGCGGCACCGCTGGGCAGGATGCCGATGCCGAGGCCGGCCGCCACCAAGGCCAGTTGCGTCGTGAACTCGCCCATTTCCCGGGCGATCGTCAGGGTGATCTTGCGTCGTTGAAAACCGGCCAGCATCTGGTCGTACAAACCGGGGGCGAACTTGCGCGCCAGTACCAGCACCGGGCATTCGGCCAGGTCCTGGGGCTGTATGCGACGCTTGGCGCACAGCGGGTTGTCTTGCGGCAGTGCCACCACCAGGGATTCTTCGAAGAGCATGCGGGTGTGCACGCCGGGCACGTTCAGCGGCAAGCGAACCAGGCCAAAGTCCAGGGCATTGTCCAGCAACGCCCGGGCCTGAGGCAGTGAAGGCATGTCCTTGAGTTCCAGTTCGATGCGCGGATAGCGCTCCTCCAGGGTGCGCACGAGCATCGGCAACAAATGCGACAGCGTCGACGACACAAACGCCAGGCGCAACACCCCGACCTCCCCGGCTGCGGCTTGCTGTAACACCTCGCGGGCACGCCCGGCCTGGCGCAACGTTGCGAGGGCTTCGGGCAGGAACAGCGCGCCCTCCTCGGTCAACTCGACCCCGTGCCGGTCACGCTCGAACAACTGCGCACCAACATCGTCTTCCAGCGCACGGATCTGCGCACTCAAGGCCGGCTGGACGATGTGCAGCCGCGCCGCCGCACGACCGAAGTGCAGCTCCTCGGCCAGGATCGAAAACGCCCGTAAATGCTTGAGTTCCATGCTTCCTCCCGATGCGTACCGCTTCCTGGTGATCACGAGGGGTGATCACGGGATCACCATAAACGATTGGCGTGTCAGCGCGATAGCGGTTGAAAGTGGCTCCATTGCCCATTCATTTATCCAGGACAGGGAGACACCCATGATCGACAGCTTTCGTCTGAACGGACATCGAGCGCTGATCACCGGTTCGGTACGCGGCATTGGCCTGGCTTTGGCTCGCGGGCTGGCACAGGCTGGCGCCCAGGTGGTGCTCAATGGCCGCGATGCCGAACGCGCCCAAGGTGCTTGCGCGCTGTTGCGCGATGAGGGCCTGGATGTCGATTACGCGGTGTTCGACGTGACCGACCACCAGGCCGTCGCCACCGCCATCGAAGCGCTGGAAAAACGCCTGGGGCCCATCGACATCCTGATCAACAACGCCGGGTTGCAACATCGTCAGGCACTCCAGGACGTCAGTGCCGAAGACTGGCACCGGTTGATGAGCACCAACCTCGATGGCGTGTTCAATGTGTCGAAGGCGGTGGCCCGGCACATGATTACTCGCCGGCGCGGCAAGATCATCAACATCGGCTCGGTGCAAAGCGAGCTGGCCCGCCCTTCCATCTCGCCCTATGCCGCCAGCAAGGGCGCTGTGCGCATGCTCACCCGTGGCATGTGTGCCGACTGGGCCGGCCATGGCCTGCAGATCAACGCCCTGGCCCCCGGCTATTTCCAGACCGAGCTGAACCAGGCACTGGTCGACGACCCGGCCTTCTGCGAATGGCTGGTGAAACGCACCCCCGCCGGGCGCTGGGGCCGTGTCGAAGAACTGTGCGGCGCCGCTGTTTTTCTCGCTTCTTCAGCGTCCGACTTCGTAAACGGCCAGACCCTTTTCGTCGATGGTGGCTTGACCAGCGTCGTCTAACTCTCACGCCAAGGAATCCAGCATGCCCCACTCCCTGCCAACCCTCTGCGGCTCCATCATGGGATCGCCGTTTTCGCTCTCGGCAAAGATCCACAACGCGGCTTACGCGGCGCTGGGCCTGGACTACACCTTCGTCTGTTTTGGCGTCGAAGACCCGGTGGCCGCCGTGGCCGCGATTCGCACCCTGGGCGTGCGCGGCATGAACGTCTCCATGCCCTACAAAACGGCGGTGATCGAGCATCTGGATGCCATCGACGAAGCGGCCCAAGTGATCGGCGCGGTCAACACCATCAACAATGTCGACGGCGTGCTCACCGGCTACAACACCGATTACCTGGGCGCCATCCGCGCCCTGGAGGAAGTCACCGAACTCAAGGGCAAGCGTATTGCCGTAATCGGTGCCGGTGGTGCTGCGCGGGCGGTGGTTTTCGGTTGCTTGCAAGCGGCGGCCGAGGTGACGGTGTTCAACCGCAGTATCGATCGCGGTGCCGCCTTGGCCGAGGAGCTGGGCGCTCGCTGGGGCGGCCATGTCGAGGCGTTCACGGCCGAAGCGTTCGACATCGTTATCAACGCGACTTCCGTGGGTTTCAAGCAACCGGACAGCAACCCGCTGGACGGCCGCCTGGCCAGTCACTTGATCGTCATGGACGTGGCGTTCATGCCGGTGCATACCGCGCTGCTTCTGCAAGCCAAAACGCTGGGATGTCGCACCGTGGCCGGCACTCGCATGTTGGTGCATCAGGCGTGTCGACAAATCGAGTTGTACACCGGAAAAGAGGCACCCATCGACATCATGGAGCAGGCCATGCTCCAGGAAATACAGCGATTGAAGTTGTAAGCCATCCAACTACCCGTCAATAACAAGATGCCATAAAGGCACCTGGAGGCACCCCATGACTCACGATCATTCAACACCCGACATCGCCTTGATCCCCGACGCGCCAGAGCGCAAGAAAGACCTGCACCGCGCCGCCTGGGCCTGCTCTCTGGGCAGTGCCCTGGAGTACTACGACTTTGCGCTGTACACCCTGGCGGCGGCATTGATTTTCGGGCCGCTGTTCTTTCCCGAACAGACCCGGGCCATGAGCCTGATCGCCAGTTTCGGCACCTACTTCCTGGGCTTTGCGATACGGCCATTGGGCGGCGTGCTGTTCGGCATGATCGGTGACCGCGTCGGACGCAAGTTCGTGCTCGCGTCGACGGTGTTGTTGATGGGCATTTCCAGCACGCTCATCGGTGCACTGCCCACCTTCCATCAAGTGGGCTATTGGGCACCGGTGATGCTGGTGATCCTGCGTTTGCTCCAGGGGCTGGGCGCGGGTGCCGAACAGGCTGGCGCCGCCGTGATGATGACCGAGTACGCGCCCGAAGGCCGGCGTGGTTTCTACGCGGCCCTGCCGTTCCTCGGTATCCAGTTGGGCACCATCCTCGCGGCGCTGGTGTATTTCCTGGTGGTGAGCAGCAATGACAATGTGATCGAAAGCGGGCTGTGGCGTGTACCGTTTTTCAGCAGCGTGGTGATCGTTGCACTGGGCCTGTACATGCGTCTGTCGCTCAAGGAATCGCCGACCTTCATCCGCCTCAAGGCGCTCAAGCGCGTCTGCGACAACCCGCTGAAAAGTGCGATGAAACACTCCAGGCCCACCTTGTTGATCGGCATCGGTCTGCGCCTCGGGGAAAACGGCGGTTCATCGATTTACCAGGCCCTGGCGGTGAGCTACATCGTGGGAGTGGTCGGCCTGCAAGGACCGGTGGGTGTGCTGACGCTGATCTGCGCCGCCAGCCTCGGCGCGCTGACCGTGCCGATTGCCGGCAAGCTCAGCGATCGCTTCGGTCGAGTGGTGGTCTATCGCGCCTTTGCGCTGGTGCAGCTCGCACTGGCGTTCCCGGTGTGGTGGGTACTCAGCCAGGGCAATGTGGTGGCGAGCATCATTGCGATTTCCATCGCGCTGGGCATCGGTACCTGGGGCATGTTCGGCACCCAGGCAGCGTTGTTGCCCGAACTGTTCGGCTCGCGCCACCGCTACATGGGGGTTTCTATTGCCCGGGAAGTGTCGGCGGTGATCGCGGGGGGCATCGCGCCAATGATCGGTGCCGGCCTCATCGCCCTGGTGGTGGCCAGCCACGACGGCGACCCCGCGGCGGGTGTCGGCGCCTGGCTGCCGATTGCCTGCTACCTGACGCTGCTCACATTGATCACCCTGTACGCCACGTTCAAGACCCCGGAAACCCTCAACCGCGACCTTGATGAACCCCGTGATGCCTGGGAAATGGCCACCGCGGGAACAGAGATGCCGGTGCAGGCCAGCACCAACGCACGCACCGCCTGACGTCGTCGCGTCCAGGACCAGGGTCGGCTCGCTGGTATAAAACCGCCCCCTCTCACTCGGGAACTTTGGACCCGGTGAACGGCATCCTGAGTTGGGTAAGGTTCACTCTCAGGTCATGTTGAGACACCGGCAAATTTCTGGATCAGGTGGGTTGGGCCGGACACAATGAGCAGATCACCTGGCAAGATCAGGGTTTTAGGGGTGGCGTGCTGGAAGTCTTGACTGGCGCGTTTCAACCCCACGACCGTCACACCGAATTTCTCACGGATTTGGGCGTCAGCGAGCGTGGTGTTGTGGCTTGGCAAGGGGGAGTGAATCTTGGCAATGGCAAAGCCGTCGTCGAACTCGATGAAATCGATCATCCGTCCGGTAATGAGATGAGCTACACGCTCCCCCATTTCCTTCTCCGGGTAGACCACATGATGAGCGCCGATACGCTGGGCTATCTGTCCATGCTCGGCAGTCCGTGCCTTGACCCAGATATCGGGAATGCCCAGTTCGGTCAGTGCCATGATGGTCAGCAAACTGGCCGCCATGTCGGTGCCTATCCCAACAATGGCGTGAGCAAAGTCGGCAACGCCCAATTGGCGCATGACCATCAGGTTGGTGGAGTCGGCCTGTACCGCATGAGTCAATAAATCGGCCCAGTCATGAACAGGAGCAGCGTCTCGATCGATACCCATCACATCGTGACCCAGTCGCATCAGCGACTGAGCCACGGAACCGCCAAAGCGGCCCAGGCCGATCACGACCACGCTATCCCCCTTGGAATAGGCAAACTGATCGGTAAACAGAAATTTAGCCAACAATGGGTTGCTCCTCTGGATAGCGGTAGGGCATGCGACGTTCACCCATCGCCAGTGACACCGCCAGGGTGATGGTGCCGACTCGTCCGACATACATCAGCACCGTCAGCACAAGCTGGCTCGACGTGGGGAGTTCGGCGGTGATACCCGTGGACAAACCGACGGTACCAAACGCTGAAATGACCTCGAAGATCACCTGGTCGGTGGGGATGTTTGTGTCACGCAGGATGAAGAGCGTCGCCAGCACGATCATGACGCTGCCCAGAACAAGTACCGTGATCGCTTGACGTTGGGCCTGGGCCCCGACCCGTCGGCCAAATGCCTCGGTGTTAGTGTGTCCACGAATTTCGGCAATGACCAACAAGGCAAGGATGGCGACAGTCCCCACTTTGACGCCGCCCGCCGTTCCCGCGCTGCCGCCCCCGACGAACATCAGAAAGTAATGCACGGCCCAGCTTTCACGAGTCAAAGCGCCAATATCGATGGCGTTGAATCCAGCGGTGCGTGCAGAAACGGATGCGAATGACGCCGAGAGTATTTTATCGGTTAATGCCATCGGACCGAGGGTGCCCGGGTTGGACCACTCGAACAACAGCAACGCAGCCCACCCCCCAAGTAACAGGATTGCAGATCCAGCCAAGGTTAGTTTGGTATGCAGCGACCAACGACGGGGCTGGTTGAACCTGTTGCGTAAGTCGTGCAACACGGGGAAACCGATGCCGCCAATAATGATTGCAGCCATGATTGGCGAAAGAATCCAGCCATCCGACGAAAAACGCATCAGGCTGTCGGCATGCAGGGAGAAACCGGCGTTATTGAAAGCTGAGACCGCATGGAACAGGCCGCTCCACGCAGCATCGGACCACGGTAGGTCGTAGGCCCAATGTAATCTTGATGTAAGCCATAAAGTCGTGACGAGTTCCACGGCGAACGTCACCACCAATACCAGTTTGGCCACGCTGGCAATGTCACCCAATCCCAACGATCGTGACTCCAATTGCGCGACCATTTTGGAGCGTAGACGAAAGCTGCGGTTGACCATCAAGCCGAGCAAGGTCGCTACCGTCATGATGCCGAAGCCACCTAACTGGAACATGACGAGAATCACGGCCTGGCCGAAGGTAGACCAGTGAGTACCCGTGTCAACGACGACCAATCCGGTGACGCAAACAGCCGACACCGAGGTAAAGAATGCAGTCATCCAAGGCGTCGCAAGTCCTTCGGCCTGGGATAGCGGTTGCATCAGAATCACGGTGCCCGCCAGTATCGCGGCGAGGAAAACCAAGGCGACGACTCTGGCGGGATGAAGGAGTAATTTCATTTAGCATCAGAACTCAGTCATTTCGAGAAAAAAGGCTGTCAGCAACGGCGCTCGCAAACTCAACCAGATGTCAGTATTTGAGCCGCTTATGGTGAGCCTCAATGGGATTTTGAAGGGCGGGCGATAGTGACAGTCATCTCCGTTCTTTGCTAATCCTTGCCTGTTTTCTTTATGGCTGGAAGTTGCAATATATTTCGTAGTGAAGCATGTAATTGGCCATACAGCCTCCTCACCCGATCCCGCTGACGGCGCAAAAACGTTGACCGTGCAGCGCCTGTTCGGACAGATGGATTATCTTCGAACGCCAATGCTGGCATTTTTACAGCGAGGCCGCTGAGGACCAGCAACCGGGCATGAACTGGCTCTATGCATTCAGTCACAAGGACCCGAAGGTAGCTTTCTGGGGGATCTTCCCTAAACTTGGCGCGGGTTACCTGATTTCCAATTCCGGTGAATATCCAATAGGAGGAATAACCCGACGCCTCGCTGCCCTGACGGGAAGCGGTCAATTGCATCTCATTAATAAAACCAAAGAGAGTGCAGGATGAAGTTCGATTTTGTAGAAAACAGCAATCCCAGCCGCCGACGCGTTCTACGCGATGCCTTGACCCTGGCAGTGGCGGCCTCTCCGCTGGCGAGCCTGGCCAAGGCAGCCACCGAAACGACCGATACAAACCCTGATGAAGTGACTTTTGCTGCCGGCCCGCGGCCGCTGGTGCAATATCCGCAGAAACGACCGTTGACTCTGGTGACCACCCGCCCGCCGCACCTGGAGACGCCCTTCCCTGTTTTCAACGAGGGGCCGATCACGCCCAATGACGCCTTTTTCGTGCGTTACCACCTGGCCAATTTTCCGCTGAGCATCGATCCGGACAGCTATCGATTGGCGATCAAGGGTTCGGTCGACACGCCGCTGTCACTGTCCCTTGCAGAGCTCAAAGCCCTTGCCGAACCGGTCGAGGTCGTAGCCGTCAATCAATGCTCGGGTAACAGCCGTGGCTATTTTTCGCCCCGCGTGTTCGGTGCCCAATTGGGCAACGGTTCGATGGGCAATGCTCGCTGGGTGGGCGTGCCGCTGAAGACGGTGCTGGAAAAGGCCGGCGTGAAGGCCGGCGCCGCGCAAGTGACCTTCCGTGGGCTCGACAAGCCAGTCCTGCCGAGCACCCCCGAGTTCATCAAGGCCCTGGACATCAGCCATGCCATGGATGGCGAACCCATGATCGCCTGGTCCATGAACGGCACTGATTTGCCCTTCCTCAACGGCTACCCGATACGCTTGGTGGTACCCGGTTATTTCGGCACGTATTGGGTCAAACACCTGAGTGAGATCGAAGTTGTCGACACGACGTTCGACGGCTTCTTCATGGCCAAGGGTTACCGCGTACCGGACAACGATTGCTTTTGCGTCGCCCCTGGCACCGCAGCGGCGAAAACATTGCCGATATCCAGGTTGCCGGTGCGCAGCTTCGTCACCAGCGTCCAGCACGGTGACGTTCTGCCGCTGGGGATAAACGTGGAGCTCAAGGGCATAGCGTTCGATGGCGGCGTGGGGGTCAACAAGGTGGAAGTGTCGATTGACGGTGGCCAGCGCTGGCGCGAAGCCCGACTCGGGCAGGACCTGGGCCGTTTCTCCTTTCGTGAGTGGACGCTGGCGATCACGTTTTCCAGCAAGGGCGCCACCCAGTTGATGGTGCGCGCCAGTAACAGTGCCGGCGAGACGCAACCGCTGCAAGCCGATTGGAACCCCGGAGGCTACCGCCGCCACGTCGTAGAAACCTACCACCTGACCGTCGCTTGAGGAGGCCCGCATGAAACGTTTGACCACCCTGCTCTGCGCCGCCCAAGTGTGTCTGGCAACCCTGGCCAGTGCAGCGCCATTGGCGATCAAGTTGCCGCCTGAAACGGCCGTATTCAAACCCAGTGAACTGCCCGGCTACGCATTGGCCCAGCAGAAATGTTCCACCTGTCACTCTGCCGATTACATCAACTTTCAGCCCCCCGGGATGACCCTCGCACAATGGACTGCCGAGGCGAGCAAGATGCAACACGTGTACGGCGCTCCGATCAGCGATCAGGACGTGAGCATGATCGGCGCCTACCTTGCGGTGACGTATGGCAGCGCCAAGGCCAGCGACACCGAGGTGCAGACCGCGTCGAATCCGCCGGCGGCCCAGCCCTCGGCGGCACCGGTCGCCAACGTCGACGCCAAGACGTTGCTGCAGAACAACGGGTGCCTGGCCTGCCATGCGATTGATCACAAGGTAGTAGGCCCGGCGTATCACGATGTCGCGGCCAAGTACGGGAGTGACCCGCAGGCACTGACCCGGATTACCGCGAGCATTCAACAGGGCAGTTCCGGCAAATGGGGGGAGATGCCCATGCCGCCTTTCGCACAGCTAAGCCCGGAAGATCTGAAAACCCTGGCGACGTTCATCCTGCATCAGTAAGTCCAACCAGGATTCATGCCGAGGTTGCAGCCAGCAGCCCCGGCACTGAATCCCAGATCAAACTGACGCCTGCCAGCGCCATCAGCACGAAGACCAGCCATCGCACGGTGCGCGGCGACAACTTCGGCGGATACCGGCGCACCAGCCAACTGACCAGCACCACCAACGGCAACGCTTCGGCACTCAACAACAACGTCGACATCTGCATCTGTCCTTGGGCGACGACCAGGCCAAGGCGCGTCGCTGCGTTCGCCGAAAACACCGTGATCAGGGTATTGCGGATGATTTCGTAACCCAGAGGCTGGCGATACAGGTGATAAACAATCGGCGGCCCGCCGCTGGAGAACAAGCCATTGAGCAGGCCGCACAGGCCGCCGGCCAGCCAGAAGGAAGGCTGTCGGGACAGGCGTTTTTTCGGTTTGTTTTGCACCACCAGCATGAGGCTGGCCGCGACGATCAATATGCCGAGCAGCAGGCGCAGCCAGGTCAGCTGACTACCACTCAACGCCTCGAGCCCCCACACCCCCAGGCTGACGCCGAGCAGACTGCTGAGCAACACCGGCATCAGCACCGCGCGGTCCAGCTGCGGCTTCGGCCCGCCCAGCGTACCCATGGCATTACCCAGGGTGAGGATGCTGATCACCACCGCCACTTCGGAGAGCGGCACCATGTGCAAGGACGCGACCAGGCCCATCAGGATCAGGCCGAAGGCAAAGCCGGTGAGACTCTGGGCAACGGTTGCCAAGGCCACACAACAAAGAAAAATCAGATGCACTTGCAGGCTCATGTTGCCCCTTTTGCTGGTTAAACCAGAATGCCGCCGCACAGTGAATGTGTCGGCGGCAGCCTGGTGATCGGACGGGGCGATGCCAGTCACCCAGGACGCTGGCTCATCCCAGCCACTTCACCGCAAACAGGATGATCGTCGCGAGAAACAGCGTTTCACTGACGAGCAGGGTCGCCGGACGCCAGCCCACTTCCAGCAGCGCCTTGAGTGAAGTTTTCATGCCCAGGGCGGCAATCGCCGTCACCAGGCACCAGCGCGACACATCGCCGGCTAACGCCTGCATCTGCGTCGACGCAATGCCGCTGCTGTTGATGGCGACAAACAGCACGAAGAAGATGATGAACAAGGGCAACGGCAGTGCCGGGCGCGGACCACCATCGCCGCGCTTGCGCAGCAGCAACGACAGGCTGAAAACGATGGGCACCAGCATGGCCACGCGCAACAATTTGACCACGGTCGCGGTGTCGCCGGTTTCTTCCGACATGCTGTAGCCAGCACCGACCACCTGGGCCACGTCGTGAATGGTTGCGCCGAGGAAGATCCCGGCCTGATGGGCGTCCAGGCCGATCCATTGGGCGATTGGCGGGTAGGCAATCATCGCGATGGTGCTCAGCGCGGTGACGCTGATCACGGTGAAGATGATGTTGCGTTCGCTGTCCTTGTCCTGGGGCAATACTGCGGAAATGGCCAGCGCCGCCGAGGCGCCGCAAATGCCCACGCTGCCGCCGCTGAGAATGCCGAAGTCGCGGGATTGGCCGAGCATTTTAGAGAGGATGATGCCGAACGTTATGGTCAGGAACACCGCACCAATGACCACCGCCATCAGCGTCCCGCCCAGGGAGAGAATCTGCTCGACTGTGATGCGCATGCCCAGCAGCGCCACGCCACCGCGCAGGATGGTGCTGGAGGTGAAGCGAATCCCTGCGACCGCACGCCCCTCTTGAGAAAGAAAGCCCAGGGCCATGCCCAGCAACAGGGCCATCAGCATCACCGGGGCACCGTAATGCTCGGACAGGAAAGTGGCGCTGGCGGCGACCACCATGGCGGCGATGATGCCCGGCAGTAACAGGCTGAGTTTCTGCTGGCGGCGTACCAACCAGGACGTCGACGGCTGCGCCGTGTCCGGCAACGGACTGCGCACGGGAGGGATTGTGTGGTGTTGTTTTATTGTCATGTGCTCACCAGAACCCTGTGGTTATGAAATCACTGGATTTCGATGCTAGAGAAAACGCCGTCCTCTCATTAGGACCACCTCGAGGTGGTGTTAGGGGCCAGTCTGTGGAGGTGTTTTTGGGTAGGGGCGCGGCGGGGTACGGGTGCTTCGGACGCTGTGATGTCTGCTTGGATAAACGGGGGACGCTTCGCGCCCCAACGCAGGCTTCGCCAGCTGCTACAGGGAGCGGGGGTTCGCGGGTTATGGAGCGGGTGGGCTTGGTGTAGCAGCTGCCGAAGGCTGCGTTCGACTGCGCAGCGGTCGCTGTCCGGACGCTGTGATGTCTGCTTGGATAATCGGGGGCCGCTTCGCACCCCGACGCAGGCTTCGCCAGCTGCTACAGGGAGCGGGGGTTCGCGGGTTATGGAGCGGGTGGGCTTGGTGTAGCAGCTGCCGAAGGCTGCGTTCGACTGCGCAGCGGTCGCTGTCCGGACGCTGTGGTGTTCGCTTGAAAATCGGGGGACGCTTCGCGACCCAACGCAGGCTTCGCCAGCTGCTACAGGGATTGTTGTACGCCGCGCTTGTGCGGCTGGGGCGGGCCTGAATCAGTCAGCCAACTGCTGCAGGCGCTCTCGTGTTTCAGGGCTGTACTGCACGGCGGCCACTGGCACCCGATCGTCGATGGCTGTGCGGATCTGCTCGACTTCGGCCTCGGTGAAGGCGCCGCACAGTTCAATCAATTGCACATGCCGGGTCAACAATTCCTGCGCCACCAGCAGCGCTTCCTCGACACTCGCAACGCCGCACAGTGTCGCGGCAAAGGTCTCGGACTCGAGGCGCCCGTTATGGGTGAGGAACTGCATGCCTGGCGCCTTGAAGATAAAGCCATAACGTTGCACAGCCATCGTGGTGCTCCTTGGATGATTGCTTAGCCAGCCGCCAGCAGGCGACTGCGCGTCTGCCGACGATAATCGATAAAAATGGAAGCCAGCGCGCAGGACGCCAGGCGCGCTTCCAACGGGTCGGCACGGGAGGTAAGAATGATCGGCACCCGCGCGCCCAGGACCAGGCCGGCGGCCGTGGCACTCATGAAATAAACCATTTGTTTGAACAGGAAATTACCGGCTTCCAGGTTCGGCACCAGCAAGATATCGGCATGGCCCGCGACCTCGCCGCTGATGCCTTTGATCCGCGCCGCTTCCAGCGACACCGCGTTGTCGAACGCCAGCGGGCCCTCGACGCAGGCATCACCCAAGGCACCGACTGCCGCCAGTTTGGCCAGCTCGGCGGCATCCTGGCTGGACGGCATGCTGCGCGTCACTTCTTCGGTACCGGACAGTACGGCCATGCGCGGCTTTTCATAACCCAAGGCGTGCATCAGTTCGATGGCGTTGCGGGCGATATGGATCTTGTCGATGATCGTCGGTTGCACGTTGATCACCGCATCGGTGATCGACAGGGCTTTGTCGCTGCCCGGCAGTGTCATGTGAAACACATGGCTGAGACGGCTGGGGCCGCGCAGTCCGGCTTCACGCTTGAGTACCGCGCGCAGCAGGATGTCTGTGTGCAAATGCCCCTTCATGATCGTTTCCGCGTCACCGGAACCCGCCAGCAGGCAGGCCATTTCAGCGCACTGTGCGTCGTCACTGGCATGCATCACACGCAGGCCGTGCAGGTCCCAGTCGAGTTCTTCGGCCAGGGCACGGATCTGTGCCTGATCGCCGACCAGTACCGGTTCTATCAGCCCTTCCTCGCACGCCCGTTTGGCACTGCTCAAACTCAACAGATTGACCGGATTGACCACCGCCGTGACCACGCGCGGCAGTGCCTTGGCCCGATCAAGCAGGAACGCCGGGCATTCCGGTGGAATGGTGCTCAACATGATTGGATTCCTTGTCGTTCACGGTAGAAACCGCGATCCCCTGTGGCGAAGGAGTTCACCCCCCTCGCCATGGGCATTGAATGCAGGTGTCCGGCGCACACCGGACACCTTGACCACTCAAACGTAGTCTTTGTATTTCTCAAGGAAACGCACTGGCTTGGACAGTGCATCGCGGCGGAACGGATCGCCCAGTTCGCGGGTGCACATGATCTCGATCACCGTGGTCTTGCCGGCCTTTTGTGCCTCGCAAGCGGCCATGAGCGCCGGGCCAACGTCTTCCAGACGGTCAACGGTCACGCCTTCAGCCCCCATCGAGCGGGCGATGCCGGCGAAGCTCTGGTTTTCCAGCTCACCTGCCACGAAGCGGCGGTTGTAGAAGTCCACCTGGTTCTTCTTCTCCGCGCCCCACTGACGGTTGTGGAACACGATCGAGGTGACCGGAATGTTCTCGCGCACGCAGGTCATGATTTCCATCATCGACATGCCCCAGGCGCCGTCACCGGCATAGGAAATGGCGGTGCGATGCGGTGCCGCGACCTTGGCGCCGATGATGGTCGGCAGCGCGTAGCCGCAGTTGCCAAAGCTCATGGCGGCGAAGAACGAACGTGGCTTCTCGAAGCGCAGGTAGCTGTTGGAGACCGAGTTGATATTGCCGATGTCCGTGGAGACCATGGCGTCGGCCGGCATGGCTTTTTCCAGTTCACGCAGGACCTGGCGCGGGTGCAGGTAGTTGCCGTCCTCACCGCTCTGCTCCTTGATCATGTCCAGCGAATATTCGTCCTTCTCGTGGATCCAGGCGTTGAGCTCGCTTTCCCAGTCGAATTTTTCCTTGGCGATTTCCTCGGCACGCGCGCCCTTGTTTTCCAGGCACTGCACGTCCAGGTTCTCCAGACGACCGAGCAGGTTGACTGCTGCGGCCTTGGCGTCGCCGCAGATGCCCACCGTGATTTTTTTCACCAGGCCGAGCATTTTCGAGTCGCAGTCGATCTGGATCACTTTGGCCTGCTTCGGCCAGTAATCAAGACCGTGCTGCGGCAAGGTGCCGAATGGGCCCAGGCGAGTGCCCAGCGCCAGTACCACGTCGGCGCGCGACAGCAGCTTCATGGCCGCCTTCGAACCTTGGTAGCCCAGCGGGCCGCACCACAACTGGTGACTGGCCGGGAAGGAGTCGTTGTGCAGGTAGCTGTTGACCACCGGCGCGCCGAGGTATTCGGCAAGTGCTTTACAGGCGTCGACCGCATCACCCATGACCACGCCGCCCCCGGAGATGATCACCGGGTATTTGGCTGCGGCCAGAATCTGCGCGGCCTCGGCCAGGCTTTGCTCGCCACCGGCGCTGCGCTCGATACGAATCGGTGTAGGGATCTCGACGTTGATGTCGCCGTAGAAGAAGTCACGCGGAATGTTCAGCTGGGTCGGACCGTTTTCCTGCATCGCCCGATCGAAGCAGCGACCGGTCAGTTCAGCCATGCGCGCCGGATTGGGCACGTGCGCCTGGTACTTGGTGATGGTTTCGAAGAATGGCAGTTGCTGGGCTTCCTGGAAGCCACCGAGGCCCTGACTCATCGAGCCGGTTTCCGGCGTAATCACTACCACCGGGCTGTGCGCCCAATACGCCGCGGCGATGGCGGTCACGAAGTTGGTGATGCCCGGACCGTTCTGCGCGATGCACACGCCGTGACGACCACTGACCCGCGAGAAACCGTCAGCCATGTGACCGGCGCCCTGCTCGTGCACCACCGGGATAAAACGGATGCCGGCCGGAGCGAAAATATCCATCGCATCCATAAAGGCCGAACCCATGATGCCGAAGACGTCGGTGACGCCGTTGGCAACCAGTGTTTCAACCATTGCTTCGCTGGGGGTCATGCGTGGCATATCGATATTCCTCTCGTTGCTTAAGGTACGGCGGCCGCGCCGCCAATGACTCGGGGCTCAGCCTTTAACCGACATGGACGCACAGGGATTCACGTGAGGTCCTTTACGCATGCCGATCTCTCCGATTGTTGTTGTGATGGAGTGTTGGGGCAGGTCGAGCGAGCCATCTCACGTTCGCGTTGAAGCGAGAACTGGCTGCCTTGGGGCTAGAGTAGGAGTCGAGAGAGGTGCCAGATAGGACCAGTTGAAGGCCACCTGTTGAGCCAGCTGGGTCCAGATTTATCCGCGCGCACAGACGATCCCGGCCAGTGCACGATGGGCGTCGTGCAAACCGAAAATCCACGCCGTTATCAGCGCGGGAGGCGATGCGGAAAAACTGGCTATCAGGTAGTACTGATCCCTGTGGGAGCTGGCTTGGTCTGGGCGGCATTCCAACGATGGCGGTGGGTCGGCAATGATGAGGTTGACTGACTGGACGCCATCGCTGGCAAGCCAGCTCCCACAATGAGATGCGCTATAGCGTGACGGTCAGCTTATTCGCTGGATAAGCTCGGCCAGCAATTTGATCCCCGGGCGGATGCGCTCGGCGTTGATCGACGAGTAGCCCAGGCGGAAGTAGTTGAGCGGCGGGTGCTCACCGATGAAGTGAATATCGCCGGGCTCGATCAGGATGCCGTGCTCGGCGGCTTCCTTCTGCAGGCGCCGCGCATCGAGGTTGTCGGGGCCTTTGACCCAGTAGCAGGAGCCGCCGAAGCTCGGCTCCTTGGAGGACTCCGGCAAGTACTCACGCAGGGCCTCGCCCATCTGCTGATGACGCTCTTCGTAAGCCCGCATCAGGCTCATGATCAATGCGTCGTGATAACCCCGTTCGAGGAACAGCGCCACCGAGCGCTGATTGTTCGCCGCCGGATGCCGCACCATCAGTCGACGCAAAGCCCGCGCCTCGCGGATCAGGGCTTCGGGGCCTACCAGATAGCCAACACGCAGACCGGGCGCCAGGGTTTTCGACAGGCTGCCGACGTAAAGTACCCGGTCATTCGTATCGAGACTCTTGAGGGCCGGGATCGGGGTGCCCTTGAAGTTGGTTTCGCTTTCGTAGTCGTCCTCGATGATCAGAAAATCGTGCTTATTGGCTCGCTCCAGTAATTCATAACGGCGCTCCAACGGCATGGTGACCGTGCTCGGGCACTGATGGCTGGGCGTGGTGTAAATGAGATCGCAGTCATTGAGTTCCTCGCTCAATATCAGCCCCTGATTGTCCACCGCCAGCGGCTGGATTCTCGAAGGATTGAGCATGGCGATGTTGCGGATGTCCATGTAGCCCGGTTCTTCAATGCCCATCAGGCTGTCGGGGCGCAACAACAGACGCGCCAGCATGTACAGCGCGTGCTGTGCACCCACCGTGACCAGGATCTGCTCAGGCTTGGCCCAGACACCACGACGTGGCAGCAGGCGCGTCCTGATCTGCTCCATCAGCAGTGGATCGTCGTTGTCGAAGCGGTCTGACGCCCAGTCACGGATCGCCGGAATGCTCACCGCGTCGCGGCAGCATTCACGCCAGTTGGCGGTGGGGAACAGGGCCGGGTCGAACTGCCCGTAGATAAAGGGGTACTTATAATTCTGCCAATCCCGTGGCTTGCTCATGTTGCGTTGCTGCGAAGGTTGCATCACGAGCCGTTGCGACCAGTCCGGCCTGGTGCTGTCGGCCTCATCCTGTCGCGCACGCGGCGCCTCGACCTTGTTCGCCAGAATATCCGGATTGACGTAGTAGCCGCTGCGCTCACGGGCTACCAGGTAGCCGTCGTCGAGCAGGTGTTCGTAGGCCAGCACCACCGTGTTGCGTGCAACGTTCAGCTGTTTGGCCAGCTTGCGACTGGAGGGCAACGGGCTGTCGAGTGGAATATTGCCGTTGAGAATCACCTGGGCGATCTGCTCACGCAGTTGCTGCTGCAGGTTGGTGGTTTTTCCGGCGGACAAATGAAACAACTGGAACATAGCGGCCTCGACTGAACGAACGACAAGCGCTGGCAGCGCTAACGCGGCGATTGCCAGCAGACTAGCAACAACCTCCCGGCAAGACTATCCAGCGCACGACCTGGAACGTCGCAGACGCAAAAACCTACCCGCGCAACGAAGATCACCGTAGGAGCTGCCGCAGGCTGCGATCTTTTGATCCTGGCCTTGAGAGCAAGATCAAAAGATCGCAGCCTGCGGCAGCTCCTACAGTGGATCGCGTTTCAGTAGTAGTGGCTGCGTTATGCGTTATGGCTGAGGTGCAAGGCGGCCAAAGGCGTTGTCCAGGGCGGTGATGATTTCATCCAGGTCCTTTTGTGTGGCGATCAACGCCGGGGCGAAGCACAGCGTATTGTTGAACTCCTCGAAGCTGCGGTTGGTACGCCCGATCATTACGCCCTGGCGCATGCAGTCAGCGGCGATGGCAATCGGCACGCTCTCCTCCACCGGCTCCTTGGTCTTGCGGTCCTTGACCAGTTCCAGACCACAGAACAGCCCCTTGCCGCGCACATCACCAATGATTGGATACTTGTCCTGCAACTCACGCAGGCGACCCATGAAGTACTCGCCCATGTGGGTGACGTTCTCCAGCAAGCCCTCATCCTCGATGATGCGCATGTTCTCCAGCGCCGCCGCCGGACCTGCAGTGCAGCCGCCGAAGGTGCTGATGTCGCGGAAGTAACCCATCCGGTCATCGGCCTCCCCCTTGAACGCTTCGAACACTTCCTCGGTAGTCACGGTGCAGGAGATCGCCGCGTAACCGCTGGCCACACCCTTGGCCATGGTGACGATGTCCGGCTTGATGCCGTAATGCTGATAGCCAAACCACTTGCCGGTACGGCCCAGGCCGCAGACCACTTCGTCAATGTGCAGGAGGATGTCGTACTTTTTGCAGATCGCCTGAATGGTCTCCCAGTAGCCTTCTGGCGGCGTGATGACACCGCCGCCAGCGGTGATCGGCTCCAGCACCACAGCCCCCACGGTATCCGGTCCTTCGGCGAGGATGACGCGCTCCATCTGCATGGCGGCGCGCACGCCGTAGTCGGCGATTTCACCGAACTGCGAGCGGTATTCACAGCAGTGTGGAAACTCGACGAAACCCGGGGTGAACGGGCCGTACTGGTTCTTGCGTTCGAACTGGCCGGTGGAACTCAGCGCCGTAATGGTCGTGCCGTGATAATCACGCTCGCGGAACAGGATCTTGTGTTTCTTGCCGCCGTACTTTTTGTGCGCAATCTGCCGCACGATCTTGTAGGCCTTCTCGTTGGCTTCGGAACCGGAGTTGGAGTAGTACACCCGGCTAAGGCCAGGCATCTTCTCGATCAGTTTTTTGGCGAACAAGGCGCCCGGTATGTTGCCCGCGGAGTTGGCGAAAAAATTCATCTTCGCCAGCTGATCGCGCACCGCGTCGGCGATCGTCTCACGGCCGTAACCCACGTTGACGGTCCACACGCCACCCGAGACAGCATCGAGGAATTCGTTGCCCTTGATGTCCCGCACGCGCATGCCCTTGCCTTCGACGATCATCAGCGGATCGTTCTGCTCCAGCGGTTTGTGCTGGGACAGGTGATGCCAGACGTGAGCGCGGTCACTGGCCAATGCCTCGACTGCATCGTACTCGTGAGCTGTTGTTTTCATGCTTACCTCTCGACTGGTGCATTTTTATTGTTGGTCACCGGGCAGGAGACACGCTCCAGGCACCGACTTACGAAGGAGCAGTACTCGGCATCGCAACGCAGCACCGCCCGATCCACCCCTAATGTCGAAATTAAGAACAAGCAGCGCTCGCAGTTAGAACCAGTTATTGACCACGCGTGATGCCAGCCACCATCAGCAAGGCTCAACCCTGGGAAGAATCCGGCGCAAAGGCCTGGGCCAGTTGCGCGGCCGCCGCCTGTAACCGGGGAATGTGTTCGATCAAGTCGCCGAGGCTTTTGCGTGCCGTAGGCGCATGGCAGGCCAGCGCCGCAAGGCAATGACCGTCGACGCTGATAATGGGCACAGCGACAGCGACCATTCCCCTGACGAACTCTTCACTGTCGATTCCTACACCGCGTACGCGGATGCGCTCCAGCTCGGTTTCCAGCAGGTCGATGTCGGTAATGCTGCGATCCGTCTGAGGCGTCAGTTCAAGGTGCTTGAGCACGGCACTGCGTCGTTGCGCCGGCATCTGTGAAAGAAACAACTTGCCGCTGGCGGTGCAATGCAGCGGCACGTGGGTACCCGGCTCGACATGCAGGCGCAGGGGCTCATGGGTTTCCACGCGGTCGATGTAAATCACACGCTCGCCATCCAGCGCCGTCAGGTTGCAGGTTTCACCCAGTTGCCGCACCAGCGCCTGCAGAATCAGGCGGCTTCGCTGCAGCACCACTTCGTTGCGCAACAGCGACAGCCCCAGGCGATTGGCGCGCGGGCCGAGCAGGTAGGCCTTCTCGTCCACTTCCCGCAAGAGATAGCCAAGCCGCTCCAGCGCGACGAGCATTCGCAACAGGGTGGCTTTGGGCGCCTCCAGTCGATCGCTCAATTGTGCGAGCGACATCGGCGCATTCGCATTGGCGACCGCCTCCAGTAGCAGCAAGGCACGCAGACTTCGATCCGGATTGTCGCCGACGACCGGCTCCAGCACGCCTTCCTCACCTTTCGGTCTGATTCGTACCATTATTGAAACCCCGATAAAAAATCACTTTCTCTATAACTCATTAATTATTAGCAGCTTAGTTAAAAACAGCGCGAAAAATACGCCGTGGACTCACAAACACCCTAACTCTGGCTCCATATAAATGGAATGTATTGTTCTATTTTCAAATCTCGATTCGCGTTCACAACAATAAAAAAGAGGATTTCGGATGTCACGTACTTATGACTTCGTCATTGTCGGCGCCGGTTCAGCCGGCTGCGTGCTGGCCAATAGACTCAGCGAACACGGGCGCTACAGCGTCTGCTTACTCGAGGCGGGGCCTGCGGATCGTTATCCGTGGATTCACATCCCGATCGGTTACGCCAAGACCATGTTCCACCCGGTCTACAACTGGGGCTTCTACACCGATCCAGACCCCGGCATGAACGACCGACGCATCTACTGGCCACGCGGCAAGGTGTTCGGTGGCTGCAGTTCAATCAACGGGCTGATTTTCATCCGTGGCCAACGCGCCGATTACGACGCCTGGGCCAGCGCCGGGAACACCGGCTGGGGCTGGGACGACGTCCTGCCCTACTTTCGCCGTGCCGAGTCCAATGACCTGGGCCCCGGCCCCACGCGCGGCACTGACGGCCCGCTATCGGCGTCCAGCATCAAGGCCCGGCATCCCCTCACTGAAGGCTTTATCGGCGCGGCCAAAGAACTTGGCGTGCCGCACATCCCGGACTTCAACACCGGTGATCAGGAAGGTGTCGGTTACTATCAACTGACCACCCGCAAGGGATTGCGCTGCAGCACGGCGGTGGCCTATTTGAACCCCGCCAAGCGCCGTCCGAACCTGACCATCGAGGCGCAAGCCCAAGCCGAAAAAATCGTCTTCGAAGGCACCCGTGCGGTCGGCGTCCAGTACCGCCAGAACGGCCAATCGCAGACCGTCAAAGCCAAGCGCGAAGTGATACTCAGCGCCGGCGCGTTACAGTCACCGCAGTTACTGCAACTGTCCGGCATCGGCCCTTCGCCGTTGCTGAAAAAATTCAATATTGCGCCGGTACATGTGCTGCCGGGCGTCGGTGAAAACCTGCAGGACCATTTGCAGATTCGCTTGATCTACGAATGCACCCAACCGATCACCACCAACGATGAACTGCGTTCGCCGCTACGAAAATTGCGCATGGGCCTGCAATGGCTGCTGACCCGCAGTGGCCCGCTGGCCATTGGCATCAACCAGGGCGGGTTGTTCACTCGGGTGCTGGAGCAAAGCGACACACCGGACATTCAGTATCACTTCGGGACCCTCAGCGCCGACTCGGCCGGCGGCAGCGTGCATCCCTTCTCGGGCTTCACCCTGTCGGTTTGCCAACTGCGTCCCGAAAGCCGCGGCCATGTGCGCATCACCTCCAGCGATCCTCTGCAACCGCCGTCGATGCAGCCCAATTACCTGTCGACCGAACTGGACCGAAAAACGGTGATTGCAGCGGTGCGCTACACCCGCAAGCTGGCCGCGACCGGTCCGTTGAAGCGGTTGATTCGCAGCGAGTATCGGCCTGGTAACGAGACCCAGAGCGACGAGCAGATTCTGGAGTTCTGCCGCCAGTACGGCGCGACCATTTTTCACCCGTCCGGAACCTGCAAGATGGGTAACGACCCGCTCGCCGTGGTGGATGCGCGCCTGCGTGTGCACGGCGTGCAGGGCTTGCGCGTCGTCGACTGCTCGATCATGCCGACACTGGTTTCGGGCAACACCAACGTTCCGGTGGTGATGATCGCCGAAAAGGCTTCGACGATGATTCTCGAAGACTGCCTGCAACCCAGTGCCCGTACACCTCACGCCACGGAGGCACCGACGCCGGTTCTGAGCACCGTCGCGTCCTGATGGAACAGTGAAAGTCGCGTGCCGTTCGCGCTCACCCTCCCTATAAATACAAGAATAGGAATACTGAGATGTCCACGCCAAATCCCGTGCGCAAGGTGGTGATAGCCAGTGTCATTGGCGCCACCATCGAGTGGTATGACTTCTTCCTCTACGGTGTCGTCGCCGGCATCGTCTTCAACCATCTGTACTTTCCGAGCGACGATCCCCTGGTCTCCACCATGCTGGCCTACGGCACGTTCGCCGTCGGTTTTCTCAGCCGACCTATCGGCGGTGTGATCTTCGGTCACTTCGGCGACAAGATTGGTCGAAAAAGCATGCTGATAATGACGATGATGATCATGGGCGTGGCCACCTTTCTGATCGGTCTGGTGCCCAGTTACGACAGCATCGGTATCTGGGCCCCGATCCTGCTACTGCTGCTGCGCGTCGTCCAGGGCATCGGCCTCGGCGGCGAATGGGGTGGCGCAGTGCTGATGGCGTTCGAGTACGCGCCGAAACACAAGCGCGGGTTCTACGCCAGCCTGCCGCAGATCGGCCTGGCCATCGGCTTGTGCCTGGCCTCGGGTGTGGTCGGGCTGCTGTCTTACATCCTGACGGACACCCAGTTTCTCGAATGGGGCTGGCGCATCGCTTTTCTGCTCAGCGCAGGCCTGGTGTTCGTTGGCACCTGGATTCGTCTGAACGTGATGGAAAGCCCTGAATTCGCCAAGGTCAAAGCAGCCAACGCCGAAGCAGCCATTCCGTTCGTTGACATGATGAAGCGCTACCCGAAAAACGTACTGGCCGGTATGGGCGCGCGTTACATCGACGGCGTGTTCTTCAATGTGTTCGGCGTATTCTCGCTCAGCTACCTGACCCAGACGCTCAATCTGCCGCGCTCCCAGGCCTTGATCGGGGTGATGATCGCGGCGGTGGTGATGTGCTTCACCATCCCGATGTTCGGCGCCTTGTCCGATCGGATTGGCCGCACCCGCGTTTACTTCTGGGGATCGCTGATCACCGCTCTCTCCGCGTTTCCGGCCTTCTGGTTGATGATGACCAGCCAGGGCGACATGTTCGTGATCTGGATGGCCATCGTGGTCCCATTCGGGATTTTTTATGCGGCAGTCTACGGACCTGAAGCGGCCATGTTCTGTGAGTTGTTCGACGCGAAAGTGCGCTACACCGGCATCTCGTTCGTCTATCAATTCTCCGGCATTTTCGCCAGCGGCCTGACCCCTATGATCGCCACCGCGTTGATGCGCAGCAGCGGCGGGCAACCCTGGACGACCTGTCTCTACGTACTGTTCGCCGGCGCCGTCAGTGCTTATTGCGCCCGGTGGATCGGCCAGCGCAAAGGCGAACAGATGACGCCCGAATTAAGCGCTGCCCCGCGTACCTCCTCCTCATGACGGCCTGATCCGCTAAGCTCAGCGCATCGCCCGATTCCCGACCGGAACCGGGCTTTGTGCGTTCTTCCCGCTGGATGCCAGGCAAATCTGACCTGGCTTGCAGTTCCTGCAATTTGATCCCGGGGCACCTTGTCATTTGCCGAGGCTTGAGGCAGGGTCGATACCAATGAGATTTCTGCCACAGGAGTCACCCATGTCAAAGCTATATCCCAGTGTCGATCCCGAGGGACTGGTCGAGTACTCGGTGGTCTACACCGACCGCTCGCTCAACCACATGTCGCAGACGTTCCAAGGGGTGATGAACAACATCTCCAGCACCCTGAAAAAGGTCTACAACGCCCAGGCCGTTGCGGTGGTTCCCGGCAGCGGCACCTTCGGCATGGAAGCGGTGGCACGGCAGTTTGCCGGCGACCGGCAATGCCTGGTGATCCGCAACGGATGGTTCAGTTATCGCTGGAGCCAGATCCTTGAAATGGGCAACATCCCGGCTGCCACCACGGTACTCAAAGCCCGACCGGTCGAGTCCGGTCGCCAGGCCGCCTACGCTCCACCGCCCCTCGATGAAGTGCTGGCCGCCATTCAGGCGAAGAAGCCGCAGGTTGTCTTCGCGCCCCACGTTGAAACTTCTTCGGGGATCATTCTTCCCGATGATTACCTGCGCGCCGTCGGTGACGCCGTGCATGCCGTGGGTGGCCTGTTCGTGCTGGACTGCATCGCCTCGGGCGCGCTGTGGGTCGACATGCAGAAGTGCGCGGTCGACCTGCTGATCAGCGCACCGCAAAAAGGCTGGAGCGCATCGCCCTGCTGCGCCTTGGTGATGTTCAGTCCCCTGGCCCTCGAGCGCATCGAACAGACGCAGAGCAGCAGCTTTGCCTGTGACCTGAAAAAATGGCTGCAGATCATGCAGGCCTACGAACAGGGCGGGCACGCCTACCACGCAACCATGCCCAGCGATGCCCTCGCGCGCTTTAACGATGTGATGAAAGAGACCGAAGCCTACGGCTTCGAAAAGGTCCGCGCCGAACAGCAGGCGCTGGGTGACCAGGTACGCGCGCTGTTGGCCGGCAAAGGCATCAAAAGCGTGGCCGCTGCTGGTTTCGAAGCCCCGGGTGTCGTGGTGAGCTACACCGATGATCCGGAGATCAAGAGCGGCAAGAGGTTCGCCGCCCACGGTCTGCAGATCGCGGCCGGCGTGCCGTTGCAATGCGACGAACCGGCCGACTTCCAGACCTTCCGCATCGGTCTGTTCGGGCTCGACAAACTGCACAATATCGAGCGCACCGTCAGCACCTTCGAACAGGCGCTGAACGAGGTCATGGGGCGCTGAGCCACCCGCCTTCGCTGAGGCTCGCAGAGGATGACAACCTCCTGCGAGCCGGTCAGCTGCTGCCGTAGCCTCAAAGAGGCGGCGTCCGCTGCCTGAGAAAGTCGATGAACTTTTGCTGCACCGGCGTCACCGAGTTTTTCAGCCAGGCCGCCAGGGTACAGACGCGCGCGTCGACGCTTTTCAGTGGAATCAGCACCACGCCCTTGCGATTGAAATTTCCCGCACTTTCCAGATGGACCGTCACGCCGATATTGGCCGCGACAAACCCGAAAACACCTTCGCTGTTGTACGCCTCTTGTACGACCTGGGGCAGGAATCCGGCACTGATGCACAGCGCGTCGAGCTGTCGCCGATAGTGCGACCAGTGACTCATCACGCCCATCACAAAAGGCTCCTGCGCAAGGTCCGACAAACTCACCTCGGACTGCTCCGCCAACGGATGTCGCTGCGGCAGCACCGCGACAAAGCGGTCGCGCTGCACTTCGATACTGTCGATGTTCGGGTCGAGCAAGGGCCCGGTGATAAACGCAAACTCGATGCTCCCACCCTTTAATAATTCGAGTTGCTGTTGGGTCGAACCGAAGACGAGTTCGGCCCTGATTTGCGGATAGTCGCGGTGAAATCCGTCAAGGATGGGTGGCAGCTGGCCTGAGACCGCGAAGTCGGTGTAACCAATCCGCAGTTGGCCAATCTGCCCGGCCCCCGCCTTGCGTGCGTCATGCACGGCGCTCTCCAGATGCTCGAAGACCGTTCGGCTTCCTGCCAGGAAAACCCGGCCCGCTTCGGTCAGTTCGACCCGTCGGTTGCTGCGCAACAACAGCACTTCGCCGACGCTTTCCTCCAGTTGCTGAATGGTTCGACTCAGGGCCGGTTGCGCCAGATTCAGGCGCTCGGCCGCTCGGCGAAAATGCAGTTCTTCGGCCACGGCCTCGAAGGCTCGCAGATGACGCAGATCGATTCGCACATCAATACCTTCCAGGCATCACTCGTTATCCAACCGATATTATACAGGTCACATTCATTGCTCTACCGTTGAGTTGCGTCGGGTATGGATGAGCAGAATTCCCTCGCCACAGATCCGTGCAAACAGAGGGAGGTGCAGGACGTTGCGACGTCACTTCACCACTCCAAAAAAACAATAAATATAAGAAGAGGGTTGATGATGGAAAGCACCTTCCACGGAATAATCGCCTTTGCCCTGCTGGCGGGCATGCTGCTGGTGGGCAGTATCCTGCGTAACCGCATTGGCCTGTTCCGCAACTCGCTGGCACCGGCCAGTATGATCGGCGGCATGCTCGGATTTACGCTGTTATCGTTCGGGCTGATACCGGGGTTTGAGGCCAGTGACTTCGAAGCCCTGACCTTCCACTTTTTCACCTTGAGCTTCATGTCCCTGTGCCTCACCGGCAAAAGCAAAGACGCCGCCCTTTCAGGTGGCAGCGTGGTACGCGGTGGACTGTGGCTCACGCTGATCTGGACGATCAGCCTGGGGCTGCAAGGCGTGATTGGCTATCTGGTGATCAGCGGTTATGACGCGGTCACCGGCGCCGGTATCAGCGAATGGCTGGGCGCCATTGTCACCCATGGTTTCACCCAAGGCCCTGGCCAGGCGCTGACCTACGGCGGCCTCTGGGAGAAAGAGTACGGGATTGCAAACGCGGCCCAGGTCGGTCTGATTTATGCGTCCCTCGGGTTTCTGGTGGCCTTCGTTGTCGGTGTGCCGATGGCCAACAACTTTATCCGCCGTGGGCTCAATGCCAACAAAGCCTCGAACATCGATGACAACTTCAAATCGGGCTTTTACAACGGGACGCAGGTACCGAGCAGCGGCCGCATGGTCTCGCACCCGGCAAATCTGGATTCGCTGGCCTATCACCTCGGACTGCTCGCCGTTGCCTACCTGATCACCTACGTCTGGCTGAGCTTCATGCAAGGTCAGATCAAGGATTTCTCGGCAGGCGGCGTCAACCTCTCGGTGCTGTTCAGCTACAACCTGTTTTTCCTTCATGGCCTGGCGGTCTGTGTGTTGATGCGCCTGGTGATCGACCGCTGCGGTCTGGCCCATCGCGTCGATGACGAAACCCTGAAACGCATCACCGGCTCATCCATCGACTTCATGGTCGTGGGCACCCTGATGAGCATCCAGTTTGCCGTGCTCTACGCCCTGCTCACGCCGATCCTGCTGGTGACGGTTGCCGTGACGTTGGTCACATTGATCGGCTGTCTCTATCTCGGGCGCCTGAGCGGAACCCTCGGACCGGAACGGGCGATTACCGCGTTTGGTTGCTGCTGTGGTTCGACCGGCACCGGTCTGCTGCTGTTACGCATGATGGATGCCGACTTCAGTACCTCCGTGCCCAAGGAGCTCGCGTTCTTCAACCTGGCGATCATCTTCAGCACGTTCCACATCCTGTTTTTCTTTGCCCCGATCGTGCCCTCGCTGGGCGGCTGGAACTACCTGCTTGTCTTCGGCGGCACGGCACTGGTCTTCCTCGCCTGCGTTCCACTGCTGATGAAATTCAGGGCCAGTACCGCCCCTGCCCCGACGACCCCGATCAAGGAGTCCTGCCAATGAGCATTACCGTCTTCACCGCCAAGCGCATCCTCACAATGAATCCCTCCCAGCCTGAAGCCACACACATTGCGGTGCGCGACGGCCGCGTGCTGTGCGTCGGCCCGCTGAAGGTGATGCAAGAGCTGGGGGACTACACGCTGGATCGGCGCTTTGCGGACCACACCATCCTGCCGGGCTTCGTCGAAGGGCATAGCCACGCCCTCGAAGGCGCCATGTGGAATTACCTCTACCTGGGCTACTTTGCCCGCGTCGATCCTGAAGGGACTCACTGGTCCGGTGCGGACAGCATCGCCGCCATGCAACAACGCCTGCGCGACGCTGCCGAAGGGTTGGCACCCGGCGAACCGCTGATCGCCTGGGGCTTCGACCCCGTCTATTTCGAAGGTGCCCGACTCGACCGGCAGCTGCTGGATGGTGCCGTGAAAGACCGACCGGTCGTGGTCATGCATGCAAGCCTGCACGTCATGACGGTCAACAGCCGGATGCTTGAACAGTCTGATCTTGACCGCCATCCGGGGATCGAAGGGATCATGCTCGACGCCGATGGCCGGCCTAACGGTGAGCTGCAGGAAATGGCGGCGATGCATGCCATTTTCGAAACCCTGGAGATGAATCTGTTTGAGGCCGTGTCGTCCCCCGGCACGCTGCGACGCTATGGTCAGGCTGCCCGCAATGCCGGGATCACGACCATCACCGACCTCTATAACCCCCTGACCGATGACGGTATCGCAGCGCTGAGATTGGTGACGAGCGAAGCTGATTTTCCCGTGCGCCTGGTGCCGGCGATGAGTGCGCTGGCCTGGTCGCCGGAACAGGGCGTCGAACGCCTGCAGCACTGCCTGCCACTGGGCAACGACAAGCTGAAATTTGGCTTGGTGAAGATGATGACGGACGGCTCAATCCAGGGCTATACGGCGCGAATGAAGTGGCCTTACTACCACGATGGTCATGCCAACGGCATCTGGAACGCGCCACCCGAAGCCCTGCAGGAGATGGTGCAGGTTTACCATCAGGCGGGGCTGCAATTGCATATCCACACCAACGGTGATGAAGCGGTCGAGTTGATGCTGGATGCCGTGGAAAGCGCCCTGGATCTGTGGCCACGTGCCGATCACAGGCATACGCTGCAGCATTGCCAGGTGATCGACCATGCTCAGCTACGGCGCACGGCCAAACTCGGCCTGTGCCTGAACATGTTTGCCAACCATCTGTATTACTGGGGCGACATTCACCGTCGACACACCTTGGGCTACGAGCGCAGTCGTCGACTTGAGCCCCTCGCTTCCGCGCGGCGGCTGGGCATCGTCACCGCGATCCACAGTGACGCGCCGGTAACGCCGCTTGGGCCGCTGTTCACGGCCTGGTGCGCGGTGATGCGCGAAACCGCCTCCGGCGAAGTGTTGGGTAAAGAAGAGCGCGTGAGTGTTCCACAGGCACTGGAAATGATCACGCTGGGCGCGGCCTACACCTTGCGTCTCGATCACCTGGTCGGCAGCCTCGAAATCGGTAAATTCGCGGACATGGTGGTACTCGATCAGGACCCGTTGACCATCGATCCGGCGCAGTTGCGCACGGTTCGCGTGCTGGCAACCGTGCTGGGAGGTGAGGTCCATGCCAACACCTGACCCGGTGCCCCTGACGGTCATCACCGGCTTCCTCGGTGGCGGAAAGACCACCTACCTCAATGAGCTGATTCGACAGGGATTGCCCCCGGACAGCCTGATCGTGGTGAATGACTTCGGTGACATCAACATCGATGCCGAGCTGATTGACTACCGCGATGACAGAATCCTGCAACTGGGCAATGGCTGTATCTGCTGCACGCTGGGCGGCACCCTGGCAGAACAATTGGCCCAGGCGATGCGGATGGAGCAGCGACCCGGCGCGATCTATATCGAAGCCAGCGGCGTCGCGGAGCCTGCGCGCATCGCCGATATTGCGCGGGTATCACGGCAGTTGAGGCTGGAGTCGGTGGTCTGCCTGATCGACGCCAGTCAGATTTCCCATCATGCCCAAAGCCGTTACACCGCAGACGTCTGGCGGGCCCAGATTGCCGCCTCCGACCAGTTGATCATCAATCGCCTGCCGGCGGACGGTAGCGTCGAGTATGCGCGAGCGCTGGCCATTCTCCGGGACCTGAATGGCCCCGCGATGCAAGCGCTAAACGACGGCTTGCAAGCTCCATCAGCCATCGCTCGCACGGTCCCGACGACTGATCGCCTCACACCCGTGCCACCCGCGGCCGCGAGTGAAAACAGCTGGGGTTCTGTCAGTGTGAAGTACGCCGCGGCCATCGATGCCGCTCGGCTCGAACAGCTGCTAGGTGAATATGCCGATGTCTTGCTCCGCGCCAAAGGAATACTGGAGCGGCTCGATCGTGACGGGCCTCAGGTGTTGCAGCTGAGTGGCCGCAGCATTCGCTGGCTGGCGGCCACACGGGCGGCGGCGGGAAACCACCTGGTGTGCATCGGCATCAAAGGCGCGCGCTTTGACGAACTGGGCGCCCGACTGATGCAACTCGAGCGCACTCAAGACTCGCGTCACTAATCCAGACACGCCTGGGGCGCGCGTCTGGATTCACTGGCCGATTCTGGCTGTAGAGTCGGTCTCAGGCGCTGACCTTTTCGCCCTGCTGCTGCATCAGGCTGGCCATCCTGCGGCCAAACAACTTGGCCAGTGCCTCAGGGTCGCCAGCGGCTTCGTCCAGTGCTTCAACCACCGCTTGCAGGGTTGGCCGGGTCTTGGCCAGCAGTTCGTCGATGTAGTACTCCGGAGTGATGTGCATATGCGCCTCGTAGCGGCGAAAGAGTGCGAGGAGCTCCGGGTCCAGCTTGATTGTCAGGGTATCGGCGGACATCTGATTGACCTCTCCAGGTTGTTCGGCGGCAACCGCCACGGGTTTTACCAGCGCGACCATCCTTAGCCGCCAGCGCCCTGGACCATAGGGCCAGTCGCTGCCCACCCGTGGCGCCAGTCACTGCAACTGGCCACATCGGGTGCCGGGAACTGGTCCCTCCCCAACACGGGTCACCTCCCTAGAATCAAGACTTCCTTTCCGGCCCCCGAGGCGATATTCATGACCGACCTGAACTTCGAACCCGCCAGCCGCCTGGTCCCTGTACGGGAGTTGTTCGGTATCGACTCCAGCCTGCGCGTTCCCGTGTTTCTCACGCCAGACGAACATGTGCCGCAGATCGACGCGGCCTATCGCTTCAATCCAGAAGTCACCCTGGCGATTCTCGCGGGCTTCACGCGCAATCGCCGGGTGATGCTGCAAGGCTTGCACGGCAGCGGCAAGTCGACCCATATCGAACAGGTCGCGGCGCGGCTCAACTGGCCTTGCACCCGGGTCAACCTGGACGGCCATATCAGCCGCCTGGACCTGATCGGCAAGGACGGCATTGTGTTGCGCGAGGGCAAGCAGGTCACCGAGTTTCAGGAAGGCATTTTGCCCTGGGCCCTGCGTCGCCCCATGGCGCTGATTTTCGATGAATACGACGCGGGTCGACCGGATGTGATGTTCGTGATTCAGCGCATCCTCGAACGCGACGGCAAGCTCAATCTGCTGGACCAGAATCAGGTGATCCTGCCGCACCCGTCGTTCCGCCTGTTCGCGACCGCCAACACCGTTGGCCTGGGCAATCTGAACGGACTGTACAACGGCACCCAGGTGCTCAATCAGGCGCAGCTGGATCGCTGGAACATCGTCGCCACCCTGAATTATCTGCCCCAGGCTGAAGAAGTCGCGATCGTCGCCTCCCGGGTGCCGCACTTGCTCGCCCGGCACGGCGAACCGTTGCTGACGCAGATGGTGGCGGTGGCCGACCTGACGCGCCAAGGCTTCGCCAGCGGCGACCTGTCGACCCTGATGTCGCCACGCTGCGTGATTTCCTGGGCGGAAAACATGGAGATTTTCAGCGACCCGGCGTTGGCGTTCCGCCTGTCATTCCTCAACAAATGCGACGAAGCAGAGCGGCCCATCGTCGCCGAGTACTACCAACGCTGTTTCGATCAGGAGCTGACCGAGTCGGCGTTCCCCCTGCTGGCACTGGCCTGAACCCGCACAGGAAGACCACGATGAACCCGCCTCCACGTCGCGAGAAACGCCAGCAACAACTCGAGGAGCTCTGTGCGGCGACGCTGCGGGCATTGTCCGGCGAGCCACGCGTGCGTTATCGCGGTGGCCGTCTGGAAGTGCAGGAACGGCACTTCCCGGTGCGCGCGCCACACCTTCATCCAGACCCGGAACGTGATGAAAGTCGAGCCTGGCGCGGGGTGTCTGACAGCCTGGCGCTGCGTTTGAAACACAGCGATCCGGCCCTGGTCCGCCAGGTGCTGCCGGCGCAACCCATCGCGCGCCTGGTGTTCGAACTGCTTGAGCAACTGCGCGTTGAGTCGTTGGTAGCCGACTGTCATCCCGGCGTGCGGCGCAATCTGTTGCAGCGCTTCGAGCAGTGGAGCCAGCAGTTTCTCGACGCTGGACAGGCCGAGGGACACGTCGGCCTGCTGCTCTTCACCCTGGCGCAGATGAGCTGGATTCTGCTGTGTGGCGGCCGCGCCGGGGAACAGACGGAGATGCTCATTGAGGCACCTCGCTTGAGCCTGTTGGGGCATTTCGGCGCGGCCTTCGGGCTGATGCGTCGCTGTCGTCATCACCAG
This sequence comes from Pseudomonas sp. TNT3, assembly GCF_010095445.2. GTDB lineage: Bacteria > Pseudomonadota > Gammaproteobacteria > Pseudomonadales > Pseudomonadaceae > Aquipseudomonas. The sequence continues at coordinate 30,732 of NZ_WFGV02000058.1, forward strand.
GTGGAATTTTCCGGGCATGCCCTGGTGATCGCCGCCAAGGCACAGGAATTGATCGAGAACCTGGATGCCGAATTGCTCGATAACGACGAGCGCAAGGTCTCGGAAATCACCGAGAAGACCCACCTGGCCTTTGCCCTGTTACTCGACGTTGATCAGGATGGCGAGGGCGAGGTCAACAGCAGCGGTGCTGCCGAAGGTAATTCGCGCGGCAGCAGCAACGCCTTTACCTATCAGGTGTTCAGCCGCGACTACGATTGCGAGCGTCACGCCGCAAGCCTGGTACGGCCCGAATTGTTGCGCGAACTGCGCCAGCGCCTCGACCGCCGCCTGGCCGGTCAGGGACTTAATCTGCCGCGCCTGGCCAAGCGCCTGGGCGCCCTGTTGGCGGCGCCTCGTCGAGATGGCTGGGCCTTCGCCCAAACCGACGGACAGATCGATGCCGGGCGCCTCAGTCGCCTGATCATCAGCCCCGAGCAACGGGAGATTTTTCGCCACGAACAGGAGCGTCCGCACAGTGATTGCCTGGTCAGCCTGCTGATCGACAACTCCGGCTCCATGCGCAACCACATCGACAGCGTCGCCCTGCTGGCTGACGCCTTCAGTCGTGCCCTGGAACTGGCGGGTGCACGCTGTGAAATCCTCGGGTTCACGACCGGCCAATGGAACGGCGGACGCCCGTTGAAGCGCTGGCGCGCCATGGGCCAGCCCGCCAATCCGGGACGGCTCAACGAGCTTAGCCATGTGGTCTACAAGGATGCCGAAACGTCCTGGCGCCGCGCGCGGCCGACCATTGCCGCACTGCTCAAGTCGGATCTGTTTCGCGAAGGCATCGACGGCGAGGCGCTCCTCTGGGCGCGTCAACGGCTGCTGCAGCGCGACGCACGACGACGCATCCTGATCGTCATCTCCGACGGCTGCCCGATGGACAGCGCGACCCACCAGACCAACCAGCAGGACATCCTCGACCTGCACCTCAAACACGTGGCACGACAGATCGAACAGGAGCCCGGCATCGAGCTGTATGCCCTCGGCGTCGGTCTGGATCTGAGCCCCTACTATCGCAATAGCCTGGAGCTCGATCTGTCGCGCAGCCTGGACAATGCCGTGTTCGACGAAATCCTGCGGCTGCTTAAGGGCCGTTGCTGAGCCTGCTGCCGATCATTCAAGTGTGATGATAAGAACCTGTGGCGAGGGGATTTATCCCCGTCCGGCTGCGCAGCAGTCGTAAAGCCAGCTCATGCGGTTTGCCAAATACACCTCGATTGCAGTTTTTGGGGCTGCTTCGCAGCCCAACGGGGATAAATCCCCTCGCCACAGATATGTATTACTCGCATTGTTTCTTCACTGACTAGTCATTCCCACCACCACAAATCACTCAGCAACAGTGTTGTCTGTTTTTACGACTGCTGCGCAAGATCGCGGCCCGAGCCTAACGCAGCCTCGCGGGCTCGGCAGCTGCTATAGGGGCGCAGGTGCTTTGGAGATCGGTGATCAGAGACCACAAAAAAAGCCGCCAATCGGCGACTTTTATTGGGATCCCTTTCAGTCCTGACGACTAGCTGCTAACCGGTACGATTTCCGGCAGGCCCTTGATCCGCCGCCAGATGGTGCGACTGATGAACGCCAGAATCAGAATCGCCAGGCTGACGACACCCAATGCCAGCGGCATGCGTTGATCGGGTATGAAGGCCATGCCGGTTACGATGCCGAGCATGCCGAAGATCGCGACGTAGGTCAGGTAGGGATAGCACCACATCCGCACCTTGAGTTTCTCCGGCGCCTCGCGTTCCAGCTTCGCCCGCAAGCGCAGTTGAGACAGGGCGATCAGCACATAGACGAAGATCGCCACGGTGCCATAGGAGTTGACCAGGAAGGCGAAGATGGTGTCCGGCGATATGTACGACATGACCACCGACAGATAGCCGAACAGCGTGCCGAAGAAGATCGCCCGGCGCGGTACGCCGCTCTTGGACAACTTGGCCAGGCTGCGCGGTGCGTCGCCGCGTTTGGTCAGTGCGAACAGCATGCGCGAAGACGCATAAATGCCCGAATTGAGACAGGACAGCACGGCCGTGAGCACGATGGCGTTCATCACGTGCGCGGCCCAGTCGAAGCCCATGGCTGCCAGCGCGCTGGAATACGGCGTGAGCATGGCGGGCGAATCCCAAGGGACCAGGGTGACCACCAGCAGGATCGAGCCGACGTAGAAGAACAGGACGCGAGTGATCACCGAGTTGGTGGCCCGCGCCACCGAGCGGACCGGGTCGGACGATTCGGCGGCCGCCACGGTGACGATCTCCGCGCCAAAATAAAACCCGGTCGCAGCCACCGCGCCAGTCAGCACCGGGCCGATGCCGTTCGGCATGAAGCCACCGTGACTGAGCATCGAAGTCAACCCGTGATGGGTTTCAGTCGGCCACATGCCTAACAGGTACAACCCGCCCAGAAGCAGGAACACCATGATGGCCGCCACCTTGATCGAGGAAAACCAGAACTCGAACTCGCCGAACGAGGCGACCGAGCACAGGTTGGTGAGGGTCAGAATGATCATCAACGTGAGGCTGATGCCCCAGGCCGGTACGTCCGGCAACCAGAACTGAATGAGCGAAGCGCCAGCTACAGCTTCCACTGCAACAACGATCACCCAGAAGTACCAGTACATCCAGCCGGTGAGGAAGCCGGCGAGTTGGCTCGTCTGTTTGTGATCCGCCCAGGCCATGCGCGCATATTCGTAGAAGGATCCGACGGTCGGCAGGGCGCAGGCCATCTCGCCAAGCATGCGCATGATCAGGATGACCAGTACGCCAGTGACCAGAAAGGACACCAGGGCTGCGGGCCCCGCAGACTGGATGACGACACCGCTGCCGACGAACAGGCCGGCACCGATGACACCACCCAGGGCGATCATGGCCATGTGACGTTGCTTGAGTCCCGATTGCAGGCCGCCGTTGGCGCTCTCCGATCGGGTTTGTTGAGGTACGGACATGCTGCTCACCCCATTCGTTTTTATTTTAGGTTGAAAGTCAGTACAGAAGCAGCCGGTCATCGCCGTTATGGTCGGGGGCGAAACAGGCTGCCTACGCAGTGTCTTCCGGGAGGGCAGAACTTTTTAGGGCCAATTGCGGCACGCTGCTGGAGCCACGTTTGCTCACGTATTATTTTTTTTGAACAGCATCAGGAGCAGCGCGGTTGCGGCTAGCAATGCGCCCATGAGGAACGTGCTGTTTGATCCGGTAGTCTGCCATAGCCAACCGGCGAGTACGCTGGCGATCAGCGTGCAGACACCACTGATCCGATTGAAACGACCGAAGGCAGTGCCGCGCGCTTCTCCATTTCCGGGCTCGCCTGAACAGGCGACGGGACGGGTGATGATGACTGCCAATGAAAACCTCAGCCAGCTCACCTCTGGACATCATCGATTTCTGGAAATCACGCTGCTCATGTATTGATTCAAATCGCGAAAATCTTTCACCTGCCATGCGAACGGCGCCAGCTTGACGCCATTCTCGCGCAAGGTTCTTGGGATCAAGTCGCCGTTTGGGCGAAGAATTATTGATGACACGATCACGCCTGGATAATCACTCAGGCGTTTTTTGAAGGCGGTTGTCGTCAGATCAGGCGTGGGAGGATTGCTCTTGTTAGCCAAGGGACCTGTTCCCTTGATATCTGCTCCGTGGCACATGGCACAGCGCTGCACATAGAGGTTTTTTCCGTTGACGTTATCCGCGAAAGACAGGGCTGTCTGGATGAGCGTTAAAACGGTCAGCGAAGCGATGAATACGGTTTTTTTTCTCATTGTCCATGTGCCTGAGTACCCAAGAACCCGCCCGACTCTGGCCAGGCAATCCGTGCCTGGTAAAGAGCCAGAGTCAGGTGAGTGGTGAGATCCTAGCAGATTGGATCCAAACCGGCATTGAGACTTTTTCTCTCCCTCCGGGCGCTTTCAGCGTTGGCAACATCAGCCCAGTTGAATCTGGATCTTTTCCACGACCTCCTGCATCGCCGGCAAGTAGCGACGCGCGGCTTCCTCGATGGGCATCGCCTTGGCGATGTACACCAGATTCAGGCAGCCCATGACCTGCTCCGCATGCATAACGGGAATCGCAATGGCGGCAATTTTGCGTTCCTCGCCCCAATGGGAATTATTTTCGCCATGCCCTTTGCTGAGCGTGTTCCACAGCGAAGGCTTCAGGACGCGGCGGGAACCGTCACGAGGAAAGGCACGGTACGAATCTTGTCGCCGCCCTTGAATTGAATCCACAAGGCATAAGGCCCCGCATGCGCTGGTTTGGCATGCAGTATCAACTGCGCCGACACCGCGCCTGAATCGCCATGGCCGCCGTGGACTGACTGCCCCGGCATCGGCGCCGCCATGGCATGCGCATGCACATAGTCCAGCTCATCGGTACTGACGAATACCGCATGGGCCGCTACTCCCAGGTAGGTGTCCAGGTCCTGGGCAGGTTTGCCATCCTTGAGTACGGTCAGCGACATCATGCTTTCGGTGCCGGCGCGCAGGGCCGAGGTATCCAACTTGACCGTATAGGGGCCATCGCTACCTTGCACCGGTTTGGCCGGCGCCTGGGCAGCGGGGTCGGTATCGTCCTGCACAGGCACCTCGAAGCGCACCACCTGCTGGCCGAGCCCGCTCGGCACGGCATCGGCATAGACGTAATAGGTGCCCGACCGGGGAAACTTCATCGCGACCCTGAAACGGCCGTCGGCACCCAGCTTGGCCGCGTGCTCATGGATGAAGCTGGAGAAGTCGCTGGCGGTCGCCAGCACATGGAGTCGCTGGGTCAGTTCTTCGTCAAACTGCAGGATCGGTTGCCCGGTGGCCTTGTCGGTAAAAGCGATCGACAACTCCCGTGTCAAAGGGCCGGTCTCTTTGACGCTCAACGCCCCCACGACCTTTTCGCTCTCGCCGGGCAGTGCGAACGAGCCCTTCGTACTTTCCTGCGCCGCCACTGACGGCATTGTTGCCGCGCCTGGCACCGCCAGGCCAACGGTCAGAACCTTTTTGTTATCCATATGGGTTTACTCCTCATTCGATAAATGGTGGCTTGCGACAGGAAATCCGCCGCACAGCCGTCCTTCGCCGAACACCGCAAGCACTGCGCTTGCGTAAAACAACAGTGTCTAACGCAGCGCGGCGGCACCGCTGCACACCTGCCCCGCCTGCTCGCAGATTTGCCAGCCACCACCCAGTGCCTTGTAGATGCCGACCACCGCCAAGCGCTGCTCCGTGCGTGCGACGGTCAGTGCGCGGCGGCTGGTGAAGTCCGCTCGCTCGGCTTCCAGCACGTCCAGGTACATCCCCTCACCTTCCGTGAAGCGGG
>NZ_WFGV02000059.1 GCF_010095445.2 Pseudomonas sp. TNT3
TGCTGCTGAGCGCACCGCAAGGCATCGCCCTCAGCAGTGGCAATCATCTGCAACTGGCGGCGCAAAATAACCTGATGCTCAACGCCGGTGGCGAGGCCGACCTCAGCGTGGTCAAGCGCCTGTTCATCGGCGTGGGGCAGGGGCTGAGCCTGTTCGTGCGCAAGCTCGGCATCAAGCTGATCGCCAATCAAGGTCCGGTCCGTGTGCAGGCACAGAACGACACGCTGGAATTGATGGCGCGGCACGGTCTGGACATCACCAGCACCGAAGACGAAATCCGCATCACCGCCAAGAAAAAAATCACCCTCAATGCCGGGGGAAGCTACATCACGATGGACCATTGCGGCATCGAGTCGGGCACGGTGGGGGATTACAAGGTCAAGTCGGTGCATTTCGCCTACAGCGGCCCGGCCAGCCTGACTGCTGCGCATCCGGACTACCCGAAAAGCCTGTCCAGACAAACGCTGCGATTCAACGTATCACAAGCGCCGAATGCGAACCGCCAAGTTTGGGCGGGCATGCCCTACACGCTATACGCCGATGGTGCCGAGCTCCAGCGAGGCGTGCTGGACGCTTCGGGGCAGTTGCTGATCGATCATCAGGTGGTGACACGGGGTTACCGGTTGGTCATGGCCAACGGTGTGAGCTACCAGGTCCCCGTGCCTACCGATTACTGCAACGCCGAACAAGCGCACCTTGCCAATCGAGGCCTGCACAACCACTCCGCGCAAGCTAATGCCGAGGTGAGCCAACCGGCATCGCACACGGATCATCGAGGCCTGTATGCCTCGTTGATGGAAGGCATCAGTGATCAGGAAGAGAAAACACCATGAGCCAGTACGAGATAGTCACACCGGTCGCACTCCAGCACACCCAGGAGGTGACCTGTACCCCGCCCTGGTATGTGCGGGACACCGAATACCCGCCCGCCTTGGCGACCTATCAACCATTGATCAATGGGGAGGAAACCTTTCTAGCGGTACACAAGGCCATTTCACAAGCCAAGGCAACTGTCGACATCATCTGCTGGGGTTTCCAGCCGTCGATGTATTTCATCCGCGACGGCCTGTCGCCGTGTATCGGTGATTTGCTGATCGCCATGGCTCGCGAAGGTGTCAAGGTGCGAATACTGGGCTGGGAAATGCCCTACAACACCGCAGGCAAAGCAGGAGAAGCCAACCTGCCCGGCAAAGGCCCCTTCCGATACTACGACCGGGAGATGCAACCCTCCACGGATGATCAATATGCCTATGACCGCCAGTGGTTTGCCAACTGCGCGGTGGCCGACTACATGGCCGTTGGGTTTCAGGCCGCTCGCGGCACACCAGTGTTTGTCAGTCGCGGTTTCAGTATGTTTGAACGGGCCGAAATAGCCCACCAAGCGATGTACAAAAGTCTCGACCCGCAGGTCAGCGCCACGACGCAATTCATCCTGACGGCGACAGCGACCCATCATCAAAAAACAGTGCTCGTCGATTATGAATTGCCGGACCGCGCCGTCGGTTTTGTGATGGGTCACAACATGCTTGACGAGTACTGGGACACCGATGCGCATTCGGCACTGAACCGTGACAAGGACGCCAAGCCCGCACCCGATAAGGGCCCGCGCGGTGATACGCCACGTCAGGACATTTCAAGTCAGGTCAGTGGGCCGATTCTGGAACACCTGCACCACAACTTCGCCAGCGCCTGGCGCAAGGAAACCGGCGAGGACTTGCTCGATTTACGCCAAGCCAAATCTGTCGGGCCGCAACTGCAATGTACCCCGCAAGCCACCCGGCAGCTGGCGCAGATCCTTCGCACCCAAGCTCAGGAGGGCAAACGCGACATCGAAAAGCTTTACCTGCAAGCCGTCAACAACGCGAGCCAGTTCATCTACATCGAGAACCAGTACTTCCGCTGGCCGCCCTTGGCCGAACTGATCAAGGCCGTCGCCGCCGGCCAGACCAAGGCCGGGCGCGACCCTGCCATTCATGGCTACTTGCACCTGTTTGTGATCACCAATGCAAGCAAGGCCGGCATAGGCTCCGGCACCGTGAACACCCAGCGCATGCTCGAAAGCCTTGGGCGTGGTCAGACCATGCCAAAGATCACCGAGTTACGGCGTATTGAAAAGGAAAAAGCAGACGCCGCTGCGTTGGAGTCCAGTCTGGTTGAACGCCTGGAACAGCACGCCTTGGTCACCTTGACGACCCTAACCGACGCATTGGGTGGGACCGATCTCAGCGAGAAGGCCAAGGAAGCACGTGATGAAGCCTGGCAAAACAGTTGGCGGCAAACTTCGCTCGAAACACAAATCAAGGAGACCGAAAGAGATGCTTTCGTTACTCCCCCGGAGTTACCTGGCCTGAAAGTTCACGTGTGCTCGCTGGTCGCGCCCGATTCGCCGGCCGGTCAGCCCTGGATGCCGGTGTACATCCATTCCAAGTTGATGATCGTCGATGACGTGTTCACCACGCATGGCTCGGCGAACATCAACACTCGCAGCATGCAGGTGGATAGTGAGCTGAACATTGCGCATGAGTGGGCGAGCGTGACGGAGGCGTTGCGGCGGCGGTTGTGGGAGATGCATACGGATAAAAAAGGAGTGCAGGACAACCCTGAATCTGCCTTCAAGGCTTGGCAGAAGATCATTGATGACAACAAAGTCTTCCAAGAAGACAAGGACGTGCCCTGTGCTCCACTCGTTGAGTTCTATTTCGGCGAATCCGACCTGTCGGACCTCGACTGATGCGCCGGATCTTGTTGCTGTCATACCTGCTGCTTGTCGCCTGCGATACCAGTAATCCTACTTCTACTTCCACCAAGGAAACGCCCTTGAACCCTTTAACTGAAGCCAAAGCCAATATGGCTTTCAAGTGTATGCACGAGCAGATTCCTGCGGCCTCTGCCGAGGCCGATGTGCTGTTTAAATACGCACGCTGGTTACAAAAGAACAATCAACTCAAACAGGACAAGGCTGTCGATGCAGAGATTGAACGCTTGTACCGCATCGCCAGTGAGAACGGTCACTTCAAGGCCAATATCAATTTGCAGAACGGTTCGATGCGTGGGTATTTCAGACTCCGTGGGGAAGAGCACTTGCGCATGAGTGAGCAACTGATCAACGCGGGAGTGGCAACGGGTTATTACTTTGTCGGCATTTTCCTGCAGAACGGTTCGGCAGGTCTGCAGAAAGATCACGAAACGGCGTTGCGTTACTACCGCAACGCCGCCGATCAAGGTAGCGCGCAAGCTCAGGCATATATCGCCGATAAATTAGCACCGATCGATGTTGCCCCGGATGTTGCGCGGAAGTTGCGCCATTGCGCAGCTGAACAAGGTCACGGTAAAGCAGCCGTCGTCTTGGGCGTCCACTTTAAGAACAGAGGAAAGTACAAAGAAGCTCTGGAGATTTTTCAAGAAGGTGTCGCTGCAGGTGATGAGAACGCGGCTGGTCGGCTAGATGATGGGTTCCGCGGGCCGGACGCAATCGATCATCTGAATTACCTCGGTCAACCCGAAGACCTCGAACGCGCCGATCGCTACAACAAAATCTGGAAAATCCTCTCGGACTACTCCTACGCCAACCCCAAAGTCCCCGAGATCAACGAGATCGTCCCGTTGCCACCCGCCAAACTGCCCGCTTGGGACGGCAAGCTCCAATGGCTCGAAGAACGCCTGGCCAATATTTCGCCAGAAAAGCCCAGCGAAGCACTGATTCATCAGCTGGCCAAGGCCAAAGTCCTGGACCCTGCCACCGGCCGGCCCATGCCAGGCTCCTCGGCCTTTATAAAGATCGACGCCATCAAAAGACCGAGCTGCAACAGCGGCCAAGCCTGCACCCATACCGGTTACTGGCAGGCGGAACGTATCGTCGGCCAATCTTGCTCGTACTTGGAAAACGGCGAGCCTCGGCGTTTCGAGAAGGGCGAGATCATGCCGACTTTGAACGTCAAGCATCATCACAGCCGATTTCTGCTGGCCGATCGAGTGGCCATCGAAGAAGAAAAGGTTGAATGGAGGCTTCTTGGTGAAGCTTAAAACTGCCTGATCTTTTCGTTAGGTGTGGTGTTGATCGAATACGACGAATCGAACGTCAGTGCACTTTATTTAAAGGGAGCAACACAATGAGCAAGTTTGAAAGCGACGACATAACGATAGCGTTTGACCCAACGCCCCCAGAAGCTGAAGTAAAGGGTAAAAGCATTGTTCAGTTAGACAGCCAGGGGAATTTTATTGAAGCTCATTCTCATGGCAGCTTCGTGGAAAAAATTGAAGGCGGTATGAGGCTCACGCGTCCGGACGGGGCAACGATGAACCTGATTGACGGTAACGTGACCATTGAAAATCTTGTCCCCAAATCAGTAGGAATTCTGGATTTGTCCGACGTCGAGTCATTTGCAGTGCGAACTGTGAATAAGGCACGGATATACCGCATAGATTTTTTTGGGGGCGGTCATATTGAGGTCGCGTATTCGCAAGACGGTCAGGTGCTGAAATACACCGGTCGAAGCTTGAAACAGACACTTACCCAAGACAACGAAATTATCGTTAGCCGGCTTCATGCCGCAGGTGATCAAGTGTATTGAATTCAGGGAAGTCTCGATAAGCATCGAGCAGGCTGGCAATCTTTTAGATGTCGGAAGCGTTGGCGGGCAGAGCCTGGAAAGGTTTGCGAGCCATCACGACCCCAAAGATTCACAGGCTGGCAAAAGACCAAAAGATCGCAGCCTCGTTTCACTCGACAGCTCCTACAGAGGTATGCAAAACCCTTGTAGGCGCTGTCGAGTAAAACCTGAACACGAGGTTTAACTGAAACACCTCAGTGCCTGAATTTACGACTGCTTCGGTCGAGCGCGACCCCGGAGCCGAACGCAGCCTCGCAGGCTCGGCAGCTGCTACAGGGGATGGGTTATTTGGCCAAAGCAGTCAGTATCGTGTGAGCAATTTTGATCCGCTCCGGGATCGGGAAGTTTTTGTTGGCCAGAATCACGATGCCGATGTCTTTGGATGGCACGAAAAGCACGTAGGTGCCAAAGCCACCGGTGGAGCCGGTTTTGTTGATCAGCACGTTGTCGGGTTGAGGCTCAGGTGGGGTCAACCATTCGACCTTGTGCGCTTGCATGGCCATTTCCGTGGAATTGCCTGCCAGCAGTTTTTCCAGCGTGATGGGGTAGGTGTAGCGCTCCCAACCCAGCCCTTGGGTCATGCCGCCGACGGTGTAGTAACCGGTGTGAGTCGTGGCGATGGCCTTTTGCAATGGCTGTTCAAGGTTCGACGGTTTCAGGTTCGCCTCAACGAACCGAAGCATGTCCGTGGCGCTGGTTTTCACGCCGTAGGCTTCTGAGTCCAGCGCTCCCGGGCTGACCCTGACCGGTTTGTTTTCCTTATCGTAACCTTGGGCGTACAGGCCCATTTCGGCCTGCGGAACCTTGAGCCAGGTGTGCGACAACCCTAATTTTGGCAGTAAGGTTTTTTCCATCACTTCATCAAACGGCGCTCCCATGCGTTGGCCCGCCAGGTAGCCGAACAGCCCGATGCTCGGGTTGGAATACTGGCGGTGGGTGCCAGCACCGTAGGTCGGCTTCCACTGCTTGAAGTAGCCGAGCATTGTGTCCGGCGTGTCGAACTCCGCGGGGAATTGCAACGGCAGGCCACCGGCGGTGTAGGTGCCCAGTTGCAGCACGGTGATGTTGTCTAATGCGCTGCCTCGCAATGCCGGGAGCACCTGGCTGGCCTTGTCCGAGAGGGAAAATTTGCCGGTCGCGTTGGCATAAGCGGCGAGGGTGGCGGTGAAGGTCTTGCTGACTGAGCCGATCTCGAACAAGGTGTCCTGAGTGACCGACTGGCCGGTTTCCTTCGAGGCGAGGCCGTAATTGAAGTAATGGGGCTGGCCGTTGACGGTGATTGCGATCGCCATGCCGGGAATCTGCTGTTGCTGCATGATCGGCGTGACAGCGGCCTGCACAGCGTTGTCCAGACGTTCGTCCGCCATGCAGTGACCGGCGACGAGTAGAAGTGCGAACGTGCTGCAGGATTTGATCTTTATAGCCATATCGAAGGGACGTTCCATAAGTCTGGTGAACATGAATCGCTGCTCTCCGGGCGATTGTCCAGGAGTGCCGTTTGCGCCTGCCGACCCATAACATCCGGGTCGATCTGGCGGTCGAGGGCTCGATTATGCCATTCGTTTTGGCGTCTGGACTGCCCGCTGTTTCGATGGCCGCGTTCAAGGAGTGGTTGCTTGAAGTTGCGCGCCGCCGCCGTTCGTCAACTCGATAGCACGCCCTCTGCGCGTTCGTTTCAAACGAGTACGGCCCAGATTTGCTGGACCTCATCAATGAGGTGCGTCATGGCTAACGAATCAACGTTCCAGGGTGGAACACCCAACACCGACCCAACCAGGCCCATCCCCGGCACCGACGAGCCGACGATGGATCACGACGCACCTCCAGGCATGGACCCTTCGCGGGATCCGGCGGAAGCCGATGCGGATCGACCCGAAGACTGGAAGGATCCGACGGCAGATGAAGACATGCCGCCTGCGGATGAACCTACCCCGCTGTCCGATGACAGGCGATAAACAGAACCCGGCCAGTGTGCCGGGTTTTTTGTGTGCGCCCGGTTGACCGCGTCATCGTTCATCGCCAGCAGGCTAGCTCCCACACTGATTGCATGAGCACTGGAGATCCATTGTGGGAGCCAGCCTGCTGGCGATAGCGGACGCTCAGGCAACACAATTGTCGGCTGTGCCACCGTCATCGCGGGCAAGCCATGCTCCCACAGGAATCAGACACTGGCGGAAATTGCTACCGGCCTGCGCTCCAGATTCAATGCCAGCACACTGACCAACACCACTACTGCGCCTACAACAATCATCATCGTCGGACGTTCCCCCAGTGCAAACGAAGCGATCGCCATGGCCGTTGGCGGCACCAGGTACAGCGTCATGGTCGCCCGGCTCAGATCAACGTGAGCCAGCACATACGCCCATGCCAGGTAGGCGAGTGCGCTTGGAAAGACGCCCAACGCCACCACTGCCAACTGCACATGAACCGGTGCGCTGACCACCTGCGCGGCCAGGCCAGGCAGATAAATCAGCAGCAATACCGTCCCCGCCCACACGGTGTAGCAAACGAGGGTCAGGCCGTCGTAGCGTCCGGTGTGATGCTTTTGCAGCGCAAAGTAGAAACTCCAGGACACCGCCGCCAGCAAAATCAACAAGCCGTGGGCGTCGATGCTGCCGAAGCCACGATCGCCGGCCACCACCGTGACGACGCCGATCAATCCCAGGAAAACACACCCCCAGCGCCACACACTCACCCGGTCCTTGAAAACAAAACGCGCCAGCAGCGTGCTGAACAGCGGAGTGGTTTGCGCCAGCACACTGGAGGCGCCGGCGCTGACACCTTGCTGGCCAAAATTGATCGCGACGTGATGCAGGCTTACGGCGAAAAAGCCGAGCCCGAACAGCAGGGGCACGTCGCGGATGCGCGGCAGGTGGATGCCCTTGAACGCTGCGACGACGGCCATGAATGCCGAAGCCACCAGGAAGCGCAGTAACGCGAGGTGGCCCGGGTCATAGGCTTGCAAGCCGATGTGAATGCCCGTGGGGGAGTAAGCCCAGCAGGCGACAACAAAAGCCATCGACAGCACGATTTGCAGGGGGCGCGAGGGTTTCATGGGCGTAGACCTGTGTGGGAGTGCGGTGAGTATCGGAACCCTGATCGCTCTCAACAACTGACTTATACTGCGTGAAATGTTCATTTTTGGTGATGTATGGAGCTGGCGCAGATTCGCATGTTCAAAACCGTTGCTGACGTCGGCAGCATCGCCCGGGCGGCCGAGCTTTTGCATTGCGTGCCGTCGAACATCACGGCGCGGATCAAGGCACTGGAGGCGGAATTGGGGGTGGCGCTGTTTCTGCGCGAGGGGCGCGGGCTGAGAATCAGTCCTGCGGGGCAGACGTTTCTGGTGTATGCGTCGAAAATCCTGGCGCTGACCGTGGAAGCGAAGCGTGCGGTGGATCCTTCTGCCGAGCCGTCCGGTCCATTGCGTATAGGCGCCATCGAGTCCTCAGCGACGGGGCGATTGCCACGTTTGTTGGCCCGGTTCCACAAGCGCTATCCCGCTGTTGCGCTTGAATTGACCACCGGGACCTGGAGCCAGCTGCTGGATGACACGCTCAATCACCGGCTTGATGGCGCGATCGTCGCAGTGGATGTCGAGCGCGCGCAACTCAAGCGCACGCCGATGTATCGCGAAGACCTGTTGCTGATTGCCTCGACGTCTCTGGGGCCGGTGCGTGATATCGCGGATTTGCACGACAAGACGGTGTTCATGTGGCCTCAGGGTTGTCCTTATCGGGCGGCGCTTGAGCACTGGTTGCTGCGCCAGGGGCAGGCGCTGCCGATTGTCAGCCTGGCCAGTTACGGTGCCATTGTCGGCTGTGTCAGCGCAGGGGCAGGGGTGGCACTGGTGCCCAAAGGGGTGTTCGATCAATACGCCAAGGGCGCGGGCTGTGTGGGGTATGAGTTTGCTGAACTGACGGCGATCGAAAACCTGTTTTACTGGCACGAAAACGCCGGCGTTCACCCGGCGCGGGAAGCGTTCGTCGGGATGCTGCGGGAGGAGTTTGCGTAAGTTGATGAGGCGGTATTGCCAAGCTTGGACCGGCTATCCACAACTCTTATGAAGATCGCTAGCCTGTGGCGAGGGAGTTTACTCCCGCTGGGTTGCGCAGCAGCCCCGTGCATTCTTCAGTTGTACCGCGTCGTCTGGTTTTGCGACTGCTGCGCAGCCGAGCGGGAGTAAACTCCCTCGCCACATTTAGATGTCGCCTCGTATCATCGTGTTTCAGGCTGACCGTCGCCACCGGCCACATCGCGCATCAACAACCCAAACTTCAATTCCACCGCCTCCGGTATCGGCAGGTACACCGTGTGCCCATCCCCCGGTGCCACTGCAATAGCTTCGCCTTTACCGTTCTGCAGTTGATGCAGATCGAAATGAAAGTTGCCCTTGGGTGTCATCAATTCCATGTGATCGCCCACACCGAAGCGGTTCTTGACCTTGACCTCGGCCAACCGGCCCAGGCGCTCGCCGGTCAGTTCGCCGACGAACTGCTGGCGCTCCGAGACCGAGCTGCCGTTCTGGTAGTTCTGGTATTCGTCGTGCACGTGACGGCGCAGGAATCCCTCTGTGTAACCGCGCTGGGCCAATGATTCCAGGTCGGTCATCAGGCTGCGGTCGAAATCACGTCCGGCCACTGCGTCGTCGATGGCCTGGCGATACACCTGAGTGGTTCGCGCGCAATAGAAGTGGGATTTGGTACGACCTTCGATTTTCAGTGAGTGCACGCCCATCTGCGTCAAACGCTCGACGTGTTGCACGGCGCGCAGGTCCTTGGCGTTCATGATGTAGGTGCCGTGTTCATCCTCGAACGCCGGCATCAGTTCGCCTGGGCGATTGGCTTCCTGCAACAGGAACACCCGGTCGGTCGGCGCGCCGATACCCAGGGTCGGCTCTGGCTGGAAGGTCTGGACGATCTCGCCAAGCTGGTTTTGCGTGGCTTCCTGGGCCGAATACTTCCAGCGGCAGGCGTTGGTGCAACTGCCCTGATTGGCATCGCGCTTGTTCATGTACCCCGACAGCAAACAGCGGCCGGAATAAGCCATGCACAGCGCGCCGTGGACAAACACCTCAAGCTCCATGCCCGGCACTTGCTGGCGGATTTCGGCAATTTCCTCCAGGGACAGTTCCCGCGACAGGATGATCCGGCTCAGGCCTTGCTGTTGCCAGAACTCCACGCTCGCCCAGTTCACTGTGTTGGCTTGCACCGACAGGTGGATCGGCATCAGCGGGAAGTGCCGGCGCACCAGCATGATCAGTCCCGGATCGGACATGATCAGCGCGTCCGGGCCCATGGCAATGATCGGTTCGAGGTCCTTGAGAAAGGTTTTCAGCTTGGCGTTGTGCGGGGCAATGTTCACCACGACATAGAAGCGCTTGCCCAGACCCTGGGCTTCGCGAATGCCGACCGCGAGATGGGCGTGATCGAACTCGTTATTGCGCACTCGCAAGCTGTAACGCGGCTGTCCGGCATAAACCGCATCGGCGCCGTAGGCGAAGGCATAACGCATGTTTTTCAAGGTGCCGGCAGGGGCGAGCAGCTCTGGGGATGAAAGGATCATGGGTAGGTGGTCGCAAAAGCCGCGCAGAGTAAGCGGCTTGAGCCGAGGGTTTATTGATCTGGATCTATGCTTGATGAACAGACGGATGGCACTCGCGCGAACCGTGGCGGACTAAGCATCAGGACCGCTCTTAACGACAAGAGCGTGCCCCCTGCGGACTGACATGGATCGGACATGAACGAAAAGACATTACAGAACAAATCACTGGTGATACTGCTGTTTGTGGTCACCGCCGCCTTTATCTGGATCTTGCTGCCCTTTTACGGGGCCGTGTTCTGGGCGGTGATTCTTGGAATCGTCTTTGCGCCGTTGCAAAGACGCCTGCAAATGAAGTTTTCCTGGCAGCGAAACGTCACGTCGCTGTGCACCTTGGGCGTGTGCCTGGTGATCGCGATTTTGCCGGTGATCATCATCAGTGCCTTGCTGGTTCAAGAGGGAGCCGTGTTCTACAAGAACGTGGAAAGCGGCGAGCTGGATATCGCGGCCTATGTCGCGCAGTTCAAACACAGCCTGCCGATGTACTTCCAGCACTTGCTCGACCGGTTCGGCATGGGCGAGCTGAACGGATTGCGCGAGAAGCTGGTCAAGAGCGCAATGACCGGTGGCCAGGTCCTGGCATCCCAGGCATTCAGTTTCGGCCAGGGCACCTTTGAGTTCATCGTCAGTTTTTTCATCATGCTGTACCTGCTGTTTTTCTTTTTGCGCGACGGTCCCGAGCTGGCGCGCAAGGTCCGGGCGGCGGTGCCGTTGCAGGAACACCAGAAGCGTCGCTTGCAGCTCAAATTCAATCGTGTGGTGCGCGCAACCGTGAATGGCAACCTGCTGGTGGCGGTCACGCAAGGTGCCTTGGGCGGTTTCATTTTCTGGTTTCTGGATATCCCCAGCGCGTTGCTGTGGGCCGTGCTGATGGCGTTTCTGTCGCTGTTGCCAGCGGTGGGGGCGGGGATTGTCTGGGGGCCGGTGGCGGCTTACTTCCTGCTGACCGGTGCGATCTGGCAAGGCGTGGTGCTGGCATCGTTTGGGGTGTTCGTGATCGGGCTGGTGGATAACGTGCTGCGCCCAATTCTGGTGGGCAAGGACACCAAAATGCCGGATTACATGATTCTGATTTCAACCCTGGGTGGCATGGCAGTGTTTGGACTCAACGGCTTTGTGATCGGGCCGCTGATCGCCGCGCTCTTCATGTCGAGCTGGGCGATCTTCAGCGAAACCAAACCGCGGGTGCAGCTGCCTTAGGCGCTGAGTCGACCCGAGTCGATGCGTTGTGACAGCGCTTTTGCCGCTGGCAGCGAGGTCAGCGGGCCACTGATGGGCTCGCCGTCCTGCATCAGATACCAGCAGGCGAGTAATCCCAGCTCTCTCAAAGGGGCGGGAACGGCGCTACCGATTACGGACATGATCTGGACCTGGGACATACATACCTCCATCGCTTGATGGAGTTACCTTACGGACCTGGCGTCAAGACGGACAATCAACGCTTTCGATAGTGGTCATTGACGCCAGTGAGTGTTGGATCAGTCGACAACCAGGTCCAGCATGTGCACCACTTCCTGCTCGTTGAGCAGGCCCTTGCGCACCAGGTTTTCCGCCAGCAGCGATAGAAACTTGGCGCTGCGATGGCCTTCCAGGTGCTTGAGTTCGGTGAGCGTGTTGTACACCTTGCTGGAAGTGCACAAGCCGACATTTCGGTGCGGGTTCTGTGTGGGCATGAGGTCGTCCTTGTTGTTATTGACCTGTTAGGGAGCGGACAGAGCCAACTGTGCGGACCCGTCATGACATAAATATGACCGTTTTCCCCAAGGCGAGGTGAGGCTGTTCAGCTTAATGTTGCCTTTTTTGGGCATCGAGACTGTCCCGACAGCGACCTTGATGGGAGGTATCCAGACACTGTACCGATGCGCGGGCACAAAAAAGGCCCCACTGATGAGGCGGGGCCTGATTGATGGCCTATAGCGGTGAGTGGCTGCAACGCTGTCAGTAGTGCCGGCCACCGTAGTAGCCGCGAGGCGGGCCGTAATAACGGGGAGGACCGTAGTAGCCGCGGGGTGGTCCGTAATACACGGGCGCCGGTTGATAATAAACCGGTTGTTGCACATAGACCGGTGCCGGCTGGTAGTAGACCGGTGGCGGCGGTTGTTGAACATACACGGGCTGCGGTTGCGCATAGACCGGTTGTTGTACATACACCGGCCGGTTGGCGTTAATCAAGGCCGAACCGACAATGGCCGAGCCGACAATCGCACCAAACACCGCTGGGCCTTGCCAGTTGTTACCGCCACCGCCATGGGCTTGAGCCTGTCCTGCGATAGCGAGGGCGCCAATCAGCAAGGCAACTGTGGGGAGTTTACGGATCATGATAATTCCTCGGTTCTTCGACCCGGCGCTTGTGTCTGCAATAGACCCAAGGATTGTCGCGGGGATACTTCTAAGACAGCGCTTTTTCGAAATTCAGCACGGCCTCAAGGTAAATTTTGTGTAAGGTCTGTACCGGCTTCCTTACGGTCGCGTTCCCCAGTGAACACAGGCCTTTATGATCGAACAGAACACGATGGACTGGCTAATCCCGTCCATCTGAAAGTGCATTTGAAGGAGAAGTTTCATGCAGATGAACCCCAACCGCGATACCCAATTGTGCATGTCGCTTTCCGCGCGCCCCGGGAACTTTGGCCTGCGCTTTCACAACCACCTTTACGAGCAGTTGGGGCTGAATTTCTACTACAAGGCCTTCAGCAGCCAGGACTTGCCCGGCGCAGTGGGTGGCATTCGTGCCTTGGGCATACGCGGTTGTGGCGTTTCGATGCCGTTCAAGGAGGCGTGTATTGCCCTGGTTGATGAGCTGGACCCTTCCGCTGCGGCCATCCAGTCGATCAACACCATCGTCAACACGAATGGCCATTTGAAGGCATACAACACCGACTACATTGCGATTGCCCAATTGCTGGAAACCCATCAAGTCCCCAGGGAATCGACGTTTGCCCTGCGTGGCAGCGGTGGCATGGCCAAGGCTGTGGCAAGCGCCTTGCGCGATGGCGGGTACAAAAACGGCCAGATCGTCGCGCGCAATGAGCGCACCGGTCGCGCCTTGGCAGAGTCACTGGGCTATGAATGGCGAGCTGAACTGGCGGACTTGCGCCCGCAAATGCTGATCAATGTCACCCCTGTCGGAATGTCTGGCGGATCAGAAGCGGATCAACTCGCGTTTGATGCTGAAGCGATCGAACAGGCCGAGACTGTGTTCGATGTGGTGGCGATCCCTTCGGAAACGCCACTGATCGTGCGAGGTCGTGCGGAAGGCAAGCGGGTGATCACCGGGCTTGAGGTCATCGCCATCCAGGCACTGGAGCAATTTGTGTTGTACACCGGCGTGCGCCCGTCGGATGAGCAGTTTCGCAAGGCCGTAGAGTTTGCACGCAGCTGACGTCTCCGCGCCGGGGGGACGTCATCGCGAAACACATTTCCCGGGTTTATTCCAGGCGGGAAAGGCGTTCTTCCAGCGCGGCAATCCGCGCTTCCAGCTCTTCGATGCGCTCCAGCGAAACACCGCTACCCGAGCCTTTTTCCGCAGGGTTCTGCCGAGCGGCGAGGATCACCTCGATGTCCGCCGGATCACCCAGGGCGTGCATGTAACGGTCTTCACGCTGGCCCGCCTGACGCGGGATCAACAGTGCAAGACCGCGAGCAATCAGGCGCTCCAGTTGATGCACCACCTGTTCTGCATCTTCGAAGTCATGCATGCGGCCGCTGCGGGTCAGCAGTTCATTGACCGTTTGCGGACCGCGCAGGAATAACAATCCCGCCAGGATGACCTGCGCCGGCACCAACTCCAGGGCCTTGTCGACTTTATGCTCCCAGCGGTCGGCGCGGCTGCCCATTACCAGTTTGGTGAACCCGCGTCCTTCAAGGGCACGCAGGCTTTGACCGACCTGACCCTGGGTGAGGTTCATCACCGGTTCACGGCTGGTTTTCTGATTGCAGGCAATCACCAGTGCATTGAGGGTCAGCGGGTAGGTTTCCGGGCTGGTGGCCTGCTTTTCGATCAGCGAGCCAAGGATGCGGATTTCCGTGCTGTTGAGCCGTGGCTCGTCGAAGGTGGTTTCTTGCTCGGTGCTCATTTTTTCTATCCCTAATTGGCAGTCGGGTCTGGCAAACCTCAACTCATACCCATTTGAATCGAGCCGGGAATCTTGCGCTAAAGCAGGTTCCCGATTCCAGCGTCGAGGTGACGCTCAACGTTCCGTTGTGTGCGGTGGCAATTTGCGAGGCGATGTAAAGCCCCAACCCCAGGCCTTCGCCCCGTTGCCCGGCTTCCGAGCGGGTAAAGGGCTCGAACAGCAAAGGCATCAAGGCGGGTGGGATCGGTGAGCCCTGATTGGTCACGGTGATCATAACCTCATCCCCCTCGGCAAAGGCCTGCACGCTGATGGGCGCTGCGGTCGAGCCGTGAGTGACGGCGTTTCCGAGAAGGTTCGATAACAACTGGCTGATGCGCAGCGCATCGCAATGGACACCGCTTGGTACATCCAGCGAGTGAATCAACTGCGCCTTTGGGTGCGATGCCTGAACTTCGTCCAGGGTCTGCTTGAGCGTATGACGCAAGTCATCGACCATCTGGCGCTTGACCGGGATCCCGCCACCCATGCGCCCTCGGGCGAAATCCAGGACGTTTTCGATCAGCACACCCATGCGTATCGAGCTGGTGCGGATGGCTGAAATAAGGCTCAGGGAGCGTTTGTCCTCGGTCTTGGTGTCCAGCAGATCGGCGCTCATGCGAATGGCGCTCAACGGCGTTCGCAGGTCATGCCCGAGCACCGCGACGAACTGCTCGCGCAGCCGGCCATGTTCATTGGCCACGACCAAGGCCTCTTTCGTGATTTCAAGGTGGCTTTGACTGTCGAGACTCATCGCAATCAGTTGCGCGAAGAGGGTGAGGGTCTTGACGATGGCAGGCTCGTCAAGGTTCGCCGGTACCGAGTCGATGGCACACAGGGTGCCGAAGAAGTCGCCATTGGCCTTGACGATGGGAATCGAGATGTAACTCTCCAGACCATAAGTCCTGGGTGTGTGATGCTGCGAGAAGATCGGATGATGGCTGGCATGACCGAAAATCACCGGCGTGCGGTGCTGGCGAATTTCGTGGCAAATGGTCGACTCCAGGACCAGTTCTCCACCGGGCTTGAGCCCGAAATCAATGGAGTCATCGACCGCGCAGGCGACCCACTTGTGCTCGGTCACTCGTGCCACGGCAGCGAAGCGCATCCCGGTGAGGTGCTTGACCATGCTCAGAATCACCGGCACCGCATCGATGCTGCGGATGGCTTCAACGTCTGGAGTGAAATCTGCGTGGGTCATTTGGCCTGGGACGGAAAGGAATTTGATCAGAGATTATCCCTAATTCCTCACTGTGGCGAATGGACTGGCGTGTTCATCGGTAACTGATTGCAGCGCATCGACACCAACGTGCCATCCGTTTCCAAGGCTATAATCGCCTCCACGTTTTTCCTCCTGTCACCTCATGAGACTGCCATGACCATTTCCCTGTATGACGCTTCCGTTCCTGTTTTCAAGCAAATGCTCAACGCCCTGAGCGATGTGCTGAACAAGGCTGAAGCCCACGCTACTGCCAAGAACATTGATCCAAATGCCTTCCTGCAGGCTCGCCTGTACCCGGACATGTTCCCGTTGGTACGCCAGGTGCAGATCGCCGTTGATTTCGCCAAGGGCGTTTCCTCGCGTCTGGCTGAAGTTGAAGTGCCGAAGTACGAAGACACCGAAACCACCTTCGCCGAGCTGCAAGCGCTGATCACCAAGGTCCTGGCCTACATCGGCGAGATCAAGCCGGAGCAGATCAATGGCAAGGAAGGCATCGAGATCGTTACCCGTCCTGGCACGCCAAAAGAGAAGCGCTTCAGTGGTCAGGCTTACCTGCTGAGCTACGGCCTGCCGCAGTTCTTCTTCCACGTCACCACCACCTACGCCTTGCTGCGTCACAACGGTGTGGAAGTGGGCAAGCGTGATTACATGGGCGCGTTCTAAACCGCCCAGCGACAAAAAAGCCCGCCAAGGTGTAAGCCTTGGCGGGCTTTTTTTGTTTTTCTGTGGGAGCCCGGCTCGTGTTTACGCCATTCGTTGGGCTTTCTCTTCTTCGCCCAGGCAAGCCGCCGCGGTGAACAGCACATCGGTCGACGAATTCAGCGCCGTCTCTGCCGAATCCTGCAACACGCCGATGATGAAGCCGACCGCGACCACTTGCATGGCGATTTCGCTCGGGATACCGAACAGGCTGCACGCCAGTGGGATCAGCAGCAACGAGCCGCCGGCCACGCCCGAGGCGCCGCACGCGCAGATCGCTGCAACGACGCTCAGCAGGATGGCCGTCGGGATATCCACGGCGATACCCAGCGTATGCACGGCAGCCAGCGTCAGCACGGTAATGGTGATCGCCGCGCCGGCCATGTTGATGGTCGCACCCAGCGGGATCGAGACCGAGTAAGTGTCTTCGTGCAGGCCCAGGCGTTTGCTCAATTCCAGGTTGACCGGAATGTTCGCCGCCGAGCTGCGGGTGAAGAAGGCCGTGATGCCGCTCTCGCGCAGGCACGTCAGCACCAGTGGATACGGGTTGCGCCGCAGCTTCCAGAACACGATGAGCGGGTTCATCACCAGTGCCACGAAGAGCATGCAGCCCAGCAACACGGCCAGCAGATGCGCGTAGCCGATCAGGGCGCCGAAACCGGAGGTGGCCAGGGTCGAGGCCACCAGGCCGAAGATGCCCAAGGGCGCAAAGCGGATCACCAGGCGCACAATCACGGTCACGCCGTTGGAAAGGTCGCCCAGCACTTCACGGGTGGTGTCGCCGGCATGGCGAATGGCAATGCCCATGCCGATTGCCCAGGCCAGGATGCCGATGAAGTTGGCGTTCATCAGGGCGCTGACCGGGTTGTCGACCACGCTCAGCAGCAGGCTTTGCAGGACTTCACCAATGCCGCCCGGCGCGGTCACCGCAACGTCCTGGGTCGACAGCACCAGGTTCGATGGAAACATCATGCTGGCGACGACCGCGACCACAGCGGCGGCGAAGGTGCCCAGCAGGTACAAAAACAGAATCGGCCGGATATGGGTTTCCTGGCCGTGCTTGTGGTTGGCAATCGATGCCATCACCAGCACAAACACCAGAATCGGTGCGACGGCTTTTAGCGCGGAGACGAACACTTTGCCGATGAACGCCGTGGACTTCGCCACGTCGGGTGCAAGCAGGGCCAGGGCGATACCGGCAAGCAGGCCGATCACGATTTGCGTAACCAGGCTCAAGCGTGTCAGGCGTTGCAATAGAGAAAGGGATGAAGCAGTCATAAAACGGCATCTCTGATTTTTTATAAGTGCGAGGCTTCGCCATTCCTGTGGCAACAATCAGGCAGGCCACAGGCAGGAAACCGAAAAGTGTCGCGACATCGACGCTAATGACGGTCGATGAACACAGGGCATACGTTTTTCAGGGCGCGGACTTTATCACAGCGTAGGCCGTATCTTTCAGACCTGTGACGAACTGCCGCCGGGGCATTCAACGCAATAGGCAGGTTTGTGCAACCACGTCTGGAAACACTCTGTTAAGATTGCGCATCCTCATTTTCATGTTCTGCCAGTGGGCCCTCGGGCTATCGCTGGTGTCGTCGTTTTCTGGAGTTCTGCATGCTGTTGCCCATCCTTCTGTTGTCGGCCGCCGGTTTCACGGTGCTGACCACGGAATTCGTCATCGTCGGCCTGTTGCCGGCCATCGCCCGTGATCTGGAGGTCAGCATCCCGCAAGCGGGGCTGCTGGTGACGCTGTTCGCCTTCACCGTCGCCGCATTCGGGCCGTTCCTCACGGCCTACTTCGCCCGGTTCGAGCGCCGCAAGTTGTTTATTTCGGTGCTGATCATGTTCGGTCTCGCCAACACGCTGGCCGCCTTCGCGCCGAACATTTGGGTGATGGCCGTTGCGCGGCTGATTCCGGCGCTCGGGCTGCCGGTGTTCTGGGCGTTGGCCAGTGAGACGGCGGTGGACATTGTCGGGCCGGATTACGCCGGACGGGCCATTGCCAAGATCGGTTTCGGCATCGTCTGCGCCACCGTGTTCGGCATTCCGGTCGGTACGTTGATTTCCGATGCGTTTGGCTGGCGCAGTGCCTTCGGTATTTTGGCGGTGATTGCGTTTGCCAAGGCGCTGCTGCTGTTTATCTACCTGCCTCAAACCGATTTGCATCAGCACCAGGTGAGTTTCCGTTCGCAGTTCAAAATCCTTCGCAGCCCGTTGATGATCGGCCACGTGGTGCTGTCGGTCCTGGTGTTCAGCGGCATGTTCACCGCTTATACCTATCTGGCGGACATCCTCGAACGACTGGCCGGGTTCAACGGCACCGTGGTTGGCTGGTGCCTGATGGGCTTTGGCGCCGTAGGGCTGATTGGCAACTCGCTGGGGGGCCGAGCGGTGGACCGTCACCCACTGATTGCTTCGATGATGTTCTGCGCGTTCATGATCGCCGGCATGGTGGCGTTGGTGCCGAACATTCATTCGCCGGTTGGACTGGCAGCCGCGATGGGCATCTGGGGCGTGACGCAGGCTGCGTTGTTCCTGGTCAGCCATGTACGGCTGATGAAAGCCGCCCCGGAGGCGCCAGCCTTTGCCGCCTCGCTGAACATTGCCGGCGCCAACCTTGGCATCGGCCTGGGGGCTATGGTCGGCGGGCGGGTGATCGACAGCGTCGGTTTGCAAGGCCTCGGTTTTGCGGCAGCGGCGTTTATCCTGGCGTCGATTTTGCTGTCGATCGCCTTGATGACCTTCAAGCCGCGTGAACTCTGCGCCTGAGTGTCTACACCGCCGTAAACAGCTCGCGTCGGGCACCTTCGGTAATCGCAACGATGCCGGGGTGCTTGACCTTACGCTCTACTGAAATGGCGTAGAACGACTCGGTCACGGCGTCGGTCTGGCCAATCAGCTCCACGCCATATTGGCGTTTCACTTCATCGGCGATCACGCTTGGCCCGATGAAAATCCCGCTGCCGGACTGGCCAAACGCTTGCATCAGGGCGCTGTCATCGAACTCGCCAACGATGCGCGGCTGGATCTGCTGCTCGGCGAACCAGCGTTGCAAGCGACTGCGAACGACGGTTTCCGGCCCGGGAATCAGCAAGGGTGCGCCGTTGAGGCTGCGAGGGAAATCCTGGCCATATTGCGCGGCCAGGGTGGCGGTGGCGAAAAAGCTGATACCGCATTCGCCGAGTTTCTGGCTGTAGCCTTTGATGTCGAGATGAGAGGGCATCGGGCTGTCGGAAATCACCAGGTCCAGGCGCTGGATCGCCAGGTCGGCCAGTAGGCGTTCGAGCTTGTCCTCGCGACAGGTGATGCGCAGCGGCTCGCTCAATTCCATGGTGGGCGCGATCAGGCGATAGACGATGGATTTGGGCACCACGTCCGCGACGCCCACCCGAAACAGAATCTGCTGCTCATTGGGTTGCGCCCGCAGCATCAACTCCAGCTCTCCCCCCAACTGAAACATTTGCTCGGCGTAGGTGAGGGTCTGCCGCCCGGCTTCGGTGAGTTCCAGCTGTCGACCTACTCGCCGAAACAATTCAATGCCATAGGTTTGTTCAAGCAAGGAGATCTGCCCGCTGATGGTTTGCGGCGTCAGATTCAATTGCTCGCAGGCACGTACGATGCTGCCGGTTTTGGCAACGACCCAGAAGTAGTGCAGCTGACGGTAGTTGAGCATGTTGTTCTACAGTTCGTAAAAACCGAAGTATAACCGCTAAAAATACGAATTTTACTGAAGTGTTTGTCTCCCTAGAATGCGTCGCTATCAACGGGCCACTGTATTGGCTCTGTTTGTTCTATCGAGGAAAGCGACATGAAGCTTAAAACCACAGCAGTGTTGATCGCGTCTTTACTGCTATTGGCCGGCTGCGATCAGGCTGAGAAAAGCGCTCAGCAACTGATGGGCAAGGCTGCCGAAACGGCCAAGCAGGCTATCGACGATACTCACAAAGCTGCCGAACAGGCGATCAGCGACGCCACGGGCGGGTTGATCAGCCAGAAAGAACCATCGGACGAAGATAACGAGAAAAAAGAATCTTCGTCCCAGGAAATCTAAACCGCCTTAAACGAGTCAGGACTGACCCATGGAATACCTTTTAGAACTTGCTGCAAGCCCCACCGCCTGGGTCGCCTTGGCCACGTTGGTGGTGATGGAAATCGTGCTCGGCATCGATAACCTGATCTTTATTTCGATCCTGACCAACAAGCTGCCAATGGAACACCGGCAGAAAGCGCGGCGCATTGGTATCGGCATGGCGTTGATTCTGCGTCTGGCGCTGCTGAGCACCATCGCGTTCATCGTCCAGTTGACGGCGCCGGTGATCGAGATTCTCGGTCACGCGTTCTCCTGGAAGGACATGATTCTGATCGCCGGTGGTCTGTTCCTGTTGTGGAAGGCGACCACCGAGATCCATCACAGCATGGACCCTGCGCCTGAAGATCCGAAGTCCGCCACCTCGACTGTGACCCTGGGCTTTGCCGCCGCGATCGGTCAGATCCTGATGCTGGACATGGTGTTTTCCATCGACAGCATCATTACCGCCGTCGGCATGACCGAGCATTTGCCGATCATGATCATCGCGGTGGTGGTGTCGGTGTTGGTGATGTTGCTGGCAGCTGATCCATTGGCCAAGTTCATCAACGACAACCCGACGGTGGTGATGTTGGCGCTGGGCTTCCTGATCATGATTGGCATGACGCTGATCGCCGAAGGCTTCGGCGCCCATGTACCGAAAGGCTACGTGTATGCAGCCATGGCGTTCTCGGCAACGATCGAATGCTTGAACATGATGTCGCGCAAGGCCAGGCAGAAGCGTATCGCCGCTGAAGCTTAAGCCGCGTTAAACAAAACGGCCGCCTGTACTCGAAAGAGCGCAGGCGGCCGTTTTCGTTTGAACGGTTTAAACGCGACGGTCAGTGAGCGGTCGCGACCTTTGCGTTTTTTGGTGCGGGTGCCGATTGAACAGGTGGATGATGGTGCCGGCGAGCAATACGCAGCACACCCCACAACATGGCGGCGGCGACGGCCAGCCAGCCCGAAATCAGCATTACTATGGTCATTGCCAGGCTCATCAGTGCCTCCTCTTTGCCCTGCATCGGGCACACACTCTTTCCAAGTGACAGTCTAGTCGCTGCCATGTTTCAGGCTATTGACCAAAGGTCGCCTGTCACCAACCAGTTCGCTCTATCGAATGCGCACGTCTGACGTATAAGGCTATACCGCTGCCGCGCCGCGTCCTATGATCGACGGCCAAGCCGGGAGCGCGATGGCCCGGCGTCTGAACAGAGAGTGATGATGGTGCGGGTATTTTCTCGAATTGTTTCTACGGTGCTGCTGGCGGGTGTTGTTGCGGGCCTGGCGGGTTGTGCGGGGAGCGTTGCGCCCGAGATCAAGCGTCTGCCGGAGCGGGTCGAACTCAGCGGTACGTTCTACCGTGGGCAGGACAATCAAAGTGGCCCTCAGGTGCTGGCCAGCCTGCTGTCGCAACAGGGTGTGGTCATCACTCCGGGGTTGCTCGACAAGCCGCTGCATTTGCCGGGGGACGAAGCCCGGTTGCAGCAGAACATGCTGAACCTTGCCCGGGAATACGGCATGGTTGTCTATCCGCTGGACAGCAATCTGCCCGCGTTGCTAACGCAGGTGGCCGCCGGGTACCCGGTCATGGTGCGGTTCACCGAAGGCTCGGCTTTCTGGGCTGAACCGCGCTACGCCATCCTCGCCGGCTACAACACTCAGAAGCAGACCGTGCTGCTGCGTGCGGGGATGAATCGCCGAGCACTGATGAGCTTCAGCTCATTCGAGTCGTCGTTCAAGGACGCGGGTGGCTGGGCGGTTTTGATTCAAAAGCCGAATCAGATTCCGGCCAATGTCGATCAATCTCGCTGGTTGAAAGCCGCTAACGAGCTGGCTCAGGCGGGTCAGGAACAAGCCGCCGCCCGTGCGAAGAAGGCACTTGGCGCACAGTAAGTCCGTTCGTCATCTGCCGGGCACCGACGCGCGTCGTCGACCTCTTAAAGGATAAGGCCCGGATTTTCCGGGCCAGACCAAGGAGGCGCCCCATGGCACAGTCCAATACTCCCGCAGGCCCGCATTCGTCGGAACACTCATCCGGCGATGAGCTGGGTTTCGACCCCGATTCGCCTGACGTCGCTGACCCTCAGGTGGATCCCATCGGGCCCGCCAAAGCCCCCCGGGATGTGAAGCCGGGTGACGATGACAAGGCTCCGGCGAAGCCCTACGACCCGCTTGCTGATCTCAAACCCTGATGTCTCGTGAGGTGCCTATGTCTACCGATTCGAGTTTCAACGACAAACGCCCGGACAGTGTTCCAACCACGCCCGCTGATGAGATCGACCCGGTCATGGACCCGGACAGCCCTATGAGGGACCCCATGGCGAGGCCGGTGGTGGTGCCAACCGAGCACACCAAAGATCCCAGTGCCGGAGACGGCATTCCCGATGACGATCAGATGCCGTTGCCCAACGATTGACTCAGCAGGATGAAAAAAGCCCCGAAGAATCGTAATGCTGTTTACTTAAGAAAAGTTTCAGGCGATCAGAATATTGTGGCGAGGGGATTTATCCCCGTAGGGCTGCGAAGCAGCCCCAAAAGCCGCAATTTGAGGTGTATCAGGTATACCGCGTAGGCGGGTTTTACGGCTGCTTCGCAGCCGGACGGGGATAAATCCCCTCGCCACGAATGTATGTCCATCACTTAAGTGAACATCATTACCGAAGAATCGGGGCTTTCTTTTGGTTGGAGGCGGCTTACTTCGACGCTTCGACCACGCCGCTCTGGCGGTTCTTGAGGTTCTTCTCTGATTTGTATTGCAGCGCCACCGACGGTACGTTCGCGCCCTTGCCGGTTTCAACCCAGCTGCGAATACGACTGGCATCGGCAAAGTGTGTGTACTTGCCGAAAGCATCAAGGATCACTAACGCCACCTGGCGATTTCCCATGGTCGTCACGAGCACCAGGCAGTGGCCGGCCTGATTGGTGAAGCCCGTCTTGGTCAAGCGAATGTCCCAGTTCGGTTTATTGACCAGGTGATCGGTGTTGCGGAAACCCAAGCTGTAGTTGGGCTTGCGAAACGAAACGGTTTTTTCTTTAGTAGTGCTCAGTTCGGTGAGCAGTGGGTACTTGTGCGCGGCTACCAGCAATTTGCTCAGGTCGCGGGCAGTGGAGACGTTGCGCGGGGACAGACCGGTAGGTTCGACGAAGTGGGTGCTGGTCATGCCCAGTGCCTTTGCCTTGGCGTTCATCGCGGCAATGAACGCGACGTAGCCGCCCGGGTAGTGGTGGGCGAGGCTGGCGGCAGCGCGGTTTTCCGAGGACATCAAGGCAATCAGCAGCATTTCCCGGCGAGGCATTTCGCTATTGAGCTTGACCCGGGAGAAGACGCCTTTCATTTCAGGCGTGTCGCTGATGTTGATGTTGATGTACTCATCCATGTTCTGCCGGGCTTCAACAATGACCAGGCCAGTCATCAATTTGCTGACAGAGGCGATCGGTACCACCACGTCCGGGTTGCTGGCGTAGATGACTTTGTTCGTCTGCATGTCCATCAGCAGTGCGCTGCCTGAGGCGATCTTCAGCTGCGATGTGTCCCGAGGCGCCGCGGTTGTTTCTGCGGCGTTGACCGCTGGCGTGATGAGAGTCCCTGTAACTGCAAACACTAGGCTCAGGATGGAAAGACGGATTTTCACGCTGGCAAACTCATAAGAGGTGGATAAGCCGTTTTGTAACGGGCTGTTTCTTAAAACCGACGCATTTTAGAAGTATGGCTGAAGAACTGTCGATGGTTGATGAAATAACGGGTGAAAGTCCTTGAAAAGCCGTACAAAACAGCAGGTTTCCGGCGAGCGGTAGGCTTTTTTCTGCGGGCAAAAAGAACCCCGCCATTGGCGGGGTCCTTTTTTCACGTTCATGTCGCTACGTGAACTCAGCTGTGCAGCGTTTCCGCCGCATACAGCGTGTTTTCCAGCAGGCAGGCTCGGGTCATAGGGCCAACGCCGCCAGGAACCGGAGTGATCCAGCCAGCACGGGGCAGGGCGGTTTCGTAGATGACGTCACCGACCAGCTTGCCGTCGTCCTGGCGGTTGATGCCGACGTCGATCACGATCGCGCCTTCCTTGATCCATTCCCCCTTGACCAGGCCCGGCTTGCCGGCGGCAACCACCACCAGATCGGCACGGCCGACATGGCCGGCGAGGTCCTTGGTGAAGCGGTGGGTGACGGTGACGGTGCAACCCGCCAACAGCAACTCCATCGCCATCGGGCGTCCAACAATATTGGAAGCTCCGACAACGACTGCATCCATGCCGTACAGGTCGACACCGGTGCTTTCCAGCAAGGTCATGATGCCTTTGGGTGTGCACGGACGCAGCAGCGGAATACGCTGGGCCAGACGGCCGACGTTGTACGGGTGGAAGCCGTCAACGTCTTTGTCCGGGCGAATGCGCTCGAGCAATTTCGAGGCGTCCAGGTGTTCCGGCAGGGGAAGCTGAAGCAGAACACCATCGATTGCCGGGTCTTCGTTCAGTCGATCGATCAGATCGGTGAGTGCTTCCTGAGTGGTTTCGGAAGGCAGGTCGTAGGCTTGGGAAAGGAAGCCGACCTCTTCACAGTCTTTACGCTTGTGCGAGACATAAACCTGAGAGGCAGGATCGCTGCCGACCAGGATCACCGCGAGACCGGGCGTGCGCAGGCCTTGCTGGCGACGCTCGGTAACGCGTTTGGCGATCTGCTGGCGCAGGCTGGCGGCGATCGATTTGCCGTCGATTAGTTGTGCAGTCATTGCGCGTGATTAACCATCGAGAGGGGAAAAAAAGAGAACGCATTCTCGCATGTCATGAGGTGAGGGCAAAGGCGCTTGGTCTGCAAATTCCCCTAACCCCTTTAATTAAATGAATTTTTTTTAAAAAGGATTTGACGACCCCTGGGGGGGGCTATACTATTCGTCGCACTTGTCGGGCACAGCCTAGCACTGGTTAAGAAGGTCTAGCAGAGTTACGGTTCTGCAAGGCTGGAAAGCACTTAGTTTGTAGTCGTCCAAGAGTACAGATTAACAAGGCGCCCGTAGCTCAGCTGGATAGAGCATCCGCCTTCTAAGCGGATGGTCGCAGGTTCGAGTCCTGCCGGGTGCGCCATTTAGGCAGCTTTGGCACAAGTAACGCGATATGGTGGGCGTAGCTCAGTTGGTAGAGCACGGGATTGTGACTCCCGTTGTCGAGGGTTCGATCCCCTTCGTCCACCCCATATTTCGAAAGGCGCCAGATTAACAGTCTGGCGCCTTTGCTTTAACAGCTTCAATCCGCGGATGTGGTGGAATTGGTAGACACACTGGATTTAGGTTCCAGCGCCGCGAGGCGTAAGAGTTCGAGTCTCTTCATCCGCACCAATTAAAACTTCTCTCATGCCGATTGGCCTGGTGGGAGTTCAACGAAGAAGTTGTTTGGCTTCTTTGTTATGCAAGATGGTGGGCGTAGCTCAGTTGGTAGAGCACGGGATTGTGACTCCCGTTGTCGAGGGTTCGATCCCCTTCGTCCACCCCATATTTCGAAAGGCGCCAGATTTAACAGTCTGGCGCCTTTTTTGTTTCTGAGTATTCACCGGCCGCAGGTTCTGGGTCGTATGAGCAGGGCGTTTCGTCGTATTTATGTTTCTCGATGATGCCGCACTGCCCGCCGACCATGCTCGCACGGTCGGCTGCCAGGGCAATGACTGGCAACTGCTTCTATATATAGAAGGGTTGGCGCAGAGCCTCGGCGTGATTGGCTTTATTTGCTACCAGGGCGAGATGCATTCGTGCATTCGCACCTATAAATTGCCTGCTGCGTTTTTACCCGTTTTCAGTAGGGTGACTTCTTGAGTTTGACCTACTAGAATGCATGCCCTTGATTCTGGGGTCGGAAACGGCCGGCCAACGTCTGTGCAACGAGGAATATCCATGCAAGTTTCTGTTGAAAATACTTCTGCTCTTGAGCGCCGCATGAGCATCACCGTGCCGGCTGAGCGCATCGAGACTCAGGTCAACAAGCGTCTGCAGCAGACTGCCCAAAAGGCCAAGATTGCTGGCTTCCGTCCAGGCAAAGTGCCGATGAGCGAAATCAAGCGCCGTTTTGGTGCTGATGCGCGTCAGGAAGCTGTTGGCGACGTTATCCAGTCCTCTTTCTACGAAGCCGTTGTTGAGCAGAAGCTGAACCCGGCTGGCGCGCCTTCGATCGAGCCGAAATCGCTTGAAGCGGGCAAAGATCTGGAATACGTAGCCATTTTCGAAGTGTTCCCTGAGTTCACCGTAGCTGGTTTCGACGGTATCGCTGTTGAGCGCCTGAGCGCTGAAGTGACCGACGCCGATCTGGACAAGATGCTGGACGTGCTGCGCAAGCAGAACACCCGTTTTGAAGTGGCCGATCGCGCTGCCCAGAACGAAGACCAGCTGAACATCGATTTCGTTGGCAAGGTTGACGGTGAAGTGTTCGCGGGTGGTTCCGCCAAAGGTACTCAGCTGGTTCTGGGTTCCGGCCGCATGATCCCTGGTTTCGAAGACGGTCTGGTTGGCGCTAAAGCCGGCGAAGAGCGCGTTCTGAACCTGACCTTCCCAGAGGACTATCAGAACCTCGACCTGGCTGGCAAAACCGCTGAGTTCACCGTTACTGTGAACACTGTTTCCGAGCCAAAACTGCCAGAGCTGAACGAAGAATTCTTCGCTCAATTCGGCATCAAGGAAACCGGTCTGGAAGGCTTCCGCACCGAAGTTCGCAAGAACATGGAGCGCGAGCTGCGTCAGGCGATCAAATCCAAGGTCAAGAATCAGGTAATGGACGGTCTGCTGGCCACCAACCCGATCGAAGTGCCTAAGGCTCTGCTGTCCAACGAAGTTGACCGTCTGCGCGTGCAGGCTGTTCAGCAATTCGGCGGCAACATCAAGCCTGACCAACTGCCGGCCGAGCTGTTCGAAGAACAAGCCAAGCGCCGCGTTGTACTGGGTCTGATCGTGGCTGAAGTGGTCAAGCAATTCGACCTCAAGCCTGACGAAACCCGCGTTCGCGAAATGATTCAGGAAATGGCTTCGGCCTACCAAGAGCCTGAGCAAGTTGTGTCTTGGTACTACAAGAACGACCAGCAGCTGAACGAAGTTCGTTCGGTTGTGCTTGAAGAACAAGTTGTGGATACTGTTCTGCAGAAGGCTAACGTGACCGACAAATCGGTCTCTTACGAAGAAGCAGTCAAGCCGGTAGAAGCTCCACAAGCCGACTGATCGTTTTTGCGCTAAGAAGTACACACCATAAGCCAGCCTTCGTGCTGGCTTATGCGTATTCAAGACATAACTATTTGGGAGTGACTGCAGAGCATGTTCCGTAATTCGTATATTCAGCAGAACTCTGATATCCAGGCCGCTGGCGGCCTGGTCCCGATGGTTGTCGAGCAGTCCGCTCGTGGCGAGCGCGCCTACGACATTTACTCGCGTCTTCTCAAAGAGCGAGTGATCTTTCTGGTGGGTCCGGTAGAGGACTACATGGCCAACCTGATCTGTGCGCAACTGCTGTTCCTTGAAGCGGAAAACCCGGACAAGGACATCCATCTCTATATCAACTCCCCGGGCGGTTCGGTGACGGCGGGCATGTCGATCTACGACACCATGCAGTTCATCAAACCCAACGTATCGACCACCTGTATCGGTCAAGCATGCAGCATGGGTGCTTTCCTGCTGACGGCCGGTGCTCCTGGCAAGCGCTACTGCCTGCCGAACTCGCGTGTGATGATTCACCAGCCACTGGGCGGTTTCCAGGGCCAGGCATCGGATATCGAAATCCATGCCAAGGAAATCCTCTTCATTCGTGAGCGGCTCAACACGCTGATGGCCAAGCACAGCGGGCACACTCTTGAAGAAATCGAGCGTGATACCAACCGCGATAACTTCATGAGCGCAGAGGCCGCGCGTGACTACGGGTTGATCGACGAAGTGATCGCCCAGCGCCCAGCGTAAAAATAAGCAGCTCAATTTAGGGTTGGTCGGCTGGTCTGATCATCGGCGGGCTTGAAAAAGCCCGCAATAGCCTTCATCTTGTGTTGCAAGCCTATCGGATTTGGATCGAACGAATGACTGACACCCGCAACGGCGAGGACAACGGCAAGCTGCTCTATTGCTCCTTCTGTGGCAAAAGCCAGCATGAAGTACGCAAGTTGATTGCCGGCCCCTCGGTCTTTATCTGCGACGAGTGCGTCGACCTGTGCAATGACATCATCCGAGAGGAGGTGCAGGAAGCCCAGGCCGAAAGCAGCGCGCATAAATTGCCTTCGCCTAAAGAAATCAGCGGCATCCTTGATCAGTATGTGATTGGTCAGGAGCGTGCAAAAAAGGTTTTGGCCGTAGCGGTGTACAACCACTACAAACGTCTGAACCAGCGTGACAAAAAGAATGACGACGTCGAACTCGGCAAGAGCAACATCTTGCTGATCGGCCCGACAGGCTCGGGTAAAACCCTGCTTGCCGAAACACTGGCTCGTTTGCTGAACGTTCCGTTCACCATCGCCGACGCGACCACCCTCACCGAGGCTGGCTACGTAGGTGAAGATGTCGAGAACATTATTCAGAAGCTGCTTCAGAAGTGCGATTACGACGTAGAAAAGGCCCAGATGGGCATCGTCTACATCGATGAAATCGACAAGATTTCGCGCAAGTCTGACAACCCGTCGATCACCCGGGACGTTTCCGGTGAAGGCGTGCAGCAGGCCTTGCTTAAATTGATCGAAGGCACGGTCGCTTCCGTTCCACCACAAGGTGGTCGCAAGCATCCGCAGCAGGAATTCCTTCAGGTCGATACCCGTAACATCCTGTTCATCTGCGGTGGTGCATTCTCCGGTCTGGAAAAAGTTATCCAGAACCGTTCCACCAAAGGCGGCATCGGTTTCAACGCCGAAGTGCGCAGCAAGGAAGAAGGCAAGAAAGTGGGCGAGTCCCTGCGTGAAGTCGAACCTGACGATCTGGTCAAGTTCGGTCTGATCCCGGAATTCGTCGGCCGTCTGCCAGTTCTTGCCACGCTGGACGAGCTTGATGAGGCTGCGTTGATGCAGATTCTCACCGAGCCGAAAAATGCTCTGACCAAGCAGTATGCCAAGCTGTTCGAGATGGAAGGTGTGGACCTGGAATTCCGGGCCGATGCGCTGAAATCCGTCGCCAAACGTGCACTGGAACGCAAGACCGGTGCCCGTGGCCTGCGATCGATTCTCGAAGGTGTATTGCTCGACACTATGTACGAAATCCCCTCGCAGTCCGAGGTGAGTAAAGTAGTGATCGATGAAAGCGTTATAGAAGGCAAGTCCAAGCCACTGTATATCTACGAAAACAGTGAGCCGGCTGCCAAGGCCGCGCCAGACGCCTAAGCGTCACGCAGCTGGA
Organism: Pseudomonas sp. TNT3; assembly: GCF_010095445.2. GTDB lineage: Bacteria > Pseudomonadota > Gammaproteobacteria > Pseudomonadales > Pseudomonadaceae > Aquipseudomonas. Next base: position 29,642 of record NZ_WFGV02000059.1, read on the forward strand.
ATAAAGAAGGGGCCTTCGGGCCCCTTTTCTTTTTGCGCGTTTTAACGCTGTCTTTGTGCTTGTTTTTTTCAAGGGCAGCCCCCATCTTGGTTTCAAGCTTACTTCCATCTGTTTACGGCCATATGGCCGCCGTAGAGGCGAAATCATGAAGACAACCATCGAATTGCCTCTCCTGCCATTGCGTGATGTTGTGGTTTATCCGCACATGGTTATCCCGCTGTTCGTGGGGCGCGAGAAATCCATCGAAGCCCTCGAGGCAGCGATGACGGGCGACAAGCAGATCCTTCTGCTGGCTCAGAGAAACCCTGCTGACGACGATCCCGGTGAAGAAGCACTTTATCGCGTAGGTACCATTGCGACCGTTCTGCAGCTGCTCAAGCTGCCTGATGGCACGGTCAAGGTTCTGGTCGAAGGTGAGCAGCGGGGCGCTGTGGAGCGCTTCAGCGAAGTGGACGGCCACTGCCGTGCCGAAGTCTCCCTGATCGACGAAGTCGACGCACCCGAGCGCGAGTCCGAAGTATTCGTTCGTAGCTTGCTGGCGCAGTTTGAGCAGTATGTTCAGCTGGGCAAGAAGGTCCCTGCGGAAGTCCTGTCGTCGCTGAACAGCATCGACGAGCCAGGGCGTCTGGTCGACACCATGGCCGCGCACATGGCCCTGAAAATCGAGCAGAAGCAGGAAATTCTCGAAATCATTGATTTGTCAGCCCGTGTTGAGCACGTGCTGGCGCTGCTGGACGCCGAGATCGACTTGCTGCAAGTCGAGAAGCGCATTCGCGGTCGCGTTAAAAAGCAAATGGAGCGCAGTCAGCGCGAGTACTACCTGAATGAGCAGATGAAGGCCATTCAGAAAGAACTCGGCGACAGCGACGAGGGCCACAACGAAATCGAAGAGCTGAAAAAGCGCATTGATGCCGCTGGCCTGCCAAAAGATGCCCTGGCCAAAGCCCAGGGTGAACTGAACAAGCTCAAGCAAATGTCGCCGATGTCCGCGGAAGCCACCGTGGTGCGGTCGTACATCGACTGGCTGGTCCAGGTGCCGTGGAAGGCTCAGAGCAAAGTCCGCCTGGATCTTGCTCGTGCCGAAGACATTCTCGACGCCGACCACTACGGTCTGGAAGAAGTCAAAGAACGCATCCTCGAATACCTCGCCGTGCAAAAACGCGTGAAGAAAATTCGCGGACCGGTGTTGTGCCTGGTCGGACCTCCGGGTGTGGGTAAAACTTCCCTGGCCGAGTCGATCGCTCACGCCACCAACCGTAAATTCGTGCGCATGGCACTCGGCGGCGTACGTGATGAAGCGGAAATTCGTGGTCATCGCCGTACTTACATCGGTTCGATGCCAGGAAGATTGATTCAAAAGATGACGAAAGTGGGCGTTCGCAACCCGCTGTTCCTGCTCGATGAAATCGACAAAATGGGCAGCGATATGCGGGGCGATCCGGCGTCGGCGTTGCTGGAAGTGCTCGATCCCGAGCAGAACCACAACTTCAACGATCATTACCTCGAAGTCGACTACGACCTGTCCGATGTGATGTTCCTTTGCACCTCCAACTCCATGAACATTCCGCCGGCGCTGCTGGACCGGATGGAAGTGATTCGTCTGCCGGGCTACACCGAAGACGAAAAGATCAACATTGCCGTCAAGTACCTCACGCCCAAACAGATTACGGCTAACGGCTTGAAGAAAGGCGAGCTGGAATTCGAATCCGAAGCGATCCGCGACATCATTCGCTACTACACCCGCGAGGCCGGCGTACGCGGGCTTGAGCGTCAGATTGCCAAGGTTTGCCGCAAAACGGTCAAAGAGCATGCCCTGGAAAAACGCTTCTCGGTGACCGTCACGGCGGACATGCTGGAGCACTTCCTCGGCGTGCGTAAATTCCGCTACGGCCTGGCTGAATCGCAGGATCAAATCGGTCAGGTGACCGGGCTGGCCTGGACTCAAGTGGGCGGCGAACTGCTGACCATTGAAGCCGCTGTTGTGCCTGGCAAAGGCCAGTTGATCAAGACCGGTTCGTTGGGTGATGTGATGGTCGAATCGATCACTGCAGCTCTTACCGTAGTGCGCAGTCGTGCGAAGAGCCTGGGGATTCCCCTGGACTTCCACGAGAAGCGCGATACGCATATCCACATGCCGGAGGGGGCGACCCCGAAAGACGGTCCTAGCGCTGGTGTGGGCATGTGCACGGCCCTGGTGTCGGCATTGACCGGGATTCCGGTTCGCGCTGATGTCGCCATGACGGGTGAAATCACCCTGCGTGGGCAGGTGCTGGCGATTGGTGGCTTGAAAGAAAAACTGCTCGCGGCTCACCGCGGTGGGATCAAGACGGTGATCATTCCTGAAGAGAACGTACGCGATCTGAAGGAAATTCCTGACAATATCAAGCAAGATCTGCAGATTAAACCAGTTAAATGGATTGACGAGGTCCTGCAAATTGCGCTGCAATACGCGCCGGAGCCCTTGCCTGATGTGGCTCCCGAGATAGTTGCGAAGGATGAAAAACGCGAGTCTGACTCTAAGGAAAGAATTAGCACGCATTAGTACGCATTTGCCTGGGGGGCTTCCTTGACAGCTTTTTAGAGCCCTTGTTATAAAGCGGCTCTTATAGTGTCTGTAGGCCATTCAGCACTCGTTTTTGCTTTCACCAAAAAACTTAGAATCATACTCAAATAGATATAAGGGGACTTAGAGTGAACAAGTCGGAACTGATTGATGCTATCGCTGCATCCGCTGATATCCCGAAAGCTGCTGCTGGCCGTGCGCTGGACGCTGTAATCGAATCCGTCACTGGCGCTCTCAAGGCTGGCGACTCTGTTGTTCTGGTTGGTTTCGGTACTTTCTCCGTGACTGATCGTCCAGCTCGCATCGGTCGTAACCCACAGACCGGTAAGACGCTGGAAATCGCAGCCGCTAAAAAGCCAGGTTTCAAAGCCGGTAAAGCGCTGAAAGAAGCTGTCAACTAAGTACGATTCAGGTTTTTGCCTATCCGGGTCGGGGTCATACCTGACCTGGCAGCGGAGCGGTAGTCCAGTCGGCACAATGCCGGTCCGAGACACCGAGGGTCGCATGTTCGAACCCATCGGTCCGCTCCGCCAGTTACGAGAAGGCGCATCCTCGGATGCGCCTTTCTTCTATCCGGATTCTACCCACGCTCCACGGTTGCCTAAATTTGAAGTTCAACCGTTTCTGGGGGACGCATGCTGCAGAATATCAGGGACAATTCACAAGGCTGGATTGCCAAAACCATTATCGGGATCATCGTTGTACTGATGGCGTTCACCGGTGTCGAAGCCATATTTCAGGCAACGAGCAACAGCCAGGACGCGGCCAAGGTCAACGGTGAAGAAATCAGCCAGAACGAGCTGAGCCAGGCGGTTGATATGCAACGCCGTCAACTCATGCAACAGCTGGGTAAAGATTTCGACGCTTCCTTGCTCGACGAAAAAATGCTGCGCGAATCGGCTCTCAAGGGCCTGATCGATCGCAAGCTGCTGCTGCAAGGCGCAGAAGACTCGAAATTCGCTTTTTCCGAAGCCGCTTTGGACCAGGTGATCCTGCAAACGCCTGAATTCCAGGTGGATGGCAAGTTCAGTGCCGAGCGTTTCGACCAGGTTATTCGTCAACTGGGCTACAGCCGGATGCAGTTCCGCCAGATGCTGGCTCAGGAAATGCTGATTGGTCAGTTGCGCGCCGGTTTGGCGGGCAGCGGTTTTGTCACCGATGCTCAGGTACTGGCATTCGCCCGTCTGGAAAAACAGACCCGCGATTTCGCCACCTTGAACGTCAAAGCCGACCCTGCTGCGGTGAAGCTGACCGACGATGAGGTCAAGGCTTACTACGACGAACACGCCAAGGAATTCATGACGCCGGATCAGGTGGTCATTGACTACCTCGAATTGAAGAAGTCCTCCTTCTTTGATCAGGTCAGCGTGAATGACGAAGACCTGCAAGCGGCGTATCAGAAAGAAATCGCGAACCTGGCCGAGCAACGCCGGGCTGCGCACATTCTGATCGAAGTGAACGATAAAATGACCGAGGCGCAAGCCAAGGCCAAGATCGAAGACATCCAGGCCCGTCTGGCCAAAGGCGAGAAATTCGAGGCGTTGGCCAAGGAATTCTCCCAGGATCCGGGTTCGGCCAACAACGGTGGTGACCTCGGCTACGCAGGTCCAGGTGTTTACGATCCAGCGTTCGAGACAGCGTTGTATGCGCTGAACAAGGACCAGGTTTCTGCACCGGTTCGTACGGACTTCGGTTTTCACCTGATCAAGCTGTTGGGTGTTGAAGCGCCTGAAGTGCCGACGTTTGCCAGCTTGAAAGACAAGCTGACCCGCGAGGCGAAAACCCAGCAGGTGGAACAGCGTTTCGTCGAGGCTACCAAGCAATTGGAAGACTCGTCGTTCGAAGCTTCCGATCTGGCTCAGCCGGCTCAGGACCTGAAACTGACCGTTCACACCTCCAAGCCATTTGGCCGTGAAGGTGGCGAAGGTGTTGCAGCCAACCGTGCCGTAATCGCTGCAGCGTTCAGCCCGGAAGTTCTGGATGAAGGTGCCAACAGCACTGCCATCGAGCTGGATCCTGAAACCGTGATCGTGCTGCGTGCCAAGGAACACTTGAAGCCTGCACAATTGCCGCTGGAAAGCGTGAATGCCAGCATTCGCCAGCAATTGGCCATGGAACACGCCAGCGCTGCTGCGAAAACCAAGGCTGATGAACTGATCGCCAGCCTGCGTGATGGCAAGACTCCTCTGGACAAGGCTGTTGACGGCCAAAACTGGAAAGTCACCGAAGCGGCGACTCGCGGTCAGGAAGGGATCGACCCTACCGTGCTGCAAGCGCTGTTCCGTATGCCGAAACCCGCTGCCAAGGACAAGCCGACTTTCAACAGCGTGACCCTGGCGGATGGTAGCCTGGTGATCGTGCGCTTGAACGGCGTCAACGAAGCCGCTGCACCGACCGAAGAAGAGAAGGCTCAATACCGTCGCTTCCTCGCCTCGCGCATCGGCCAGCAAGACTTTGCGGCCTATCGCAAGCAGCTGGAGAGCTCCGCAGACATCAAGCGTTTCTGATGCCTGACTGAGTTATCCGCGTAATAAAAAAACCCCAGCCGACCAGCTGGGGTTTTTTATGGGCACAAATAAAATAATCGATGGTCAGTACCTCTGTAACTGATTCAAGACACAATCGATGTCACGCTAATCATCGATCTGTTGCACAATACGCCCCGAATCGTTTTCCTCAGGATGTTCAATGTTTAAATCATTTCCCATGCGGGTTGTCGGACTGGCGTTGGTACTGGCCGCTGCTGCCGGCTGTTCGTCAAAAAAATCCGCGATCTATGAGCATGAGAATTTCGATGATTCCGGAACGTTTTCTCGCAATTACCCGGTGACAGATGCGCAAACGTGCGAAGCCGCTCGCAGGGCCTTGCTCAGTCAGGGCTACATCATCACCAGCAGCGATCCGAAACTGGTGAGCGGGCACAAGAGCTTCCAGCAAACCGGCGAGACCCACATGGAGATCAGCTTCAGCGTGGTCTGTGCCGATGATGGTAGCGAAGGGCATCACGCCACCATGTTCGCCAACGCCTTGCAGGACCGCTATGCGCTGAAGAAGACCAATAACTCCGCCAGTCTCGGTGTGGGTGTGCTGGGTTCGGTGTCGATGCCGATTGGTTCGTCCGATGACTCGATGGTCAAGGTCGCGAGTGAGACCGTGTCTTCCGCCAAGTTCTACGAGCGATTCTTCGCCCTGGTCGAACTGTTCCTGCCGCCTGAAGCGAAAAAGGCCGCGCACATCGTCGAGAAGCCGAAAACCGATCTGGGTGTACCTGAAGTGAAAGCTGCACCGGCGCCGTTGGCACCCACGCCAGCCCCTGCCACGCCAGCTCCTGCCCCGGCAGCGGCCCCCG
>NZ_WFGV02000005.1 GCF_010095445.2 Pseudomonas sp. TNT3
CGTCATGTGCGGGTGCGCTGGCTGGCGCCCGGCGAAACGGCGCGGTTGCCGGGGCAGAACGGGATTGATGGCTGGCTTGGGCGGTTACTCTTCGCTGACGCCCGGCACAGTGCGCGGGTGCTGGATTTGAAGGACGGTCGACGGGTGCAGATTGCCGTGGATCCCCGAGATGAAATCGACGAAGTCTGGGACTCCCTGCAGCAATTGCTGGCGTTGTGCGGGTTGGCGTTGTTGCTGAGCCTGTTGACCATTCGCTGGGCCGTACGCCGGGGAATGGGGCTGCTCGGTGAGCTGCTGCGTGCGTTGCAGCAGGTCTCGGGCGGCCAGCTAAACGTGCGATTGCGTGCTGAAGGCGTGCCGGAAGCGCGGCAACTGGCAAGTCATTTCAACCACATGACCCAGGCGCTGGAACACGCCCGTGCCGATAACGCTCATTTGACCCGGACCCTGCTCGCGGTGCAGGAGCAGGAGCGCACGCATCTGGCGCAAACCCTGCACGATGATCTGGGCCAGTACCTGGCAGGTATTCGCGCCCAGGCCTGTTTGCTGCGACTGGTGGCGGATCAGCCGGCGACGGTGGAGCGCACCGTGCGCGATCTGGAACACAACTGCGAACACCTGCAACAGGGATTTCGTGCGCTGGTGCATGATCTGTACCCGGTGATGCTGCAGCATTTGTCGTTGGCCGAGGCCTTTGGTTTGCTGGTGGACCAATGGCAGATGCGCCAGGGTATCGAGTGCCAGTTGCGGGTCGGCCTGCAGTTGCCAGCGCTGACCACATCGGACAAAACCCACCTCTATCGCCTGCTCCAGGAAGCCCTGACCAACATCGCACGCCACGCCGACGCCAGTCAGGTGCGGATTCGCCTGCAACATCGTGGCGGGCGTTTGCGCTTGCTGGTTCGGGATAACGGGCGAGGAGCACAGCAGCCGCCGCAGCCTGGTGTGGGCTTGTACTCGATGCAGGAGCGCGCCCGCAGCCTGGGCGGCGAGTTGCGGGTTTTCAGTCGTCCCGGCGCTGGTTGGGCGTTGGCTTTGAACATGCCGTTGGAGGTGTCATGAATATTTTGCTGGTCGATGACCATGCGGTGGTCCGTCAGGGCTACGCCAGTCTGTTGCGGGCCTTGCTGCCCGCCATGGAAGTGCGTGAAGCGGCGACGGGGGAGGACGCATTGATCCGCGTGCAGGAAGCCGTGCCGAACCTGGTGATCATGGATTTCGGCTTGCCGGGCATCAGCGGACTGGAAACCACCCGGCGCTTGCGTCAGCGCCTGCCGCAACTGCGGGTGCTGTTTTTCAGCATGCACGATGAGTTGCCGTTAGTGCGCCAGGCGCTGGACGCGGGGGCGTCGGGCTACCTGACGAAAAGCTCGGCACCCGACGTGTTGATCGAGGCGGTACGGCGCATCCTGGCCGGCCACGCTTACATCGAACAGCCCTTGGCCACTCAACTCGCGTGTCACCCGCAACAGGACGCCAGCGACCCGCGCTTGCAGAGCATGACCCAGCGCGAGCTGGAGATTTTCGTGATGCTCGCCAAAGGCACGCCGGCACGGATGATTGCTGAACAACTGAGCATCAGCGGCAAGACCGTCTCCAATCACCTGACCTTGCTGAAGAGCAAATTGCAGGTCAGCTCCCACGCGGAGTTGGTGCATTTGGGGATTGATATGGGGGTGGTGAGAAAGGCGGGTTGAGCCCTGTGCGATTCTATCGCGCACTGGTCATTCTGTAGCAGCTGTCGAGCCTGCGAGGCTGCGTTCGAATGCGCAGCATTCGCCGTTCTTTTTGCGAGCGCTGCGCACTCGAACGCAGCCTCGCAGGCTCGGCAGCTGCTACAGGGATTTGTTGTAGGGATCAGATTGTTCACTTATCCCAAGTCGTCGGGCAACCGGTGCAGCCCTCCATGTTCGCATCCTGGAAATTCGCGTAATGCTGACGCGAGCCGGTCAGGTTGGCCCGCTCCAGATTGCTTTCACCAAACTTGGCCTCCTGCAGGTTGGCATCACTCAGGTTGGCGCCCTTGAGGTCGGCCTTGCTCAGCCAGGTCATCTCCAGGTCGGCGGCGCGCAGGTTGGCGTTGTGCAGTCTGGCGCCGGAGAGGCGGGCGAATTGCAGGTAGGCGGCGCTGAGGTTGGCGTCCTGGAACTGCGCGCCTTGGGCAAACATTCCCCAGCCCTGAATCGCCATCAAGGTGGCACCGGTGAGATCCGCCAGCCGCAGATTGCTCTGTTGCAGGCTGGCGCGCGTCAGGTTGGCGCCTTGCAGCTGGGTTTTTTCCAGGTTGGCGAGGTCGAGTCGGGCATGGCGCAGATCGGCACCGCGCAAGTCCGCGCCGCTGAGGTTCATGTTGCGCAAGTCCTGATTACGCAGGTTCGCGCCTTTGAGATCGGCGCCGGGGCACTGGCTATGATCAGCGATGGTGCAACCGTTGATGATGAGCGGGGCGTCGTCGCCGTCGTCGGCAACTACCGGAAGGGTTGCCAGCAATAAAAGCAGGGGCAGGTATTTCATGTCAGGTCCTTGAAGTCGGAAGGGCATCGGAGACACAAAGCCAATGTGGTAAATGAAATTTCTTTGGCCGGTGAGCTCCATTGGCAAGTGAGTTTTTGTGGCAAATGGGCTTCATCGGGCAGTGAGCTTTTGTGGCAAGTGGGTTTCATTGGGCAAGTGAGCTTTTGTGGCGAGGGAGCTTGCTCCCGCTCGGCTGCGTAGCAGTCGCAACCCAGGCGACTCGGTTCAACTGAAGAATGCACGGGGCTGCTTCGCAACCCAGCGGGAGTAAACTCCCTTGCCACAAAAGCTCCCTCGCCACAGAAGTTCTGAACACAGGCAAGCCCCCTGCGAGCACAGGGGGCAAACGGCCTACTTCTGCGCCGTCTTGCTATCCCAACTCGGGATCTTGAACACCCAGAACGACCCGCCCTGAGCTACCGGTTTCGTCAGCTCGGCCATGTCGCCACCCCACAACGGCACCGCGCCGCCGTAGCCCACAGTCACGCCGACGTACTGCTCACCATCCTGTTCCCAGGTGATCGGCGGCGAGACGATGCCGCTACCGGTCTGGAACTTCCACAATTCCTCACCGGTTTTCGCATCGAAGGCCTTGAAGAACCCGTCGCCGGTCCCGGTGAACACCAGGTTGCCCTTGGTCGCCAGCACGCCGGCCCACAACGGCAACGCTTCCTTGTGCTCCCACACCACCTTGCCGGTAGTCGGGTTCATGGCGCGCAGGGTGCCGACGTGATCGTCGTACATGCGCTTGATGCGGAAACCCATGCCCAGGTAAGCCGAGCCTTTCTTGTAGCTGACCTCTTCGGTCCAGTATTCCTCCTTCCACTGGTTGCCCGGAATGTAGAACAGCCCGGTGTCCTGGCTGTACGCCATCGGGTTCCAGTTCTTGCCACCGAGGAACGGTGGCGACACTTCCACGGATTTACCCTTGGTTTCGCCCGGCAATGGCTTGGCCGGACGCTGGCCTTCGTTCTCTACCGGCCTGCCTGTCTTCAGGTCGATGTGGCTGGCCCAGGTGATGTTGTCGACGAAGGGGAAGGCGTTCTGCAATTTGCCGTTGTTGCGGTCGACCACATAGAAGAAACCGTTGCGGTCCGCGTGGCCGGTCGCCTTGACCGTTTTGCCGTCCTTGTCCTTGTAGTCGAACAGCACCAGTTCGTTGTTGCCGGAGAAATCCCAGGCATCGTTCGGGGTGTGCTGGTAGAACCATTTCACCTCGCCGGTGCTCGGGTCGACGCCAACCTGGCCAGAGGTGTAGAGGCTGTCGTAGTCGTGGGGATTGCCGTCCTTGGACGTGCGCGCCCAAGTGTTCCACGGGCCAGGGTTGCCGGCACCGACAATGATGGTGTTGGTTTCCGGATCGAAACTCGCGCTCTGCCAAGGCGCGCCGCCACCGTGGCTCCAGGCTTCGACCTTGCCGGTTTCGGTGGTCGGGTCGTTCGGCCACGACGGCGCCTTGACGTCGCCGGTGGTGGTGCTGTCCTTGCCGTTCAGACGGCCCATGTGACCCTCGACGAAAGGCCGCATCCAGACTTCTTCACCGGTGTCCGGGTCGCGGGCAAACAGCTGGCCGACAACGCCGAACTCATCACCGGAACTGCCGTGGATCAACAGCACCTTGCCGCTGGTTTTGTCTTTGATCAGCACCGGGGCGCCGGTCATGGTGTAGCCCGCCGCGTGGTCGCCGAATTTCTTGTTCCAGACGACTTTGCCGGTGTTCTTGTCCAGCGCGATCAGCCGCGCATCGAGGGTGCCGAAGTAGATCTTGTCGCCATAGATAGCCGCACCGCGGTTGACCACATCGCAGCACGGACGAATGTTGTCCGGCAGGCGATGGTTGTAGGTCCACAGGCGCTTGCCGGTCTTCGCGTCGAGGGCGAACACCCGGGAATAGGAACCGGTGACATACACCACGCCGTCGCTGACGATGGCCTGGGATTCCTGGCCACGCTGTTTTTCATCGCCGAACGAATAGGACCAGGCCGGCGTGAGCTTGAACACGTTCTTGTCATTGACCTGGGCCAGCGGGCTCCAGCGCTGGGCGTTGGTGCCCATGCCGTATTGCAGCACGTCTTTGGTGGTCAGGTGATCGTTGGCAATGTCTTCCCACGTCACATTGCGGGTGGGGGTGGCCGGAGCAGTGGCGGCATGACTGGCAGTGCTCAACGACAGGCTGCTCACCAGCAAAAAGGCTTGCACGGCAAGGGTCAAAGGGGAAAGGGCGGGTAGCGATCTTATTGTCATGGTTGCAGTTCCCAGTGGAGGTTTTGGCCTGCACAGGGTGGTGCTCCCGGCATGTTGCCGGATACGGAAAAAGTCCCGCTGTTGCCGGGAAAACTTCCCAAGTAGGACCTGATTTGGGTGTGCGCCACAGGCCTTACTACCAAGGGACTAGAAAGCGGCCACCAAAGCAGCATGGGGCTGGCGCAATGCGCTTCCTAAGATGGTTGCCATAGCCTCTGCCAAGAGGTTTTGCGTGCAATCCTGAGGGCATAACAATGACAACAAAACACAACGCCTTGCTAATTGCCGGCTTACTGGCTGGCGTGATCAGCGCAGGCTCCGTCTGGGCACACGGCAACGTCGTACCGCAAGCGGTGGAAACCCAGGGCCTGACCCCGGTCAAGGATGCCGGCGTACAGGTCGATGCCGATGGCTGGGCAGCGGTGAACCCGTATCGCAGCTCCCCGCAGCACGATAAGGCCGTGGAAATCGGCTCTTCAGCCTACAACCAGAACTGCGCGGCGTGCCATGGCCTGGAAGCCAAGTCGGGCGGCATCGCTCCGGATTTGCGCATGCTTGACGTCGGTGACGCCGGGGACGAGTGGTTCGTCGAGCGCGTGCGCCACGGCGCGGTGCGTGACGGGCGGGTGTACATGCCGAAAATGGCGGATTACCTGAGCCAGGAAGCCTTGTGGGCGGTGCGCACTTACCTGGACACGGTTCACGTCGAGGAGTAATCCATGCGCCTGCTCGCGGTATTGATCAGTGCGCTGTTGCTGTGCTGCCAGACGGCGCAGGCGCAAGTGCGAACCTATGACGAAATGATCGCCGCCGGGGAGCTGAAAGTCGCTGTCTACAAGGACTTCGCCCCCTACAGTTTCGAAGACGCCGGACAGCCGCGAGGCGTGGACGTCGAACTTGCCGAGGCGCTCGCCAAAGCCCTAGGCGTGCACCTGACCCTGATCTGGGCGCCGGCGGGTGAGAAGCTCGACGACGACCTGCGCGATTACATCTGGCGCGCCAGTCAGCTGCACGATCTGCAACTGGCCGACATGATGATGCGCGTGCCTTACGATCAGGATTACGCCCGCAAACGCAACGACCTGGGCGAACTGGAAAACGCTCACGTGGTGATGTTCGGGCCTTACCAGACTGAACAATGGCAAGTCGCTTATGACCGTCGTCGACTGGACAAAGTCGGCAGTGTCGCCGTGTTTGAACAGCATCCCATCGGCGTCGAAGTCGACAGCGTGCCGTCGTTCTACCTGACCTCTGTGTTCAACGGCATGCTCGCCGCTAAAACCCGCCACTATCCCGGTGTGCCCCAGGCTTTTGCGGGGATGAAGGCAGGCGAAGTCGATGCGGTAATGGCGATGCGTGGCGAGATTGACTGGCAAGTCCACGAAGCGGCCGATCCGCAGGTGGCGCTGGCGGAAAACGCCTACCCGAACATGGGCAAGCAACGCTGGGAGATCGGCATGGCGGTACACGAAAGCAACCGGCAGCTGGCGTATGCCGTGGAAGAGGCGCTGGAAGGCCTGATTCGCGACGGTTCGGTCAAATCCCTGTATGCCCGTTACGGCCTGCGTTATGACGTGCCGGAGATGTATCAACAGTGAACTGGCGAGCGAGTTGCCTGTTAGCCGTCTGGTTGCCGATCGCGGCACACGCGGCGGACATCGACCCCGGCAAAGACCCGGTGCCGTCCGTGATGTGGGCGTTCTACCACAAGCAGATGCTGGGCGATGCGCCGTTCGTGTTCGATGACCGGGTCAAGCTGCTGGCACCACCGTTCGCCGAGGACGCGCGGCAAGTCCCCCTGGAAATCGACGCCAGGGCTTTCAAGGGCGATGTGGTGAAAATCCTCGCCTGGGCCGAACTCAATCCCTTGCCCAAAATCGTCGATTTCCAGCCTGTGACCGGCGTGCTGCCCTGGCTGTCGATCCGTATTCGCATTGAACAGGCCACGCCTTTGCGCGCGGCGGTGCTGACCCGGGATGGCCTGTGGCATGTGGGTTCGACCCTGATCGATGCGGCGGGCGGCGGCTGCACCGCACCGAGTGTGGTGCGCACTCAGCCCGGTTGGGAGGAGCACATCGGCGAAGTGCTGGGCGGCCGGTATCCCCGTGGCGAGTTCAGTCGCGTGCGCGTGCAGGTGGCGCATCCGATGGACAACGGCATGGTCAGCGGCATCCCGGAATTCTTTATCAATCACGCCGAGCTGAGGGACCAGAACGATCAGGTGCTGGCCCGTCTCGAGCTGTTTCCCGCCGTCAGCGAAAACCCCAACCTGACCTTCGACATCGAAGGGGCAGGGCAGACGCGCCTGTTGCTGCGTGACAACAGCGGCAATGAGTTCGATGCGGCCATACCCTGACCCAAGGAGCGCGCGATGCGCTGGATGCTGTTGTTGTTCATCGGTTTGAGCTGGCCGGCACTGGCCGATCTTGAGTATTCGCTCAAACCCAGGCTCATCGCCCCGGACACCTGGTTGCTGGAAGGCCGCACCGACAATTTCGCCAAGGCCAATGGCGGCAACATCGTCAACGCCGCGTTCATTGTCACCGAACGCGGCGTGGTGGTGATCGATACCGGGCCCTCGAAGCGCTACGGCGAAGCCATGCGCAAGGTCATTGCCGCGACCACCGACAAGCCGGTGATCGAGGTGTGGCTGACCCACCATCACCCTGATCATGTGCTGGGCAATCAGGCCTTCAGTGATGTGCCGATTGCCGCGTTGGCGGGCACTACCGAGTTGTTGCATCAGCAGGGTGATGCGATGGCCGAGAACATGTATCGACTGGTGGGCGACTGGATGCGCGGCACCGAGGTGGTGTTGCCGACCCGGACGCTGGAGCCGGGTGTGAAAAGTTTTGGGAATCACGATTTACGCGTACTGAGCCTGGGTGGGCACACGGGCGCGGATCTGGCTATTCTCGACCAGCAAACCGGGGTGCTGTTTGCCGGTGATCTGGTGTTTTATCAACGGGCGCTGACCACGCCCAATTCTCCCGGGCTGGCGGTGTGGCTGGCAGACATCGCGACCCTGCAGGCGTTGCCCTGGACGCTGGTGGTGCCCGGTCACGGGCCGGTGGCCACAGATGCAAAACCCTTCGAGCAGATGCGCGATTACCTGTCCTGGCTCGATCAACTCCTGCGCGACGGCGCCGCCCAGGGCAGCGACATGTCCGAGATGATCCGCAGCCCCATTCCCGAGCGTTTCGCGGGCATCAATCTGAGCCGCTACGAGCTGATCCGCAGCGTCAGCCATCTGTATCCGCGCTATGAGCGGGAACAGATGAGCCGAGTCGATTCCGCTGCGGGCAAATAACCCGCTCTGCCGACGCAACCCTTTACCCCACTGCCAACACGTCCCCTGTAGCAGCTGCCGAGCCTGCGAGGCTGCGTTCGGATGCGAAGCATTCGCCAGCCATTTTGCGAGCGCTGCGCACTCGAACGCAGCCTCGCAGGCTCGGCAGCTGCTACAGGGGCGGTGTACGGCTGCTGCTACAGGGGACGTGTATGTCCGGGTTTGGTCTCATCCGACCCGGTACTAAGGGACTAGCAATCTCAGCACTGCGGGCAATTGTTGCCAGGGCGGCGGCGCCCAAGAATCTGCACCTGACCGGGAAAATTTCCCGGGTATAACAAAAATCGCAGAGGTAGCCGTCATGACCCAACCCGCACGTCGCCAACCCTTCATCTTGAGCGTTCTGTTCAGTGCCATGCTGCTGTCCGGCCAGGCGCTGGCGGGCGTTACCGACCAGGACATCCTCCAGGACCCTAAAAACCCGGACCAGATTGTCACCAACGGTCTGGGCGTCCAGGGCCAGCGCTACAGCCCGCTGGACACGCTTAACGTCGATAACGTGAAGGAACTGCGGCCGGTCTGGGCGTTTTCCTTTGGCGGCGAGAAGCAGCGCGGTCAGCAAGCGCAGCCGATGATCAAGGACGGCGTGATGTACATGACCGGTTCCTACTCACGGGTCTTCGCAGTGGATGCGCGCACCGGCAAAAAACTCTGGCAATACGATGCACGCCTGCCCGATGACATCCGTCCATGCTGCGACGTGATCAACCGTGGTGTCGCGCTGTACGGCGACCTGGTGTTCTTCGGCACCCTCGACGCCAAGCTCGTGGCCCTGAACAAGGACACCGGCAAAGTCGTCTGGAGCAAGAAAGTTGCCGATCATAAAGAGGGTTATTCGATCAGCGCCGCACCCATGGTGATCAACGGCAAGCTGATTACCGGCGTGGCCGGTGGCGAGTTCGGGGTGGTCGGCAAGATCGAAGCCTACGATCCGAAAAACGGCGACCTGCTGTGGACCCGCCCTACGGTGGAAGGCCATATGGGCTACGTCTACAAAGACGGCAAAGCCATTGAAAACGGCATCTCTGGCGGCGAAGCGGGCAAGACCTGGCCCGGCGACCTCTGGAAAACCGGTGGTGCGGCCCCTTGGCTGGGCGGCTACTACGACCCGGAAACCAATCTGCTGCTGTTCGGCACCGGCAACCCGGCACCGTGGAACTCGCACTTGCGTCCTGGCGACAACCTTTACTCGTCCTCGCGCCTGGCACTGAACCCCGACGACGGCACGATCAAATGGCACTTCCAGAGCACGCCTCACGACGGCTGGGACTATGACGGCGTCAACGAGCTGGTCTCGTTCAACTACACCGAGGGTGGCAAGGAAATCAAAGCCGCCGCCACCGCTGACCGCAACGGTTTCTTCTACGTGCTGGACCGCACCAACGGCAAGTTCATCCGCGGCTTCCCGTTCGTGGACAAGATCACCTGGGCCACCGGGCTGGATAAGGAGGGCCGGCCGATCTACAACGAAGCCAGCCGGCCGGGCGCGCCGGGTACTGAAGCCAAAGGCAGTTCGGTGTTCGTGGCGCCGGCGTTCCTGGGTGCGAAGAACTGGATGCCGATGGCGTACAACAGAGACACCGGGTTGTTCTACGTGCCGTCGAACGAATGGGGCATGGACATCTGGAACGAAGGCATTGCCTACAAGAAAGGCGCCGCGTTCCTTGGAGCCGGTTTCACCATCAAGCCATTGAACGAGGACTACATCGGCGTGCTGCGGGCCATTGACCCGAAAACCGGCAAGGAAGTCTGGCGCCACAAGAACTTCGCGCCGCTGTGGGGCGGGGTGCTGACCACCAAGGGCAACCTGGTGTTCACCGGAACGCCTGAAGGGTTCCTGCAAGCGTTCAACGCCAAGACGGGTGAGAAAGTCTGGGAATTCCAGACCGGCTCCGGCGTCCTCGGTTCGCCTGTGACCTGGGAAATGGACGGCGAGCAGTATGTGTCGGTGCTGTCCGGCTGGGGTGGCGCGGTGCCGTTATGGGGCGGCGAAGTGGCCAAGCGGATCAAGGACTTCAACCAGGGCGGGATGCTCTGGACGTTCAAATTGCCGAAAGACCTGGTTGCTAAACACTGACGCTGATTGCGCTGATTGCGCTGATCGTTGCTGATCGTTCCCACGACTGTGTGTGGCGCTCGCTGACCTGTGGCGAGGGGATTCATCCCCGTTGGGCTGCGAAGCAGCCCCAAAACCTGCAACCCAGGTGTATCAGGTACGCCGTGTGTGATGGTTTTACGACTGCTGCGCAGCCGAACGGGGATGAATCCCCTCGCCACAAAGGCATTCACCCTGCCACACATGCGCGATGCCACTAGTACCGGATCGCACCGACGCTTTTTTCTACGACCAAATAACGAGAGTCCCCCTGCCAACGGCGCATTCGTCTGGCACGCGGGGCTCTCTACTATCGGTTCATCGCCTGTTTGCCCGACAGGCATCGACCCAGACTGAGGCCTAATCATGATCTACGCACAACCCGGAACCCCCGGCGCCGTCGTTTCCTTCAAACAGCGCTATGGCAACTTCATCGGCGGCGAGTTTGTCGCCCCGGTCAATGGCGAGTATTTCACCAACACGTCCCCCGTCACCGGTGAGGCGATCGCCGAGTTCCCTCGTTCCAGTGCTGCCGACATCGACAAAGCTCTCGATGCCGCCCACGCCGCTGCGGATGCCTGGGGCAAGACCTCGGCGCAGGACCGCTCTCTGGTGCTGCTGAAAATCGCCGACCGTATCGAACAGAACCTGGAAATCCTCGCCGTCACCGAAACCTGGGACAACGGCAAGGCCGTGCGCGAAACCCTGAACGCCGACGTGCCGCTGGCCGCTGACCATTTTCGCTATTTCGCCGGGTGCATCCGCGCACAGGAAGGCGGCGCCGCTGAAATCAATGAGCTGACCACCGCCTATCACTTCCACGAACCACTGGGCGTGGTCGGGCAGATCATCCCGTGGAACTTCCCGTTGTTGATGGCCGCCTGGAAACTCGCGCCGGCCCTGGCTGCCGGTAACTGCGTGGTGCTCAAGCCTGCCGAGCAGACGCCGCTGTCGATCATGGTCTTCGCGGAATTGATCGCCGATTTGCTGCCGGCCGGCGTATTGAACATCGTTCAGGGCTTCGGTCGCGAAGCCGGCGAGGCATTGGCCACCAGCAAACGCATCGCCAAGATTGCCTTCACCGGCTCCACTCCGGTAGGCGCGCACATCATGCATTGCGCTGCCGAGAACATCATTCCAAGCACCGTCGAACTGGGCGGCAAGTCGCCGAACATCTTCTTCGAAGACATCATGAACGCCGAGCCGCAGTTCATCGAGAAAGCCGCTGAAGGTCTGGTGCTGGCGTTCTTCAACCAGGGCGAGGTGTGCACCTGCCCGTCACGCGCGCTGGTTCAGGAGTCGATCTACGAACCGTTCATGGCCGAGGTGATGAAGAAAATCGTCAAGATCAAACGCGGCAACCCGCTGGACACCGAAACCATGGTCGGCGCCCAGGCGTCCGAGCAGCAATACGACAAGATCCTCTCGTACCTGAAAATCGCTCAGGAGGAGGGTGCCGAATTGTTGACCGGCGGCGCGGCCGAGCGTCTGGAGGGTGACTTGTCGACGGGTTATTACATCCAGCCGACCCTGCTCAAGGGGCACAACAAGATGCGTGTGTTCCAGGAAGAAATCTTCGGCCCGGTGGTGGGTGTGACCACGTTCAAGGACGAAGCCGAGGCACTGGCGATCGCCAACGACAGCGAGTTCGGCCTGGGTGCGGGCCTCTGGACCCGCGACATCAACCGCGCGTATCGCATGGGCCGGGCGATCAAGGCCGGACGGGTATGGACCAACTGCTATCACCTGTACCCGGCGCACGCCGCATTCGGTGGCTACAAGAAATCCGGTGTCGGTCGTGAAAACCACAAAATGATGCTCGACCATTATCAGCAGACCAAAAACCTGCTGGTGAGCTACGACATCAATCCGCTGGGGTTCTTCTGATTCCTCAAGAACACTGAAAAACCTGTGGGAGCGAGCTTGCTCGCGATAGCGCAATGTCAGTCAACAAGTGTGTTGAATGTGACGCCGCCATCGCGGGCAAGCCCGCTCCCACAAGGTTTTGTGTGTATTTGGAAAACCGTGCAACACCCCCTACCAACGCACCCGCGACTTCGTTCGAAAGTAGCATTCGGCCGCCTGGTCCGCCGTGCATTAATGGCTCTACCGGAATTGCCCGGCACAAGAAGAGGATTGACCCATGTGGAATAAACCCGCGTTTACCGATCTGCGCATTGGCTTCGAAGTGACGATGTATTTCGCCAATCGTTGATTGTCCACCCGGCCAGCCGTTGTGTTGGCCGGGCCTGCCTTCTGGAGCATTGCTCATGCACATCCGTGTTCTTGGTTCCGCCGCCGGTGGTGGTTTTCCGCAGTGGAACTGCAACTGCCGCCAATGCACCGGCGTGCGCAACGCCAGCCTGCGCGCGCAGCGAAGGACGCAGTCGTCCATTGCCCTGAGCGACAACGGTGTGGATTGGGTGCTGTGCAATGCTTCACCGGATATTCGCGCGCAGCTTGAAAGCTTCGCGCCGCTGCAACCGGCTCGTCGATTGCGCGATACGGCGATTGCCGGGATCGTGCTGATGGACAGCCAGATCGACCATTGCACCGGCCTGCTGAGCCTGCGCGAAGGCTGCCCGCATTCGGTGTATTGCACCGAGCGCGTGCATGAAGACCTGAGCAGTGGTTTTCCGTTGTTCACCATGCTCACGCACTGGAACGGCGGCTTGCAGTGGCACCCCATAGCCCTGGACCGTGAACCCTTCAGTATCGCGGCCTGCAAGCACTTGCAGTTTCGCGCGATTCCACTGACCAGCAACGCACCACCGTATTCGCCGAATCGCGGCAATCCGCAACCAGGCGACACCATCGGTCTGTTCATCGAGGACCTGCGCAGCGGCGCCTCTGTGTTCTATGCGCCGGGCCTGGGGCAGGTCGATGAGGAAGTGCTGGGCTGGATGCAGCAAGCCGATTGCCTGTTGCTGGACGGCACCTTGTGGCGCGATGACGAGATGCGCGTGTGTGAAGTCGGGCAGAGCCTCGGCAGTGAGATGGGCCATCTGGCGCAGAGCGGACCGGGTGGCATGCTCGAGTTGCTGGAGGCTTACCCGCGCCAACGCAAGGTGCTGATCCACATCAACAACACCAATCCGATCCTCAATGAAGACTCGGCGGAGCGCGCGCTGCTGGATCGGCGCGGGATTGAAGTGGCCTATGACGGCATGAGTATTGAGTTGTAGCGGCTGGCCCCATCGCGAGCAGGCTCACTCCCTCAGGGATTTTCGGTTTACCCAGCACTGCGATGTACCCAAAACCTGTAGGAGTGAGCCTGCTCGCGATGAGGCCGGTCCAGACGCCGCTATGCCGATAAGGAGAACAAAATGACCACCCCGGCAATGACCCCCACCGAATTCGAACAGGCCCTGCGTGCCAAAGGCGCCTACTACCACATCCACCACCCCTTCCATCAAGCCATGTACGCCGGCCGCGCGACCCGCGAGCAGATCCAGGGCTGGGTCGCCAACCGCTTCTATTACCAGGTCAACATCCCCCTGAAGGACGCCGCGATCCTCGCCAATTGCCCCGACCGCGACGTGCGCCGTGAATGGCTGCAACGCATCCTCGACCATGACGGCGTTCCCGGCAGCGAGGGCGGCATCGAAGCCTGGTTGCGGCTGGGCGAGGCAGTAGGACTCGATCGCGAGCAGATACTCTCTCAGGAATTGGTGCTGCCGGGTGTGCGTTTCGCCGTTGACGCCTATGTCAACTTCGCCCGTCGTGCCTGTTGGCAGGAAGCGGCCAGCAGCTCCCTGACCGAGTTGTTCGCGCCGCAGATCCATCAGTCTCGGCTCGACGCCTGGCCGACCCATTACCCGTGGATCGATGTGGCCGGCTATGACTATTTTCGGACACGTCTGGGGCAGGCGCGGCGGGATGTCGAGCACGGATTGCGCATCACTCTGGCGCATTACGTGACCGCCGAAGGTCAGCAACGCATGCTGGAGATCCTGCAATTCAAGCTCGATGTGCTGTGGAGCATGCTCGACGCCATGAGCATGGCCTACGAGCTTGAGCGCCCGCCGTATCACACCGTGACAACGCAGCACGTCTGGCACCGGGGGATTGCCTTGTGAACGGGATCAGCGCGCAGCCCGGACCACCGCTGTGGCTGTTGGCCGAACTGACCTATCGCTGCCCGTTGCAATGCCCGTATTGCTCGAACCCGCTGGACTTCGCCCAACAGGGTGCCGAATTGACCACCGAAGAATGGATTCGCGTGTTCCGTGAAGCACGGGAAATGGGCGCCGCACAGTTGGGGTTCTCCGGCGGCGAACCACTGGTTCGCCAAGACCTGGCGGAGTTGATCAAAGCCGCGCGGGACATGGGCTACTACACCAACCTGATCACCTCGGGCATCGGCTTGACCGAGCAGAAAGTCCGCGATTTCAAGGTCGCCGGTCTCGACCACATCCAGATCAGCTTTCAGGCCGCGGACGAGACGGTCAATAACATGCTGGCCGGCTCGCGCAAGGCCTTCGCGCAGAAGATGGCCATGGCGCGGGCGGTGAAAGACCAGGGTTACCCGATGGTGCTGAATTTCGTCACCCATCGGCACAACATTGACCAGATCGCGCAGATCATCGAGCTGTGCCTGGAGCTGGGGGCGGATTTCGTTGAGTTGGCGACGTGTCAGTTCTACGGCTGGGCCGAGCTCAATCGCGTCGGCCTGCTGCCGACCCGCGAACAGTTGCAACGCGCCGAACGCATCACCAACGAGTACCGTGAGCGCCTTGAAGCCCAGGGTCACCCGTGCAAGCTGATCTTCGTCACCCCGGACTATTACGAAGAGCGCCCCAAGACCTGCATGAACGGCTGGGCCAACCTGTTTCTCGATATCACCCCGGACGGTACCGCGCTGCCATGCCACAGCGCCCGACAACTGCCGGTTGAATTTCCCAACGTGCGCGAGCACAGCATTGAATACATCTGGACGGAGTCTTTCGGCTTCAACCGCTTTCGCGGTGATGAGTGGATGAAGGAGCCGTGCCGTTCCTGTGATGAAAAACACAAGGACCTGGGCGGGTGCCGATGCCAGGCGTTCATGCTCACGGGCGATGCGGAAAATGCCGATCCGGTGTGCAGCAAGTCAGCGCATCACGGCGTCATCCTCAAGGCCCGGGATGAAGCGGACGCACCGGGGCAGGGCATGGAACACCTGACCTTGCGCAACGAAAAGGCGTCGCGGCTGATCTACCGCGGATAGGTTGCCCTACACCGAGTGAGCTTTTGTGGCGAGGGAGCTTGCTCCCGCTGGGCTGCGCAGCAGCCCTAAAAGACTGGGGTCGCTCCGCAACCCAGCGGGAGCAAGCTCCCTCGCCACAGGAAGAGCATCATCCGGCGGGTATCCCGGTATCACGAGGGATCTACCGTTGACAGTGATCAGCGCTACCCATTGGTCTGATTGCATTCACCGCCGGATGGGTTAGTGTGGCTTTACCTTTCAAAACAATAAAAAACAGGCTTTCCAATGAGCCAGAGTCTCAGCCAGCTGCGTAAATTCGTTTCCCCTGAAATCATCTTCGGTGCCGGTTGCCGGCATAACGTCGGTAACTACGCCAAGACCTTTGGTGCGCGCAAGGTCCTGGTGGTCAGCGATCCCGGGGTGATTGCCGCCGGGTGGGTCGCCGACGTCGAGGCCAGCCTGCAATCCCAAGGCATCGACTACTTTCTGTATAGCGACGTGTCGCCCAACCCCCGTGTCGAAGAAGTCATGCTCGGCGCCGAGCTGTACCGGGAAAACCACTGCGACGTGATCGTGGCGGTCGGAGGCGGCAGCCCGATGGATTGCGGCAAAGGCATCGGCATTGTCGTCGCTCACGGGCGCAGCATCCTCGAGTTCGAAGGCGTCGATACCATCCGCGTGCCAAGCCCACCGCTGATCCTGATCCCGACCACCGCCGGCACGTCGGCGGACGTCTCGCAATTCGTGATCATTTCCAACCAGCAAGAACGCATGAAGTTTTCGATCGTCAGCAAGGCCGTGGTGCCAGACGTGTCGCTGATCGACCCGGAAACCACCCTCAGCATGGACCCGTTCCTGTCGGCCTGTACCGGCATCGACGCCCTGGTGCATGCCATCGAAGCCTTCGTGTCCACCGGGCACGGGCCGTTGACCGATCCTCATGCGCTGGAGGCCATGCGCCTGATCAATGGCAATCTGGTGCAGATGATCGCCAACCCGACGGACATTGCCCTGCGCGAGAAAATCATGCTGGGCAGCATGCAGGCCGGGCTGGCGTTTTCCAACGCGATTCTGGGGGCCGTGCACGCCATGTCCCACAGCCTCGGCGGGTTTCTCGACTTGCCCCATGGCCTGTGCAACGCGGTGCTGGTAGAACACGTGGTGGCGTTCAACTACAGCTCGGCACCGGACCGCTTCAAAGTCATTGCCGAGACCTTTGGCATCGATTGCCGGGGCCTCAATCATCGGGAGATCTGCGGGCGCCTGGTCGACCACCTGATTGCCCTCAAACACGCCATCGGGTTCCATGAAACCCTGGGGTTGCACGGTGTCCGGACGGCGGACATTCCATTCCTGTCGCAACACGCGATGGACGATCCGTGCATCCTCACCAATCCGCGTGAATCCAGTCAGCGTGATGTCGAGGTCGTCTATGGCGAAGCCCTCTGACGAGCAACAACGGGCGCTGGCCGGGTTACTGGGTTTAGGCAGCCATTCGGCACGCAAGAGCCATTATCCGGAACTCGCGGCGCGCCTTGACGAGCTGGAAGCCGAGCGCAATCGCTACAAATGGTTGTTCGAAAATGCCGTGCACGGGATCTTCCAGGCCAGCCTGCTCGAAGGCATGCGCGCCGCCAATCCGGCACTGGCGCGAATGCTGGGTTATCAAGACCCGCAAGAGGTGTTGTTCTCCCTGGCGGACCTGGCCAGCAACCTGTTTGTCGGTGGCGCCCAGGAGCTCGAAAACATCGGCGAGCTGCTGAAAACCCAACGCAGCCTGCACGGCTATGAGACCCAGCTGCGGCGCAAGGACGGCACCAGCCTCGACGTGCTGATGAACCTGTTGCTCAAGCCCGATCAGGAAGGTCTGGTGGAAGGTTTTGTCGCCGACATCACCGAACGCAAACTGGCTCAGGAACGCCTGCAGCAGCTCAATGACGAACTGGAACAGCGGGTCACTGCGCGCACCGATGAACTACTTGAAGCCAACCGCAACCTGCAGCAGCAGATCACCCAGCGCAAACAGATCGCCGAAGCCTTGCGCGATGCCCGTGACGCTGCGGAGGCGGCCAATCACAGCAAGGACAAGTACCTTGCGGCCGCCAGCCATGACCTGCTGCAACCGCTCAACGCGGCACGTTTGCTGATCTCTACCCTGCGCGAGCGCAAGCTGCCCGACATCGAGCAGGTACTGGTTGAGCGCACGCACCAGGCGCTGGAAGGGGCAGAGGATTTGCTCACGGATCTGCTGGATATTTCCCGGCTTGACCAGGCCGCCGTGAAGCCGGACATCGCGCTGTATCGCCTCGACGAATTGCTCGGGCCGTTGGTGTCGGAGTTTCAATCGGTGGCCGAGGCGGCCGGTTTGAACTTGCGTGTGCACATGGGCGACTACGCGATCCGCACCGACTTGCGGCTGATGACGCGCATCCTGCGCAACTTCCTCAGCAACGCGTGCCGCTACACCGATCAGGGCTGCATTTTGCTCGCGGCACGTCGCCGGGGCGAGCAGTTGAGCCTGGAAGTGTGGGACACCGGGCGTGGGATTGCAGCCGATCGCCTCGACTCGATCTTCCTCGAATTCAATCAGCTGGACGTTGGCCGGGCGGCCGACCGCAAAGGGGTGGGCCTGGGGCTGGCGATCGTCGAACGCATCGCCAAGATTCTTGATTATCGGGTCCAGGTGCATTCATTGCCGGGCCGGGGCTCGCGGTTCGCCATCGAGGTGCCCATGTCCCGCGAGGTGCCGTTGCCCATCAGCCTGGCGGTGCCGCAACCGGGTACGGGCAATCCGCTGCCGGGTCGACGTTTGCTGGTGCTCGACAACGAAGTGAGCATCCTTGAAAGCATGAGCGCGTTGCTCGGGCAGTGGGGCTGTGAGGTGGTGACGGCCACGGACGAGGCTTCAGCGTTGAGCGCGTTGCAGGGACAGGCGCCGGAGTTGATTCTGGCGGACTATCACCTCGATCACGGGGTGGTGGGTTGCGAGGTGGTCAGGCATTTGCGCGAGCACTTCAGTCAAACCATCCCGGCCGTGATCATCACCGCCGACCGCACCGATCAGTGCCGGCGTTCGCTGCAGCGACTCAATGCGCCGCTGCTGAACAAACCGGTGAAACCCGGCAAGTTGCGTGCGGTGCTGAGCCAGTTGCTGGGGTGATCAGCATGCGCGGTATTGCAGGCTGAAACCGAGTTCGGTGGTTTGCCCGTGCTCCAGCAGGCGCAAGCCAGGTCGGCCCGGCAGGTGGTGTGCATCCACCGGATGGCTGACCGGTTCGATGCAGAAAAAATCCAGTACCGGTGGGCAGTAGAGCAGAAAAACATCGCTGCCAGTGGCCTGGCAGTGCAGCTCGTAACCGAGGTCGGGTTGCTGGATCAGGCAATGCCCGTCCCATTCGCAGAATCCGTTGTCGACCAGTCTGTCGGGCAACGCCTTGAGCGACTGGAATTCCCAGTCTGTCGGTACAGCGCTGAGCTGGGTGGGCAGTTTGCTCGCGTCGCACATCCACACGTGCCCGGCCTTTGCCTGTAGGCGCGTATCCGGGGTGCGTGGCAGGTAGGGATGCAAACCCAGGCCGTGCCAAGCGGCGCGTTCGGCCAGATGAGTGACGTGCAACTCGATGCTCAGTCGACCCTCGTTCAGATGAAAACGTTGCCAGGCGCGATAGGCGAAGGGTGTGGTGCTGTCGAGTTGCAGCACGGCGTCATTCCGCGACTGCGCCACCACCTGCCACGGCTGCTGCCAGGCACTGCCATGAATCGGCAGCGGGTCAGTGAGGCTGTTGGGCGTCAAAGTGAGCCAGCCATCGGGGCAGTCGAAACCGCCTGCTGATACTCGGTTTGACCAGGGTGCCAAAGGGAAGCAGGCGAGCTTGCCGGGCAATCCGGTGTTCAGCGCGTGGGTGTCGCTGTGTCGAAGCAGCGGCTGCCCGGTGCTGCGCACGGTCCAGTTGACGATGCTGCCGCCGATCTCGGGGGCGAGGGTGAGATGGGTAAGTTCGTCTTTGAGCTCGATCAATCTGGGTGCCTTGTCTTTTTGCCCTGAGAAATACGCTAAACCCTGTAGCAGCTTGCGTCGGCTCCGGCAGCCCCTGGATGCCGGTGGTTTTTTCACCGCACGATGAGGCAGCGCTCTTGTGGCGAGGGAGTTTACTCCCGCTCGGCTGCGAAGCGGGCGCAAAATGGAGAGGGTCGCTTCGCAACCCAGCGGGAGTAAACTCCCTCGCCACAGGTTCTGTGCAGGCGTTGATTACCTCTACAACCTGAGGGAGGGTTTGTGCGATGACCGTTGTGTGTGTTGAACAGGGATTTGCGGCAAACTGGCGACATATCTAGAACAAGGTCATTGAATGGATCACTACGCCCCGCGCGACTGGCAACCCCATGAACGGCCCAGCCTGCCCGGTTCCCCCTCGACGCCGCTGCACTCCACGCCGAAGCGGTTCGCCTTCGCGCTGGTGGGATTGCTGGTGGCGTTGACCGGCGGCCTGGGCAACTCGTTGGTGATCGCCAATCTGACTTACCTGCAAGGCGCGTTGGGGGCGACCACGGCCGAGATGGCCTGGCTGCCGGCAGCCTATGTCATGACCAACGTGTCGATGAACCTGCTGCTGGTGAAATTTCGCCAACAGTTCGGTCTGCGGGCGTTCACGGAAGTGTTTCTGGTGCTCTATGCGCTGGTCACTTTCGGCCACTTGTTCGTCAACGACCTGAATTCGGCGATCGCGGTGCGGGCGGCGCACGGGATGGTGGGGGCGGCGTTGAGTTCCCTGGGCCTGTATTACATGATCCAGGCGTTCCCGGCGAAGTGGCGAATGAAGGCGCTGGTCCTGGGGCTCGGGACCTCGCAACTGGCCTTGCCGCTGGCACGGCTGTTCTCCGAAGACCTGCTGCAGATCGCCGAGTGGCGCGGCCTCTATCTGTTTGAACTGGGCATGGCGCTGCTGTCCCTGGGTTGCGTGTTTCTCCTCAAGTTGCCACCGGGCGACCGCTTCAAGACCTTCGAAAAACTCGATTTCCTGACTTTCGCCATTCTTTCAAGCGGTGTGGCGTTGCTCTGCGCGGTGCTGTCGCTGGGGAGGATCGACTGGTGGCTGGAAGCGCCGTGGATTGGCGTGGCGTTGGCGGCGTCCATCGCATTGATCCTCGGGGGGCTGGCGATCGAACACAACCGCAGCAACCCGATGCTGATGACCCGTTGGCTCGGCAGTGGCGTGATGATTCGCCTGGCACTGGCGGTGGTCCTTATCCGCATGGTGACCTCGGAGCAATCCACCGGTGCTGTCGGGTTCATGCAGTTCCTCAACATGAGCAGCCAGCAGCTGCACAGTCTTTATGTGGTGATGATGATCGGCAGCATCGCCGGGCTGGTCACCAGCGCCCTGACGATCAACCCCAAGCACTTGTTCATGCCGCTGATCGTGTCGCTGGCGCTGATGGCCGTCGGTTCGGTGATCGACAGCCATTCGAATAACCTGACCCGCCCGGAAAACATGTATTTCAGCCAGTTCCTGCTAGCCTTTGGCGGGACCTTTTTCCTGGGCCCGACGATGGTGCTGGGGACGCGCAACGTCCTGACCAACCCGCGCAACCTGGTGAGCTTTTCCGTGCTGTTCGGTATCTGCCAGAACCTCGGCGGCCTGATTGGTGCGGCACTGCTGGGTACGTTTCAGATCGCTCGCGAGAAATTCCATTCCAGCAACATTGTCGAACACCTGACCATGACCGATCCGCGTGTGGCCGCACGGGTTCAGAGCGGCGGCAATGCCCTCGGTTCAGTGATCGCTGACCCGAGCCTGCGCAATCTGCAAGGCATACGCAGTCTGGCTACGGCCGCCGCACGCGAGGCCAATGTGCTCGCCTATAACGATGTGTTCATGCTGATCGCGGTGATTGCCGTGTTGACCATGATCTGGATTTCCCTTCGCGCCCTGTGGCTGATGAGCACCACCAAAAACGTCGCCCCAACGCCTCCCGTAGCCCCTAGCGGTGTTTCTTCTTCATGACCGAACCGACCACAACCACCACCAATGCCATCGCCGCGACGCCTGAAGGTGTTGAACCACCGTCCACGCCCGCCACAGAACCACGTTCATTGCGAGTGCGGGTGCTTTCGTCCATGGGCTTTGCGGCCATTGCCATCGTGGGTGTACTGATCGTGTTGTACGCCTGGCAACTGCCGCCGTTCAGCAGCGCGGTCGAAACCACTGAGAACGCCTTGGTGCGTGGTCAGGTGACGATCATCGGCCCGCAGCTCAGCGGCTATGTGTATGAAGTGCCGGTGTCGGACTTTCAGTTTGTGAAAGCCGGGGATCTGCTGGTGCGGCTCGACGACCGGATCTACCAGCAGCGTCTCGATCAATCGCTGGCGCAGTTGGCGGTACAGAAAGCGGCCCTGGCCAACGTGGTACAGCAACGCAACAGCGCCGAGGCGACCATCAAGCTGCGTCAGGCCGCCGTCGCTGACAGCCAGGCTCAGGCGCGTAAAAGTGAAGCGGATCTGCGCCGAAACAACGAGCTGGTGCGTGACGGTTCTGTGTCCAAGCGCGAGTTGGACGTCACCTTGGCGGCGAACGCGCAGTCCATTGCGGCAGTGGCTCAAGCCCAGGCCAATCTGGAAATTGCGCGCCAGGATTTGCAGTCGGTGATCGTCAATCGTGGCTCGCTGGAAGCGGCGGTCGCCAGTGCGGACGCCGCGGTGCAACTGGCGCGCATCGACCTGTCCAACACCCGGATCATTGCGCCGCGCGACGGTCAGCTCGGGCAGATCGGCGTGCGCCTCGGCGCCTATGTGAGCTCCGGCGCGCAGCTGATGGCGCTGGTGCCGCATCAGTTGTGGGTGATCGCCAACATGAAGGAAACCCAGATGAACAACGTGAGGGTCGGCCAGCCGGTAACGTTTACCGTGGATGCCCTCAATCACCGACTATTTCATGGGCAGGTGCAGCGCATATCACCGGGGACCGGGTCGGAGTTCGCGTTGTTGCAGGCGGACAACGCCACCGGCAACTTCGTCAAGATCGCCCAGCGCGTGCCGGTGCGGATTACGGTGAATGACGGGCAGGAAGGCAGCGAGCGTCTGCGGCCGGGGATGTCGGTGGTGGTGAGTATCGATACAGCGGCGGAGGGAGATAACGATAAATCCCCTCGCCACAGAGTAGGCGTACCACTTGAGTGAACTGCATGGCCCGCAGGATAGAGGTATTCAGGCCGCAACCATCGGCGGCATGGTGCCCAGCAGCGACACTGCCGCCACGGCGCCAATTCCCAGCAGCCACTCCATGATCACGCTGCTTTTAAGCGCCCCCATGCGCTGTTCGCAATCCTTGATCCGCAGTCGGTTGAACAACGCCAGCCCCAGCATCACCAGGACCAGCACGACCTTGATCAACAGGATCAAGGCAAAACCGGACCACAACGGCGTCGGCCAGAATTGCCCGGTGAGTACCCGGACATTGATCAGTCCGGTGATGACTAATCCCGCGACCAACGCGTAACCCACGCCACTGAATCGCTGCAGAATGACGCTGACTGTATGACCCGTGGGTTGCCGCAGGATCATCACCAGCAACATCAATCCGCCGAGCCAGATGCCGACGCAGGTCAGGTGGACAATCTGGTTGAGGATCAACAACTGTCCGCTCAGGCCGTCGAGCATCGCGCCATGACCAACCGGCGCCAGAGTCGCCAGCAACAGACTGGCCAGGATCAGCCGAATAGGCAGGTTAGCGCCCAAGGGTGTCAGCAACAGCGACATCAACACCCCGTTGATCAGCAGGTGCCAGCCCCAGACCTGGCCGAAGAACGTGTTGGTCAGCACTAATTGCAAAGTCGCCGGGTCGAACGCCGCTTCCCAGTCGCCGGCCATGCTGGCGGTGATCAACAGCAACCAGCACACGCCGCTGACCAGCGCCACCGCCGTCAGCCAACGGCATACGCTTGCCAAACGTCGGTCCAGCGCCAGCGATTCATGGTTTAACAGCAGAGGCCTGAATACCCAGGCCCCGAACAGCATCAGCACCACGGTGAAATGCAGGAAACGACACAGCACCATCGCGCTCGTCATGAATTACTGACCCACCTTGAAGCTGTAGGCGCCTTCGCTTTTGTGGGTGTCGACGGACACGGCGTGCCATTGGACTTTATAGGCTCCGGCGGTCAACGGCGCGGCTGGCGTCACGATCAGGGTTTTTTTATCGCTGCCTTCGGTGGTCAGGCTTTTCACCGGCACGTCAGTCCCGTCTTTGCTGAGGGTGACCTTGGTGAAGGTGGCTTCGACACCTTCGGAAAACACCAGGCGCAACTCGGCAGGCGCGCTCACGGTGCTGTCGGCAGCGGGCGTCTGGCTTTTCAGGTGGGCGTGGGCAAACACCGACGAGGCGGCGAACAGGCTGCCGAGGAGGGCAGCGGTGGTCAGGGCTTTCTTGAGCAGCATCGTGGAATACCTCTTGGGCAGGTTCGAAGAGGCCGTCAGTTTACCTTCCGCAGACGGCCTGTACGAAGTTTCGTTTTCCCTTGTCGCCGCGAGGTAGAGCGGATGCTAGTCTTGACCAACGCTGTCGTCAGGGAGCCCTCATGGGCAATCACAAGATCGAGATTCGTCGCAGTAACGTCGAAAAGATTCTGCTGGGGGCCGAAAAGGTCTTCGCCGAAAAAGGCTTCGGCAGCACCGCCATGGCCGACATCGCCGCCGAAGTGCAACTGCCGCGCTCGAACCTGCATTACTACTTCAGCACCAAGAACGAACTCTACAGCGCCGTGCTGTTCGATTTGCTGGAAGTCTGGAAGCAGGACGCCCTGTGCTTTGAAATGTTCGACGATCCGCGCGTGGTGCTGAGCAGCTACATCCGCGCCAAAATGAACCACTCCCGCAGCCGTCCCTACGGCTCCAAAGTCTGGGCCAACGAGATCATCCACGGCGCCCCGACCCTGGGCGAGGCACTGGACGTGAGCCTCTACGATTGGGCCAAGATGAAAGAAGCCAAGATCCGCCAATGGGTCGAAGACAAACGCATCCTGCCGGTGGAACCCTCAAGCCTGCTGTACATGATCTGGGCCTCGACCCAGCACTACGCCGACTTTGATCATCAGGTGAATATCCTCAATGATCATCAGCCGTTGTCGGACATGCAGTTTGAAAGAGCGGTGCAGACGGTGACGAGTGTGATTTTGCGGGGGATTGGGTTGGAGCCGTAACTGTTCGAGGTGGGTGTCGGCTGGAAAAGATCGCAGCCTCGTTTCACTCGACAGCTCCTACAGGCTTGCGTGATCCCCTGTAGGAGCTGTCGAGTGAAACGAGGCTGCGATCTCTTGATCTTTAATTCACCGATCAAACAGCAACGTGATACGGGTTCCTCGGGTCATGATTCCAGTCCAGAAACGGCTTGCCGCTGTCCATCGGCACCATCTCGATGCAGTCCTGCACCGGGCAGGTGATCTGGCACAGGTTGCAGCCTACGCACTCGTCGTCGATCACTTCATATTTATGCGTTCCGTCCGCCTGCTTGATGCTGGCCACCGCCTGGTGCGAGGTGTCTTCGCAGGCAATGTGGCAACGACCGCAGCCGATGCAGGCCTCCTGATCGATCTTGGCGATCACCTGATAGTTGATATCCAGGTACTTCCAGTCCGTGGTGTTGGCCACCGCACGTCCTGAAAAATCCGCCACGCTGGCGTAGCCCTGGCTGTCCATCCAGCGGGACAGTCCGTCTTTCATTTCCTCGACAATCCTGAAACCGTGCAGCATCGCCGCCGTGCACACCTGAACCGATCCGCTGCCCAGAGCGATGAACTCTGCGGCGTCGCGCCACGTGCCAATGCCGCCGATGCCGGAGATCGGCAGGCCCCGGGTCTGCGGATCCCGCGCGATCTCGGCGACCATGTTCAGCGCAATGGGCTTGACCGCTGAACCGCAGTAACCGCCGTGGGTGCTTTGGCTGCCGACGACAGGGTTGGCGACCATGCGCTCCAGGTTGACGCTGGTGATCGAGTTGATGGTGTTGATCAACGACACCGCATCGGCACCGCCTCGATGGGCCGCGCGGGCGGCGACGCGGATGTCGGTGATGTTTGGCGTGAGCTTGACGATGACCGGGAGCGAGCAATAGGTCTTGCACCAACGGGTGACCTGTTCGACATACTCCGGGACCTGTCCGACCGCTGCGCCCATGCCGCGTTCGGGCATGCCATGGGGGCAACCGAAGTTCAGTTCGATGCCGTCGGCACCGGTGGCTTCCACCAGCGGCAGGATGAATTTCCACGACTCTTCGACGCAGGGCACCATCAGCGAAACGATCAGCGCGCGGTCCGGCCAGTCCTTTTTGACCTGGGTGATTTCCCGCAGGTTGATTTCCAGTGAGCGGTCGGTAATCAGCTCGATGTTGTTGAACCCCATCACTTCACGGTTGGCGCCGAAGTGCGCCGAGTAGCGCGAAGACACGTTGACCGCCGCCGGGTCTTCACCCAGGGTTTTCCAGACCACGCCACCCCAGCCGGCCTCGAAGGCGCGGACCACGTTGTAGGCCTTGTCGGTGGGCGGCGCGGAGGCGAGCCAGAATGGGTTAGGGGATTTGATACCGGCGAAGTTGATCGATAGATCGGCCATTTACGCAGCCTCCACATTGAGCACGAGTTGGGCGTGAATGGCCTCGGCGGCCAGTTTGCCGTGTTGCACGGCCTGCACGGTGAGGTCCTGATCGAGGCTGGTGCAGTCGCCACCGGCGTACACGCCGGGGATACTGGTGCGCAGCTGTGCATCGACCTCGATCCGATCGCCCTGGCGCTTGAGTTCGCGGGCCAGCGGGTCGCTGAGAGCTGTGCCGTCGAAGGCCTGCCCGATGGCTTTGAAGATGGCGTCGGCGGCCAGTTCGAAGGTTTCACCGGTGGTTTGCAGACGGCCATCCACCAGCCGGGTACGGGCGAAACGCATGCCGCGGACATTGCCGTTGGCGTCGAGCAATACTTCCTCAGGTTGGGCCCAGGTCAGCAAACGCACCTGATTGGCTTTGGCGATGTCCTGTTCGTGGCCGGTGGCGCCCATTTCTTCCACGCCACGGCGGTACACCAGATTGACGTCACGAGCACCGAGGCGGGCCATTTGCACCGCCATGTCGATGGCGGTGTTGCCGGCACCGAGGACAATGCAGCGATCCGCCAGCGGCAGTTGGGTCAGGTCGTCGGCCTGGCGCAGTTCGCGGATGTAATCCGTGGCGGCGACTAAACCGGGGGCGTCTTCGTGGTTGAGGCCCAGTTGCTTGCTGGCGTTGAGACCCAGGCCGAGAAACACCGCGTCGAATTGCTGGTGCAGTTCGCTGAGGGTCAGGTTCTCGCCGAGCTTCTGCCCGTGGCGGATCTCAATGCCGCCGATTTGCAGGAGGAAGTCCAGTTCCTTCTGTGCGTAATCGTCCACCAGTTTGTATTTGGCAATTCCGTATTCATTGAGGCCTCCGGCCTTTTCGCGCGCCTCGAAAATCACCACATCATGGCCGTGCATGGCGCTGCGGTGAGCGCAGGAAAGCCCTGCCGGACCGGCGCCCACCACGGCAATGCGTTTGCCCGTGGCGGCGGCGCGTGCGAACGGGTGCTCAGTGAAGTGCGCGTTGTCCACGGCGTAGCGCTGCAGCAGGCCGATCAGCACCGGCGCGCATTCATGGTCGTTGTTGCGCACACAGGCTTGCTGGCAAAGGATTTCCGTGGGGCAAACGCGAGCGCAACTGCCACCGAGGATGTTCGCCGAGAGGATTTTGTGCGCGGCGCCCTGAACGTTTTCCGCGTGAATATTGCGGATGAACGAGGGGATGTCGATCTCGCTCGGGCAGGCATTCACGCACGGGGCGTCGTAGCAATACAGGCAGCGCGACGCTTCGAGGTGCGCCTGGCGGTCGTTGAGCGGCGGCGCAAGGTCGGTGAAGTGGCCGGCGAGGGCGGCCGCATTTTCATAGGGATGCGGGAGATGGTCGAGGGTCTTGATCACGGTTTTTGCCTCACGGTTATTGAGGTGCTGCCTCTGATGGGCAGTGTCTGGATCACCTGCATTTCAAATGTGGGAGCGGGCTTGCCCGCGATGGCCGAAGGCCTGGATTTCAGCGTTTCACCGCAGTGGGCTTGTTCTGCTCAGCCCGCTTGCTCAACAAATCAAACACCGCCGGATACGCCGGCCGTTCGACGTATCGCCCGGCACCTCGCTCGGCCCGCAGGTCACCGTCCGCCCAGACAACCTTGCCCTGGCTCACGGTATGGCTCGGCACCCCGCGCACGGTCTTGCCTTCGAAGATGTTGAAGTCGACCTGCTGGTGATGCGTCGCTGCCGAAATGGTCCGCGTGCCCTGCGGGTCCCACAACACCAGATCGGCATCGGCGCCAACGCGGATCGCGCCTTTGCGCGGATACAGATTGAAAATCTTGGCGGTGTTGGTAGAGGTCAGGGCCACGAACTGTTGCATCGAAAAGCGCCCGGTATTGACCCCTTCATCCCAGAGCACGGCCATGCGATCTTCGATGCCGGCGGTGCCGTTGGGGATCTTGCTGAAGTCGTCACGGCCAGCGGCTTTTTGCTCGGCGCAGAAGCAGCAATGGTCGGTGGCGGTGGTGTGCAGGTTGCCCGATTGCAGGCCATGCCACAGTGCTTCTTGATGGCCGCGAGGACGGAACGGTGGGCTCATGACGTAACCGGCGGCAGTCTGCCAGTCCGGGTGTTGATAGACGCTGTCGTCCAGCAGCAGATGCCCGGCCAACACTTCGCCATAGACTGGCTGCCCCTTGCTGCGGGCATAGGTGATTTCGTCGAGGGCTTCCTTGGTCGAGACATGCACCAGGTACAGCGGCGTGCCCAGGGTTTCGGCGATGCGGATCGCCCGGCTGGCCGCTTCACCTTCCACTTGCGAAGGTCGCGACAGCGGATGCGCTTCCGGCCCGGTCATGCCCTGGGCCATCAACTTGCGTTGCAGGTGATACACCAGCTCGCCGTTCTCGGCGTGCACGGTGGGCACCGCACCGAGCTCAAGGCAACGTTCGAAACTCGCGACCAGCGTGTCGTCGGCCGCCATGATCGCGTTTTTGTACGCCATGAAATGCTTGAAGCTGTTGACGCCGTGATGGCTGACCAGCTCGGCCATTTCTTCGCGGACCTGCTCGCTCCACCAGGTAATGGCGACGTGGAAACCGTAATCCGATGCCGACTTTTCCGCCCAGCCGCGCCACTGATGAAAGGCTTCCATCAAGGGCTGCTGCGGGTTGGGAATCACGAAGTCGATGATCGACGTGGTGCCACCTGCAAGTCCCGCTGCGGTGCCGCTGAAAAAATCTTCACTGGCCACGGTGCCCATGAAGGGCAGTTGCATATGGGTGTGTGGGTCGATGCCGCCCGGCATCAGGTATTGACCACTGCCGTCGAGCACTTGCGCACCCGCCGGAACATCAAGGTTTTCACCGATGGCTTTAATCACGCCGTCGGCGCAATAGACGTCGGCGCGATAACTTTCATCATGGGTAACAACGGTGGCGCCACGGATCAACAGAGACATTCCGAGTTCCTCGCAGGCAATGACCGACTTGTGCCGGTTCTAAATGTTTTATATGAAGCAGACGCAAACAGGTGTATTCCTGTCATCGCTGTCAGGAATAGAAGCTAGTCTGAGTTCAAGAAATGAGCAAGATTATTTTTTATAAGCTTATGACTGTTTTAAGGTATTGATAAATAACGAATAAAACCGAGAATCACCAAAATGGTACCGTCTCTCACCATTTTGACGCACTTGACAGGTTCGAAAAATAGACGAGATTTCCTATGTGAAATCAGCTGCTTGAGAAGGGGCTATGGTTAATGCGCAACACGCGAAAAAAGTTTGATGCACCAGATTGAGTCCTGACTGATCGGACAACTTGCCTGGCATTCGGCATGAGTGAACAGACCTGTTACCGAGGACTCATGAGTTGTTTAAATAAAACTGATGAACTTCAGTTAGTTACCGTTTTTTTATGGATCTGCCCGATGCGCAAGCGGGGTGATCGGCATGTTTATTGATGTCGCCAGCCCCTGATGAGCAAAAATAATCAAAAGAACAGTGGAGCGGCCATGCAACAGATCAGATCGCAAGTGACCGAGCGCGACGGCTTGTTTGAGCTTGAAGCCGGCAGCGATGTCCTCGACAGTCCCCGTTACAACCACGACATGGCACCTACCAAGGTGCGCGAACGAACCTGGAACAAATGGCACATCACCGCGTTGTGGGTCGGCATGTCGATCTGCGTGCCCACGTACACCCTCGGTGGTGTGCTCACCGCCTATTTCGGGTTGAGCGTGGGTGAGGCGCTGCTGGCGATTCTGTTCGCCAACATCATTGTCCTGATCCCCCTGACGCTTAACGCGTTCCCCGGCACCAAATACGGCATCCCGTTTCCGGTGTTACTGCGATCCTCTTTCGGCATCCTCGGCTCCAACGTTCCCTGCCTGATCCGGGCACTGGTGGCGTGTGGCTGGTTCGGGATCCAGACAATGTTCGGCGGGCTGGCGATCCACCTGTTTCTGGGATCGGTGTTCGAGGGCTGGAAATCCCTGGGTGGCACCGGTGAAGTCATCGGCTTCATGGTGTTCTGGGCGCTGAACCTGTGGGTGGTGATTCGTGGCGCCGAGTCGATCAAGTGGCTGGAAACCCTGTCCGCACCGTTGTTGGTGCTGGTGGGCGCAGGGCTGCTGGTGTGGGCGATGCCGAACGTGTCGATGACCGAGCTGATGGCGATCCCGGCCAAACGTCCGGAAGGCGCGAGCGTGGTCAGCTACTTCGCCGCCGGACTGACCGCAATGGTCGGCTTCTGGGCCACCCTGTCTCTGAACATTCCGGACTTCAGCCGCTATGCGAAAAGCCAGAAGGACCAGATCGTCGGGCAGATTATCGGCTTGCCACTGACCATGTTCCTGTTCGCCTCATTGGGTGTGGTGATGACCGCTGCCTCGGTGAAGCTGGTGGGTGTCACGGTCTCTGATCCGGTGACCTTGATCGGTCATATCCAGAGCCCGGTCTGGGTTGCGCTGGCCATGGCGCTGATCATCATTGCCACGCTGTCCACCAACACCGCAGCTAACATCGTCTCGCCCACCAACGACTTCCAGAACATCGCGCCGAAGGTGATCAACCGCACGAAGGCAGTCATGCTGACCGGGCTGGTAGGGTTGTTGCTGATGGCCCATGAGCTGCTGAAAAAGCTCGGTTTGATTGTGTCTGACGTGAGCCTTGAGACGGTGTATTCCAACTGGCTGCTGGGCTATTCCAGCCTGCTGGGACCGATTGCCGGGATCATGGTGGTGGACTATTTCCTGATCAAGAAACAGCGGCTGGACCTGGCAGGTTTGTACCGCGATGACGTGTACCCGGCGTGGAACTGGAACGGTTTTATTGCGTTTGGCGTGCCCGTGGTGTTGACGCTGCTGTCGCTGGGCAGTGATGCGTTCAGCTGGTTCTACAGCTATGGCTGGTTCACCGGCTCGGCGCTTGGCGGGTTGATTTATTACGGGTTGTGCTCGATGCGACCCAGTGCGTCAGTCGTGAAATCGGCGGTGTAGCGGGTGGCCTCATCGCGAGCAAGCTCGGCTCCCACAGGTTTCGTGGTGTACACAAATGCTGTGAACACCGCTACACCTGTGGGAGCCGAGCTTGCTCGCGATGGCGGCCTGACAGACACAACAGAAAAACTCATAAGAACAGCCTGAGGAGATCACCATGAACGCTGCTGTAGACGTTCTGCAGTCCACCCATCAGCACATCAACCGCGACCGCCTGTGGCAGTCGCTCATGGAACTGGCCCAGCTCGGCGCCACGGTCAAGGGCGGCGTCTGTCGCCTGGCCCTGACCGACCTGGATCGTCAGGCCAGGGACATTTTCGTCCGGTGGTGCGAAGAGGCTGGCTGCACCGTCAGCATCGACGCCGTCGGCAATATCTTTGCCCGCCGCCCCGGTCGTAACCCCAACCTTCCCCCGGTGATGACCGGCAGTCACATTGACACCCAGCCCACCGGCGGCAAGTTCGACGGCTGCTTCGGCGTGCTGGCCGGCGTCGAAGTGCTGCGCACACTCAACGATCTTGGCGTGGAAACCGAAGCGCCGCTGGAGGTGGTGGTCTGGACCAATGAAGAAGGCTCGCGTTTCGCACCGTGCATGATGGGGTCCGGCGTGTTCGCGGAAAAATTCACGCTTGAAGAAACCCTGGCCAAAGTCGATGCCGAGGGTGTCACGGTCGGCGAAGCGCTGAATGCCATCGGCTACGCCGGCCCACGCAAGGTCAGCGGCCATGCGGTGGGTGCCTATTTTGAAGCGCACATCGAGCAAGGTCCGATCCTTGAAGACGAACGCAAAACCATCGGCGTGGTTATGGGGGCCCTCGGGCAAAAATGGTTCGACCTGAAACTGCGTGGCGTCGAAGCCCACGCCGGTCCGACACCGATGCATCTGCGCAAGGATGCTCTGGTCGGCGCATCGATCATCGTCGGCGCCGTCAACCGCGCCGCGCTCGGCCATCAACCTCACGCCTGCGGCACGGTCGGGTGCCTGCAGGCGTATCCCGGCTCGCGTAATGTGATCCCCGGTGAAGTGCGCATGACCCTGGACTTCCGGCATCTGGAGCCGGCCCGTCTGGATTCGATGATTGCCGAAGTGCGCGAGATCATCGAGACCACGTGCGAGCAGCATGGGCTGACGTTCGAACTCACACCGACGGCTGATTTTCCGCCGCTGTACTTCGACAAGGGGTGTGTCGAAGCGGTACGCAATGCGGCGCAGGGGCTGGGCTTGTCGCACATGGATATTGTCAGTGGAGCGGGGCACGACGCGATCTTCCTGGCTGAACTGGGTCCGGCGGGAATGATCTTCGTGCCGTGTGAAGGGGGGATCAGCCACAACGAAATTGAAAACGCAGCGCCAGATGATCTGGCAGCCGGGTGTGCGGTGTTGTTGCGGGCGATGCTCGCGGCTTCGGCGGCGATTGCGAAAGGGCAGTTGGCTGCCTGAAGATCTCCGTAACGGGCATCGATTACCTGGGTGCAAATCCCCTGTAGGAGCTGTCGAGTGAAACGAGGCTGCGATCTTTTGATCTTGCTTTTAAAAGCCAAGTCAAAAGATCGCAGCCTCGTTTCACTCGACAGCTCCTACAGGTCCTACAGGTCCGACAGCTCCTACAGGTCCTACAGGTCCAACAGGTCCTACAGGTCCTACAGGTCCTACAGTTTCTGCAGCTCCTGCAGGTCCTACAGGGTGCAGACTTGGGGCACCTTGATCAGTCGTCGACGTACATAAGTTGCTGCACACCTTCCCAGGCTTCGGCGCGCATGCGCTCGAGGTCCAGGCCCGGGATCACGCCGTCATCCACCACGACGCGTCCACCGACCAGGCTGTAGCGCACGGCAATCGGTTCACCTGCGACCACGGGTGCAACGGCGATGTCGTGGAAGCCGAAGAAGCGTGGGTGGTCCAGGCCATAGATCACCAGATCCGCCGCTTGACCGATCTCCAGCGTGCCCACCGCACCGAGTCCCAGCACCTGCGCGCCGCCGGCCGTGCCCCAGTGGATGACGTCTTCTGCCGTGGTTGCCGAGGCCCCTTGTTCCGCCCGATGAATCAGCCATGCGGTGTTGGCTTCGCCGACCATGCTCCCGGACTCGTTCGACGCCACGCCGTCCACGCCGAGGGAAACGGGCACGCCGGCTTCGACCATCTGGGGGATCGGCGCGATCCCGCTGCCCAACCGCGCATTGCTCACCGGGCAGTGGGAAACACCGGTGCCGGTTTGCGCCAGCATGCGGATCTCGCCGGGTTGCAGGTGTACGGCATGGGCGAACCAGACGTCGGGGCCGAGCCATTCGTGTTCGGCGACGAATTCCACGGGCAGGCAGTTGTATTTTTCCCGGCAGAAATTCACGTAGTTCTGCGTCTCTGACAGGTGTGTGTGCAGCCGCAGGCCGAGGCCGCGTGCGGTGTGTGCCAGTTCCCGCAGCAAGGTCGGCGGCAGCGAAAAAGTCGGCGTGGTGGGGGCTACCACGACCCGGCGCATTGCGTCCGGGATGTCCTGGTGATACGTCGACTTGAGCCGCTCGATGTCGCCGACCATCTGGTCCAGCGTCTCCGGTTGCAGTGCGGTTTTCGAGAACCCCGGGTGGGCGCTGGCGGACTCCAGTGCACCGCCGCGGCACAGGACAAATCGCAGGCCGAATTCGTCGGCCATGTCGAACAGCAGGTCCCCGGTCTCGGTGGTGCCGTGGGCGTGATAGAGGTAATGGTGATCGGCGCAGGTCGTCACGCCCGAAAGCAACAATTCGGCCATGCCCAACCGCGCGGCAATGCGTGACAACTGTGGCGTGAAACGGTTGAGACGCGGGTAGGGCACGCTCGCCAGCCAGCCTTGCAGGTCCTCGTTCAAGCCTTCAGGCACGGCTTTCAGCAGATTCTGGAACAGGTGATGGTGCGTGTTGATCCAGCCCGGATACACCAGGCAGTATCGAGCATCGATGACGCGCTCGCCGGGTTGCGCCTCCAGTCCGGCGGCCATTTCGGCGATGCGCCCGTTGACCACGCGGATGTCGACGCTGCCGGCCCGGGCACGGGCGCCCCGCAGGCCGGTCATCACCGCCAGCGGGTTTTTGATCAGGATATTTTGCAGTTGAGTCATGGGGCTTCTCCAGTCAAAGGCTGTGGGAGGCGGGTTTGGTGGCGGCGCTGTCAGGAACGCTGACGCCGTTGAGCGAGGCGTTGAGCAGCACCGATACGAGGCAGGCGATCACGACACTGCTGTGCAGGAACGGCTGGCTCCACTCAGGCAGTTGCTTGAACAAGGCCGGGGCCAGCACCGGCACCAGGGCGGCGGCGATGGTGAAACCGACAATCAGCACGTTGTAGCGATTGCGCTCGTAGTCGACCTTGGCCAGGGTCTGGATACCGGCTGCGGCGACCACACCAAACATCGCGATCCCGGCGCCACCGAGGGCCGCGGTCGGCATTGAAGCGATGATCGCCCCGGCCTTTGGCACCAGCGCCACGGAACACATCAGCAACCCGCTGATCGCCACCACCCAGCGACTGCGCACGCCGGTAAGAATCACCAGCCCGACGTTTTCCATGAAGGCAATGAACGGGAACGCCGCGAACATGCCGGCGATGGTGCTCGCCAGGCCGTTGGCGCGCAGGCCGTTGATCACCTGTTTGTCTTCCACGGGTTTGTCGACGATGTCGCCGATCGCGACGAACAACCCCATGGATTCGACCATCTGCACGATCATCACCACCACCATGGTGGCGATCGGGATCAGGCTGAAGGTCGGCAGGCCAAAGTAGAAGGGGTAGGGCACGGTGAGCCAGGGCGATTCCTGCACGCTGCTGAAACTGCCCATGCCCAGTCCATAGGCCAGCGCGGCCCCCACCAGCATGCCCACCAGCACCGCCATGTTGCGCAGCATCGGGCTGCCATAGCGG
The DNA here is from genome assembly GCF_010095445.2 of Pseudomonas sp. TNT3. Classification (GTDB taxonomy): domain Bacteria; phylum Pseudomonadota; class Gammaproteobacteria; order Pseudomonadales; family Pseudomonadaceae; genus Aquipseudomonas. Next base: position 34,842 of record NZ_WFGV02000005.1, read on the forward strand.
TTGACCAGCAGAATGGTCAGCAGCACCACGGCGGCCACGGCCAGGTACGCCGGCGCGCCGAAATCGCTGGCATGTCGCCCGCCACCGACCCACTCATAGGCAATCGGGAACAGCTGCAAGCCGATTACGGTGACGATGCACCCGGTGACCACCGGCGGAAAATACCGCCGCAATCGCCCCACGAAGGGCGCGACCAGCATGGTGAAAATCCCCGCGCCGATCACCGCTCCGCAGACCCCGGCAAATCCCACCTCCGGGTTGCTGCCGATGGCGATGACCGGGCCAACGCTGCTGAATGCAACGCCCTGAAGGATCGGCAGGCGCACGCCGAATTTCCAGAAACCCACGGTTTGCAACAAGGTGGCGATGCCCGAGCAAAACAGCGTGGTGCTGATCAGGACCACGGTGTCCGCCTGGGACATTTTCAAGGCGCTGGCGACGATCAACGGCACGGCGATGGCGCCGATGTACGAGACGGCCATGTGCTGCAGGCCGAGGGTGAGCATTTGTCGGATCGGCAGAACCTGGTCTACCGGATGGAGGGGGGTTGTTGTGTTGGCTAACGACATGGAGAAACACCTCTTGCTGTTTTTATGCTGTAGAGAGGGGTATTCGTTCTGATGCCGGTTCAGGGACGCCGCAATCCTTGTGGGAGCTGGCTTGCCAGCGATGAGGGCTGGCCTTGTTCAGTGACAATCAGCTATCGCTGGCAAGCCAGCTCCCACAGGTTTTGCATCGTTCTTCTGACTGGCATCAATCACTCGTTCGATGCGCCCCGAAACCGCCATCCACCGGCTCCGATGCCTTTGTTCAGCCTGCCAGGCAGGCGGCAAAGCCCTGGTTCAACGCCGCGCGGTCCAGGTCGCGGCCGATGAATACGATTTTGCTGGAGCGAGGTTCTATGCCCCACGGCGTCGATGCGCGGAACTCGACCAGGCTGTGCACGCCTTGCAGCACATAGCGCTGATCCTGATCCTTGACCGCCAGCACACCTTTCATGCGGTACAGATTGTCGGCCTGCTCGGTGCGCAGTTCGCTGATCCAGCGGTGGAACGCACCGAGGTTCACGGCCCCGTCGACGGCGATCCCGACCGACGAAACACTCGGGTCGTGGTCATGATCCAGATCGTGATGATGTTCTTCGGCGTGGTGGTCATGCTCCGAGCCGATTTCCATGAGTTTTTGCGTGGATTCGAAGGCACCAATGCCGAGGATTTTCGTCAGGTCGATCTCGGCGTAGCTGGAGGTCACCAGCTCCGCCGTCGCGTTCAAACCACGGATTTTTTCACTCAGGGCAGCGACTTCGGCAGCGCTGACCAGGTCGACTTTGTTAATGACGATCCGGTCGGCGCAAACGATCTGGTCCACGGCCTGGTTGTCCACGCCATCGAGCTTCAAGTCTTCCAGATGCTGGGCGATGTGTTTGGCATCGACCATGGTCACAATCGCATCCAGCTCCACCTCATCGGCAATCGGGTCGTTGATGAAGAAGCTCTGTGCCACCGGGTACGGATCGGCCAGGCCGCTGGTTTCGATCAGGATATGGTCCAGCCGCACAGGCCGCGCCACCAACTCGCGGACGATACGCACCAGGTCCTCGCGCACCTCGGCGGTACAGCACACGCAGCCGTTGACCATCTCGTAGATTTCTTCGGTTTCGGAGCTGAGCACCAGGTCGCCGTCGATGCCGACTTCGCCGAATTCGTTTTCGATCACGGCAATTTTGCGGCCGTGGTTTTCCTTGAGGATGTAGTTGAGCAGGGTGGTTTTACCGGCGCCGAGGAAGCCGGTGAGGATGGTCACGGGGATTTTGGTGTTGGGGGTTGGGGCGTTGAAGGGGGTGTTCATGTAGAGCTCCTTACCTGTGTGTTGTCGGAGTGCAATCAACTGTGGGAGCTAGCTTGCTAGCGATGAGGGCCTGTCAGCTGGCATTGATGCTGACTGACCCACCGCTATCGCGGGCAAGCCCGCTCCCACAGGTTTTGTGTGTGGTTTCAGGGATATCGGGTTCTCGCCAGCGCGTTGCGGTGCCGGCATCGAGGCCGAACAGGTCGAGGACGCGGCCGAGGCTGTGATCGACCATTTGCGCAAGGCTTTCCGGGCGGGCGTAGAAGGCCGGGACGGGTGGGGCGATGATCCCGCCCATCTCGGTAACGGCCGTCATGTTGCGCAGGTGCGCGAGGGTCAACGGGGTTTCCCGGGCCATCAGCACCAGGGTGCGACGTTCCTTCAGCGTCACGTCGGCGGCGCGGCCGATCAGGCCCGATGACGTGCCGGTGGCAATTTCCGCCAGGGTGCGCATCGAACACGGCGCCACGACCATGCCCAGGCAGCGGAACGAACCGCTGGCAATCCCGGCCGCGACATCGTCAGCACGGTGGTAATGACTCGCCAGGGCGGTGACGTCCGCCAGTTTGTAGTCGGTTTCATGGGCCATGGTCAGCAGTGCGGCGCGGCTGATGATCAAGTGGCTCTCGACATTCAACTGCGCCAACAACTCCAGCAGGCGCACGCCGTAAATGAACCCGGACGCGCCACTGATACCGACGACGATGCGCTGGCGATTCATGATGGGTAGCTCGCGAGCAGGTTGCGTGCGCGTTCAACCACGCCCTGATCCAGTTGTGCCTTTATTCCGTCGAAACCGGAACCGCGCGTGGCATCCAGGCCCATGCGCGAGGTGGTGCCGTTGACCGAAGAGGAAGGGTCCAGTGGGCTGCCCGGCAGACCGTCGATGACGAAGATGTCCTGGTGGGGCTGGAAGTGTGTGGCCAGCGCCCACAGCACCTGACTGTCGTCGGTAATGTCGATGTCGCTGTCCACCGCGATCACGGTTTTCAGGTAAGGGTCCCACCCCAGCAACGCCAGCATGATCTGCCGGGCCTCGCCGTCACGGCTCTGATCCAGTGCGACATAGCAATGGAAGTGCGTGCCGGAATTGGGGTAGTGCACGGCGGTGACGGCGGGGAAGCGCGCCTTGAGTTTTTCGCTCATCTCCGCTTCCCGGGGCAGCCGCGCAAGGGTCAGGTGTTCGGCGTAACGGCCGCCCACCACGTCCACCAGCCAGGCATCCTTGCGCCGCATCAGGGTGTCGACGCGCAGCACGTTGTTGGTCGAGCGGTCTGAGGAATAGCCGCTGAATTCCCCGAACGGACCTTCCTCTGCATAGGCCGCAGGATCGATGGCGCCTTCCAGTACGAACTCTGCGTAGGCCGGCACACCAATGCCGTAGCGCGGGGTCTTGACCAGTTCCAGCGGTGCGCCAAACAGGCCGCCGGCGACCGCGCGCTCATCACTGCCAAAGGGCAACCGCGCAGCAGCGGCCAGCATGAACAGCGGATGGGCGCCGACGACCATGGCAACGCGTAATTCCTCGCCGCGTTCCCGGGCGGTTTGCAGCATGCGCCACAGGTGGCCACGGGAATGCAGGCTGGTGGCGAGGGCCTGGCGGGCGTGGCGCATCGAGCGGTGGTAGCTCATGTTGGCAATGCCGCTGACCGGGTCTTCGGCAATGATGATGGCGTTGGTGATGTACGGGCCGCGGTCGCTGTCGAAGTGTTTGAGCATCGGCAACAGCGCCAGGTCTACCGCTTCGCCTTCGAAGATTTCGTCCAGCACCGGGCCGGTTTCAACGTAGCGCGGCGGGATCGGATGGTTGGCGCGGGCCTGGAAGGTCTCGTGCAATTGCGCCGGATGCACGCCGAAAATACGGGCGATGCGGGTGCGGGAGGCGAACAGGTTGGTGGCGACCGGAACGCCGAGGGTGCCGACGTTTTCGCAGATCAGCAGCGGATCGCGGCCCTGAGCGGCCAGGGCATCGACCAGGGCGGTGACATCCTGATCGGCAGAAAGCGATTCAGAAATAGTCAGCACATCGTCCGGGTACTGCCGGCGATAGGCGTCGATGAATGCGTGAAAGTCCTGGGTATCGCCGAGCGTAGAGAGGGTCATGGTTTCACCTCGTAAAAAGCAGGCGCGCAGGGTTGAGGGCGACGCTCTATCGACAAGCCGTTGGCCCGCCGGTCGATCGAACGCCGATTCATCTTCGCGCCTGTAAAGTCGCTGTGTGCTGTGTGCTGTGTGCTGTGTGCTGTGTGCTGTGTGCACAGATCCCCTGTGGCGAGGGAGCTTGCTCCCGCTGGACTGCGCAGCAGGCCTATTTTTTGGGGCGGCTTCGCCACCCAGCGGGAGCAAGCTCCCTCGCCACAGAGGGTTGTGTACCCCGACGTTACAAGTAAGTCGTGGTCAGTCGGATGTCCGCCTCGATCAGGTCCTTGGGTGGCGGCGTTGGTTCGATGCCGCACAACCGCGCGATGTTGTTGCCCAGGTAATCCTCGAGGTGATCCTCATCGATGCCCAGACCCTGCGGCGCTGGCGAGCACAGCACCTCCAGTTCGCGCAGCCACATTCCCGGTTCGTTCGGCGGTGAGTCGGTGCCGAAGACGATCTTGTTGCGTGGCAGGTCCTTGGCGAATTCGACGATGCGTGACTGGAAGCACCAGCCGGATTCGCAGTACACGTTCGGCGTGTCCATGGCCATCCAGAACGCTTCGAACGAATAGTTGCCACCGGTCTGTATGCCGAAGTGACCGATGATGAAGTTGACCATCGGGAACTCGCGGATGATCGGGTAGAACATCGTCGGAATGGTGTACGGACCGTCACCGGTGTGGATCAGCACCACGATGTTGTACTTGGCGCAGACTTTCATCGCCGGGCGCAGCCAGTCCAGGGCGCGATCCGGACGATAACCGTGCATGTTGGCGTGCAGCTTGAGCATCTTGAAGCCGTATTCCTTGATGTGGAATTCCAGCTCCGCCGCACCGTTTTCCGGTCCCCAGCGCGGGTTGAAGTTGAAGTTGCCGATGAAGCGGTCCGGGTACTTCACGCACAGTTCGGCGACGTAGGACATGTAGTCACGCACGCCCTCGCGGCCCCGGCGGTTGCCGTCGCGATAACCGGTGTTGCCCGGTGGCGGCTGGATGAAGCCCATGTCGATGCGCCGGGGTTTGCCGTTGATCATGTACGGGCCGTCCATCAGCTTGAGCATGCGCTCGCCGGTGAACGGTTCGCCGGTGTGGCGCCAGGCCTCGTCGACCAGGTTGGTGGGGTGCAGATGGGTGTCGATAATCATCGGTTCAGCTCCTGGCCAGTTGAGTGGTAACGGGGCGCTTGAGCTGCGCCTCTGCTTCGGAAACGGAACGTGGCGGCGGGGTCGGTTCGAGGCCGATCATCCGGGCGGTGTTGTTGCCCAGGTAGTCTTCGAGGGTGTCCTCGTCGAGGTTCAAACCCTGTGGCGGCTCGTGGCAGAGCACTTCCAGCAGGCGCAGCCACATGCCCGGTTCGTTCGGCGGGGTGTCGGTGCCGAAGAGGATCTTGTGGGTGGGCAGGACCTTGGCGAACTCGACGATCCGCGATTGCAGGCACCAGCCCGATTCGCAGTAGACGTTGGGCAGCTCCATCGCCCATTGCATCGGCTCGAATACGTAGACCCCACCGGTCTGCACGCCGAAGTGGGCCATGATGAAATCGACGTTGGGGAACTCCTTGATCATCGGCACCCATTCCGACGGGATGCTGTAGGGCCCGTCACCGGTGTGCAGCTTGACCGGGATGCCCAGCTCGGCGCACTTCTCGAAGCACGGGCGGACCCAGTCCAGCGCCCGGTCAGGACGGTAGGCATGCATGTTGGCCTGCATCTGGACCATCTTGAAGCCGTGTTCCTTGACGTAGCGCTCGATCGCTTCGACGCCGTTTTCGACACCGCAACGCGGGTTGTAGACGAAGCAGCCGATGAAGCGGTCCGGGTAGGTCTGGACCATTTTCAGGGTGTAGGCCATGTACGCGTCGATGGACTCGCGACCGGTCAGGTCACCGTCGGTCCAGGTGTAAATGGTGTTGCCCTGCGGCGGCTGGATGAAGGCTTTGTCGATGCGGCGAGGTTTGCCGTTGACCATGTACGGGCCATCCATCATCTCCAGCAGACGCTCGCCGGTGAACGGGTCACCGTCATGCCTCCAGGCGAGGTCCACCAGGTCGGTGGGATAGCAGCTGATATCGATGATCATTGAAGTCGATCTCCTGATAGCGGGGAAGGGAACCTTGCGGTTCACAGCAGTCGCATCCCGGGCAATCGGCCATTTCTATGCGCAGATGGCTGCGCATTCCCTCGCCTGGTCGCATCCGGCTCGGGACGCTGGCTGCTTGGGGAGGAGTATTGGAAGGGGGGGTGGTGTTCGTACAATATTAATTGGGCGAGGGGTTGATACTTGTTCGATATGGTTTTGTGTTGACTGGGCGGGCCTCATCGCTGGCAAGCCAGCTCCCACAGGTTTTTGTCGTGTGACAGAGATCTGGTTAACACTTCGGCCCCTGTGGGAGCTGGCTTGCCAGCGATGGCGTCAGGGTTGTGTACGCAAAGCCAACTGTTTGATCGCCTCAACCACCGGCGCCACCCGCTCTCGATGCCCGGTCGGCCACACTGCATACAGGTTGTAATGCGCCGGAATCCGCGCCTCGTTCAGCGCCACCAGTCGCCCGCTGCGCAGCGCATCCGCCGCCAATAATCCCCGAACCAAGCCCGCACCTACGCCAGCCTCGGCCGCCGCAATCAGGTTCGCCGCATTATCGAATACCACTCGCGCCGCCGGTTCGGTCGGGGTCATTCCGGCGGCGTCCAGCCACGGAATCCACGACCTGCGCGTGTACCCCAGCAATGGCAATTGCAGGATCTGCGCTGGCGTGATCGGCACTTGCAAACCATGCCGCTCAAGCAGCGCCGGTGAGGCCACGGCACTGACGCTGTCGCCACAAATCTGCGTCATCTCGCAGTCTTCCCAATCGCCATACCCGTAGCGCAACGCCAGGTCCACTCGTTCGAACGAGCTACGATCCGAGCGTGGCATCGACAGCAGCACCACCTCGTGGTCGGGCAAGAGTTCCAGCAGCTGCGGCAGGCGTGGATTGAGCCAGCTCTGGGCCAGTTCGCTGTCGACATCCAGGGTCAGCCGTTGCGCCACGCTGCGGTTTTTTACCGAGGACAGTGCGCGGTCGATTTGTGCCAGCCCATCGGACAACACGCTGGCGAACAGCTGCCCGGCGTCGGTCAGGTTGCTGCCGCCGCCTTCCCGGACGAACAGGGGCTGGCCGATGAAGTCTTCCAGGGAGCGGATTTGCTGGCTGATGGCGCTGTGGGTCAGGTCGAGCTTGCGCGCAGCGCTGGAGAAACTGCCGCTGCGGGCGGCCTGAATGAATGCGCTCATGGACTGCACCGACGGGTATCGCTTGTACATGCTGTTAGTCCTACTTACACAACGTGGCAGAAATCGTCGCTGGCCCGATATTGCGCAGGCTTCCAATAATCGATCACCAGGCCTGCACAAAGACGGGCCGCTCTCTTGGAGCCTGACAATGATCGAATTCACGGTAAACGGCGAACGACGCGAGCTGGTAGAGACGTCGCCCTCCATGCCCTTGTTATGGGTATTGCGTGACCACTTGAAACTCACGGGCACCAAGTTCGGTTGCGGCATGGGGCTGTGCGGCGCCTGCACCGTGCACCTTGACGGTGTCGCAGTGCGTTCGTGCCAACTGCCGGTTGCCGCCGTGGCGGGGCACAGCATCACCACCATCGAAGGCTTGTCAGCGACCGAACAGCATCCGCTGCAACTGGCCTGGGTTGCCGAAGATGTCCCGCAATGCGGTTACTGTCAATCCGGTCAGATCATGTCGGCGGCAGCATTGCTCAACACCGGGGCGGCGGTCACCGATGACTCTATTCGCAACGCGATGTCCGGCAACCTGTGCCGTTGCGGCACCTATGGACGGATCAACAAAGCCATCAAGCGCGCCGCCAATGCGCCGAAGGAGGCGTGATGAGCTTCACTCAAGTTGAGTTGCCCCGCAGACTTTTTCTCAAGCAAACCGCGACCGTTGCTGCCGGTCTGGCCATCGCGTTTTACCTGCCTTCGGGTGGGGCCGCCAGCGACCCGAAAGCGCCAGCGCCTGCCGCCACCTTCGAACCGAATGCCTGGGTTCGGGTGTTGCCCGATGGCACGGTGAAACTGGTGGTGCACAAGCACGATTCCGGGACCGGCACCCAGACGGCATTGGCGGCCTGCGTTGCGGAGGAACTGGACGTCAATCCGATGACCGTGCAGGTGATCACCCCGGAAAATCCGTTCTTCGACACCTACATTCACCCGGTCTGGAAAGTCTTCTCCACTGGCGGCAGCACCAGCGTTTCCCTGGAGTACGATCGCTTGCGCATGGCCGGCGCCACGGCTCGGGCGTTGCTGATCAGCGCTGCCGCCAAACAGTGGAAGGTCAGACCTGACAGTTGCACCACGCAAGAAGGTTACGTGGTTCACAGCGCCAGCCAGCGCCGCCTCGGTTACGGCGAACTGGTCGGAGTCGCCGCGCATTTGCCCGCCCCGACCCACGTCACCCTGAAAGACCCGGCGCAGTTCAAATACATTGGCAAGCTACGGCATAAACGTGATGCCGCGGCGAAGGTTTGCGGGCGATTCAAGTACAGCATTGATGTGGTGTTGCCCGAGATGTTGGTGGCCGTGATCGAGCGCACGCCGGTGGTCGGCGCGAAGGTGGTGTCGGTGGATTCGGCGGCAGCGATGCAGGTGCCGGGCGTGCGTAAAGTGATCGCGATTCCAGGGCGGCCGGACGTGCTGGGCGGCAATCAGGAAGGCGTTGCGGTGTTGGCCGAGAACTACTGGGCCGCGCAGCAGGGGCGTGCGGTGCTAAAGGTGCAGTGGAGCGATTCTCCGCTGGCCAGGTTCGACAGTGATGAACTGGCTGCCGCACAAGCGTTGGCCCTCGATGACACGCGTGCTCAGCGGGTGTCTGCCATGAAGGCCGGCGATGTCGATGGTCAATGGCCTATGGCGACGAAGCTGCTCGAAGCCGATTACCGCATGCCCTACAAAGTGCAAAACCCGTTGGAGCCGGTGTGCATCACCGCACAGGTTCAGAACGACGGGATCACCTATTGGGGTGGCGTACAGGTGCCGTCCTCGGCACTGGAAGCGGCGCAAACCGTGTGCAAGATCGCCAAGGAAAAGGTCACGATCAATGAGTTGGTGTCCGGTGGCAGTTTCGGTGCGCGCGAGGCCAAATACTGGTTGTTTGAAGTGGCTTACCTGGCGCAACAAGCCAAGGTGCCGGTGAAGTTGATGAACAGCCGCGAAGATGAAATGCGCTCGCTGTTCATGCACCCGGCGACCTTGCATCGAGCCAAAGGCGCGCTGGATGCCCAGGGACATTTGACGGCATTGCGACTTGAGGCGGTGTCGCCCGCGTCGCCGGAGCAGTGGGAACCGGGCTATTTCGAACGTCCCGATCACATGGACTACAGCACCACCGAGGCCATCACCGCGTGGGACTTTGCGTACCGCCCGGCGAATCTCGATCTGGTGTGGGTCAAGCATGAAAGCCAGGTGCCCAGCGGCTGGTACCGTTCGGTGAGTTTCATCCCGAATGTTTTCGCGGTCGAAAGCTTCATGGATGAGCTGGCCCATGGTGCCGGGCAGGATCCGCTGAACTTCAGGCTCGCCCACATGCAAGAGCGGCCACGGCATGTCGCGGTGCTGAAAAGCGCCGCCGAGCGTGCCGGTTGGGGGCAGTCGTTGCCGGAGGGGACGGCGCTCGGTATCGCCACCAACCAGGGTTACACCAGTTTTATTGCAGTGGTCGCGCAGGTGTCGAAAAAGGACGCCGTTGCTCGCGTGGAGAAGCTGACCTGCGTGGTCGATTGCGGCCTGGCAGTGTCACCGGGAGGCGTCGAAGAGCAAATCTACGGCGGTCTGATGTGGGGGCTCGGCCACGCGTTGTTCGACCGCATGGACATCAAACAGGGCAGGGTGGTGCAGAGCAACTTCCATGACTACCGGGTGACGCGCATGTCCGACATGCCGGCGGTGGACATCCTGGTGCTGGACGGTGAGCCGGGCAAGCCCGGTGGCGTCGGTGAATTGGGCAGCCCATCGGTGGCGCCGGCCATCGCCAACGCCTTGTTCAGCCTGACCGGCGTACGCCAGCGTTCGACGCCTCTGACCTTGGGATAAACCGCCATGGACCTGCGACTGTTGCGCTATTTCATGGCACTGGCCGAAGAGCTGCATTTCGGTCGGGCGGCCACGCGGTTGCACATTTGCCAGCCGCCGTTGAGTCAGCAGATTCGTTTGTTGGAGGATGAACTCGGCACACCGTTATTCGAGCGCAGTCACCACCGGGTCGAGTTGACGGCGGCCGGGCAAATGCTCAAGGAACAGGCGCCGCTGGTGTTCGAGCAACTGAACCGCGCCCTCGACCTGACGCGTCAGACCGGTCGCGGGCAATTGGGTGAGCTGGAAATCGGCATGATCAGTTCGGTCATGGTCGGCGTATTGCCTCGTGCGTTGCACCTGTTTCGCGAGCGCTATCCGCAGGTCAACTGGCGCCTGCATGAGATGACGCCAGCGGCGCAGGTCAAGGCGCTGAAGGAAAAGCGCATTGATGCCTGCGTGTTTCGTGTGGGTTACGACGATCCGTTGCTGCGCAATGAGCTGCTGATCTATGAGCCGATTCGCGTGGTAATGCCCGCTGAACATCCCTTGGCGGCGCGAGAGGTTTTGGAGCCGCTGGACCTGGCAACCGAGCCCTTCGTGGCATTGGAGCTCAAGCAGTCGAGGTTTGCGGATTTTCTGTATCAGTGCTGCATCAAGGCCGGGTTCACCCCGCAGATTCGCCAGCAGGTGATCGAAGTACAAACGCTGCTCAGCCTGGTGCGGGCCGGGTTCGGCGTGGCGCTGTTGCCTGCGTCTATTGAGCAGTTGGCGCCTGCAGGACTGGTGTTCCGTCGGTTGACGCCGGCATTGCCGGAAGTGCCGCTGTACGCCACGTACCGCGCTGACGACGAATCGCCGGTGCTGAAGCTGTTTTTGGATACCTTGCGGGAGTTGGTCCTGGAGGATACGAAAAACCAGTAACAACCGGCGTCGTCAGCTGTAGCAGCTGTCGAGCTTGCGAGGCTGCGGTGTGGCGAGGGGATTTATCCCCGTTCGACTGCGCAGCAGTCGCAAAGATTTTGGGGCCGCTGCGCGACCCAACGGGGCGGTGCGACGGTTCACTAAATCCCCTCGCCACACCGCAGCCGAACGCAGCCTCGCAGGCTCGACAGCTGCTACATAGGGAAACTGCAGCGGCCGTTGAAGGTCTTTGCACTATCGCAAGTCGCTGAGGTCGACATCTTCACTGAGCACCGCAAGTTGGTGCGGACCTATAAGTGGAGAGCCAATGAGCCAGGACGTCCTGACCACCGAAACCAATCGCCGCCAATTGCAGCAGATCATCGCCGGCCTGTCTGATGGTGTGATCCTGCTCGAACTTGACCAGACCATTCTGTGGGCGAACGAAGCTGCACTGACGATGCACGGTGTGGGTCGCATCAGCGATCTGGGCGCCGATTCCACGGAGTACGCCAAGCGTTTTGCCTTGCGCTATCGCAATAATCACCCGGTCGCCGTCGAAAACTACCCGATCAACCGCGTTGCCCGTGGCGAGACCTTCGGCGACGTGCTGGTTGAAGTGACCCCGGTTGACGATGACGAACGCGTCTGGGTACACAACGTGCGCAGCATGGTGCTGACCGACAGTGCCGGCGACCCTGAGTCGCTGGTGCTGATCATGGACGATGTGACGGAATGGGCCAGCGCTGAACAGCGGTTCGAAAAGACATTCCATGCCAATCCGGCGCCGGCAGTGATCTGCCGTCTCAGCGATTTGCGCTACATCAAGGTCAACTCGGGCTTTTTGGAGATGACCGGTTACACCCGCGATCAAGTGATCGGTGCTTCGACCTATGAGCTGGATATCCTGGAGGGTGCCGAAAAAAAGGACCTGGCAATCGCACGATTGCGTGAACACGCGACCATTCCGCAAATGCAGGCTGAATTGAAACTTCCTGAGGGCGGTAGCAAACAGGTAATCGTTGCCGGGCAGCCGCTGGATTTCAACGAAGAGGACTGCATGTTGTTTTCCTTTGTCGATATGGAACCCCGGCGCAAGGTCGAGGTAGCGCTGCGTCAAAGTGAAGAGCGGTTCGCCAAGGCTTTTCGTCTGACTCCGGTACCGATCCTGGTATGCGGCGCCAGCGATCAGGTGGTGATGGATATCAATGAAGCCTTCCTCGACACCTTCGCTTATCCCAGTGAAGAAGTGCTGGGCAAGACCATTACGGAAATCGGCTTTATCCATGAAAAGGGTGCTCAGGCACGCCTGTTTGCCGCCTTGGAGAAATCGGCCAGCCTGGACCGCATCGATGTCAGCCTGCGAAAGAAAAACGCCGAGCTGATCGACTGCGCCGTGTCGGCCGACACCGTGAACATTCAGGACAACCCTTGCTACCTGCTGGTAATGATGGACATCACCGAGCGTAAACGCACTGAGTTGGAGCTGGTGGCGGCGATCGAAGAAGTGATGAAAGACGCGTCATGGTTCAGTCGCACGCTGATCGAGAAGCTTGCCAATGTGAAAAGCGTCAATTCGCCGAAACTCCTCAGCGCGTCTTTTACTGATCTGACGGCGCGCGAGCGTGACGTGCTGGAGTTGATCTGCGAAGGCTTGGCTGACAAGGAAATTGCCGCTCGACTGAAATTGGCGCCCAACACGGTGCGTAATCACGTATCGACCATCTATTCGAAGCTCAATGTACACAGCCGGAGTGAGGCGATTGTCTGGGCGAGGGAGCGTGGCTTGTTTTCGGGCGAATGGAGAACCAAAGGACAGCGATAGGGTGCAAATGCACTAAGCGAGGGGGTGCAAATGTACGTGTCGTGCGGGAGGCGCTACTCGTAGCCTGTAAAGAATGCGACATGGGGGTCCAGACCCTGGTTGCGTTTTTGTGAACCCGCTGAAGGAATTGCAATATTGACAACGAACACAGCAGTACGCCGGTCGATTTTGCGCCGCTGCCGAGGTGAATTCTTATGATTTCTCTAGTGCAATTGCGTACCGAACTGGAGCGGAGTTTTTCACCCTTGGCCTGTGATTGTAGTTTGACGGGTGACAACTCGTTAACGGTGAAGCTTTACCATCCCGCATCAGGCCAGGTGGATCTGGTGGTCAGTGGATTGAGCCTGCACAACCTCAGAACGCCCAATGCGGTGGCGGCGCTGGTAGAAGAGCTGCGCTACGAGCTTGAAAGTAACAATCTGCATCAACTCGGCCCTTTGTAGTCACAAAGTGGCCATTTACTGGCATTGAACGCTGGCTAGGCTATAAGGAAAGCGAGGGTATTATTTTCTGTGACCGGTCCGCGATTTCGCGGTGTTGTCGTCGTGTCGCGGAAAGTGTCGATTACTTACCGCGGGTCAGCCTATGAACAGTCTTGGGAAACGTATTTTTTCGCCGCTGTCGCTTGTCCTTTGCGCACTGATTGTGGCGGGTTGTTCCAGTCCGCCACCGCCGCCACCTCCCGCTCCGCCACCGCCGCTCGAACGCACCTGCGAAACATCACAAAGCACTGAGGTGCAAGGTGATATGCGAGGTGATGGTCAGGTAACGCGTCAGACCGAATTGACGCGCTGTATCACTCAGTAAATACCGCACCCGGTGGGAGCAAGGCTTGCCCGCGATGGTCGTCAACGATGATGTGTTCTTACTGGACATACGCGTCATCGTTAACGGCCATCGCGGGCAAGCCACGCTCCCACAGGGGGACGCTGTTGTATCAGGAAAGGAATCCACCATCCACGTTCAAGGAAACACCGGTGGTGTAGCTCGAAGCATCGCTCGCCAGGTACAGCACCGCCCCTGCCATTTCACTCGGATCGGCCACACGCTTCAGCGGGATCTGCTGCAGTGCGGTATTGAGAATGGCCTCGTTTTTCACCAATGCAGACGCAAACTTGGTGTCGGTCAGGCCCGGCAGCAGCGCATTGCAGCGGATGCCGAACTGCGCGCATTCCTTGGCGAAGACCTTGGTCATGTTGATCACGGCGGCCTTGGTCACCGAATAGATGCCCTGGAACACGCCCGGCGAAACGCCATTGATCGACGCGACGTTGATGATGCTGCCGCCGCCGTTCTCGCGCATCAGCTTGCCGGCTTCCACCGACATGAAGAAGTAGCCGCGAATGTTCACGTCGACGGTTTTCTGGAAGGCGCTGAGGTCAGTGTCCAATACGTTGCAGAATTGCGGATTGGTCGCGGCATTGTTGACCAGGATATCGAGACGACCGAACTGTTCCTTGATACCGGCGAAGACCTGGCTGATCTGGTCCATTTCACCAATGTGGCAAGCGACGGCGGTGGCTTTGCCGCCTGCCGCGATGATCGCGTCGGCGACGTGCTGGCAACCGTCGAGCTTACGGCTCGAGACGATCACGTGGGCACCTTGCTGGGCCAGCAGTTTGGCGATGGCTTCACCGATACCGCGGCTGGCGCCGGAGACGAAAGCGATCTTGCCGTCGAGGTCGAACAACTGAGTCTTGGACATGGAATTCCCTTGTAAAAAGTCTTGTTATTGGGCCTGAAGCGTTATCAAAGGCTGGATTTCTGGATGACCTGCAAGCTCATCTGCTCCAGCAGTTTGTTCATGTGAATGAACTGCGCGAAGCGTTTGTCCTGGGTCTGACCATGGAAGAAGCGGTAGTAGATCTGCTGCACGATCCCGGCCAGGCGAAACAGGCCGTAGGTGTAGTAGAAATCGAAATTGTCGATCTGAATGCCCGCACGCTCGGCGTAGTAGTCGACGAACTCGCGGCGCGTGAGCATGCCAGGCGCATGGCTCGGTTGGCGGCGCATGAGTTGGACCGGCGCGGGATCACCAGCCTCGATCCAGTAGGCGAGGGTATTGCCCAGGTCCATCAGCGGGTCGCCGAGAGTGGTCAGTTCCCAGTCGAGCACACCGATGATCTGCATTGGGTTGTTCGGGTCGAGGATTACGTTGTCAAAGCGGTAGTCGTTGTGAACGATGCTCGACGTTGGGTGATCGGCGGGCATCTTGTCATTAAGCCAGGCTTTCACCACTTCCCATTGAGGGGCGTCCGGGGTCAGGGCTTTTTCGTAGCGATCGCTCCAGCCGCGGATCTGCCGCGCCACGTAGCCTTCGGGTTTGCCAAGGTCGCCCAAGCCACAGGCCTTGTAGTCGACCTGGTGCAGCTCGACGAACTTGTCGATGAAGCTCTTGCACAGGGTTTCGGTGTTCGCGGCATCGAGCCCCAGTTCCGGTGGCAGTTCAGAGCGCAGGATGATGCCATTGACCCGTTCCATCACATAGAACTCGGAGCCGATCAACGATTCGTCGGTGCAGTGTACGTAGGCTTTGGGACAGTACGGGAAGCCGTCACGCAGTTGATTGAGGATGCGAAATTCGCGGCCCATATCATGCGCGGACTTGGCCTTGTGGCCAAAAGGTGGCCGACGCAGGACAAACTCTTGTTCGGGGTATTCCAGTAGATAGGTGAGGTTTGATGCGCCACCCGGGAACTGGCTGATGCGAGGCAAGCCACTCAAGCCAGGAATGTGGGCCTTGAGGTAGGGGTCGATAAGGCTGGCATCGAGTTCTTCGCCGGTGCGAGTACGGGTGGACTGGTCAGTAAGCGCCATGCTTATCCCTTCTGCTTATTCTGGTGGCCTGAAACTATTGGCTAATCTAATGCGCACACCCGGCACCCACAACCACCAACCGCCCTTATAGGTGAGCGTGTTGCCGGGCGATCATTGTTTTTGATACAGCTGTTTGAATTGCGCTTACAGCACTGCGCTACTCAGGGCAGTCGGCAGGCTGACCGGTGTCAGCACCGGCTCGCCCGAGAAGAACGCCACTAGATTGCGACCCACCAATTCCACGGTGCCTTGAGTGGCCTCGGGCGACAGCCCGGCGACATGCGGAGTAAGGATCACATTGGCCAGGGCTTTCAGGGCATCCGGGACATGGGGTTCATTGTCGAAGACATCCAGCGCCGCTCCGGCGATCCTGCGTTGCTCAAGGGCGCTGATCAGGTCTGCGGTTGCGACCACACTGGCACGAGCGATGTTGACGATAAAGCCGTTCGGGCCCAAAGCATCGAGCACTTGCCTGTTAATCAGGTGCCGGGTGCCTATGCCGCCGGGTGTTGCGACCACCAGGAAGTCCGATGCACGCGCCAGCTCGGTTGGGGTGGAGCAAAAATCGTACGGCACGTCTTTGCGGTGTTGCCGGTTGTGATAGCTCACCGTCATGTCGAAGCCAAGGGCGGCGCGTTTGGCGATGGCCATGCCGACGGCACCGAGGCCGAGAATGCCCAGGTGTTTGCCTGCCAGGGAAGGGCGCATGATCTTCGGCCACTCGCCCCGGCGTACGGCAGAATCACAGCGGGGGATATCGCGCACCAGCGACAGCAGCATGGCCATGGCGTGGTCGGCAACCGAGGAGGCGTTGACCCCGGCGCCGTTGGTGACGGTGATGCCCCGGTCGGCAGCGGCTTGCAGGTCGACGTGTTCATAACCGGCACCGATCACGCAGATGATCTTGAGCGCCGGCAGTGCGGCAATTTCATCGGCGTATAAACCCAGCGGGCCACGGGTCAGGACTGCGTCGATTTGAGCACCATGGCGGGTGATGGCTGCCGCGCGTTCGGCAGGTGTCGGGGCCAGAATCAGGTGGAAGCCCTGGTGTTCGAGAATCGGCAGGTAGTCATTGATAGTTTCAACCAGTATCAGAACGGTTGCGGGCATTACTATGCTCCTGTGGTCGTAGGCGTGTCGGGCGTCATACGTCGTTTCAGAGTGCTGATTACAGAACCACTTGGCAATGGTGGTTATCGCCGCGTCGGTGTTTTTCAGTCTGGCCTGCTTCGCGCAAGAAGCAAATTTACGACTCAGCTACCTGCAAGGGTTTTGAGGTCATGGCGCAGCACACTGCAAATGCAGTGTGCTGCTTAAGTGTTACTGGGTCGTTAGCGACTGGTTAGCCTTGTTTTGTTCCGCCAGTGCGATGGCTTTGAAATCATAGGTCGGGTAGAACTCGGTTCTGTAGGTTCCCCACGCCGTATTTTCGAGTGCAAGGTTTACTTCAGCCAAACGAGAGGCTGGAAGTCGCAGTGTGACGACTTGTCCGATGCCCATCATGATGTTCCAGCTGACAACCTCGACTCCCGCGGGAGGGAATGTCTTATAGAAGCCTTGGCGGGCAAGCTGAGCTTTCAGTTCGCCCAGGGGCCTTGACTGATCATGCTTTAAAAAAACTGTCAGCATGACGGCATTTTCCGGTGTGGCAACGGCAGTTTTAGCAGCGGAGTTTGTTGTTGTCTGCGCATTGACCGCGCCGCAGAAGGCTGCGGAAACAAATAGCGTAGATACCAGCAATGTCCTGATTGTTTTCCGCACGGTGAATCTCCATGTTTGAACTTGGTCGATGGTAATTCAAATAAAGTTACAATTCGGGTCAGGACCCGGCAGAGAGATAATGTAGAGATGATCGATTGATTTATGGAATTGCAGGTGTGCCCGGCTTAAGCGCAGAGGGTGTCTCTACAGTTCCAGTGTAAGGGGCATGAACGACATGAATGCGCACAAGCGGGTTGTTTTCTACCATGTCTCGGGGCACTTCACGAGAGTAGGTGAACTCACTCTGATTCAATGTTTCCAGCCGCCTGACCATTGTCTTGGTCGGCCCGACATCGGGTACCAGAACGTGGGTTTTATGATCGCCGGTGATAAAGAAGTACCCGCCACCTCCATTGTCGTACTTTGATTTTCCTGTGTCGGTGTAAAAAAACTCATAGCGATTGCGTTCCGGGTCCCACGTCGATATTCCGACCACGCCTGGATAATTGGCTTTCACGTCCGTTTGTGGGGCACCCTCGATATACACCTTGGTGGTCAGCCATCGAGGAGAGGAGGCCAGGTCTCGGATATCGGCCGTGGCGGGCGCTTGTTGTGCAAAGCTACCGAGTGGACACAACAGTGCCGCCAGAAGCAGGCATCTGAACGTCATCGTTTTTTTATGCATGGAACTATCGCCTTCTCAGATTTATTGATTGCCGCTTTTTAGGTGTACACATTCAAAGCGCAAAAAATATAGTCCGAGAAGACGGGTCGCTCAATAGCGGGCGGATGCTTGTTACAATTAAGTGTTTATGTTTAAAGTAGTGCGCTGTATAGGTTTTTATATGTTTTGTCTGTAGGACTATTCCTGCTTATATAAAGTGATAGATCATATTGCTTGAAGAGTATTTCAAGCCTGGCTCAGAAAACACCGTGCTGCCTCGAGAATCTCATCGGATAACGGTTCGCCCCGAGTGGCCCGGGCAAGAGTGAGTGCCCCCACCATTAACGAATACTGCACCAGCGCCTGCTGTCGATCCTGAGCGTCGTCGCCAGTGTTCTGCAACGATCCAAAAATTTGTAGCAATTGGTTGAGCCCTTCATTGAATGTCTGATGCAATCCGCTATCGACGGCTTCGTGGCACATGTCCCCGGCAAAGGCCACTACCGGGCAACTGTCACCCGGGTTGTCGCGACTGGCGGCTGACAAGTAAGGCTCGATGAGGGCGCGGCGGGCAGTGTCGTTATCCGCACTCTCAGCGATTCTGGCTTGCCAACGCTCACCCGACTGCTGGAACGCGCGATCACTGGCCTCCCGCGCCAAGGCTTCCTTGGACTCGAAATGGCCATAGAAGCCGCCGTGGGTCAGACCTGCAGCGGCCATGACATCGATGACGCTGATTCCGTGCAGCCCCCGCTCACGGAACAGGCGCGTGGCGGAATCAACGATGATTTCGCGGTTGAGATCAGCTTGTTTGCGGGAAACACGGGGCATGGGCGGCTCACAGCTATAAAGGTGGGAAATCAGAGGGCGTACTGGGCAATTCCGTTGCCGAACGACCAGTTTTCTTTCTTCACTTCCACCAGATTAATGAATACATCCTCCCGGTGCACCGCCAGCTCAGCATTAAGGTTGTCGACGATGGTCTTGTAGAGGAGTTTCTTCAGGTCATCGGAACGGCCTTCACTCAGGGTGATCTGGATCATTACCAAATTGTCGGTGCGGTGGATGCCCAGGTACTGAGGATCGAAGATGAAATGATCTTCGTCGTGTTCGTTCAGGACCTGAAAATTATCGTTCTCCGGCACAGATATGGCGCTACGCATCGCGGCATAAATCTGCTGACCAACACGTTTGGCGAAGGTGGGGTCCTGATTTTTTTTGATGTCGACGCGAACCAGTGGCATGGGATGACTCCAGTCAATTGTCAGTCAAGCCAAAATACATGATGGTGGACCTTTATCAAGCGGGGAATGACGGTTCTCCTTTAATGTAATGGGGACCTGTAGGTGGGTGATTTCGCGTACATCATCTGATCCGTACAACCACTCCTCAGCTAAGTCTTTGCTTCTGTTCATTAATCCCGGACAATCGCGCCCCTGTTTCGGCCAGGGCGCTGCCTGTCGGATTTTTCCGACTCGTCCTGACCGGGTAGCAACTGACCGGAATGCGGAGATCCCACCGGATGAATGATCAGGCCAATAGCGTCGACGAACGCTATGTAACGGCGAAACCGACCAGCCTCGAAGGCTGGAATCGCCATGACACCACCTGGATGCTGGGCCTGTTCGGCACTGCAATCGGTGCAGGCACGTTGTTTTTGCCCATCAACGCAGGGCTGGGCGGTTTTTGGCCGTTGCTGGTGCTTGCGGTGCTGGCGTTCCCGATGACGTTTTATGCGCACCGTGGCCTGACCCGCTTCGTGTTGTCCGGGCGTGAAGGTGCCGACATCACCGAAGTGGTTGAAGAGCACTTCGGGATCAAGGCTGGCGCGCTGATTACATTGCTGTACTTCTTCGCGATCTTCCCGATCCTGCTGATCTACAGCGTGGCCCTGACCAATACCGTGGGCAGTTTCCTCGAGCATCAGCTGCACATCATGCCGCCACCGCGCGCCGTGTTGTCGTTGGTGTTGATTCTTGGCCTGTTGGCCGTGGTGCGCTGCGGTGAGCAGGTTATCGTCAAGGCGATGAGCCTGATGGTCTATCCGTTCATCGTTGCGTTGCTGTTTCTGGCAGTGTTCCTGATTCCGCACTGGAATGGCGGCATCCTGGCCACCGCGTCGACGCTTCCCGAGCCGTCGGCGCTGTTGCACACGCTGTGGCTAGCCATTCCAGTGATGGTGTTCTCGTTCAACCATTCGCCGATCATCTCGGCGTTCGCGGTGGATCAGAAACGTCGCTACGGTGCGCATGCCGAAGAGCGCAGCTCGCAGATCCTGTCGCGCGCCCACGCGCTGATGGTGGTCATGGTGCTGTTCTTCGTCTTCAGCTGTGTGTTGACCTTGTCACCGGCGCAGTTGGCAGAAGCGAAGGCGCAGAACCTGTCGATCCTTTCGTATCTGGCTAACCATTTCAGCAATCCGACCATCGCCTTTGCGGCGCCGTTGATTGCCTTTGTGGCGATTTCGAAGTCGTTCCTGGGGCATTACATCGGTGCCAGTGAAGGTCTCAAGGGCCTGATCGCGAAAAGCGGCAAGCGTCCGGCGCCCAAGACCCTGGATCGCATGACGGCGGCGTTCATGTTGATCGTGTGCTGGATCGTTGCGACGCTCAATCCAAGTATTTTGGGCATGATCGAAACCCTTGGCGGACCGATCATTGCGGCGATTCTGTTCCTGATGCCGATGTACGCGATCCGCAAGGTTCCGGCGATGGCGCGGTACCGTGGGCAGGCTTCCAATGTGTTCGTGACGGCGGTAGGTCTGGTGGCGATTTCGGCGTTGATTTATTCGTTGAGTGCGTGATCGCCCGGCCTGCTCGCGCAGTGCCTGAATGACAGTTACAGTGGCCGCTGCAGGCGTTACCTGCAGCGGTTTTTTTTCGCCTGGAGACAGCGGATTGCCCAGTGCCAAAGCCTCAAATTCTACCGAACAGCCCAACCGTTGGCGGGACCTGTTGGCCGGGTTGTCGATTGCCGGCCTGCTGCTGCCGGAAGCGGTCGCGTATTCGAGTATCGCCGCGCTGGCCCCCCAGGCTGGAGTGATCGCGCTGTTTGCCGGTTTGCTCTGTTATGGCGTGTTCGGTACCAGCCGATTTGCCATTGTCTCGGCGACTTCCTCCTCTGCGGCGGTGTTGGCTGCTGCCACCGCGACGCTGGCCGACGGTGATCCGCAACTGCGCTCAACCCTGGCCGTAGGCCTGGTGCTGATGACGGGCGCGTTTTTCCTGCTCGCGGGGCTGTTCAAGTTGGGGAGCGTGACATCCTTCATCGCCAAACCGGTACTGCGCGGCTTTGCCTTTGGCCTGGCCCTGACCATCATCTTGAAGCAGGTTGCCAACGTGGTTGGCGTGCACCTGACCGAAACCAATCTGGTGCGGTTTCTGCCGCAATTGCTGGAACAACTGCCGCAATGGAACTGGGTGGCGGCAGCGGTGGGCGCCGTGGCATTGGCCTTGTTGTGTCTGTTCGCGCGCTTTCGGCGCCTGCCGGGCGGGTTGCTGGTGGTGGTGATCGGTATCATGGCGGGGCAGTGGCTGAACCTGTCGGCCTATGGGGTGAAGCTGATCGGTGTCATCGACCTGAGCCTGGATGTGCCCACCTGGCCGGCGTTGCCATTCACCGACTGGCTGCGGCTGGGCGAGTTGGCGTTTGCCATGGTGATGATCCTGTACGCCGAGTCCTTTGGTTCGATCAGTTCGTATGCACTCAAACACGGGGATCGCGTCACGTCGAACCGCGATCTGCTGGCCCTGGGTGCCTCCAATCTGCTGTCGGGCCTGTTTCACGGCATGCCGGCGGGAGCCGGGTATTCGGCGACGTCGGCCAATGAAGCCGCGGGCGCCACTTCACGCCTGGCCGGTGGAGTGGCAGCGATGGTGGTATTGCTGATTCTCTTGACCGTGCTGCCCTACATTGCCCTGACCCCGGAGCCCATTCTCGCTGCCATCGTCATTCATGCCTTGGGCCGTGGTTTGAGCCTGCAACCGTTGGGGCGGTATTTCATTTGGCGCCGTGATCGAGTGCTGGTGATCTGTGCCGTCGGCGCGGTGCTGGTCCTGGGTGTGCTGGACGGCTTGCTGGTGTCGGTGGCAATCAGTGTGTTGCTGATGCTCAAGCAGCTGTCGGCTGCGGATATCCAGGTGCTCGGCCGCATCGATGACGGACACGATTTTGTCGATGTGCAGCGCCATCCTGCGGCTGTAACGGAACCCGGTGTGCTGATTGTCAGGCCGAGTGAGGCGTTGTTTTTTGCTAACGTCGAACGGATTCTGGGCGGCGCTTTGCACTTGATCCGGCATTCGCAGACGCCGATTCACACGGTGATTTTAAGTCTGGAGGAGTCGCCGGACCTTGATGGCACCAGTATTGAAGCGTTGCAGGAGTTTTTTCGACGCGTGCATGGCGAAGGTAAACGGCTGGTGTTGGCCCGTCTCAAGTATCGCGCGCAAATCGCGCTGACTGAGTTGCCGGAGGTAGAGGCTAACAGCGTGGTGCTGAGTGGATTGAGCGTGGATGGGGCGGTTCAGCAGGCCTTGAGGCTGAACACTTGACCTAACGTGAGAGTGAGGCTGTTTGCGACAGTGTGACTGCTGGCCATGTACCCACTGACATACCGCTATCGCGGGCTAGCCCGGCTCCCACAGTGACTGCGTTCGAGCACTGCATCTAGACACACCACAAACCCTGTGGGAACCGGGCTTGCCCGCGATGAGGCCAGTACTATAAGGACCTTTCTTACACACAAAAAAACGCCGCCCATCTCACGATGGGCGGCGTTTTTTATTGCTGTGTAACGTTAGGCTTGAACGACCGGGATGTTGGCGTTCGCTGCAGCTTCACGGAACTCGGCGATCTGGTCGAAGGACAGGTAGCGGTATACATCAGCCGCCATGCTGTCGATCTGGCCAGCGTATTCCATGTATTCCTCGACGGTCGGCAGGCGACCCAGGATGGAAGCAACAGACGCCAGCTCAGCCGAAGCCAGGTAGACGTTTGCGCCGTCACCCAGACGGTTCGGGAAGTTACGGGTCGACGTGGAGACTACAGTCGAGTTCGGCTCTACACGTGCCTGGTTACCCATGCACAGCGAGCAGCCCGGCATTTCCATGCGCGCGCCGGCCTTGCCGTAGATGCCGTAGTAGCCTTCTTCGGTCAGCTGGTGAGCGTCCATCTTGGTCGGAGGCGAGAGCCACAGACGAGTTGGCAGTTGACCCTTGACCTGCTCCAGCAACTTGCCGGCAGCGCGGAAGTGACCGATGTTGGTCATGCACGAACCGATGAATACTTCGTCGATCTTCTCGCCAGCAACGCTGGAGAGCAGACGGGCGTCGTCCGGATCGTTTGGCGCGCAGAGCACAGGCTCCTTGATGTCGGCCAGGTCGATTTCGATGATTTCAGCGTATTCGGCGTCAGCATCGGCAACCATCAGCTCAGGGTTGGCAACCCAGGCTTCCATCGCTTGAGCGCGACGTTCCAGAGTACGTGCATCGCCGTAGCCTTCGCCGATCATCCAGCGCAGCAGGGTGATATTGGAGTTCAGGTACTCGGTGATCGACTCTTTCGACAGCTTGATGGTGCAACCGGCAGCCGAACGTTCAGCCGAGGCGTCGGACAGCTCGAAAGCCTGTTCGATGCTCAGGTTGTCCAGGCCTTCGATTTCCAGAATGCGGCCGGAGAAGGCGTTCTTCTTGCCTTTCTTCTCGACGGTCAGCAGGCCAGCCTGGATCGCGAAGTAAGGAATGGCATGAACCAGGTCACGCAGGGTGACGCCCGGTTGCATTTTGCCTTTGAAGCGCACCAGGATCGATTCCGGCATGTCCAGCGGCATAACGCCAGTGGCTGCGGCGAACGCGACCAGACCGGAACCGGCCGGGAACGAAATGCCCATCGGGAAACGGGTGTGGGAGTCACCACCGGTACCGACGGTGTCCGGCAGCAGCATGCGGTTCAGCCAGCTGTGGATGATGCCGTCGCCCGGACGCAGGGAAACGCCGCCGCGGGTCATGATGAAGTCAGGCAGGGTGTGGTGGGTAGTCACGTCGATCGGCTTTGGATAGGCCGCGGTGTGGCAGAAGGACTGCATCACCAGATCGGTCGAGAAGCCCAGGCATGCCAGGTCTTTCAGTTCGTCACGGGTCATTGGACCGGTGGTGTCCTGGGAACCGACGGTGGTCATCTTCGGTTCGCAGTAGGTGCCAGGACGAACGCCTTTGCCTTCTGGCAGACCGCACGCCTTGCCGACCATTTTCTGTGCCAGGGTGAAGCCCTTGCCAGTGTCGACAGGTGCTTCAGGCAGCTTGAACAGGTCGGTAGGGCCCAGGCCCAGTTCGGCACGAGCCTTGTCGGTCAGACCGCGACCGATGATCAGCGGGATACGGCCGCCAGCACGGACTTCGTCCAAAAGAACCGGAGTCTTCATCTGGAAGGTGGTCAGGACTTCGTCGGTGCCGTGTTTGCAGACTTTGCCAGCATGTGGGTACAGGTCGATCACGTCGCCCATGTTCATGTTGGTAACGTCGAATTCGATTGGCAGTGCGCCAGCATCTTCCATGGTGTTGTAGAAGATCGGAGCGATTTTGCTGCCGAAGCAGAAACCGCCAGCACGCTTGTTCGGCACGAAAGGAACGTCGTCGCCGAAGAACCACAGCACCGAGTTGGTGGCCGATTTACGTGAAGAACCGGTACCGACCACGTCACCGACGTAGGCGATCGGGAAGCCGGAGTTACGCATTTCTTCGATTTGCTTCATCGGGCCGGTGACGCCTTGGACGTCAGGCACGATGCCTTCACGGGCCATTTTCAGCATGGCCAGGGCGTGCAGCGGGATGTCCGGGCGGGACCAGGCGTCCGGGGCAGGGGACAGGTCGTCGGTGTTGGTTTCGCCGGTGACCTTGAACACGCGCAGGCTGATCTTGTCGGCCAGTACAGGGCGGTTCTTGAACCACTCGCCGTCAGCCCAGGATTGCAGCACGGCCTTGGCGTGAACGTTGCCGTTCTTGGCTTTTTCCGCGACGTCGTGGAATGCGTCGAACATCAGCAGGGTGTGCTTGAGTTCTTTGGCGGCTACGGGTGCCAGTTCGGCATCTTCCAGCAGATCAACCAGGGTCACGATGTTGTAGCCGCCTTGCATGGTGCCGAGCAGTTCAACAGCGCGTTTCTTGTCAATCAGAGGGGAGGAGACTTCGCCTTTGGCGAGGGCGGACAGGAAGCCAGCCTTTACATAGGCTGCTTCGTCCACACCTGGCGGAACGCGATTGGTGATCAGGTCAACGAGGAAAGCTTCTTCGCCAGCCGGGGGATTTTTCAGCAGCTCGACCAGGCCGGCTGTTTGTTCGGCGTTAAGCGGCTGGGGAACGATACCCAGTGCTGCACGCTCTTCGATATGTTTGCGGTAGGCTTCAAGCACAGTTATTACCCTCATCAGTGGTCCCAAATGGGTGTCCGGGACGCTCATCCCGAAATTGTCGTACTCATGCGCTGCGTGGCGTTGTGGGCCACTTAGCCAGAATTACCGACAATTCCTTACAGAAGCTGCTTTCAAAGTTTTACGCCTGCAGAACGGGGAGCTGATGAGGGTTGGCGTTGGGCTTTTCCCCGCTGGAAAAACCCTTCGCCAACACCGCTCTGAAGGAACGACTGTGCTCGTGACGCTTTGAAAACAGCTTCTAACGGACATTGGCGCCTTAAAAGGCTGGCTGATTCTACGGCAAAAAAAATTTAAAGGTAAGTCGGTCCCTATTGGACTTTGGTGGAGAATTGCATTGCCGGGGGACCAGGTGTGAAGCAGGGCGCGAGCAGCGGTTGCTGCGCGTGGCGAAATCCAGTCGACCCAAAGGCCCTCAACGTTGAGGGGTGATCAATGTGGGACAAAGGGCTAACATGCCGATCTGTCCTGCTTTCCCGTGCTCTCCTTACCTATGCCCAATCAGACCATCAAGACCCCCTGCGTCGGCCTCTGCTCCACTGTTTACGGTGATCTGGTGTGCCGTGGCTGCAAGCGTTTCCACCATGAAGTGATCAACTGGAATGGTTACAACGAGGAGGAAAAGCGCGCCGTGTGGTTGCGACTGGAACAGCTGTTGTCCCAGGTGATGGCCAGTAAGCTGGAAGTTTTCGATCCCCAGCGCCTGCGTGTGCAGCTGGAACAACGCAAGATCCGCTTTGTGCCGCACCAGTCGGAATACTGCTGGGCCTATCAGCTCATCGCGCGGGGCGCGCGGGTGATCAACAACCTGGAAGCCTACGGGATGGTGTTGATGCCGGAGTTTCGGGACTGGAACCTGCCGGAATTGAGAGACGCGATTGATCGCGAGTTCTTCTTGCTCTCCGAGGCGCATTACCAGCGCTACATTGCGCCGGGTTTTCTCAAGGATGCCTTTGGCGGCTGAGTTTTAAAGTCAAAAGATCGCAGCCTTCGGCAGCTCAGTGGATTGCGTTTTACCTGTAGGAGCTGCCGAAGGCTGCGATCTTTTGATCTTGCTTTGCGTTAATGGTGAGTCACGATCTCTTCCAGATGATCCATGATCCCCTCCGGCTTCAGCACCAGCACATCACTCTCCACCGCATCCAGCACCACCTCCGCCGTATTCCCGATCAGCGCCCCGGACAACCCGGACCGCGCCACCGTACCAATCACCGTCACCGCCGCGTGCAGCTTGTGCGCCATGAACGGAATCAGTACATCCGCCGGGCCTTCCTCGATATGCAAGTGACTGTCGTCGATATCGAACTCGGCCTGGAACGCCTTGCACTGTTCGCGGTAACGCGCCTCGATGGTTTCACTGAGTTGGAATGTCGGGTCGGCCGAGGACAGCATCGGCGACGGATGGGCACTGATCACGTGTAGATGCGCGTGGGCCAGGCTGGCGATGTCGTACCCGTAATCAATGATGGTGGAGTGCAGTTGGCGGTGTTCGCCATCGGTATTGCCAACATCGACGGCGGCCAGAATAACCCCGTCTTTCCACGGTTTCGCGGTTTTCACCAGCAGCACCGGGCTCGGGCAGTGACGCAGCAGTTTCCAGTCCGCCGGTGTCAGCAGGGCCTTTTTCAATGGGCTGTCGGGGAAATGTTGCTTGATTACCAGCCCGCAACCTTCCGCCTGCTGCACATCAACGATGGTTTCGTGCAGGCTTTCATTCCAGGCCTGCTCGGTGGTGACGCTATAGCCGTCCTCCAGCAGCGCGGCTTTGAGCACGCCCAGCATGCCGCTGTGGTCGTGCTTGCGATCGCACACCAGAAGGTGCAAATGGGCCTGGGTCACGCCGGCAATCAATTTGGCGCGTTTGAGCGCCAGGCTTTCCGAGTGTTCGGGCTCGATGACCACCAGAATGCTACGAATGGCTTGCATGTTCGGGATCTCCAGGAAGTAAAAAATACTGCGTGGGACAACTATAGTTGCTGGTCGCGAGTTCGGGACTTGATGCATATCAACGGTTAGCGACTGGTGGTCTGCGGGCAGGCCGGTATAATCGGCGCCCTTCGTTTTGAACCTTCTATCCGTGAGCCCCATGATCCTTCCCGAAATTCACGAGTTCCTCGGCTGCCGCACTCCCGACGGCTGGGTCCAGGCCGCGCTGGCCGATCAGGACACGCTGCTGATCGACCACAAGAACTGCGAATTCAAAGCCGCGAGTACGGCGTTGAGTCTGATCGCCAAGTACCACTCCCATGTCGATCTGATCAACCTCATGTCACGCCTGGCCCGGGAAGAGCTGGTGCATCACGAACAGGTCATGCGCCTGATGAAAAAACGCAAGATCGAACTCCGTCAATTGTCCGCCGGGCGCTACGCGTCAGGCCTGCGCAAAGTAGTACGTAGTCACGAGCCGGTGAAGCTGGTCGATACGCTGGTGGTCGGCGCGTTCATCGAGGCGCGCAGCTGCGAGCGTTTCGAGGCGTTGGTACCGCATCTGGATGAAGAACTGGGCAAATTCTACTTTGGTCTGCTGAAAAGCGAGGCCCGGCATTTCCAGGGTTACCTGAAGCTGGCCTACCAGTACGGGGACGCCAAGGACATCGCGCAGGTGATCGACAGGGTTCGTGCCGCCGAGCAAGAGCTGATTGAATCCCCCGACGTCGAGTTTCGGTTTCACAGTGGCGTGCCAGTAGCCGCTTGAGTTGCAGGAACAATATTCGCGAGCGCGTCTAGCCGCTCAGGCCCAGGCGGGTGTGCCAGTCGGCGATGGATTCTTCAGGGTAGACATCGAACTGCTGATCCCCCGGTGTTGATTCAACCTCGACCCACGGCGCCTTCGAACCAAGCATCAGGTGCGTGTGTTCCGGTGGCACCGGCAGCGGGGTGTCGATGGCGGACGCAAACGGGTGAATCAAGGTCGGCCATTCAGGGCTGAACAGCCATAAGCCGGAACCGCAGAGGGAACAGAAATGCCGCTCGGCGGTGCTTCTATGGGCACGTTTGTCGCCGTCCTCCTTGAGTCGTGCATGGTAAATCGTGATGTGTTTGCGCCCACGCACGTTGAGGCTGTCGGCATCGCCGCTGATATTGATCGCATAACCACCGCCACCTTGGGTCTTGCGGCAAATCGAGCAATAGCAGCGCTGATAAGGGTAAGGGTGGACGCTGGTCAAACTGAACGACACGGCGCCGCAGTGGCAGGAACCTTCGAGCTGCATGGAAACCTCCGGTAGTTCTTCAACTCACCGGGACAGCTTAGACCCTCAGCGCTCCTCGACCGGCACCAGAATCGCGTCGCCCGTCGGCACCAGTTTCAATTGATCACCGGTTTGTGCGAACAGCTCGGCGCGAGCGAACACCTGCTTCTTTCCAGCCTTCACCACCCGGCCCCGGGCGATGAACACTTCGCCGATGGCAGGCGCCAGGCAATTGACCGAAAAATGCGAAGCCAGCACGCTGCCCGCCACCGTTCCTGCTGCAAAACCACAGGCCGTGTCGAGCAAGCCGCCGATCAGGCCCGCGTGGAGGAACCCTGAATATTGCGCCATGTCCGCTTCGCGAAAGGCCATGGTCAGTTCCACTTCACCGCTCTGCGCACGGGTGACTTCCAGCCCGGCCCAACGATTGAACGCTGAGGTTGAGTTGATCTGTTTGAGCGTGTTCAGCATGACGAATCCCTCCGAATGAGGAGCCAAGATGCGCCTGGGTTCTTAGGGTGTCATTGTCTATAAAGGAGGGTGATGTGCCGTTGGATTTGTGGTGAATGTGTTCATCTGTTCATCTGTTCATTGCGACTCAGGCCAGCTATTCATGATTTTTTCACATCCCACCGGTTACCCTGCGCGCCTCTTTGGGGAGTAGCCTGTTTGCGATTCGTCGCAAGCGCCCGCATCAACATTCTCGGCAACATGCCGTGGTGCGGGCACCTTCTGGTTGGTGAGACCATCGACATACCTGCGCTGAAGTCGGGCGCGCGGATATGTCGTGGACTCAAGCCCGACCGGTATTACAGCGTGAACCCAGCCTCTCTTGTTTTCCTTGCTTTCGCCATGTCCACCGATGCCTTCGCGGCCGCTATCGGTAAAGGCTCGGCCCTGCACAAACCCAAATTTCTCGAAGCCTTGCGTGTCGGCCTGATCTTCGGCTTGATCGAAGCCATCACGCCGATTATCGGCTGGTTTATCGGCCAGGCTGCCTCGCAATTCGTGGCCAGTTGGGACCACTGGATCGCTTTCACCCTGTTGCTGCTGCTCGGATTGCACATGATCCATAACGGGGTGAAAGACGAAGAGCCCGAAGAAGAGGTCGAGAAGCCCAAGCAACATGGTTTCTGGCTGCTCGCCGTCACGGGATTTGCCACCAGCATTGATGCATTGGCCGTGGGTGTAGGTCTGGCGTTTGTGGACGTCAACATCTGGCTGGCGGCCGGACTGATCGGCCTGGCGACCCTGACCATGGTGACGATCGGTGTGATGCTGGGCCGCGTCATCGGTAGCGTGATGGGCAAACGTGCTGAAATTCTGGGTGGCGTGGTGTTGATCATCGTCGGCGCGACGATCTTGTACGAGCATTTGTCGGTTTAAGCCTGCGAACCTTAGGCCCCGTAGGAGCTGCCGAGCGAAGCGAGGCTGCGATCTTTTGATCTTAAAAAACAAAATCAAAAGATCGCAGCCTCGTTTCACTTGGCAGCTCCTACAGGGCTCCTATGCAGATTTCGCAGTTGGTCTATCTGGCAGGCACCCGCCACAAATACCAGGCCGCGACCGTGCGATAGGGGCGCCACGCCAGGCCGATTTCGATCATCTGCTTGCGCGTCGGCTGCACCTCTAGCCCTTTCAAACGTCGGTAGCCTTCACGAACACCGAAATCATCCGCCGGCAAGATATCCGGGCGTTCCAGGCTGTAAATCAGCAGCATCTCAACGGTCCAGCGACCGACCCCGCGCAATGTGATCAAGCGCTCGATCAGCGCCTCGTCGTCCATCGCCAACGCCGTTGTGTAGTCCGGTACCACACCGCTTAACGCTGCCTGGGCTATGCCTTGAATGGTCGTGATCTTGTTGGCCGAGAATCCGCAACTGCGCAGCTGATCGAACCCGGTTGCCACCATCTGTTCGGGCCTCGGAAAAGAGCCCGAGGGAAACAACGCGAGTAATCGCCCGAGAATGGCGTCGCCGGCTTTGGCGTGCAGTTGCTGATAGGCAATGGCCCGCACCAGCGATTCATATGGATCGCGTGCCGGGTGTGGTTGATGCAGGCAAGGGCCGATGGCGGCAATGTGTCGCCGCCAGTCGTCATCGATGGACGACAGAAAAACGCTCGCGGGCAGGTAGGGATCGGGCATGTCAGAACGCAAGTTGTCGAGTGATCTGTAGCGCAGCATTTTCCAGCCTGAGCAAAAATGCCTTGCGCGGTTGTCCTCCACCATAGCCCGTCAACGAGCCATCCGCCCCGATGACCCGGTGGCAGGGCAAGACAATCGAAAGGCGGTTTTGCCCGTTCGCCATGCCCACCGCACGACTGGCGCCGGGCTTGCCCAGCGTCGCAGCGATGGTGCCGTAGGTGCTGGTCTTGCCATAAGGGATTTTCGCCAGTTCGGCCCAGACCTGCCTGAAAAACTCGCTGCCGGGCAGGTGCAGCGGGACTTTGAACTCGGTCAGCTTTCCGGCGAAATAGGCTGCCAGTTCTGCTTCGATTTGCTGCAAGTGAGCGTTGTGTCCGGGTGCGACGGCATACCCGTGGCGGTTCTGCAGAGCCTGGATTTCCC
The DNA here is from genome assembly GCF_010095445.2 of Pseudomonas sp. TNT3. Classification (GTDB taxonomy): domain Bacteria; phylum Pseudomonadota; class Gammaproteobacteria; order Pseudomonadales; family Pseudomonadaceae; genus Aquipseudomonas. Next base: position 65,993 of record NZ_WFGV02000005.1, read on the forward strand.
GCGTCAGCGCCGGTCGATCAAGAAACTCCAGCAGCACCAACCCTCGCTGTTCAGCCATGGCGATCATCGGCCCCAGCGGGGTGGTCAGGCGGGTGAACAGCAGCGGTTCGCTTTGGGCGGCGCGGCCGGGGGTGATGTGGAAGGACTTCTGGAAGGCATCGCGGAAACCGCTCAGGGACTCGTAACCCGAGTCGAACGCGGCGTTATCTATGGAATCGCCCTGTTTGATCCCGCCCAACGCCATGCCCAGACGCCGGGTACGTAGCCAGGCGTGGAACGTCATGCCGAAATGCTGTTTGAACCAGCGCCGCAGCTTCAGCGGCTCCACGCCTTCGGCCAGTAGCTGGGCATCGGTCCAACGCTGGTCGGGATCACTGTCGACGCAGGTGAGCAGTTTTTGCACCCAGTCCGGCGCAATGGCGGCAGCATCCAGAGGCTTGCAGCGCAGGCAAGCGCGATAACCCGCCGACAGGCATTCATCGGCATGGGCGAAGAACTCGACGTTCTCCGGTTTTGGCTTGCGCGCCGTACAACTGGGCCGACAAAAGATGCCGGTGGTTTTGACGGCCGTAAAGAACACTCCCTCGTAGGAGGTGTCTCGTTCGAGCATGGCGCGAACCATCTCGGCGTGGGGCGGAAGCAAAGCGTTTTGTAGGTTCATGACGTGAGCATAGGGGGCGTCGGTCAGTGTCTCCACCGGAAAATCGACAGAGAATTCCTCATCAGGCCCGGCGTGCCATCAGCAACACCGATGCGGCCGCCGAGAGCAAACCTGCACAGCAGCGGTTGAAGATCCGTTTGCCACTGGGTTTGGCAAACCAGCGGCGCATGTGCAGACCCATATAGGCATAAGCAGCGATGGCAATCCATTCGAGGACCAGGAACAGCGCGCCCAGCACGGCGAATTGTGGAGTGATCGCCTGGGTCGGATTGACGAACTGCGGCAGGAATGCGGTGAAGATCAGGATCGCTTTCGGGTTGCCGGCCGCGACCAGAAACTCCTGCCGTGGCAGCGCTAAAAGCCCGACGGGCGCGCCCTGTACGACGTTTTCAGTGCCAGAGTCGGCTCGCCACAGTTGCCAGGCGAGGTAGAACAGATAGGCCGCACCCAGAATCTTGATCCCATAGAACAACAGTTCGGATGTTTGCAGCACAACCGCCAATCCCGCAGACGCCAGGGCGATCATTCCGGCAAACGCCAGCAGCCGACCCAGGCCCGCCATGCACGCGGTGCGGTAGCCATAACGGGTGGCATTGCTGACCGACAACAGATTGTTCGGACCCGGCGCCATGTTCAGCGCGAAGCAGGCGGGAAGAAAGAGGGAGAGGGTGGCGAGGTCCATGATCGGCTCCAGAAGCAAGAAGAGTATTTTTACCATGGTCGTTTGGCGGCCGACCCGTACAGTGATTGACGGTCGTCGCGGTACAGGTGAGGGGGTGTTTTGTTCAATACAGAAATTGAGTCGCACCTTACCGTCATGGCTGGTACCACTGAATTGAAGAGGGTGTGATGAGTCTGATTGTCTCCATGGCGGCGTTTGCATTGGTGGCTTCGATAACGCCGGGGCCGGTGAATATCGTGGCGTTGAGTTCCGGTGCGCGGTTTGGTTTTCGCGCCAGTCAGCGGCATGTTGCCGGCGCGACACTGGGGTTCGTGTTGTTGCTGGTGTTGATGGGGTTGGGACTGCACGAAGTGCTGCAGATCTGGCCGGGCCTGGCCCGGGTTGTGCAGCTGGCGGGGGTGGCGTTTTTGTTGTTCATGGCCTGGAAACTGGCCGCCGATGACGGGCGTCTCGATGCGAAAGAGTCAGGCCGGGCGCCGTCAATGCTCTACGGTGCCGTCATGCAGTGGCTCAACCCCAAGGCGTGGCTGGCTTGTGTGGCGGGCATGGGGGCTTTTGTTGCCGATGGCGAGGCGCGATTGGTCTGGCAGTTTGCGGCGGTGTATCTGGTGATCTGCTATGTGTCCGTCGGTTGCTGGGTCTATGCGGGGACGTTTTTGCGCGGCTACCTGAACAACCCGGCGGGTATGCGGATGTTCAACCGGGGAATGGCAGCGTTGTTGGCGGTGAGTGCGGGGTATTTGTTGTTGCCTTGATCTTGCCTGCAGAGCGCTCACAGACCTACGTCACCCGCGATACTGCCCCGGTGTGGCGGCCAGGTGTTGTTTGAACGCGCGTTGAAAGTGGGCCTGGTCGGCGAAACCCGCCTCGAGGGCGACGTCGGCAATCAGTTTGCCGCTGCGCAGTCTCTCCTGGGCGAACTGGATGCGTCGGTTGACCAGGAAGGCGTGGGGCGTCATGCCGAAGTGTTGCTTGAATGCACGGATCAGGTAGGACGGCGACAGCTGCGCGGCTGCGCAAATGTCTTCGAGCTTGAGCAATTGCGTACAGTTATCCCGAATGAATTCGGCGGCCCGCTCCAGCTTGAAGTTAGGTTCGCGTAGCGGTTGCTCGGCCGGGTTGAACCGTTGCTGCACCTCGGTAAAAAACTCCACCACTGTGCTGTGTTTTTGCAGGTGGTCTTGCGATGTGTCCACCAACACCTCATGCAGCGCCACCAGTCCGTCGAATAGCTGGGTGTCGCGGTCATGGGTGATGGAAAAACGGCGGAACGCCAAGTCGGAGCTGAAGCCCAGCTGGTGCTGCAGATCAGTGAGCCACGCGGTGTCGATGTACAGCATCAGATACGACCACGGTTCGTCGTCGATCGGATTGCACGCATGGACATCGCCGGGATTCATCAGCACGACGGTGCCGGCGCTGACCTGAAACCGGGCTTGTTCGTGAATGTAGGTGCTGCGCCCGGCGGTGATGGCGCCGATCGAAAAGTGTTCGTGAGAATGACGCGTGTAGCAGACCTCGCGCCCGTCAGCGATGGAGCGGGCTTCAATGAAGGGCAGGGCGTCATCGCGCCAGAAGCGCGGGGCCTTGTCTGCGTCTTTGGCAACGGCGTGCTTCATGCTTAGGGTCCTCGGCAGGTCAGCGCCTGAGTGTATTTGTTCTCGCCGTCAAAGGCTCGTCCCCGCGCGTTGATGTCGAGTTTTTTGCATCCGTTTTGTGATGAGTGATCCCTCGTCAGATTCATCATTATGGAGTCGTAATGACTCGAAATGATGTCATAAAGACTCTTGTTGAATATGGTCTAAATGACATCGAGCCTCTGATCTCATTGATTTAAAAGGGCTTAAAACCTGGCACGGCTCTTGATACATCCCCGGTACAACTGAACGACTTCAGGAGTACCGAAAAATGTTCGACTTCTTCACCAATCCCCACAATGTTCTTCAGCTGTCGAATCGCGTACTGGGCGCAGGTCTTGCACTGTTGCTCGCTGGCATTTACGGCGCCTATCTGTACGACGGTCATTTGCCCATCGTCGCGCTGGTGTCGTTGCACGCGATGACGATCATCGGACCGACCTTGCTCAAAATCGGCTACGTCATGCGCCTGCTGTCCCAGCATCGGCTGGGACAATGCCCGGTCGGAGCTGGAGTGTGACGCGCAAGTTCGCCAGGGCGCAGGTGTTCACGCTGGGGTTTCGGCCGTTCTTTCTGGCCGGCGCGGGGTTTGCGGCGATTGCCGTTGCGGTCTGGGGCCTGTGGCTATACGGCTGGTTTCCAGCGGCGCAACCCGTGGGCGGCATGCTGGTCTGGCATCGGCATGAGATGCCGTTCGGGTTCGCCTCGGCGATCATTGGCGGATTTCTGCTGACGGCAGTGCCGAACTGGACCGGGCGTCCAGGTCTGCACGGCGGGCCGCTTATCGGTCTTTTGCTGGTGTGGCTGACGGCGCGACTCGCTTGGTGGCTGCCGATGCCGTCGGTGGTATTGATTGCGTTGCAAATCCCGTTTCTGCCGTTACTGGCCTGGATGTTGGGCCGCGAGCTGATCGCTGCCGGCAAACGCGACAACTATCCGATTCTGCTGGTGATCGCCTTGCTCGCGGGTTGCCAGGCCATGACGCTGGTGGGGATCTCCACCGAGGATGTCGACCTGCAACGGCGGGGCGTACTGGCGGCGTTGTGGTTAATCGGCGCGCTGATGAGCGTGATCGGCGGGAGGGTGATTCCGTTCTTCATTCAAAGAGGTTTGAATCGCCCCACCGCCTCAGTGGCGCAACCCTGGCTGTTCAAAGGGTTACTGCTCGGCGGGATGCTGGCGGCGCTGTCGTTTGCCGCAGGGTTGGACAACGTCCCCAACCGCTGGCTCGCCGTTTTGTTTGGGCTGATGGGCGGTTTGCATCTGCTGCGGCTCTGGCGCTGGTACGACCGGGGTATCTGGCGTGTGCCGTTGCTCTGGTCGCTGTACCTTGCCTATGCCTGGCTGGTGGTTGCAGCGCTGGCGATGGCGCTGTGGCATGCGGGGCTGATGCCACAACAAAGCCTCGCCACGCATTCGCTGGCGGTGGGAGGAATCGGCGGTTTGATCCTGGCGATGATTGCGCGGGTCAGTCTCGGTCATACAGGGCGACCGTTGCAGCCATCGAAGGCAATCATCCTTGGATTCGCCTTGCTGTCCATTGGTGCGGTCTGTCGCGTCTTGCTGGTGCCGTTTTCCACTGTCGGCCTGGGCATCTCGGCGTTGCTCTGGTGTGTTGCGTTCGGGCTGTTCCTGATGCGCTATACCGGCATCTTGCTGGGGCCAAGGGTTTAGCGACATGGGTGCAAGCGCAAAACGCCACTCTGCGCTTGCCTCAGGACAGTGACTGCGTGACCGGTGGTCGATGCGCCAGTCCGGTTCGGCAATTTGCGCTTAGCTGTAAGGGATGAACCAGGCGCGCAAAGATGCGCCGTGCGGTAGGAGCAACGCGTGCTCCCACCGAAAAAACGCGTCCCCGTGAGTCTGAGGTAACCGCAATGCTGACCCTGAATATCAATGGCAAGGACCAGGCGCTGGATGTCCCCGCGGACATGCCGCTGCTGTGGGTCCTGCGCGATGTCGCGCACCTTACTGGCACCAAATTCGGCTGTGGCATGGCTCAATGTGGCGCCTGTACGGTGCACGTTGACGGCGCGCCGCTGCGCTCATGCATCACGCCCGCCACGGCCGTGGCCCATGGGCAGAAAATTCTCACCATCGAAGGCTTGTCCACCGACGGTTCGCATCCGGTCCAGCAAGCCTGGGCCGAGCTCGATGTGGTCCAGTGTGGTTATTGCCAGTCCGGTCAGATCATGTCGGCCGCCGCGCTGCTGGCGAAAATCCCCAAGCCCACTGACGCCGATATCGACCAGGCGCTGTCCGGCAATATCTGCCGCTGCGGCACCTATCCGCGCATTCGTGCGGCGGTGAAACGCGCTGCACAAATCGGTTGATGCCTCGGTGAGGGAGGGTGAGCAATGAACAGCTTCAATCCGTTATCGCGGCGTGGATTTCTCAAAGGCAGCGTCGTGTTGGGTGGCGGGCTGGTGGTGGCGTTCGTCATCCCCGGTGCCCACCGGTTCGCGACGGGCGCCGAGAACCAGGGGAACGTGTTTGCACCGAATGCTTTTCTGCGAATCGGCAATGACAACAGCGTCACGGTACTGCTCGGGCATTCGGAAATGGGCCAGGGCATCTGGACCGGCCTGACCATGCTGATCGCTGAGGAACTGGATGCCGATTGGTCGACAATCATCGTCGAACACTCTCCGGCCTCTGCTGCCGATTATGGCCTGGCCGGGTTTGGCGGGATGCAGATTACGGGTGGGTCAACGTCGACCTGGATGGAATTCGACCGTTACCGCCAGGCCGGCGCGGCAGCCCGGTCAATGCTGATCGACGCGGCAGCCAAGCGCTTCGGCGTAGCGCCTTCGGCCATTCGTACCGAGTCCGGCGTGGTCATCGCAGGCGACAACCGCGCCACCTATGGCGAGCTGGCGGACGACGCCGGCAAGCTACCCGTGCCCGACCCTGCTTCGATCAAACTCAAAGAAGCCAAGGACTGGAAACTGATCGGCAAGCCCACTAAACGGCTGGACACGCCAGAGAAAATCACCGGGCGGGCCAAGTTCGGCATCGACGTGCAATTCGAAGGCCTGATGACGGCGATGGTCGCGCGTTCGCCGGTGTTCGGCGGCAGCGTCAAATCTTTCGAAGGCGCCGAGGCGCTGGCGATTCCGGGTGTGCACAAAGTGGTGCAGGTACCCAGCGGTGTCGCCGTCATCGCCGATCATTACTGGGCCGCGAAACTGGGCCGCGATGCACTCAAGGTCGATTGGGACCTGGGCCCGAACACCGGCCTCGACAGCCAAAAACTGTTGGAGAGTTTCCGCAAGCTCGCGGGCACCACAGGGCTGCCAGCCAGCACGGCCGGCGACGCCCAGGGCACGCTGGGCAAGGCGGCGAAAACGATCGACGTCGAATACAGCGTGCCTTACCTGGCCCACGCTCCGATGGAGCCGCTTAACTGCACCGTGAAAATCACCCAGGACAAATGCGAGATCTGGACGGGTACGCAGTTTCAGACACTGGATCAAATGATCGCCGGAAAAATCACCGGGCTGAAGCCTGAGCAGGTCATTATTCACACCGAATTTCTCGGCGGCGGGTTTGGTCGGCGAGCCAACCCGACCTCGGATTTCGTCGCGGAAGCGGTGGAGGTCGCCAAAGCCGCAGGTGGTCCGGTGAAAACCGTATGGTCGCGAGAAGACGACATACGTGGCGGCTACTACCGGTCGGCGTTTGTGCATCAGGCGCGTATCGGCATGGATGCTGGCGGGATGCCCATTGCGTGGAAGCATGTCATGGTCGGGCAATCGATCATGGCCTGTACGATGCTCGAAGAGGCGATGGTCAAGGGTGGCATCGACAAAACCTCGGTCGAAGGGGTGGCGGACAGTCCCTATCTCGAAGGTCTGGCGCATCATCAGGTCGAGCTGCATTCGCCGAAAACCGGCATCAACGTGTTGTGGTTGCGCTCGGTCGGACACAGTCATACGGCGTTCGTGATGGAGTCGCTGATCGACGAATTGGCCGAGGCGGCGGGCAAGGACCCGGTCGACTATCGACGCACTTTGCTCAAGGACCACCCACGGCATCTCGGCGTGCTCAACCTCGCCGTCGAAAAAGCCAACTGGACAGCGCCGCTGCCGGACGGCCATGCGCTGGGCGTGGCGGTGCATGAGTCGTTCGGCAGCTACGTCGCGCAAGTGGCCGAAGTGTCCCAGGACAACCTGGCGATCCGTGTGCATCGCGTGGTCTGTGCGGTGGATTGCGGGATTGCGGTGAACCCGCAAAGCATCGCGGCGCAGATGGAATCGTGCATCACCTTCGGCCTGGGGTTTGCGTTGCACAGCAAACTGACGTTCAAGGACGGCAAAGTGGTGCAGTCCAACTACCACGACTATCAAGTGCTGCGCCTGAACGAAATGCCCGTGGTCGAAGTGCACATCGTGCCCAGTACCGACAAGCCCGGAGGCATTGGCGAGGCGGGGGTACCGCCCACGGCACCTGCGGTGGCCAATGCGGTATTCGCATTGACCGGGCAACGGCTGCGGGAACTGCCGCTGCAACTGTCGGGGGTGTGAGATGAGACGACATCTGGTACTGGGTGCGGTGATTCTGTTCGGCCTGGCAGCGTATGCCGAAGACCTGTTCGCCGACGATAAAGAAGCCTTGAAGGCGTTCGAGACGGTGCAGAAAGTCTTCCAGAGCCCCCGTTGCCAAAACTGCCACATTCCCGGCGATTCTCCACTGCAGTTCGACGCGGGCGTTCCCCACGCCATGAACGTGGTCCGTGGCATGGATGGCAAGGGCGCGGCGGGTTTGCCCTGTGCTACCTGCCATGCGGAAGCCAATCCGCCGGCCAGTTACGGTCCCAATGCACCGCCCGGAGCACCGCATTGGAGCCTGCCGCCAGCAGCGCACAAAATGGCCTGGATCGGACTTCCGGCAGACAAACTGTGCGCGATGATCAAGGACCGTTCAAGCAATGGCGATCGGGATTTTGCGGCGCTGATCAAACATGTCAGCGATGACAAGCTGGTGCTATGGGGCTGGAACCCTGGTGCAGGTCGAGCGCCGGTACCGGTGCCACACGACATTTTTGTCGCCCAGTTCAAGCTTTGGGCTGATGCAGGAGGGCCTTGCCCCGTCGAGGGTATCTGACCAGCGGTAGCAAAATAGTGAGTCATACCGGGAAAGGGGGTCTCTAATGTATATACCTTCCAACGGAGTGACTGATGGTCGTTTCAGGAAAACCGGGTAAATCCGGTGCTCACACAGAGCTCTCATGCGAACGCAGTGTTCTCGAAAATGCAGTGCAAGATCGGGAACGGATGAGAGAGCTGGCACGCTCGTTCGAGCAACAGCTAACGGCGGTGCAAATGGCAAGCATGGACGAGTTGACCCTGCTGACGAACCTTCACGGGTTTCTGGTTCTGGCCCAGTTGTGGCTGGATGCCTGTCAGCAGCTGGAGAAACCGGCGACGTTGCTGCTATTCGACCTGACTTATTTCAACCAGATCAACGACGTGTACGGGCGTGGCGAGGGCGACAAAGCCCTGAAATCCTTTGCCGATGTTTTGCGTATCGCCTTTCGCGAAAGTGACGTGGTTGGACGCGTAGGCGGTGATGAGTTCGCGGTGCTGTTGGCCGGCTCGTCTGCGGTAGAAATCGCCGGTATCAGGGCGAGGGTTCAGGAAATGCTCGATGAGCGCCTTGCCACCGCGCACCCTGGTTACGACATTCGCTTCAGCATTGAACAAATCGAATTCGATCCTGCGACTCACGGCACTGTTGATGGCCTGATGGCCGCGATTGATCTTGCGCGGCACCAGGGATCGGTCCGGTTTTAAGCGTCCTGCGTCTCTCACTCATTTGGCAAACAGCTGATCGATGTCCTTGAAGGCCTTGAACTCCAGTGCGTTACCGCAAGGATCGAACAGGAACATTGTGGCCTGCTCGCCCACCAACCCCTGAAATCGGATGCCGGGCTCGATCACGAAGCGCGTGCCCAGGGATTGCAAACGCTCGGCCAGGGCCTCCCATTCCGACATCCCCAATACCACGCCGAAATGCGGCACGGGCACGTTGTGGCCGTCGACGGCATTGGTGTGGGCGGCTTCCTGGGAAGCATTCTTCGGTGCCAGATGGATCACAAGCTGATGGCCGAAGAAGTTGAAGTCGACCCAATGATCGCTGGAACGGCCTTCTTCCAGCCCGAACACGGCCGCGTAAAAATGGCGCGCGGCGGCGAGGTCGTAAACCGGGATGGCCAGGTGAAAAGGAGAAAGAGACATGCGCGGGATCTCGATAGAGTGAACGCTGAGTTTATCTCTGTGAATTGTGTTTGAAAGACGATAGTTTTTGCGCCGAGCATGAATTATTTCGATCAGTCGAGACGCCAATGTTACGAGAGCTGAAAACCTTCCTCGCTGTCGCGCGCTACGGCACCTTTGCCGCGGCGGGCATGCACATTGGCCTTACCCAGTCGGCGGTCAGCGCGCAGATTCGTAATCTTGAGCAGGCACTGGGTATTCGCCTGTTCGATCGTACGGGGCGCCAGGCACTGCTGAATGCGGCGGGGCTGCGCGCGTTGCCGATGGCCAGGGACATGCTCGACACGTTCAGCCGCATGGCGATCAGCGATGACGTGAGCGAATACCGGGGAGAGCTGAAAATCGGGGCGGTAGCGACGGCGCAAACCGGCTTGCTGCCACAGGCATTACTGCGTTTACGGCAACAGGCGCCCCAGCTGGAACCGAAACTGGTGCCTGGGGTATCGCTGAACTTGTTGAGTCAGGTGGACACGGGCGAAGTGGACCTGGCAATCCTGATCAAACCGCCGTTCGAACTGCCCAAGGAACTGTCGGCGCAGGTTATTCGACGGGAGCCTTTTGTCCTGATTGTTCCACTCGATCAGCCGGGCGATGACCCGTTGCAGTTACTGACTGACCATCCCCATGTGCGCTATGACCGGAACTCGTTCGGCGGACGCCTGGTGACGCGCTTTTTGCGTGAGCAGCGGATCGACGTGCAGAGTGCTCTTGAGCTGGATGAGCTGGAGGCCATCGTGAAAATGGTCGAGTGCGGGCTGGGCGTTTCGTTGCTGCCTCGGGCCGGGCTGTGGCTTGAGTATGGCGCTAAGGTCAGGGTGATCCCGTTGGGCGAACTGACGTTTTATCGGGAGATGGTGTTGTTGCAGCGGTACAGCCATCGTATGCAGCCGATCCAGCAATTGTTTGCGCAGTGCCTGAGAGGCGAATCAGCCACCCTGCAAGAGTGAGCCAGCTCGCGATAGTGGCTTGCCAGGCGACATACATGCTGAATGACATACCGATATTGCGAGCAGGCTCGCTCCCACAAGGGAGTTGTGTTGTCCGGTAAATTGCAGGCGTAAAAAAACCCGCCTGAAGAGGCGGGTTTTTTTCATTGGCGAGCTGAAGATTACTCTTCGAGGCTGCCCATGGCGGTGGTGTTGAAACCGCCGTCTACGTACATGATTTCGCCGCTGATGCCCGAAGCCAGGTCCGAGCACAGGAAGGCGCCGGCGTTGCCGACTTCGTCGATGGTGACGTTACGACGCAGCGGAGTTTGCGCTTCGTTGGCGGCCAGCATCTTGCGGAAGTTCTTGATGCCGGAAGCGGCGAGGGTGCGGATCGGGCCGGCCGAGACGCAGTTGACGCGGGTGCCGTCCGGGCCCAGGGAGCCGGCCAGGTAACGCACGCCAGCTTCCAGGGAAGCTTTGGCCATGCCCATGACGTTGTAGTTAGGCATCGTGCGCTCAGCGCCCAGGTACGACAGGGTCAGCAGGCTGCCGTTGCGGCCTTTCATCATTTCGCGACCGGCTTTGGCCAAGGCCACGAAGCTGTAGGCGCTGATGTCGTGAGCAATACGGAAACCTTCACGGGTGGTGGCTTCGGTGAAGTCGCCATCCAGCTGGTCGCCCGGTGCGAAGCCGACGGAGTGCACGATGCAATCCAGGCCGTCCCACTTTTTGCCCAGTTCAACGAAGACCTTGGCGATTTCTTCATCGCTGGCCACGTCGCACGGGAAGCACAGGTCCGGGTTCGAACCCCAGCTTTGTGCGAACTCTTCGACACGACCCTTGAGTTTGTCGTTCTGATAAGTGAAGGCAAGCTCAGCGCCCTCGCGATGCATGGCGGCAGCGATGCCGGATGCGATGGACAGCTTGCTGGCGACACCGACGATCAGTACGCGCTTACCGGCGAGAAAACCCATGTGTTGCTCCTCTCTTTCAGGTTATTGCGCAGTGGCTGGTGCCAGGAAAGCGGCTTCCAGCAACTGCTGTGTATACGGATGTTGGGGGGCGGCAAAGATACTTTGCGCGTCTCCCTGTTCGACCACTTGGCCATGCTTGACCACCATCAGCTGGTGGCTCAGCGCTTTGACGACAGCCAGGTCATGGCTGATAAACAGATACGTCAGGTTGTACTTGGTTTGCAGTGAACGCAGTAGCTCCACCACTTGGCGTTGCACTGTCCGGTCGAGCGCCGAGGTGGGCTCGTCCAGCAGAATCAGCGCCGGTTTTAACACTAATGCTCGGGCAATGGCGATTCTCTGCCGCTGTCCACCGGAAAATTCATGGGGGTAGCGGTTCCGGGTTTCCGGGTCCAGGCCTACCTCCTTGAGTGCTGCAATAATCGCTTGCTCCTGTTCAGCCTCGGTGCCCATCTTGTGGATCCGCAGGCCTTCGCCGATGATCTGGCTTACGCACATCCGAGGACTCAAGCTGCCGAACGGGTCCTGAAACACCACCTGCATCTCCCGCCGTAGCGGTCGAACCTGTTGCTGCGTCAGGCAGTCTAGCTGCTTGCCTTCAAAACGGATCGCGCCTTTGCTGCCGATCAACCGCAAAATCGCCAGACCCAGTGTCGACTTGCCGGAACCGCTTTCCCCCACAATTCCCAAGGTCTGGCCTTGAGGCAGGCTGAAGTTGATTCCGTCTACCGCCTTGATGTGATCGACCGTCTTTTTCAGCAAGCCTTTCTTGATCGGAAACCAGACTTTCAAGTCCTCGACCTGCAGCAATGGCGGGCCGATGACATTGGTCGCCGGCTTGCCGCTGGGCTCCGCTGCCAGCAGTTCCCGAGTGTACGGATGCTGCGGCGCGCGGAACAACTCTTCGCACGATGCCTGTTCGACGATGCAACCGCGCTGCATGACACATACTCGATGCGCAATTCTTCGCACCAGGTTCAAATCGTGACTGATCAATAGCAACGCCATGCCCAGGCGCGCTTGCAATTCCTTGAGCAATTCGAGGATTTTCAGCTGAACGGTCACGTCCAGCGCAGTGGTCGGTTCATCGGCGATCAACAGTTCCGGCTCATTGGCCAGGGCCATGGCGATCATCACGCGCTGTCGCTGCCCGCCGGACAATTCATGGGGCAACGCCTTGAGGCGCTTGTGCGGTTCGGGAATACCGACCATTTCCAGCAATTCAAGGGTTCGTTTCGTCGCGATTTTACCGATCAGGCCTTTGTGGATGCCCAGCACCTCGTTGATCTGCTTCTCGATCGAGTGCAGCGGATTGAGCGAGGTCATCGGCTCCTGGAAGATCATCGCGATCCGGTTACCGCGGATATGCCGGATGGTTTTTTCTTTCAGGCTCAGCAGGTCCTGTCCCGAATACTCGATGGTCCCGGAGGGATGCCGGGCCAGCGGGTAGGGCAGCAACCGCAGGATGGAGTGGGCCGTCACGGATTTTCCGGAGCCGCTTTCTCCCACCAGCGCCAGGGTTTCACCGCGCTTGATATCGAAACTGACACCTTCAACCACGCGCTGACAGCGCTCTCCCACGACAAATTCGACGGAGAGGTCGCGTACTTCGATCAGATTGTCCTGATTCATTTCACTTCCTCGGGTCGAAGGCATCGCGAGCGGACTCACCGATAAATACCAGCAGGCTCAGCATCAACGCCAGTACGGCAAAGGCACTCATGCCTAGCCACGGCGCTTGCAGGTTGGATTTGCCCTGTGCCACCAGCTCCCCCAGTGACGGGCTGCCAGCCGGCAAACCGAAGCCGAGGAAATCCAGTGCGGTCAAGGTGCCGATGGCGCCGGTCAGAATAAAGGGCATGAACGTCATGGTCGACACCATGGCATTGGGCAAGATGTGGCGGAACATGATCGCACCGTTCTGCATCCCCAGGGCGCGGGCGGCCCGGACGTACTCAAGGTTGCGGCCGCGCAGGAATTCGGCGCGTACCACGTCGACCAGGCTCATCCAGGAGAACAGCAGCATGATCCCCAGCAGCCACCAGAAGTTCGGCTGGACGAAGCTGGCGAGGATGATCAACAGGTACAGCACCGGCAGCCCGGACCAGATCTCCAGAAAGCGCTGACCGGCCAGGTCGACCCAACCGCCATAGAACCCCTGCAAGGCGCCGGCGATCACACCGATGATCGAGCTGAGGACGGTCAGCGTCAGGGCAAACAGCACCGAAATCCGGAAGCCGTAAATCACCCGGGCCAACACGTCGCGGCCCTGATCGTCAGTGCCCAGCAGGTTGTCGGCCGACGGCGGCGCCGGAGCTGGCACCTTCAGGTCGTAGTTGATGCTCTGGTAGCTATAGGGGATCGGCGCCCACAGCACCCAGGCGTCCTTGGCCTTGAGCAGTTCGCGGATGTAGGGACTTTTATAGTTTGCTTCCAGCGGAAATTCGCCGCCGAAGGTGGTCTCCGGGTAGCGCTTGAGCGCCGGGAAATACCAGCCGTCGTCGTAGTGCACCACCAGCGGTTTGTCGTTGGCGATGAGTTCAGCACCAAGGCTCAGGCCGAACAGCACCAGAAACAGCCAGAGTGACCACCAGCCACGCTTGTTGGCTTTGAAGAGTTCGAAACGTCGTCGATTGAGCGGGGAAAGATTCATCTCAATGCTCCCGGCTTTCGAAGTCGATGCGCGGATCGACAAAGGTGTACGTCAGGTCGCCGATCAATTTCACCACCAACCCCAACAGGGTAAAGATGAACAACGTGCCAAACACCACCGGGTAATCGCGGTTGATCGCCGCTTCAAAACTCATCAGCCCGAGACCGTCGAGCGAGAAGATGACTTCCACCAGCAACGAGCCGGTGAAGAAAATCCCGATGAACGCCGACGGGAAGCCGGCGATCACCAGCAGCATCGCGTTACGGAACACGTGACCGTAAAGCACGCGATGGTTCGTCAGGCCCTTGGCTTTGGCCGTGACCACGTATTGCTTGTTGATTTCATCGAGGAAGCTGTTCTTGGTCAGCAAGGTCATGGTCGCAAAGTTACCGATCACCAGGGCCGTCACCGGCAGCGCGAGGTGCCAGAAGTAGTCGAGAATCTTGCCGCCCATGCTCAGTTCGTCGAAGTTGTTCGAGGTCAGGCCCCTGAGCGGGAACCAGTCGAAGTAACTGCCGCCGGCGAACAATACGATCAGCAGGATGGCAAACAGGAACGCCGGAATCGCGTAGCCGACGATGATCAGCGAGCTGGTCCAGACGTCGAAATGGCTGCCGTGTCGAGTGGCCTTGGCGATCCCCAGCGGAATCGACACCAGGTACATGATCAGCGTGCTCCAGAGGCCCAGGGAAATCGACACCGGCATCTTTTCCTTGATCAGGTCGATGACCTTGGCGTCCCGGAAGAAGCTGTCGCCGAAATCCAGCGTGGCGTAGTTCTTGATCATGATCCACAAGCGTTCCGGCGCCGATTTGTCGAAGCCGTACATGTGCTCGATTTCCTTGACCAGCGCCGGGTCCAGGCCTTGGGCGCCGCGATAGGCCGAGCCGGCAACCGACACTTCCGCACCACCGCCGGCAATGCGGCTGGTGGCGCCTTCGAAGCCTTCGAGCTTGGCAATCATCTGCTCTACGGGGCCACCCGGTGCAGCCTGAATGATGACGAAGTTGATCAGTAAAATGCCGAGCAACGTCGGAATGATCAGCAGCAGTCGCCGAAAAATATACGCCAGCATCTGATTACTCCGTGCCCGCAGCGTCGGTTTGCAGTTTGGTTTCGATCTCTATCGCCGGTTTCGCGTCGGGCTTGATCCACCAGGTGTTGATGCCGACATCGTACGTGGGTGAGATTTTCGGATGGCCGATATGGTTCCAGTAAGCCACGCGCCACGTCTTGATGTGCCAGTTGGGGATCACGTAGTAGCCCCATTGCAGCACGCGGTCCAGCGCGCGGGCGTGAGCCACCAGGCTGTTGCGCGAATCGGAATTGATCAACTGCTCGACCAACTGGTCCACCACCGGGTCCTTGAGGCCCATGGAATTGCGGCTGCCGGGCTTGTCGGCGGCGGCCGACATCCAGAATTCGCGCTGTTCGTTACCCGGCGAGTTGGACTGCGGGAAGCCGCCAACGATCATGTCGAAGTCCCGGGAGCGCACGCGGTTGATGTATTGGGAGACGTCGACCCGACGGATCACCAGATCGATACCGAGGTCGCTGAGGTTGCGCTTGAATGGCAGCAGCACGCGCTCGAATTCGGTCTGGGCCAGCAGGAATTCAATGGTCACTGGCTTACCCGTGGCGTCGACCATCTTGTCGTCGACGATTCTCCAGCCGGCCTCCTGCAGCAGTTGATAGGCCTTGCGTTGCTGGGCGCGGATCATGCCGCTGGCATCAGTCACCGGGTTCTGGAACGCCTCGCTGAATACCTGGTCGGGGATCTTGCCGCGGAACGGATCGAGGATTGCCAGCTGATCGGCGTCCGGCAGGCCCGTGGCGGCCATCTCCGAATTTTCGAAGTAGCTGCGGGTGCGCGCATAAGCGCCGTTGAACAGTTGCTTGTTGGTCCATTCAAAGTCCAGCAACAGCGTCAGGGCCTGGCGCACGCGCACGTCCTGGAATACCGGGCGGCGCAGGTTGAACACGAAGCCCTGCATGCCGGTGGGGTTGCCGTTGGGGATCTGTTCCTTGATCAATCGACCTTCGGTGACCGCCGGGATGTTGTAGGCGTTGGCCCAGTTTTTCGCGGTCATCTCCAGCCAGTAATCGAACTGCCCGGCCTTAAGGGCTTCAAGGGCCACCGTGTTGTCGCGGTAGTAATCGGTGGTCATGACGTCGAAGTTATAGAAACCACGGTTGACCGGCAGGTCCTTGCCCCAGTAATCCTTGACCCGTTCATAACGCACCGAGCGTCCGGCCTTCACTTGGCTGACTTTGTAGGGACCGCTGCCCAACGGCAGTTCCAGATTGCCCTTGTTGAAATCCCGGGTGGCCCACCAATGCTTGGGCAGGACCGGCAATTGGCCGAGGATCAACGGAAGTTCGCGGTTATTGCTGTGCTTGAATTTGAACAGCACCGTCAGCGGGTCTTCGGCGACCACTTCCGCGACGTCGCTGTAGTAGCCGCGATAGAGTGGCGCACCTTCTTTGGTCAGCATGTCATAGCTGAACACCACGTCTTCGGCGCGGATCGGGTGACCGTCGTGGAATCGTGCTTCCGGGCGCAGGTAGAAACGCACCCAGCTGTTGTCCGGGGCTTTTTCGATTTTGCCGGCGACCAGGCCGTATTCGGTGAACGGTTCATCCAGCCCCTGTTTGGCCAGGGTGTCGTAGATGATGCCGATGTCTTCGGCCGGGACGCCTTTGCTGATGAACGGATTAAGGCTGTCGAAGCCGCCAAATCCCGCCTGCCGAAAAATCCCGCCTTTCGGGGCGTCCGGGTTCACGTAATCGAAATGCTTGAAGTCAGCGGGGTATTTCGGCGGCTCGTTGTACAAGGTCAGGGCGTGTTGCGGGGCGGCGCAGGCCAGTCCGGCAAACAACAGACCGCTGGCCTGCAAGAGCAAGGCACGTACGGGTTTCATCGATCCTTCTCCGAAGATTTCAGCCACCACGCGCTCAGGCCCAGGGTGTAGGGCGGCGTGGTAACAAAGGCGAACCGGTTGCGGTAGGCCAGGCGGTGATAATTGAGGTACCAGTTGGGAATGATGTAGTGCTGCCACAACAGCACCCGGTCCAGGGCTTTGCCGGCGGCTACTTGTTCGTCTCGGGTCTGGGCCGCGAGTAATTGCTCAAGCAGATGGTCGACAACGGGGTTGGCAATCCCCGCGTAGTTTTTACTGCCCTTGACCCCGACCTGGCTCGAATGGAAGTACTGCCATTGCTCCAGGCCCGGGCTCAGTGTCTGATTGAGGGTTATCAGGATCATGTCGAAATCGAACTGATCCAGGCGTTGTTTGTACTGGGCGCGATCAACCGTGCGTAGCCGGGCATCGATGCCGATGCTGGCGAGGTTTTCCACGTAGGGTTGAAGAATGCGTTCCAGGTTCGGGTTGACCAGCAGGATCTCCAGCCGCAGCGGTTGGCCGGCAGCGTTCTGCACGCGTTGGCCATTGAGTTTCCAGCCCGCTTCAGCGAGCAGGCCCAACGCCTTGCGCAAAGTGTCCCGCGGGATACCCCGGCCATCGGTCTGGGCCAGGCTGAACGGTTCGGTGAAGAGTTTTGCCGGCAACTGGTCACGGTAGGGCTTGAGCATCAACCATTCATGGCCGACCGGCAGGCCGGTGGCGGAAAACTCGCTGTTGGGGTAGTAGCTCATGGCGCGCTTGTAGGCGCCGCTGAACAACGTGCGATTGGTCCATTCGAAGTCGAACATCAGCCCCAATGCTTCGCGGACCTTGGGGTCATTGAGCGTTGCCCGACGGGTGTTCATGAACAGGCCCTGACTTTGGGTCGGGATCTGGTGCGGGATCTGTGCCTTGATCACGTCGCCCCGGGTGACGGCCGGGAAGCGGTAGCCGTTTGCCCAGTTTTTCGCCTGGTGTTCGATGTAGATGTCGAATTCACCGGCCTTGAAGGCTTCGAAGGCGACGTCGCTGTCGCGGTAGAACTCGACCTCCATGCGATCGACGTTGTATTTGCCGCGATTGACCGGCAGGTCCTTGCCCCAGTAATCCTTGACCCGCTCGAATATGAGCTGGCGCCCCGGAGTGACCGAGGTGATGCGATAAGGTCCGCTGCCCAGCGGGGGTTCGAAGGTGGTGGCCTTGAAATCACGATCTTTCCAGTAGTGCTGTGGCAGCACTGGTAACTCGCCCAGGCGCAGGATCAGCAAAGGATTGCCGGCGCGCTTGAAGACGAATCGGATGCGATGCGGGTTGAGGATGTCGACCCGCAACACTTCCTGGAGATTGGTGCGGTACTGCGGATGCCCTTCCTTGAGTAGCAGCCGGTAGGAAAACGCGACGTCGTACGCGGTGATCGGTGAGCCGTCGTGAAAGCGTGCTTCCGGGCGCAGGTTGAACACCACCCAGCTGCGGTCTTCGCTGTATTCGACCGTTTGGGCAATCAAGCCGTAACTGGAGGTTGGTTCGTCACCGGAGGGCGCGTACTGACCGGTGCCAACCATTAGCGGCTCGTTGAGCTCGTTGATGCCATATTGTGGGAAGTTCGGCGTGGAAACCGGGCTTGAGCCCTTGAAGGTGTAGGGGTTGAGCGTATCGAAGGTGCCAAACGCCATCACCCGCAACGTACCGCCTTTCGGCGCTTGCGGGTTGACCCAATCGAAGTGGGTAAATCTGGCCGGGTACTTGAGCGTGCCGAACTGCGCATAACCATGGCTTTCGCTGATCGTCGCGCTTGCGGTGGAGCTCAAGGCCAGGCTGATCAGGAGCAGGAGGAGGGGACGCTTCAAGTCAGAGATCCGATCCAGGCGGCTTGGGCTTTGTGGTCCGTACAGTAACAGCTTGTATGGACAGGAAAAAGACGGAGATTAATGACGCCTTAATTCATGCAGCGAGACCTGTAGCAGCTGGCGAAGCCTGCGTTCGGCTGCGTAGCAGTCGTGAATTGAGACAGCACGGGTTTTCGGGAAAATCGTGACGCAGGTTTGACGACTGCTTCGCAGCCGAACGCAGGCTTCGCCAGCGGCTACAGGGGATTTGCATAATGCTCTCGGGCAAAAAAAAGCCCCTGAAGTCAGGGGCTTTTTTTAATGCGGGGAGTAGACCGTCAGCATCTGTCCAGGCTTGAGGGCCTGGCCTACGCGCGGGTTCCAGCGCTTGAGGTGCTGCATTTCAACGTTGAAGCGTTTGGCCACCATGTACAACGAGTCACCTTGCTTGACCTTGTATTTCGTCTGCTGCTTCTTGCTGTTCGACGCGACTACCGTGTTGATACGTCCAGCGCTGCGTTTGGTGTTGTCCTGCATCACCAGGGTCTGGCCGGCCTTGAGGTTCTTGCCCGTCAGCTTGTTCCAGCGTTGCAGGTCTTTGACGTCGACGTTGTTGGCTTTGGCAATCGTGCCGAGGTTGTCGCCACGCTTGACCCGATAGGTGCGCTTGAGGGTCGCCACCTCACGACTGTCTACGCCTTCGAAAACCGGTTTGAGCGGCCGCTTGCTGATCAACTCGTCAGGACGCATGGTCGACAGGCTGGTCGTTAACAGCTGTGCCTTCGATGTTGGCACCAGCAGATGCTGGGGGCCATCAATGGTAGTGCGCTGTTTGAACGCCGGGTTGAGCTGGAACAGCTCGTCTTCGTCGATGTTGGCGACCGCTGCAACCTTGGACAGGTCCATGCGCTGGTTGATTTCGACAACCTGGAAGTAGGGTTCGTTGGCGATCGGGTTGAGGTTCACCCCGTAGGCTTCAGGCGAGAGCACCACTTGCGACAGTGCCAGCAACTTCGGTACATAAGCCTGGGTTTCAGCCGGCAGCGGCAGGTTCCAGTAATCGGTTGGCAGGCCCAGCTTTTCATTACGCTCGATAGCACGGCTGACCGTACCTTCGCCCGCGTTGTAAGCCGCGAGGGCCAGCAGCCAGTCGCCGTTGAACATGTCGTGCAGTTTGGTCAGGTAATCCATCGCCGCGGTGGTCGAGGCGGTGATATCACGTCGGCCATCGTAAAAACGGGTTTGACGCAGGTTGAAGTAACGCCCGGTGGAAGGGATGAATTGCCAAAGACCCACCGCGTTGGCCCGGGAATAGGCCATCGGGTTGTAGGCGCTTTCAATCACCGGCAACAGCGCCAGTTCCAGTGGCATGTTGCGTTCTTCAAGGCGTTCGACGATGTAATGAATGTAGAGGCTGCCGCGATCTCCTGCGTTTTCCAGGAAGGACGGATTACTGGCGAACCACAGGCGCTGCTGCTCGATGCGCGGGTTGACGCCCAGGCCGTCCTGCAGCTGGAAGCCTTGGCGCATGCGCTCCCAGACATCCTGCGGGATTTGCGGTACAGGTTTTTCGCTGAGCCAGATGGGCTTCTGTTTGGCTCGTGCGGCGATATTCGGGGTGTGTGCCGCTTCGGTCTGCGGCACATGGCTTGAACAGCCCGCCAGGGTGGCGGACACAGCCACCGCGATGGCTTGAGCCAGGCGGGTCAATGCGTCTGAATTGATGGCTTTACGAATAGATGACGACATTGGCTGGAAGTTAGTTCCGGGCAAAAATGTCGGGCGATTCTAGAAAGCGCACCCCCTGCGGTCAACCATTCAGAATTCTTGTACCGATGAGTAGCCCCCCTAGAACTTGTCTTTCCACGCACGCAAGGCAGCAAAAACCGCACTCGGACTGGCATTATCAGTGCCACTCCGTTCGTCCACTTTTTGTTTAACGGATGTTTCGCCGGCACGCAGGAACGGATTGGTCAGTTTTTCCAGGGCCAACGTCGAAGGCAGCGTCATGATCCCGGCTTCGCGCTGTTGAGCGACTTTTGCGAGCCGTTCGGCAGTGTCCTGATTGCCCGGTTCGACCGCCGCGGCAAAGCGTAAATTGCTCAGGGTGTATTCATGTGTGCAATACACCAGCGTATCTTCAGGCAACGCGGCGAGCCGCGTCAGCGAGGTGAACATTTGCTCCGGCGTGCCCTCGAACAGACGGCCGCAACCAGCAGCGAACAGGGTGTCGCCGCAAAACAGCAAACCATGATGATAAAAGGCGATATGCCCCAGGGTATGGCCGGGAACGGCGAAGACATCGAATTCCCAACCCAGAACGCTGACGCGGTCGTTGTCCTTGAGCGCGACGTCCCGGGCCGGGATACTTTCGCTGGCGGGGCCATATACTGTCGCGTCCGTCGCCTTTTTCAGCTGCTCGACACCACCGACGTGATCATGGTGGTGGTGCGTAATCAGAATGTCGCTCAACACCCAGCCAGGGTGTGCGGCAAGCCAGGCCTGGACGGGCGCTGCATCGCCCGGATCGACCACGGCGCAGCGTTGGGTACCGTGATCTTGTAACAACCAGATGTAGTTGTCGGTAAAGGCGGGTAGGGCACTGATCTGTATCATCGTCGAATTCGCCAAGCGGAAAACATTGGCGCATCTTAGAGCTTCCTGGCGCGTTGGAGAATGCAATGACCGATAAAGCGTTCGCACAGGCCGATCCAGACTGGCTGGAACTGATCAGCGCAGCCCGTGAATGGCTGTCCGGTCCTATCGGGCAATTCCTGCTGAATGAAGAGCGTCGCATGCTCGAGGACGAGTTGGGACGGTTCTTTGGTGGCTACCTGGTGCACTACGGGCCGTCGGCCGAGACACCGCCTTCGGCGCCGCAGGTTCAGCGCAATGTGCGGCTCGGCGCGCCGTTGCCGGGTGTCGAGATCGTTTGCGAAGAACAAGCCTGGCCACTCAGCGAACATGCAGCCGATGTCGTGGTGCTGCAGCATGGGCTGGATTTTTGCCTGTCACCCCACGGTCTGTTGCGCGAAGCGGCAAGCAGCGTGCGCCCCGGTGGCCATTTGCTGATTATCGGCATCAACCCCTGGAGTAGCTGGGGACTGCGTCATGTGTTCGCCCATGATGCCCTGAGCAAGGCACGTTGCATCTCTCCGTCGCGAGTCGGTGACTGGTTGAACCTGCTGGGCTTCGCGCTGGAGAAACGCCGCTTCGGGTGCTATCGTCCGCCGCTTGCGTCCCCGGCATGGCAGACCCGTCTGTCCGGTTGGGAACGCAAGGCCGGTGACTGGCAGCTGTCGGGCGGAGGCTTCTATTTATTAGTGGCGCGCAAGATCGTGGTAGGGCTGCGCCCTGTCCGTCAGGAGCGCCGCGAGCCGATGGGCAAGCTGATTCCACTGCCGATGGCCAAGGTCAACCGTCGCCGCATCGAACCGTAATACCCTCTTTTAATTCCCGGCCGGGTTTGCCCCGGCCTCGGGCATCGTCGATCACAGATCGGCGAGCCACCGCATTTTCTGGAAAGACTGGCATGAGCGATAGCGTAGAACTCTTCACCGACGGCGCCTGCAAGGGCAATCCTGGTCCAGGCGGCTGGGGCGCGTTGCTGGTGTGCAAGGGCGTGGAAAAAGAACTCTGGGGCGGTGAAGCCAACACCACCAACAACCGTATGGAGTTGATGGGGGCGATTCGCGGCCTCGAAGAGCTGAAGCGTTCGTGTGACGTGCTGCTGGTCACCGACTCGCAGTACGTAATGAAAGGCATCAACGAGTGGATGGACAACTGGAAAAAGCGCGGCTGGAAAACCGCCGCGAAGGAGCCGGTGAAAAACGCTGACCTGTGGAAGCTGCTGGATGAGCAGGTCAATCGCCACAACGTCACCTGGAAGTGGGTACGTGGGCACATTGGCCATCATGGAAACGAACGCGCGGATCAGTTGGCCAACCGTGGGGTCGATGAGGTTCGCGGGTACAAGCAAGCTTAAAAGCGCTGCCAATCCCCGTAGGAGCTGCCGAAGGCTGCGATCTTTTGATCTTTTTTTAAAGCGCAGATCAAAAGACCGTCCGAACGCGGCCCGAGCCTTCGGTGACCCTGTTCTCGACGAACACCGGCTGCGTGTTAAGATCGCCGCTTTTGCACGAATGACCCCGTTGAGAGCTGAGCACTGATGGCCACCAGATCCGTTGTACTCGATACCGAAACCACCGGCATGCCGGTGACCGACGGCCACCGGATTATCGAAATCGGTTGTGTCGAGTTGATTGGTCGGCGCCTGACGGGCCGGCATTTCCACGTTTACCTGCAGCCAGACCGTGAAAGTGACGAAGGCGCGATCGGCGTCCATGGCATCACCAACGAATTCCTGGTGGGCAAGCCGCGCTTCAATGAAGTGGCCGAAGAATTCTACGAGTTCATCAAAGGCGCTCAGCTGATCATCCATAACGCGGCGTTCGACGTTGGCTTCATCAACAACGAATTTGCCCTGATGGGTCAGCACGATCGCGCTGACATCACGCAACACTGTTCGATCCTCGACACCTTGATGATGGCCCGGGAACGTCACCCTGGGCAGCGCAACAGCCTGGATGCCTTGTGCAAACGTTATGGCGTCGACAACTCCGGCCGTGAACTGCACGGCGCCTTGCTCGACTCCGAGATTCTCGCCGACGTTTACCTGACCATGACCGGTGGCCAGACCAGCCTTTCGCTGGCGGGCAATGCCTCCGATGGCAACGGTTCCGGCGAAGGGGCGGACAACTCGGCCACCGAAATTCGACGCTTGCCGGCTGATCGCCAGCCAACACGGATTATCCGCGCCAGCGAGGATGACCTGTCCCAACACCTGGCGCGGCTTGAAGCGGTTGCCAAGGCGGCTGGTGCGGCATCGCTGTGGCAGCAGCTGGCGGATGCCAAGGCGCAGGCCTGATTCTCTGTAGCAGCTGCTGCAAGGGTGCGTACTTGCACCATCAGGCGTCGTCATTGACCTGCATTGGGGCATCCACACTCGCCACATTCGCTTCAACCCTCTACCCTGAGGTGATTGGCCGACCATGGTCTGCCGCCTCAGGACACTGAGCCCCATGTATAAAGATTTGAAATTCCCGGTCCTGATTGTCCATCGCGACATCAAGGCCGACACCGTTGCCGGTGATCGAGTACGTGGCATTGCCCGGGAGCTGGAGCAGGAAGGCTTCAGCATTGTCTCGGCGGTGGATTACACCGAGGGACGCCTGGTCGCCTCGACCCACCATGGCCTCTCGTGCATGTTGATCGCGAGTGAAGATGCCAGCGCCCACTCCCATTTGTTACAAAACATGGCCGAATTGATCGGTCTTGCGCGGGTTCGTGCGCCGGACCTGCCGATCTTCGCGCTGGGCGAGCAGGTGACCCTGGAAAATGCCCCGGCCGATGCCATGGCCGAACTCAACCAGTTGCGCGGCATTCTTTACCTGTTCGAAGACACCGTGCCCTTTCTCGCACGCCAGGTCGCACGTGCCGCCCGCAAATACCTTGATGGCCTGCTGCCGCCATTCTTCAAGGCCTTGGTTCAGCACACGGCCGACTCCAATTATTCGTGGCACACGCCGGGTCACGGTGGTGGCGTGGCTTATCACAAAAGTCCTGTAGGGCAGGCGTTCCACCAGTTCTTCGGCGAAAACACCCTGCGTTCCGATCTGTCGGTGTCAGTGCCGGAGCTGGGCTCGTTGCTCGACCACACCGGGCCACTGGCGGAAGCTGAAGCGCGCGCCGCGCGAAACTTCGGCGCCGATCACACGTTTTTCGTAATCAACGGCACGTCCACCGCCAACAAGATCGTCTGGCACTCCATGGTCGCTCGCGATGACCTGGTGCTGGTAGATCGCAACTGCCACAAGTCAGTGCTGCATTCGATCATCATGACCGGGGCCATTCCGTTGTACCTGTGCCCGGAACGCAATGAGTTGGGAATCATCGGGCCGATCCCCCTCAGCGAGTTCAGCCGCGAATCGATCCAGGCCAAGATCGACGCCAGCCCGCTGACCAAAGGCCGCGCGCCCAAGGTCAAACTCGCCGTCGTGACCAATTCAACCTATGACGGCCTCTGTTACAACGCAGAGCTGATCAAGCAAAGCCTGGGCAACAGCGTCGAGGTCTTGCACTTCGACGAAGCCTGGTACGCCTACGCGGCGTTTCACGAGTTCTTCACCGGCCGTTACGGCATGGGCACATCGCGCAGTGAGGACAGCCCGCTGGTGTTTACCACCCACTCCACGCACAAACTGCTGGCGGCCTTCAGTCAGGCCTCGATGATTCATGTGCAGGACGGCGGCGCCCGGCAGCTGGACCGCGATCGCTTCAATGAAGCGTTCATGATGCATATCTCCACGTCGCCGCAATACAGCATCATTGCCTCGCTGGATGTCGCGTCGGCCATGATGGAAGGGCCGGCGGGGCGGTCATTGCTGCAGGAAATGTTCGATGAGGCGCTGAGCTTTCGCCGCGCCCTGGCCAACTTGCGTCAACACATCGCCGCGGATGACTGGTGGTTTTCGATCTGGCAGCCGCCGTCTGTGGAAGGCATTGATCGGGTCGTCACTGAAGACTGGTTGTTGCAACCGGATGCGGAATGGCACGGCTTTGGCGGTGTGACGGACGACTATGTGTTACTTGACCCGATCAAGGTCACGCTGGTCATGCCCGGCCTGACGGCTGGCGGCGCGTTGAGCGAGCGCGGGATCCCGGCGGCGGTGGTCAGCAAGTTCCTATGGGAGCGCGGCCTGGTCGTGGAAAAAACCGGGCTGTATTCGTTTCTGGTGCTGTTCTCCATGGGCATCACCAAGGGCAAGTGGAGTACGTTGCTGACGGAGTTGCTGGAGTTCAAGCGCAGCTACGACGCCAATGTCAGTTTGACGGCCTGCCTGCCGTGCGTGGCTCAAGAGGACGGCGTACGCTATCGCGGCATTGGCCTGCGCGATCTTTGCGATCAGTTGCACGCCTGTTACCGCAGCAATGCCACGGCCAAACATCTCAAGCGCATGTACACGGTGATGCCGCAAATCGCCATGAAGCCCTCTGATGCCTATGATCAATTGGTACGCGGCGATATTGAAGCGGTGTCGATCGATGCTCTGGATGGGCGGATCGCCGCTGTGATGCTGGTACCGTATCCGCCGGGGATTCCGCTGATCATGCCCGGGGAACGTTTTACCGACGCAACCCGCTCAATCATCGATTACCTGGCATTTGCCCGCACATTCGATAGCAGCTTCCCGGGGTTCGTTGCTGATGTGCATGGTTTGCAACACGAAGACGAGGGCAATGGACGGCACTACACCGTTGATTGCATCAAGGAATGAGGACTTTTCCCAGTATGCAACCCGTTATCAATCCAAAATACCCAGGGCTGTCGGTGCGCGTTGCCGACGATGGTTTTGCCGCCTATATCTGGGGCAGTGATTTCAGTTTTGAAGTCACAGCCTACGGCGGGGCCGAGGTTGGCAAGCCGGTGGCGCAGTGGCCTGTGACGCCAATCACCCCTTACCGCAAGTGCTATGGCATCGATCCGGAAGAGTTCAGCAGTTTCCGAGATGCGACCGACAGCGCGATCTTCATGGCGTTTCTCGATGACGAGCCCGTGGGGCATCTGGTGGTCAGCACCAACTGGAACGGGTTTGCCCACATCGACGAACTGGCGGTGCATGCGCCGGCCCGTCGGCATGGTGTCGCCAAGGCGCTGCTGGACGTGGCGCAGTTCTGGAGTCGAAAAAAGAAACTGCCGGGCATCATGCTCGAAACCCAGAACAACAACCTGGGCGCCTGCCGGCTCTATGAACGTTGTGGATACGTAGTTGGCGGTATCGATTACTTGCGCTATCGCGGTATTGATCCGAACACTGCCGAAGTCGCACTGTTCTGGTACCGGCTGTTTGATAATCCGCTGGAAAACCCGCTCAGTTCGCCAACATCGCCACGGCTTGTTCCGTAACGATCTCCAGCAGTGCCTGAACGGCCGGTAACGGTTCGCCGTTTTTCAACGTCAGGGCATAGAGGCTGATGGGCACCGCTGGCGCCAGTGGGCAGACGTCCAGACCGGCCGATCGGGCGCCGAGTGCGGTAAACGGATCGACGATCGCCAGGCCTTCCCCGGCTTCAACCATGCTGCGCATCATCTGATGCGTCTGAACCCGTGTGTGGATGACCGGGGCAGGGCGCAGAGCATGCAGTTTGTTATCGAACGCCGGGCTCAGCGGATCGTGCCCTTCCAAACCCACCAGTGACTGCCCCGCGAGATCCTGCAGCGAAATGTACTTCTGCTTCGGTTTGACCCAGCCGTGGGGCGCCAGTAGCTGGAGTTTGCCCTGGGCAATCAATAGGCACTGAATGTCGGCGTGATCGGGGTCGTGCAGGCTGAGGCCCAGGTCGCTTTCGCGCAGCAACAGGCTTCTGACGATTTCGCGGGTGGGCTGGCTCAACAGCGTGCAAGGTGCGTCGGGCAGGTGCCGGCGCAGGGCCGCGATACTCTGTGGCAACAGTTGTTGGGCCAAGGGCGGCGTGCAAATGATTCGCAGGGGAGGGGCCTGATATTGCTTCAGGCTGCTGGCGAGACGCTGCAGCGGCTCCAGCGCTTCGTAGACGTGGGCAATTTCAACTTGCAACTCCCGCGCTTCACGCGTGGCCTGCAGGCGTCCACGCACGCTGGAAAACAGCATGAAACCCAGCTGATCCTCAGCGTCGCGCAAAATGCGTTCCACCTCGGTCACCGGCAACTGCAACCATTCGGCGGCAGTACCCAGGTGACCGGTCTGCAACAGCGCCTGGATCACTTCGATATGACGTAAACGCATGCGTGAAGTCCATGTTCAGCAGGTGAGGGAGTCAGTGGCTGAATCCTAACCCAAGTCCGCGCATATGACTTCTGCTCATAACGCAAGGTTATGAAGCGACGGTGGTTTCCGGGCGGCTGCCGACATAGGTGTCGGGTTCGCGAACGATAGTGACGTCCGATTGAATCAGCAGAAACTGATTGTCATCGAGCTTTTTGACGCGGTCGCCAATTGCCAGTTTGTAGGTGGTGACGGGCACGGAGCCGGTCAGGCCGTCTGCCGACGGGTTGGATTCCTGGAACTCATGCACCGAATAAACACGGCCTTCCGCGTCTCTTGCATGGAACTGACCGACGAGTACTGCTGCCATCTGCTTAGAACCTCTGGAGATAAATCACTCAATTTGCGGTTGGGTAGACCGTGGCTGAGTGAAGTAAGTTTTCCTGCAAGAAAAAAATAGTCAGGGGCGGCAATTTTCAGTCGCCCGCTGCTTGAATCGTCATCTATAACTACAAGTTCTTTCCGTTGAACAGTCGAGAATCTTCCATGAGCAATGTTTATTCAATCGCCGTAGTAGTCGGCAGCTTGAGAAAGGAATCGCTCAATCGCAAGGTGGCACTGGCGTTGGCCGATCTGGCGCCTGCGAATCTCAAGCTGAACATTGTCGAAATTGGTGAGTTGCCGCTCTACAACGAAGATATCGATGGCGCTTCACCGCCGGCAGCCTACAGCACTTTCCGACAAGAAGTGAGCTCATCCGACGCGGTGCTGTTTGTGACCCCGGAATACAACCGCTCTGTACCCGCCCCCATGAAAAATGCGATCGACGTCGGCTCGCGTCCTTACGGCAAGAGCGCCTGGAGCGGCAAGCCGGGTGCGGTGTTCAGCGTTTCACCGGGCGCGATTGGCGGATTTGGCGCCAACCACCACCTGCGCCAGTCATTGGTTTTCCTTGATGTACCGTGCATGCAACAGCCGGAAGCGTACCTTGGCGGCGCAGGTTCGGCATTCGATGAGGCGGGCAATCTGTCCGAGTCGGTCAAACCGTTCTTGCAAAAATTCATCGATGCGTACGGGAAGTGGGTCGAGCAACACAAAAAAGCCTGATGCGTCTGTAGCAACGATATTTGTTGTCGTAACTATTGGATGCATCCCCCGCATTCCCTGTAGCAGCTGCCGAGCCTGCGAGGCTGCGTACGAAGACGAAGTCCTCGCCTTCCCAACAGCGACCACTTCGCAGTCGAACGCAGCCTCGCAGGCTCGGCAGCTGCTACAAGGTTTATGGCTCAGGTTCGGCATTGGCAGGATAGAGGCAGTCGTCGAGATGCTGTATGTTTCATCGTTTTTCCAAGGTTGCATCGCATGCTCACGGCGTCACTGATTTTCCTGCTGACCATTACCCTGGTGATCTGGCAACCCAAAGGCCTTGGCGTCGGCTGGAGTGCGGTACTCGGTGCGGTATTGGCGCTGATTTTCGGCGCGGTACACCTGAGCGACATTCCGCTGGTATGGCAAATCATCTGGAACGCTACCGGTACCTTTGTCGCGCTGATCATCATCAGTCTTCTGCTGGACGAGGCCGGTTTCTTCAACTGGGCAGCCCTGCACGTCGCCCGATGGGGGCGTGGCAGCGGGCGCAAGCTTTTCGCCTATATGGTGTTGCTCGGCGCACTGGTCTCGGCGCTGTTTGCCAATGACGGGGCTGCACTGATCCTCACACCCATCGTGATTTCCATGTTGCTGGCGTTGCGTTTTTCACCGGCAGCGACCCTCGCTTTTGTGATGGGTGCAGGTTTTATTGCCGACACTGCGAGCCTCCCGTTGGTGGTGTCGAACCTGGTAAATATCGTTTCCGCCGACTTCTTTAACATCGGATTCAATCGCTACGCGGCAGTGATGATTCCTGTCAACCTGGTCAGTGTCGCTGCGACGCTGCTGGTGTTGATGTGGTTTTTCCGG
Organism: Pseudomonas sp. TNT3; assembly: GCF_010095445.2. Lineage (GTDB taxonomy): Bacteria > Pseudomonadota > Gammaproteobacteria > Pseudomonadales > Pseudomonadaceae > Aquipseudomonas. The sequence goes on from NZ_WFGV02000005.1 coordinate 95,299, forward strand.
CGTGACATTCCCAAGGATTACGACCCCGCACAACTCGCGGACCCTGTCAGTGCAATCCATGACAAGGCAACGTTCTATGCCGGTTGGGTGGTCCTGGTGATTTTGTTAGCGGGCTGCTTTGCCCTCGAACCCCTGGGCATTCCGATCAGTGCCATTTCCGCCGTGTGTGCCGCGTTGCTTTGGGCGATTGCGGCCCGCGGCCACAAGATCTCCACCCAAAAGGTATTGAAAGAGGCCCCGTGGCACATCGTGGTGTTCTCGCTGGGCATGTATCTGGTGGTCTACGGGCTGCGTAATGCGGGGCTCACGGGCTATCTGGCCGGTTGGCTGGACGGGTTTGCCGGTTACGGCGTCTGGGGCGCGGCGATGGGGACCGGGGTGCTGACGGCGCTGCTGTCTTCGATCATGAACAATCTGCCGACCGTGTTGATCGGCCTGCTATCGATTGATGCCAGCCAGGCAACGGGTGCGGTGAAAGAGGCGATGATCTATGCCAACGTCATCGGCAGTGACCTGGGGCCAAAGATCACGCCAATCGGGAGTCTGGCGACATTGCTTTGGTTGCATGTGCTGGAGCGCAAGGGCATCCGCATTGGGTGGGGGTATTACTTCAAGGTCGGGATCGTGTTGACGGTCCCGGTGTTGTTGGTGACGTTGGCGGCGCTGGCTGTGCGGTTGTCGATTTAGACCGGGCCGGCCCCATTGCGAGCAGGCTCACTCCCACATTGGTTCTTCCGCCCTGCGCACATTCGGTGCAGGGGCGACTGGCCCCAATACTGGATTTTTGCCATACGACAATCCCTTGTAGGAGTGAGCCTGCTCGCGATGGGGCGGGCCAAGACTCAACACCTCTCAACCATTCCCCGGCACATTCGGCCAAAGATCCGCCACCAGAAACAGCCGCTCCGCTTCCTCCCAGTCCCCTTCGGCATTCTCGGTCAATCTCACCAGCAACTGCGCGGGCGCCAGCGGATCCAGTTCGCCCAGCCAGGCGTTCAACTGCTCATCGTTCCACGTTTGCTCGACGGGGTAGTGCGCCGGTGCCAGCCAGGCGTGACGGGGCAGGGGTTGCCAGCGACCTGACGGACGTTGCGCGACAAAGTGCGCCCAATCCTTCTGATGCAGCCAGCTTCCACGCAGATGCTGCGGATGCGCACCGCTCGGCGACTCGGCCTGCCCGGGCCACGGATACAGCAGATAACCCCCTAGCCACAAATGCGCGCTGAACTGCTGAATATCCAGCGCCGCCAGCACATCGCGGCTTTCCGGGCGTGCCGAGATGGGCAGTTGATGCTGGCTGAGGTGTGCCAGTTTGCGGTCCAGCCGGTCATGGCAACCAGGTCCGAGCCACTGCGCCGGGTCGGTCCCGTCACCATTCTGCGGGCCGAGGTAAAGCTTGATCGCCAACTCCAGGTGGTGCACTCCATCGCGATCGCGCAACAGCATGTCCAGCTCACCCAGCGTGTGACCTTCGCGACGAATCGGCAGATTCGCGGCAATCAGCTCGATACCCGGCGCGTGGCGCACCGCGTACTGCCACAGGCGCTCGTAGTACAAACCCAATCGACGGGTTCGCGCCTGGGCCAGCCAGTGCAGCAGGTCATAACTGTCGCGATCGAGTTGTCGTAGCCAGCTCTCCAGGCGTTCGGGCGCCTGCACCCAGTCACTGCCGGCCAGCGGGTGACGCTGCGGCCATGGCGTATCGCTGAGCATGGGCGGCGCGAGAATCACCCACGCCAGGTCACGCACCTCCGGATGGCGTAACTGGTGGGGCAACTGAAGCAAGTCTGGAAATAGGATCATCTTGCGAGCATAGCTCTAAACGTGACTACACCCTTGTCGCTGAAAGGATTTTGTCTATGCCGCGCTTTCGCCCATAATCGTGTTTTTCGCCGTCGCAGAGCCTGGAAGCCCCATGGAGCAATTTCGTAATATCGGCATCATCGGTCGCCTCGGCAGTTCGCAGGTGCTGGATACCGTCCGCCGACTGAAACGGTTTCTGCTCGATCGTCATCTGCACGTGATCCTCGAAGACACCATTGCCGAAGTGCTGCCAGGTCATGGCCTGCAAACCTCGTCGCGCAAGATGCTCGGCGAAGTGTGCGACATGGTGATTGTGGTCGGTGGTGACGGCAGCCTGCTCGGCGCGGCCCGGGCACTGGCCCGACACAATATTCCGGTGCTGGGTATCAACCGCGGCAGCCTGGGCTTTTTGACCGACATCCGCCCGGATGAGCTGGAAGTCAAAGTGGCTGAAGTGCTGGACGGCCATTATCTGGTTGAAAACCGCTTCCTGCTCCAGGCCGAAGTCCGTCGCCACGCCGAAGCCATCGGGCAGGGCGATGCGCTGAACGACGTGGTGCTGCACCCTGGCAAATCCACGCGAATGATCGAATTCGAGCTGTATATCGATGGCCAGTTCGTGTGCAGCCAGAAGGCCGACGGCCTGATCGTCGCCACGCCCACCGGTTCGACGGCTTATGCGCTGTCAGCCGGCGGACCGATCATGCACCCCAAGCTCGACGCTATTGTGATTGTGCCGATGTACCCCCATACCTTGTCAGGCAGGCCAATTGTGGTCGATGGCAACAGTGAGCTGAAAATCGTCGTGTCCAAGGATATGCAGATCTACCCGCAAGTCTCCTGTGACGGGCAAAACCACTTCACCTGCGCGCCGGGTGACACCATCACCGTCAGCAAGAAAGCCCAGAAACTGCGGCTGATCCACCCGCTCGACCACAACTACTATGAAGTCTGCCGGACCAAGCTCGGCTGGGGCAGTCGGCTGGGTGGTGGAGGCGACTGATGCTCGATCCCGCGCGTAGCTACGACCTGATCGGTGACGTGCACGGTTGCGCTCTGACCCTTGAGCACTTGCTCGACCGGCTCGGTTATCACAAACAAGGTGGCGTCTGGCGCCATCCGTCGCGTATGGCGGTGTTCGTCGGAGACATCATCGACCGTGGCCCGCGGATTCGCGAGGCGCTGCATATCGTCCACGACATGGTCGAAGCCGGCCAGGCGCTGTGCATCATGGGCAACCACGAGTTCAATGCCCTCGGCTGGAGCACGCCTGCGCCACCGGGTAGCGGCAAGCAATACGTGCGCGAACACACACCGCGCCATGCCCGCCTGCTGGCCGAAACCCTGACCCAGTTCGAACACCATCCCGCCGATTGGCACGACTTCCTGCAATGGTTCTATGAGATGCCGTTGTTCGTCGATGCCGGGCGTTTCCGGGTGGTGCACGCCTGCTGGGATGCCGGCCTGATCGCACCGCTGCGAGCCCAGTTCCCCAATGGGTGCGTCGATGAGCACTTCCTCCAGGCCTCTGCGGTGCCCGGCAGTTTTGCCTGCACCGTGTTCGACCGCCTGTTGCGCGGCACCGACATGCGCCTGCCGGACGGATTGACCATGACCAGTGGCGATGGCCTGACGCGTTCGTTCTTTCGCACCAAGTTCTGGGAAGACGACCCGCAAACCTACGGAGACATTGTGTTCCAGCCTGATGCCTTGCCTGACCCGGTGGCCAAGACGCCACTGTCTTCCATCGAAAAAAACACCTTGCTGCGCTACGGCGTCGACGAGCCGCTGCTGTTCGTCGGTCATTACTGGCGCAGTGGCAAACCCGCGCCGATCCGTCCAAACCTCGGTTGCCTGGATTACAGCGCGGTGCTCTACGGCAAACTCGTCGCCTATCGCCTGGATCAGGAAACACGGCTTGATCCGAACAAGTTCGTTTGGGTCGATGTCGAGCGTCCGGAGGTTCTGCAATGAGTACCGTCGCCGTACTGCGCCTGCCACTGGCGGTGGACTTGAGCGGGTTCGTCAAATTGCTGCAGCGCATGCAGGTTCCGCATCGGGTCAGCGAGGAATCTGGCGAACAGGTGCTGTGGGTGCCCGCCAGCATCAGCGAAGACGTGCGCTCGCTGTACGAACGCTTTCCGGCGGGTGATCCCGATCAGCAGCTGGACATCCCTGATGCGCAAACCACCAAGCGCCCAGGCTTTATCGAACAGCTGCGTTATGCCAAGGCGACTGGCCTGGTGTTGGTGCTGAGCATGATCGTCGGCGTCGTCACGCTGCTGGGTGAAAACCTCGACACGATGCGCTGGCTGACCTTCCTCGATTTTCGTGTGGTCGGCGAGTACATCCATTTCGTGCCACTGGCTGACAGCCTGGCCGCGGGGCAGTGGTGGCGCCTGGTAACGCCAATGCTGATCCACTTCGGCATCCTGCACCTGGCCATGAACGGCATGTGGTACTGGGAGCTGGGGCGGCGGATAGAGTCCCGCCAGGGCAGCATCAATCTGATTGGCCTGACCCTGCTGTTCAGCCTGGTCTCCAACTATGCCCAGTATCTGTTCAGCGGTCCGACGTTGTTTGGCGGGTTGTCCGGCGTGTTGTACGGCTTGCTCGGGCATTGCTGGATCTTCCAGATGCTGTCGCCGAACCCGGCTTATCGCCTGCCACGGGGCGTGCTGGTGATGATGCTGGTCTGGCTGCTGCTGTGCCTGTCCGGGCTGGTCTCGATGATCGGTTTTGGTGAAATTGCCAACGCGGCCCACGTCGGCGGGTTACTCATCGGATGCTTCACCGGTTTGTTAGGTGGTTTGTACAACCGCCGTAAACTGGCCGTCTAAAATTTTTGTGCAGATTCAAGAGCGCGGAGACCTAATGTCCTCTTTTAACGAAATGATCAAGAACATCACCCCCGATATCTACGAGAGCCTGAAACTGGCGGTGGAAATCGGCAAATGGTCCGACGGTGGCAAACTCACCGCCGAACAGCGCGAACTGTCGTTGCAGGCCATGATCGCTTGGGAGATCAAGAACCTGCCCGAAGAAGAACGCACCGGCTACATGGGTCCTCAGGAATGCAGCTCCAAGTCGATTGAAGTGCCTAATATCCTGTTCAAGTCGGATGCCATCCATTGATCGAGATTGGCCGCGGTGCAATCAGCAAAATGTCGGCACGCCTTGACGGGCCGGACGTGCAGTACGCGTTTCGTCTGGGTGATGTCGAGGTCCCGGTCAATCCTTTGATCGGGACCACAGTGCGCCTGGAATACCTGGGAGCGATCCATTGCTCCCATTGCGGACGCAAGACCAAAACCAGTTTCAGCCAGGGTTATTGCTACCCGTGCATGACCAAGCTGGCGCAGTGCGATATCTGCATCATGAGCCCTGAGCGTTGCCACTTCGACGCCGGTACCTGCCGTGAGCCCGAGTGGGGCCAGACGTTCTGCATGACCGATCACATTGTGTACCTGTCCAACTCGTCGGGCGTGAAAGTCGGTATTACTCGCGCTACGCAGCTGCCAACGCGCTGGATCGATCAGGGCGCCCGTCAGGCGTTGCCGATCATGCGCGTGTCGACGCGTCAGCAATCGGGCTTCGTCGAGGACCTGTTTCGCAGCCAGGTGGCGGACAAGACCAACTGGCGTGCTTTACTCAAGGGCGAAGCGGTTTCGGTGGACCTGGCAGCCGTTCGCGATCAGTTGTTCGACAGCTGCGCCGAAGGTTTGCAAGGTTTGCAGGAACGTTTCGGACTGCAGGCGATCCAGACCATTGCCGATGTGGAACCGATTGAAATCCGCTACCCGGTCGAGCAGTACCCGGCCAAGATCGTCAGCTTCAATCTGGACAAGAATCCGATTGCCGAAGGCACGCTGCTGGGGATCAAGGGCCAGTACCTGATCTTCGACACCGGCGTCATCAATATTCGTAAATACACGGCTTACCAGCTCGCCGTGCATCAGTAAGGACTCCAGCATGCGCACCGAACAACCGAAGATGATCTACCTGAAGGACTATCAGGCGCCCGAGTACCTGATCGACGAGACGCACCTGACCTTCGAGTTGTTCGAGGACCACAGCCTGGTCCATGCGCAACTGGTGATGCGCCGCAATCCCGAGCGTGGCCCTGGCTTGCCGCCGCTGGTGCTGGATGGCCAGCAGCTTGAATTGCTGTCGGTCAACCTCGGTGATGTAGAGCTGAGCGAAACTGACTACCAGTTAACCGAGAATCATCTGACCCTGCACCCGACCAGCACCACGTTCACGGTCGACACCAGTGTCAGGATCCACCCGGAAACCAATACCGCGCTGGAAGGCCTGTACAAATCCAGCGGCATGTTCTGCACCCAGTGCGAGGCTGAAGGCTTCCGCAAGATCACCTATTACCTCGACCGCCCGGACGTGATGAGCAAGTTCACCACCACGGTGGTTGCCGAGCAGCACAGCTACCCGGTGTTGCTGTCCAACGGCAACCCGATTGCCCAAGGGCCTGGCGAAGACGGCCGGCACTGGGCGACCTGGGAAGACCCGTTCATGAAACCGGCGTACCTGTTTGCGCTGGTGGCCGGTGATCTTTGGTGCGTCGAAGACACCTTTACCACCATGACCGAGCGTTCCGTGGCGCTGCGTATCTATGTCGAGCCGGAAAACATCGACAAGTGCCAGCACGCCATGAACAGCCTGAAGAAGTCCATGCGCTGGGACGAAGAGGTGTACGGCCGCGAGTACGACCTGGACATCTTCATGATCGTCGCCGTGAACGACTTCAACATGGGCGCCATGGAGAACAAGGGGCTCAATATCTTTAACTCCAGCGCCGTGCTGGCCAAGGCCGAGACTGCCACCGACGCCGCGCACCAGCGGGTCGAGGCGATCGTCGCCCACGAATACTTCCACAACTGGTCGGGTAACCGCGTGACCTGCCGCGACTGGTTCCAGCTGTCGCTCAAGGAAGGTTTTACGGTGTTCCGTGATTCCGGTTTCTCCGCCGACATGAACTCGGCCACGGTCAAGCGCATCCAGGATGTGGCTTACCTGCGGACCCACCAGTTCGCCGAGGACGCTGGCCCGATGGCCCACGCCGTGCGCCCGGACAGCTTTATCGAGATCTCCAATTTCTACACCCTGACCGTGTATGAGAAGGGCTCGGAAGTGGTTCGCATGATCCACACCTTGCTCGGTGCCGAAGGCTTCCGCAAAGGCAGCGACCTGTACTTTGATCGCCATGACGGCCAGGCCGTGACGTGCGACGACTTCATCAAGGCCATGGAAGACGCCAATGGTGTCGACCTGAACCAATTCAAACGTTGGTACAGCCAGGCCGGTACGCCACGCCTGGCGGTGAGCGAGTCATACGACGCCGCGGCGAAAACCTACAGCCTGACTTTCCGCCAAAGCTGCCCGGCGACCCCGGACAAGGTTGAGAAGCTGCCATTTGTGATCCCGGTCGAGCTGGGCCTGCTGGACAGCAAGGGCGGGGAAATTGCCCTGCGCCTGCAAGGTGAGGCCAGCGCCCAGGGCACTTCGCGTGTGATTTCGGTGACCGAGGCCGAGCAGACGTTCGCCTTCGTTGACGTCGCGGAACAGCCGCTGCCGTCGTTGCTGCGTGGTTTCTCGGCGCCAGTGAAGCTGAGCTTCCCGTACAGCCGCGACCAATTGATGTTCCTCATGCAGCATGACACTGACGGTTTCAATCGTTGGGACGCCGGCCAGCAACTGTCGGTTCAAGTGCTGCAAGAGCTGATCACCGATCACCAGAAGGGTGAGAAGCTGGTGCTGGATCAACGTCTGATCACCGCCCTGCATTCTGTGCTGACGGACGAAACGCTGGACCAGGCCATGGTCGCGGAAATGCTCTCGCTGCCGGGTGAAGCGTATCTGACGGAAATCAGCGAGGTTGCTGACGTTGATGCCATCCACATCGCCCGCGAGTTTGCTCGCGAGCAATTGGCGGACAACCTGTTCGAACCGCTATGGCTGCGTTATCAGGCCAACCGCGACCTGTCGAAAAAGACGCCTTATGTGGCCGAGGCCGAGCACTTTGCTCGTCGCGCGCTGCAGAACATTGCGCTGTCGTACCTGATGCTCAGCGAAAAACCGGAAGTCCTGGCCGCGACTCTTGAACAGTTCGAGTTCAGCGACAACATGACCGAACGCCTGACGGCGCTGGCGGTGTTGGTCAATTCGCCGTTCGACGAAGAGAAAGCCAAGGCGCTGGCCAGTTTTGCCGAGCACTTCAAGGACAATCCGCTGGTCATGGATCAGTGGTTCAGCGTTCAGGCCGGCAGCCCGCTGCCGGGTGGTCTGGAGCGGGTGCGTCAGCTGATGCAGCATCCGGCGTTCAACATGAAGAACCCGAACAAGGTGCGGGCACTGGTAGGCGCATTTGCCGGGCAGAACCTGATCAACTTCCATGCGGCGGATGGTTCGGGGTATCGCTTCCTGGCGGACCTGGTGATCGAGCTGAACGGGTTCAATCCTCAGATTGCTTCCCGCCAACTGGCGCCACTGACTCGCTGGCGCAAATACGACGACGCTCGTCAGGCGTTGATGAAAGGTGAGCTGGAGCGGATTCGGGCTTCGGGTCAGCTGTCGAGCGATGTGTTCGAAGTGGTCAGCAAAAGCCTGGCCTGACAGCCTGGAGCATTACAGGAACACTATAGGAGGGGCCGCCACGTCTCCGACGCCGCGCTGTGGCGCGAAGACTGGTGGCTCACCGCATTGATAGATCACAAAAAAATCATACGATGTTGCGAGTTTCGATACACGGTCTACTTACGGATGTTGTTAGTCCGCTTTCACGTCCAGGACGCATTCCATGGCGCCGCTCTGCAGCGTTCGTTGTTCTCTGAGAATGACTTCAAGCGCGCAGTCAACGGGCAGTAGGGGAACGCCGCTGCCGAGAAAGATCGGAATGGTGGTGATGAACAACTGCTGCAATTCCCCTGCGTCAGCAAAACTGGCTGCCGTTTTACCGCCACCGACTAGCCAGACATTCTTGCCCTTCGCCGCTTGTCTGGCGCTGGCCGCGACGGCCCCGGCATCGCCGCGTAAGAAGGTGATATCCAGATTGGCGGGTGCTGACAGATTCCGGTTGCTCATGACAAAGGCGGGTACGTCCTGGTAAGGCCAGTCATCGGGAGCGTTCGACATGATCCATTCATAGGTCTGTGACCCCATGATCACGGCTCCGACCGTCTGATAAAAATCATCATAGGCCGTTGCGTCATCCCCTAGCGCAAAGTTCTCCAGCCAATCCAGTTTGTGTTGTTGAGTGGCAATATAACCATCCAGTGTTGCGGCTACGTAATAGACCAGCGTCGACATGTGTTTTCCTTGTCATCATTCGTGCGGGAAATGCCCTGTAAATAAAGAGTCCCTCTGGAAAGTGACTACGGTCGATGGTAATCATTCTTTAGAGGCGGCGAAGATAATGCCGTAACCCTTTGGGAGGCGCCTTACCGGTTTGACGATAAAGCCGCTGTGTTGAGCGAGGGTTCTGAATTTAATCCGGTTGCGCTCCTTCTCACCGGCGATACCGAACAAGGACAGCATGTAAAAACTCATTATCGCGCGAGCGGGGCTGGCCTGACCCCGGCCGTCACCTGGCATATTCGACTACAGAGAGTGTTCCTACGCAGCTCCTGCGCATTTCGTACAAAGTAACGTGTACTCATAAGCCTCCACGATCACCCCTCCGAATACCCCCTCATTCACCTCCAGCCCTTATCCCGCCAGTTAACAAAAGATAACGTGGCGTCGATTGTCAGACCTTTCCAAACCCCGATAGGATAAGCCAGCTTCCGAAGGGGCTCTAGATTGCGCATTTCAGGACTATGCTCCAGACAGCCGATCAAGATGAACACCCTTACGGCGCCCTGAAAGGTTGAACGACCTAACAATAATAATGGGGGAAGGTCTATGAGTGAGCCTGTCATGGGTGTGGGTATCTGCCGCCCGCCGGCATTACGCAAATTCGCGTTGCTGGCTACAGCGCTCTCGCTGTTGGGCACTGCCATGTTGTCGGCTCCTGTGCTGGCTGCGGCCGCGCCGGCATCCGATGTTGTCTATTCCGTTGAATCCGCCAAGGCCAGCAAAAGCCTGATGCTCGATGTCGTCCACGCCGGCAAGCGGCTGGTGGCCGTCGGTGATCGTGGGCACATCCTGTATTCCGATGACCAGGGCGCTACCTGGACCCAAGCCAAAGTGCCCACCCGGCAACTGCTGACATCGGTATTTTTCGTCGACGACAAGCACGGTTGGGCCGTCGGCCATGACGCGCAGATCCTCGCCAGTGAGGACGGCGGCGTTACCTGGACCAAACAATACGAAGATCTGACACGCGAAGCGCCGCTGCTGGACGTCTGGTTCAAGGACGCCAACAGCGGCTTTGCCGTGGGTGCCTACGGCGCATTGCTGGAAACCGTCGATGGCGGCAAGCACTGGGAAGACGCCAGCGACCGCCTCGATAACGAAGACCAGTTTCACCTCAACGGCATCGCAGCCGTCAAGGATGCCGGGCTGTTCATCGTCGGAGAGCAGGGCAGCATGTTCCGCTCTGCGGACTGGGGTCAGACCTGGGAAAAACTCGAAGGCCCGTACGAAGGTTCTCTTTTCGGCGTGATCGGTACGGCCCAAGCCAACACCCTGTTGGCTTACGGATTGCGCGGCAACCTGTTCCGCTCCACCGATTTCGGCACCACCTGGGAGCCGGTTGAACTCAAGGCCACCCGTGGCGCGCTGGAGTTTGGTCTGTCCGGAGCTACGTTGCTCGATGACGGTTCCATCGTGATCGTTGGTAATGGTGGCTCGGTGATCCGCAGCAACGACAACGGCGAAACCTTCAGCGTGTTCAACCGTGCGGATCGCATTTCCGTGTCGGCTGTCACTGCCGCAGGCAACGGAAATCTGATTCTGGCAGGACAGGGCGGCGTTCGCGCTACTTCGCCATCGGGCGCCGAGTTGGGCAAATGAGCCGGGCACATAATAAGAAGGCGGGTCTATGACATCCCTAAGCAGCCATCACCAAGACAAGGCGACATTTCTCGAACGCCTGATTTTCAACAACCGCCCGGCAGTGATCACGATCTGCCTGCTGGTCAGTATTTTCCTGTTCTGGCAGGCGACGCTGATTCGTCCGTCCACCAGTTTCGAGAAAATGATCCCGCTGGAACATCCCTTCATTCAGAAGATGATGGAGCATCGCAACGACCTGGCGAACCTGGGCAACACGGTGCGGATCTCGGTTGAAGCCACCGACGGCGACATTTTCTCCAAGGAGTACATGGAGACCCTGCGTCAGATCAACGACGAAGTGTTCTATATCTCCGGCGTCGACCGCTCCGGTCTCAAGTCGCTGTGGAGTCCGAGCGTACGCTGGACCGAGGTGACGGAAGAAGGCTTCGCCGGTGGTGAAGTGATTCCGCAGAGCTATAACGGTTCGCAGGAAAGCCTCGATCTGCTGCGCAACAACGTGCTCAAGTCCGGGCAAGTCGGGCGACTGGTGTCCAACGACTTCAAGTCGAGCATCGTCGATATTCCATTGCTGGAGTCCTACCCGGACCCGCAGGACCAGGGCAAATTGCTGGCCCTGGACTATCGCAAGTTCTCCCACGAGCTCGAAGACAAGATCCGCGACAAGTTCGAGAAACAGAACCCCAACATCAAGATCCACATCGTCGGTTTCGCCAAGAAAGTAGGCGACCTGATCGATGGCCTGGTCATGGTGGTGATGTTCTTCGGCATCGCCTTCGTGATCACCCTGATCCTGCTGTACTGGTTCACCAACTGCATGCGCAGCACCGTGGCGGTACTCAGTACCACGCTGGTGGCGGTAGTCTGGCAACTCGGTTTGATGCACTTTTTCGGCTTCGGACTCGATCCCTATTCGATGTTGGTGCCGTTCCTGATTTTTGCCATCGGTATCTCCCACGGCGTACAGAAAATCAACGGTATCGCCTTGCAGTCCAGCGAGGCGGACAACGCTCTGACCGCCGCACGACGGACCTTCCGTCAACTGTTTCTGCCGGGGATGATTGCGATCCTCGCGGATGCGGTGGGCTTCATTACCCTGTTGATCATCGACATCGGCGTGATTCGTGAACTGGCCATCGGCGCGTCCATCGGCGTGGCGGTGATCGTGTTCACCAACCTGATCCTGTTGCCGGTGGCGATTTCCTATGTCGGCATCAGCAAGCGCGCCGTGGAGCGCAGCAAGAAGGACGCGGTGCGCGAGCATCCGTTCTGGCGTCTGCTGTCGAACTTCGCCAGTCCGAAAGTCGCCCCGGTGTCGATTGCCCTGGCACTGATCGCTTTCGGTGGCGGCCTCTGGTACAGCCAGAATCTGAAAATTGGCGACCTGGACCAGGGTGCTCCGGAGCTGCGTCCGGACTCGCGTTACAACAAGGACAACAACTTCATCATCAGCAATTACTCCACCAGCTCTGACGTATTGGTGGTGATGGTCAAAACCAAGGCCGAAGGCTGCTCGCGCTATGAAGCCATGGCGCCGATCGACGAGCTGATGTGGAAGATGCAGAACACCGAGGGCGTGCAGTCGGCGATCTCGCTGGTGACCGTGTCCAAGCAGATGATCAAGGGCATGAACGAGGGCAACCTGAAATGGGAAACCCTGTCACGTAACCCGGATGTGTTGAACAACTCCATCGCCCGGGCAGATGGCCTGTACAACAACAGCTGTTCCCTGGCCCCGGTACTGGTGTTCCTCAACGACCACAAGGCCGCGACCCTGGACCGAGCGGTTCACGCGGTGCAGGACTTCGCCAAGGAGAACAACAAGGACGGCCTGGAATTCATCCTCGCGGCGGGTAACGCCGGGATCGAGGCGGCGACCAACGAAGTGATCAAGGAATCCGAGCTGACCATCCTGATCCTGGTGTACATCTGCGTTGCGACCATGTGCATGATCACCTTCCGTTCCTGGGCGGCGACCTTGTGCATCGTGTTGCCACTGGTGCTGACGTCGGTACTCGGTAACGCGCTGATGGCGTTCATGGGCATCGGCGTGAAAGTGGCGACCTTGCCGGTCGTGGCACTGGGCGTGGGGATTGGCGTGGACTACGGCATCTACATCTACAGCCGTCTGGAAAGCTTCCTGCGTGCCGGTCTGCCGCTGCAAGAGGCGTACTACCAGACGCTGAAATCTACCGGTAAAGCCGTACTGTTCACCGGCCTGTGCCTGGCCATCGGCGTGTGCACCTGGATCTTCTCGGCGATCAAGTTCCAGGCCGACATGGGCCTGATGCTGACCTTCATGCTGCTGTGGAATATGTTCGGCGCGCTGTGGCTGTTGCCAGCGCTGGCACGGTTCCTGATCAAGCCGGAGAAACTGGCGGGGCAGAAGGGCAATTCGTTGTTTGCTCACTGATAGCTGACCGCAGCAAAAAAATAGCCCGGGCATTGTGCCCGGGCTTTTTTTTGTCAGTTGGCCGCGTGCTCGTTGTTCACGTTCAGGAAAAGCTTTTGCGCTAACGACAGCGGGATTTTCTCTTTATCCAGGTTGATCACCGCTCGCGGATTCTTCTTGTTTTGCTCGAACAGTTCCTTGCGTGTGAATTTACGTTCCGCGCGGGTTTTTAGATGGGCAAAATCAGGGGGCGACAGAGGGGCATCGGCTGCTTTGTAATGGAAATGCGCGTACCACAAGGCGTTGTCGTTGTCTGGTCTACCGTTTCTGATCATGTTGATATCGTGCACGGCATACTCGGTCAGAAAGTCTCCGCCCTTCAAGGGAATACGACTGTTGACCAAGGTGATTTCAACAAAGCCGTGTTCCACCAGGTAGTCGATGTTAGAGGCTCTGGGACGTTGTAACAGATACCCTTCGCGACAAAATTCGTGGGCTTGTTTTTTCATGGCTTGCGCTTCGGCAAGGTAAGTGCTCGCCAGTCGGGTAGCGTTTTCGTCCGACGCATGGCTGCTCTGAATTTCTCTTGCCAAGGCGTCGAGCGTGCTCGCAGTCGTGGTCAGCATGTGATCCCACTCCCAGGGACGCAGGTCCTCGATTCGTCGGGGATCCCTTAGTTGCCTTTGTTCAAAACGTATATCCTTTTCGTTGCGTGTCCTCTCGTCCAGTAACCGTTGCGCCTGCGCTTTTATTTTTTTCATTGAGCGAACCGAAGGACCCTCGGGCACCACTGGGACTTCAGGCTGTGTCGAGCCAGATTCGTTCACCTCTTCCCAGATACCTTCAGTCGCTTGTTCTCGATAGGTGGCGATAGCCTGCCCGGTGCTGGGGTCTCTGATGTCGACAAGGCTGCCCGGAGTACCGCTATCTGACGGCCGCAGATCGCCTACCAGACTGCCTTTTCTGGTCTTGATGACTTTCTTGCTCGACGCTTTTGCCCTGGCAGGTTTTTCGGCTGATGGGGCAGGGGCGAAACCTTCATCGACGAGAATCAAGTCAGCCAGTTGCGTCTCAAGGCTGGTACGGGCGTCATCGAACTGTTTTAGAAACGGGTCTCGATATTCCTCACGAATGTAACCGGATCGCTTGTCGCTCAACGCATTGAAAGCGTTCTCTATGCGCTTGTAGCGCTCGAGCACATCCGTGAGGACCGCCGTCTGTTCAATGGCCGAATAGCCTGAACGGGAGCGCATTTCCGAGTGAGCAAGAACGCTTTGCAGTATCTGGGGGGCCAGGAGCTGTTGAGCGATGGAAAACTGGACCTCGTCATGAGGCTGGAAACTGCGATCAATGGCCAGTTCAAGCAGCGTCAGTAGTTTGGACTGCTTCAAGGAGCCGGAAGAGACGTACTTATCGTTTTGCGTCACGATCAACAAGCCCTGGCGCAGCGCTGGATCGGCCTGATGGAGGAGTGTTTCTATCTTCAGGGCAATCGGAATCTGCTTGTTTTCAATCTCAAGCAAAATCTTCTGGATATTGAGAAACTCGTGATATGCGCTAGTGATGCCCTGTTGCAACCCGTCGTTGACACGGGGAGTCAGTTCTTCAATGTGCTCGCCACTGTCCAGCTCAAGGAGGTCCATGCGCGCTTTGACCAGATAATCAAAGGCACTGGACCAACTATTGAATTCATAAATGGCGGCGTGCAGGCGCATTTCCGCATGACCGCTGTTGGTTGGATCTGCTGCCATTTGTTCGGTTTTTTTTTCGAACAGCTGGTGCATGACGGGTGCCACCTCTGAGACGGCATCCAGGTATTTGTCGAGTTCAACGTGCATGCGGGCGTTTGCAATCGCCGTTACGGCGCGTTGCTCTTCGTGTTTTTTGAAGTATTCGGCGCGTTTTTCAGGCGCAACGTCAGCAAACGTCAACTTCCAGAGCACCCGCAGGAGTTTCTTCTGTTTGTCGAGATTGGCGCGGGCAGGCGCCAGCGTTTTCCGGGATTCCCGGATAGCACTAACCAGTGGTTGAGTCTCTAACCGCAGGGACTCCGTTTGCGCAGCTAACGTATCCAGGAGCACTTTATTGTCATCTGCCCAGACTTTAACCCTGTGCCTGGGCATCCCTCCGTCAAGCCGGGCACCACGTTGCAGGCGCCAATGCCCCTGGCCATCGCTGGCAAGCTGAAAGCCGGGATGGTGCGGGTGCTGCGGATCGACCAGGTAAACATCGCCGAAGCCGGGCTCGATGCTGACCTGAAACAGTAATCCACCGACGCTGGCATGCCAGTGATCGCCGATCCGGTACAGCCCCTTCAAGCGCCCGTCGACTTTGGGGCTTGGTATAGGTTCTGGCCAGGGCACGTTGACAGTCAGCAAGGCGTCGAGCAATTTTGCGCTGGCCTTGTCACTGGCAAGCGAACGGCTGAAATCCAGGGTCGTGTGCCCTGTCGCCGGAGGCTTCCCCGGCAGCGCAACCGGGCCCTGTCTAACCCTCGGCGGGGCTTGTGTGTAAGGCACGGGGGATGCCCGACGCCATGACTCCAGGTGCAAGTCGATTTCTTGCGAAGAGCGTTCCGGCAACGTTTGTCGACCGGGGTTGGAGGACGAGTGCAGCAGCACCATTGCGACATTGAGCAAAAGGTCGATCAACGCCAACTCTTTGGTGGTGGAATCGTCGCTGTCCAAACCGGCCAGATCCTGTTCAAGGCTACTGACCAACACCAGAAACCAACCTGCCAGCATGGCCGGTCCCTGAATCAAAGGCAGTAGCAGTGTATTGAACAGGAGCCAGGCACCTTCCATCACGATCGCCCAACGGCTCTCGCTGTTCGAGACCGAATCCCGGTCAGCCAGGTCGACCAGCGCCCATGCGGTGCTGTGGAACAAATGGTTGAGCAATTGGCCGTCGGTTTGCGCCTGCAACCATTTTTCGGCCCCGTCGTCGACGGCCAGGGTCGCGGGTGCCGGTTTCGTATAGGGATCAAACTCGTCCCCAAGCGTAAAGCGAATGATGTGCGGTTCTTTGATTCCGCCGTGATCAAAAATCGGACGAGCCTTGTCTGTCAGCCAGGTCAACACACTGTCCTGCAGGTCCCCCGGTGTGGCGATGGCATCCAGCAGGGCCTGACGCGTGGGGTATTCGTACAGGCAATCGCTGTACAGCGGCCGATACAGCAAGTGCGGACCAGCGTTGATGTCGCGAGGTTCAATGATGAACATGTTGTTGACGGCGTCGGGTGTGGCGCCAGCTTTTCTGCACAGGGCCAAGGGTCGCAGGACGATCTCCTGGCCGTCGGTACTTCTATCCGTCACGGTCTCACCCATCAAGGCTTTCACGTAGCGGTAGCCTTTAGCAGAACATCCGAACTGTTGCCTGATGGCGTACTCCAGCGCCTGCGTTGGCAACCTGACCTTGAGTTCACGGGTAAACAACATCTCTCGTCGACGGGCGTCGGCAGAGTCGGACAGCAACAGTGACTTGATGCTCTGTGGGTAGGCTGTACCAATATCGACGCGTTGAATCAGCCCGCTACTGCCCAGCACGTAATCGGCCACTAGCCAGCCGGGGAGGGCCTTACCGCTTTTTGAGGTCAGCTTGAGCGTACCTTTGGGCTTGCCGGCGAGATTCTTCAGGGCCAGCTCCGTCAATGACATCCGCACGTGTTCGATAAAGCCTGCTCCGCCCGGGTAACCGGCGGCCACGGAGAAGTCCAGCAGTACATCGTCGGGATCCTGATGACCATGGTCAGTCTGCATCTGCTTACGCAACGCTTCACGGCTGAAATCATGGATGTTTTCAACGCCTTCGTTGAACGATCGACCCTGATTCTGTTGCAGCACGTGGGCCATGTCTTGCAGGTGACGGCGGTAGGCGAATCGATCGTTGACGCTGGCTTGCGTGAGCCACTCGGGCAGATGAAGGCTGACCTGTTCGAGCCGGGCAGGGGCGGCTTCAGGCATTGCGGAAAAAAACAGCGCTGGATCCGTGAGCCTGTCCAGACGGCGGTCGATCGATCGCTCGCTGTCACCCTGAAACGTCATTGCGCCCAGGTCGACGAGTTGCTGATTCAGAATCAGACCGGCTTGTTGCTCGAACACGTTACCGTTGGGCTCATTGCGTCGCCAGGTAATGCTGTCGAACTGAAACCTGCGCTGCATCCGGATACCCCAGGCTTCGCTGAAAACCTCGATGGAATCGAATGTCTCGATCGCACCGGCGACGCTGTACAACAGCACCTGTTTGTCGCGTACCAGCAACAGGTCCGGTGTCAGCAGCCGTTCTTCTTTGTCCCCGCTGATGAGCGTGGTCTCGATGAAGCTCGCAGCAGTGGGTGGAGTTGCACGGGGGGAACGTTGCAGCTGTTCTGGCCAGGCGGCGACGAGCGAGAGCATGTCCCGCTGGGGTTGAGTCAAATCCGACCGCGACGCTGCAGCTGCGGTCATCTGACCGTTGAGAAACTCGCTGAGCCATTGCCAGTGACTATTACCTTGGGCATCGGCAGTGCCCCAGTAGTCGGCCAGTGCCTGTTGAAAATAGATGTGAATGGTCGATCGCAGGGACGCGATGATGTTCGCGATGACCTGCATGTCGATGGTGTAGGGCGGCTCCGGTGCTTTCAAACGGCTGGGTATTTTCTCGGTCAGGTAGAACGGCAAGTCGTGCCGAGGGCTGAAGTCCAGCAGTTGCGGGCTCATTACATGCTGGACAGCAACATTGCTCAGCAGCTGGAACTCCCAATGCCCGGACGGGGTTGGGCTGGCCAGTCTGACGGAGCGCAGGTCCATCTCCAGGGTCGGATAGTGTTCGAGTATTCGATCGCGCAGCGCATTGAAAACCACGGAGAACAGCGACGGACGATTGGTGAAACGCTGGTGAACGGCCTGAGCGAATAATTGGCTCGGCGCCCGGGATGAAGCGGGGGTGTTTGAGGCGGGCATGACGACATCCTTTTCCTGTTAAATCCGGGCCTAGGTGGCTGCCGGAGTAATGGACCGATCATCGGTCCGAAACAGGAAAACGGTTTTTGTCGTCGTGCGTGCGGTAGTGGGGTATCGCGAATATTACAAGGTCTGCCCCAGCACCGTGCTCAGGGCATTGCGCGCATCATCCAGCTGCACCAGCGTCGCATGCCGTGCACCGAGAGCGTCGCGGTTTTCGATGGCGGTGAGGATTGCCTTATGCCGTGGCAATGCCAGTTCATGCAGGTTCGGTCGCTGGTTGGAATGCTTCAGCGCTTCGGCAATCGCGACCGAGAGCATGTTGCACAGGTTCGCCAGCAAATCGTTGTGCGTCGCATCGGCGATCCGGCTATGGAAATCCAGGTCCGGTTGCAGCAAGGCTTCCGGTGTCGGCGCGGCTTCCATGCGTTGATAGGCTTCACCGATGGAGGCGATGTCCGCGTCGGTGGCGAACTGGGCGGCCAGGGCGGCCGCAGCGGGTTCGATGATGCTGCGCACACTGGTCAGCAGGTCGAAGAATTCATTTTGCGGACTGCTTTGCATCAGCCAGTGCAACACGTCCGGGTCGAGCATGTGCCATTCCTTGCGCTGCTTGACCACCGTGCCGACGCGCGGACGGGAATACACCAGGCCTTTGGCAACCAGTACCCGCGTGGCTTCGCGCAGCACCGGTCGGCTGACCGCGTACTCTTCGCACAACAGCGCTTCGGCGGGCAACTTGTCGTCCGGTTTGAACCGCCCGGAAACGATCTGCATGCCCAGTTCCTGGACGATGCGCGAGTGCATGCTTTTGCGGTCGGAGGGTTTGCGGTAATCCATGGGGAACGGCGCGATCCTGTGGGATGGAGATGCCGCGCATGATAGCAGGCACGACACAGTATTGAGGTGGATACACAAACCAAATGTGGGAGCCAGCCTGCTAGCGATTAGCGGTGTGTCAGGCCACATGGGTATCGACTGACAGACCGTAATCGCCAGCAGGCTGGCTCCCACAGTGGAATGCATTCCAATGCAGGAGCTGCCGCAGGCTGCGATCTTTTGCGCTTAATGCGAGTGGCGCGGCACTTCGGCGCCTCGGCATCCGACCAGGAAATCGAAGTCACAGCCCTGATCTGCTTGCAGTACATGATCGATGTACAGCTGACGATAACCGCCCACAATCAGTTGCTGCGGTGGTTGCAGATCCGCCATGCGCGCCGCGAGCTCCGCGTCCGGAATATCCAGGTGCAGTCGCCCGCTGGCGCAATCGAGTTCGATCCAGTCTCCTTCTTTTACCGTCGCCAAAGGCCCGCCGGCAGCGGCTTCGGGGGCGACATGCAGCACCACCGTGCCGTAGGCGGTGCCGCTCATGCGCGCATCGGAAATGCGCACCATGTCCGTCACACCTTGCGCTAACAGCTTGGCCGGCAAGCCCATGTTGCCAACTTCAGCCATGCCCGGATAACCCTTCGGGCCGCAGTTTTTCATGACCAGTATCGAGTTCGCATCCACGTCCAGCTCTGGATCGTTGATCCGCGCCTTGTACATGTCGAAGTTCTCGAACACCACCGCACGACCGCGATGCTGCATCAGCTCAGCACTGGCGGCGGACGGTTTGAGCACGGCACCGAGCGGCGCCAGGTTGCCGCGCAGCACACAGATGCCCCCGTCGTCGCGGATGGGATTGTCGAGGGTGCGAATGACCTCGTCCTGACCATAGATCGGCGCTTCCCTGGTGTTCTCGCCAATGGATTTGCCGTTGACGGTCAACGCATCAGGATGGGGAATCAGATTGGCTTCGCCGAGGCGGCGCAGTACGGCGGGCAAGCCTCCGGCATAGTAGAACTCTTCCATGAGGAAACGACCGGACGGTTGCAGGTCGACGATGGTCGGCATGCCTCGACCCATGCGGGTCCAGTCATCCAGCTCCAGGTCCACACCGATGCGGCCGGCAATGGCCTTCAGGTGGATAACGGCATTGGTCGAACCACCGATGGCGGCGTTGACGCGAATGGCGTTTTCGAATGCTTCTTTGGTGAGGATTTTCGACAGCTTCAAGTCTTCGCGAACCATCTCTACCGCCCGCATGCCGGACATGTGCGCCAACACATAACGGCGTGCGTCGACGGCTGGAATCGCCGCGTTGTGGGGCAGGGAAGTGCCCAGGGCTTCAGCCATGCAGGCCATGGTCGAGGCGGTGCCCATGGTGTTGCAGGTGCCCGCCGAACGGGACATGCCACCCTCGGCCGCGAGGAAGTCATCAAGGGTGATGGTGCCCGCCTTGACCTGCTCACTGAGTTGCCACACCACGGTGCCGGAACCGATGTCCTGACCCTTGTGCTTGCCGTTGAGCATCGGCCCGCCGGTCACGACGATGGCCGGTACGTCGCAACTGGCTGCGCCCATCAACAGGGCAGGCGTGGTTTTGTCGCAGCCGGTCAACAGCACGACGCCATCAATCGGGTTGCCGCGAATCGCTTCCTCCACATCCATGCTCGTCAGATTTCGCGTGAACATGGCGGTCGGACGCAGATTCGATTCGCCATTGGAAAACACCGGAAACTCAACCGGCCAGCCGCCTGCCTCGATCACCCCACGTTTGACGTGCTCCGCGATCTGGCGGAAATGCGCGTTACAGGGGGTCAGTTCCGACCAGGTATTGCAGATCCCGATGATCGGCTTGCCATGGAACTGGTGGTCGGCAATCCCCTGATTCTTCATCCAGCTGCGGTACATGAAGCCGTTCTTGTCAGCCGTGCCGAACCATTGGGCAGAGCGCAGATTGGGTTTTTTATCAGACATGATCGATTCTCTTATTGTATGACTATATTGTTCAGACTGATGGATAACATAAGCGCTAAATCGACGGTTTGGAAGTGTTGTTGAGTAAATAGTAATACTATATAGTCGGTCGCAACGGAGGGATTGCCCTGGCGGTTTTCTGCGAGAGGCGTCCCCCGAGGTTCTATAACAACAACAATCGGAGACCGATCTCATGAGCCAGGAACTGCGGCTGATACGTCGCATCACGCTGAAACTGATTCCTTTCCTGATCCTGCTGTACCTGATCGCCTATGTGGATCGCTCCGCCGTAGGGTTCGCCAAGCTGCACATGGGCGCGGACATCGGCATTGGCGACGCTGCCTATGGACTGGGCGCCGGGCTGTTCTTCATCGGTTACTTCCTGCTGGAGATTCCCAGCAACCTGATGCTCGAACGCTTCGGCGCGCGGCGCTGGTTTGCGCGGATCATGGTGACCTGGGGCGCGATCACCATCGGCATGGCTTTCGTTCAGGGGCCGCACAGTTTTTATGTCATGCGCTTCCTGCTCGGAGCCGCCGAAGCCGGGTTCTTTCCGGGCGTTCTCTACTACATCACCCAATGGTTCCCGGTGCGCCATCGCGGCAAGATCCTGGGGCTGTTCATCCTCTCGCAACCCATCGCAATGATGATCACCGGCCCCGTGTCCGGCGGTCTGCTCGGCATGGACGGCACCCTCGGGCTGCACGGTTGGCAATGGCTGTTCATCGTCATCGGCACCCCCGCGATCCTGCTGACCTGGCCGGTGCTGCGCTGGCTGCCGGACGGTCCGCAACAGGTCAAATGGATGGACCAAGCCGAGAAGGACTGGCTGACCGGCGAACTGCAAAAGGACCTTCAGGAATATGGCCAGACTCGCCACGGCAATCCATTGCACGCCCTCAAGGACAAACGGGTGTTGCTGCTGGCGTTGT
Source organism: Pseudomonas sp. TNT3 (assembly GCF_010095445.2). GTDB lineage: Bacteria > Pseudomonadota > Gammaproteobacteria > Pseudomonadales > Pseudomonadaceae > Aquipseudomonas. The sequence goes on from NZ_WFGV02000005.1 coordinate 117,138, forward strand.
TCTATCTGCCAGTGACTTTGAGCATTTATGGGCTCGGTCTGTGGCTGCCGACGCTGATCAAGCAATTTGGCGGCAGCGACCTGACGACCGGGTTCGTGTCATCGGTGCCGTACATTTTCGGGATCATTGGCTTGTTGATCATCCCGCGCAGCTCAGACCGACTGAATGATCGCTACGGTCATCTCGCGGTGCTCTATGTACTGGGCGCGATCGGTCTGTTCTTCAGCGCCTGGCTGACGATGCCGGTGGCGCAATTGGCGGCGCTGTGTCTGGTGGCGTTCGCGTTGTTCTCGTGCACCGCCGTGTTCTGGACCTTGCCGGGTCGTTTCTTCGCCGGCGCCAGTGCCGCAGCGGGTATCGCCTTGATCAACTCGGTGGGCAACCTGGGCGGCTACATCGGTCCGTTCGTTATTGGTGCGTTGAAGGAATACACCGGAAATCTCGCCTCGGGGCTGTATTTCCTGTCCGGCGTGATGGTCTTCGGGCTCGTGTTGACCGGCGTGGTGTACCGCTTGCTGGAGCGCAAACATGTGCTGCCGGCTGACCAATTCGCCGCCAGCGCACGGGGTGCGACGCGTACTTGAACAACTTACTCCGCCCCCTGTGGGAGCTGGCTTGCCAGCGATGACGGCAGCGCGTTGTGCGTTGATGTACCTGACAGTTCGCTATCGCTGGCAAGCCAGCTCCCACAGGATTTTGCAGTGCTGTTGAAAGGTTTGTTTAAAGGAGAAAACCATGCGTTTGGTTCAGTTCGAATTGATTAACGGCGAGCGCCGGGTTGGCGTGGTCGAGGAGGGGCTGGTGCGTGAGGTGCTGGATGCGCGCACGGTTCGCGATCTGGCGTTGGCGGCCATTGAGGCCGGTAAAAATCTTGAGCAACAGGTCCAGGCATTGGGGCTGGGCCTCAGTCACGACTATGCAGAGCTGCTGACCCAATGTCGCATCCTGCCACCGTTGGATCACCCGGACCCGGCGCACATGCTGGTCAGCGGTACCGGCCTGACCCACCTGGGCAGCGCCTCGGCTCGCGACAAGATGCACCAGCAGATCGGCGACGAAACCGCGATGACCGACACCATGCGCATCTTCAAATGGGGCGTGGAGGGCGGCAAACCCGCAGCAGGGCAGGCGGGTGTACAGCCTGAATGGTTTTACAAGGGTGACGGCAGCATCGTTGTACGCCCTGGTCATCCGTTTCCTGTGCCGCCGTTCGCTGAAGATGCCGGGGAAGAGCCGGAGCTCAGTGGTTTGTATGTCATCGGTCCCGACGCCAGGCCCTATCGCCTCGGTTATGCGGTGGGCAACGAGTTTTCCGACCACGTCATGGAACGCAAGAACTACCTCTATCTGGCGCATTCAAAACTGCGCAGCTGCAGCTACGGCCCGGAGCTTCGGCTGGGCGAACTGCCGCAACACCTGGCGGGCACCAGCCGTATTCTGCGCGACGGCGAAGTGCTGTGGCAGAACGAGTTTCTCAGCGGCGAGGCCAACATGTGCCACAGCCTGGAAAACCTTGAGTACCACCATTTCAAATACAGCCAGTTCCTGCGGCCGGGGGATGTGCACATTCACTTCTTCGGCACCGCCACCCTGTCCTTTGCCGAGGGCATTCGCACCCGACCCGGTGATCTGTTCGAGATCAGCCAGGCCGAATTCGGCGCGCCGCTGATTAACGGCATCACACCCGTGGAAGCAGCGTTTGAACCTGGCACCGTCGGCACACTTTAAGGAGACATGCATGTCCCGCATTCTTGGTCATAACTACATAGGCGGGCAGCGCAGCGCTGCCGGCACCCTCACACTCCAGAGCGTCGACGCCGTTACCGGCGAGGCGTTGCCCCATGACTTCTATCAGGCGACACCAGAAGAGGTCGACGCGGCGGCGAAGGCAGCTGCCGCCGCGTACCCGGCCTATCGGCGTCTGAGTGCGGAGCGCCGCGCGCAATTCCTCGATGGGATTGCCGATGAACTGGACGCTCTGGGCGATGATTTCGTCGCCCTGGTCTGCCGCGAAACCGCGTTGCCCGCGCCACGCATTCAAGGTGAGCGTGGCCGTACCAGCGGACAAATGCGCCTGTTCGCCAACGTGCTGCGTCGCGGCGACTTCTTCGGCGCCCGGATCGATCAGCCATTGCCGAATCGCACGCCGCTGCCCCGTCCCGATTTGCGCCAGTACCGCATCGGCCTCGGTCCGGTGGCGGTGTTCGGCGCGAGCAATTTCCCGCTGGCATTTTCCACTGCCGGCGGCGACACGGCGTCTGCATTGGCCGCCGGTTGCCCGGTGGTGTTCAAGGCGCACAGCGGTCACATGGCCACCGCCGAGTCCGTTGCTGATGCGATCATTCGCGCGGCGGAAAAAACCGGCATGCCGGCGGGCGTCTTCAACATGATTTACGGCGGCGGGGTCGGTGAAGCGCTGGTCAAACATCCGGCGATTCAGGCTGTCGGTTTTACCGGTTCATTGAAGGGTGGCCGAGCCTTGTGCGACATGGCCGCAGCCCGTGCACAACCTATCCCGGTGTTCGCCGAGATGTCGAGCATCAACCCGGTGATCATCTTGCCGCAGGCGCTGCAAGCGCGGGCCGACACTATCGCCCGCGACCTCACCGCTTCGGTGGTTCAAGGCTGTGGTCAATTCTGTACCAACCCCGGTTTGGTGATCGGCATTCGTTCGCCGCAGTTCAGCGCGTTCGTGCAACAGGTAGCGGGGCTGATCAATGACCAACCGGCGCAAACCATGCTCAATGCCGGCACGCTCAGCAGTTATGGCAAAGGGTTGCAGAAGCTGCTCGCGCACCCGTCAATCGAACACCTGGCTGGCCAGTCGCAACAGGGCAATCAAGCGCAGCCGCAACTCTTCAAGGCCAATGTGGATTTGTTGATCCGCGGCGATGAGGTGTTGCAGGAAGAAGTGTTCGGTCCGACCACGGTGTTCGTCGAAGTCGCGGATCAGGCGCAGCTAAGCGCTGCACTCAATGGCCTGCACGGGCAACTGACAGCGACCCTCATTGGCGAGCCGGAAGACTTCGAACAATTCGCCGAGTTGACGCCGCTGTTGGAGCAAAAGGTGGGACGCATCCTGCTCAATGGTTATCCGACCGGTGTGGAGGTCTGCGATTCGATGGTCCATGGCGGGCCGTATCCGGCAACGTCCGATGCCCGTGGTACGTCGGTGGGCACCTTGGCGATCGACCGTTTCCTGCGTCCGGTGTGTTTCCAGAACTACCCTGACAGTTTGCTGCCGGATGCGTTGAAGAACGGCAATCCGCTGCGCATTCAGCGCCTTGTGGATGGCAAACCGTCCACTGATGCCCTCTAACGACGAAACGCACGTTCCTGTAAGAGGGAGCCTTTGTGGCGAGGGGATTGATCCCCGTTCGAATGCGAAGCAGTCGCAGAACTTTTAGGGCCGCTTCGCAGCCCAGCGGGGATGAATCCCCTCGCCACAAAAGTTCGCTCTCACAGGGGGCGCATCGATATCTATAACGTGGCACGCGCAGACCCACCCCCACATTGAGCTATCATGGCGTCTTTCCCCTTTCAAAGATTGACTGCCATGACTGCCGCAAATGACACCTTGCTCAACACCCTCGAACACTGCGACATGGTTGAAATCGACGGCCTGCACGCCTTTGAATTCTCGCTGGACGAGGACGATAACCTGCACATCGAGTGCATGGACGGCCGTGCGGCCAAACACTGGGAATTCACCCCGGCGCAGATTCAGGCCGCCACGTTCGACCCCACCTTGCAGAGCTGGGTGATCACGGGTGACTCCGGCGAGCATCGACTGGTCTGCCTGACAGCGTTCGGCGGTGACGACGAGGACGAGGGGAATGAGGATGCGTAATTTCTGGCCACTGTTGATCGCCGGCAGCGTCGGCGCGATGGGTGTTCAGGCAGCGCCGGCCGATGACTTCCAATTGCTGGTCGGGTCCTACACAGCCGGCCAGAGCCAGGGCATCTATCGGTTGAATTTCGACAGCGCTACCGGGCAGATCGACGCTAAACCCCTGCAAGTGATCAAAACCGAAAACCCGTCCTGGCTCACCTTGTCCAAGGATCAGCAACGTCTGTTCGTGGTCAACGAAAACGGTCCGGGACAGGCTGATCCGGTAGGCCGCGTCAGCAGCTATTCGATCGATCCCAAGTCCTACCAATTGAGCCTGATCAACCAGGCTCAGAGCCTGGGCAACGAGCCTACGCATTCGAGCCTGAGTGCTGACGCCAGTCACCTGTTCGTCAGCAACTATTCCGTCGCTGAAGACCCGGGAGGTACCCTGGCGGTCGTGCCCGTCAGCGTCGATGGCACGCTCAAACCGGTGGTGCAGATGAGCAGTCATCCGTCCAGTCGGGTCAATCCTGAGCGGCAGATGTCGGCGCATGTGCATTCGACGATCTCTTCGCCGGACGGCCGCTTTGTGTTTTCCAATGACCTGGGGGCGGACAAGGTTTTTGTCTATCGCTTCGATCCCAAGGCCAATCCGCAACTGCCCTTGACCGCCGCCGCCCCGGCGTCGGTTCAGCTGCCACCGGGCAGTGGACCGCGACATTTGCTGTTCAGCGCGGATGGCAAGCATGCCTGGCTGACCATGGAAATGAGCGCGCAGGTTGCCGTGTTCGATTACCAGGATGGCAAGCTCGAGCAGACGCAAATGGTCGATCTGGCGGCGGGTCAGCCGGTCTCGGACAAGGCCGCTGCGGCGCTGCATGCTTCCGCGGATGGCAAGTTCCTGTACGTCAGTAACCGCGGGACTGCCAATCAACTGTTGCTGTTTGCCATCGATCCGGCCACCGGCCACCTCAAGGAGTTGCAGCGTCGCTCGGTAGAAGGTGATCACCCGCGTGAGTTCAGCCTCGACCCGAGTGGCAGGTTTTTGCTGATTGCCAACCAGAAGAGCAATCAGATTGTCGTCGTCGAACGCGACGCCAAAACCGGTTTGCTGGGCAAAACTGTGCAAAAGCTACCCATGGACGCGCCCAGCGATATCAAATTCCTGGTGCGTCAATAGGCCGCAGGCCCCGGTTGATGGGGCCTGCATCCTTCTATCAATGAGACTGATATTTGGAAGTGCTACAAAGCATTTCAAGGTGATCACCTCCGGAGGTTAAGTTTGCTTCACGGCCCCACCGGGCAAGCAAGCCAACTGACTCCGAGGAATACCGCCATGAACTTCAATCTCTTCTCCATCATTGCCGCGTCCGCTATCTCTGCCACCGTGGCCTTGCCAACCAGTGCCAGCGTCGAGATCAGCAGCAAAAAATCCCACACCCAAAGCTACACCCCGAAATACCTGCAACAGAGCGCCAACTTCCACGCAGCCCTGGATCACAAAACCCAAGCCTGAAATTCTGGCCCTGCACTTTTTATGCAGGAGCGAAGTCACTTTTGACAGCTCGATAGCCGTTGCGTCGAGAAGCCATGAGTGATGTCGCTCCTGCATAACGCGTTTGCGGGCCTTTTAAATACTGGTTTCCCTGGCGCATGCCCCTGCGTAGTTCCAGGAATTCACGATCAACGAAACTGATAGTTACTATAGATAAGCCTTGTTGGTCGCCGCGGTGGTTTTCAACGATTCTGTGGGCTCTGAAACATGCCCACGGAGAACACCATGGCCAGCGCAATCCTCACCTCAGCCAAACACGGCGCCTACCTGGCCATCGCTCTCTACGTGGTCATGGTACTGATCGTCAGCCTGTCGCCTCAGTCGCAACAGACCTTCGATGCACCCATTCAAGTGGCCCATCCCGGTATCCAGTTCGAACATCGCACGCAAAACGCGTTGGTCGATCAGGCTGAGCGTTTGGGAGTTGCTGGCGCATGAAAGGGCACAAATTCTGGGTGCTCGCCATTTTGGCGTTCATGACTAACGGCGCTTCGTTGTTGGGGTTCGGGCAAGGTTCGGCAGGGGCGGTGGCGCGGTCCATCGAAGCCAATCACAACATGGCGCACAACATTCAGACGGCTAAAGCGTTGGGCATGCTGGCTGGCAATCCACCGATCAAACGCCAGGGTGATTTTTTCGGACCGTTCCAGGTGGATTGCTCGGCGTTGCAGATGTGTGAGGTGTTGGCGTAAACACCAATCCTGAGCGCCTTATGGTCTGTGCCATATGCCCTATGCCCTATGCCCTGTGGCGAGGGGATTTATCCCCGTTGGGTTGCGCAGCGACCCCAAGATTTATTGCCAGTGCTACGCACTGGAACGGGGATAAATCCCCTCGCCACAGGTAACCTGGCCAGCACAGTCCATACAGGGAGCGCAGCCGAACGCAGGCTTCGCCAGCTGCTACATGTAATTCGGCGTACCTACTTTTGCATCACACCAATAAACAACGCCGACTCCAGAAACCGCTGTAACCACACCTGCAACCGGCCATAAGGCGTCTGCCCGAACCACTCGCGATCCACGTGAGCGAATTGCCGCACAAACGGCATCAGCGCCACGTCCGCCAGACTCGGGTGCCCGGCCAGCAAGTAATCCCGTCCTGCCAGCAACCCATCGAGCTTGCGCAGGAACACCTCGCCTTCGGCGCGATACACCTCCATCGGCTGTTCAGGGTAGCGCTCGGCGTACTTGTAGCGATTGAGGTGCACCTTGAACACCTGATCATTCTCTTCAATCAACGTGTCGATCTGCGCCTGGCCCGCCGAATCATCCTTGAGCAGCCAATCCTGCGGATCATTCTGCGCCAGCGCCCAGCGCATGATCGACAGGCTTTCATCGATCACCTGGCCATCAGCGTTGAGGACCGGCACCGTGCCTTTGCTCGACAACGCGAGCATCTCGGCCGGTTTGGCCCTCAGGCTCACTTCGACAATGTCCACGGCAACCCCCGAGTAACGCAGGGCCATTCGTGCGCGCATGGCGTAAGGGCAGCGGCGGAAGGAATACAGCGTATTCATTTCACCTCCAGCGTACTCAGGCCATTGCCCTGGCGGTGGACCTGGATCTGTACGGGAATCCGTTCATGCATTTCCTGAACGTGAGAAATCACCGCGACCTTGCGACCCTGGGCCTGCAAGCCATCGAGGGCGTCCATAGCCAGTTGCAGGGATTCGGGGTCAAGGCTGCCGAAGCCTTCGTCGATGAACAACGACTCGATCTTCAACGTGCTCGACGCCATCGATGCCAGCCCCAAGGCCAGGGCCAGCGACACCAGGAACGTCTCGCCACCGGACAGTGAATGCACCGAGCGCAATTCGTCGCCCATCTCGGTATCCATCACCAGCAAACCGAGCATGCTGCCGCCGCGTTTCAGGCGATAGCGTCGGACCAATTGGCGCAACTGCACGTTGGCGTGGTGCACCAGCAAATCGAGGTTGTAGGCCTGGGCAATCTTGCGGAAGGTGTCGCCCGTGGCCGAGCCGATCAAGGCACTCAACCGCGCCCAGCGCTGGAACTCGGTGTAGGCCGCGTCAATCTGTTGGGCCAGTGCCTGATTGGCGTTTTGCCGACGCTGGTCTTCGGCCTGTTCTGCGCGCAACTCCGCACATCGATGCTCGCTGGCGGTGAACTGGGTTTGCAGGTCCGCCAGCGCACTGGCCAACTGTTCGGCGTCGAGATTGCCGTTGTGCTGCGCCTGATGATTCAGCAGACGCTGATCCCGCTCCAGCAGCAACACCTTGGCTTGCTCAATGGCTTTTTCGCTTTGCTGCAAGCGTTGCCGCAACTCACTGACGTGCTGATCGTCGACGCTGAGCAACGTCTCCAGTCCGCCGTCGTCGAGCTCCGGATGCAGCGCTCGCCAATCGGCAATCTTGCTGCCCAGTTCGCGGTCCTCGGTTTCCAGGGCCGAGAGGCGTTCCTGGTGGGCCTTGAGCTCTGCGGCCAATTGGACCAGCTGCGTGCGCACGGTTTGCAGTTCCTGATGGGCCGTCGTTTCGGCGTTGCGTGCCTGTTCGACGGCAAGATCGAGTTGCTGCTGCCACTGTTCGGCGCTGGTGCGATCGCCCAGTAACTGCGTCAGTTTCTGCTGGCAAGCCTGCTGCTGTTCAGCAAGGGCATTGAACTGCGCCAGCGCGGTTTCCTGCTGCTGAAGGCGGGTGAGCTGGCGATCCTGTTCTTTCTCCAACACTTGCTGGCGTTGCTGCTGGTCGCTGATTTCATCCCGTTGCTGATCGAGCTGTTCCAGGCGCTGCGCGATCTGCTGGTCCAATTGCATGAACGTTGCGGCCGGTTCGTTGCGCAAGGCCTCCAGCGTTTCAGCGGGTAGCAGCGTACTGAAGGCTGTCAGTTCTTCATCCAGGCGCTGGCGATCACTGCTGAGTTCGCGCTGCTGGTTACTCAGGTGTTGAGCGGCTTGCAGGCTCGCCGTTTCGGCAGTGCGCAACTGCTGCGCCAGACGCGCGGCGTCCTGCTGCAGGGTGAGCAGGGCGGTTTGCCGTTGCTCATCCTGGGAGATGCTCTGATTCAACTGAGCGTTTTGCTGTGCCAGCCAGGTGTCGCGCTGATTGGCGTCTCTAGCCAGCAACTGTGTCGACAGCGAGTGCGCTTCGAGGGCCGGCGCCAGGCTCTGACGCTGAGTCTCAAGGTGTTCCTGCTGCTGCAGCAGTTCTTTTTGCTGAGCAATCAGGCCGCCCACTTCCGCACGCAAATCCGTGAGCTTTTCCTTGAGCAGGTCGACGGCTTTCTGGGCGTTGGCCTGCTCGCTTTCATCATGCCGACCCAGACTCTGCAGCAGTGCTTCAGGCTGATGATAGGGATGATCCGGGCTGCCACAGACCGGACAGGGCTGGTCGTCCTGCAGCTGTTCGCGCAGTTCTTCAACACTGGCACTGCGGGCCAGCCGCTGACGCTCCAGCAGCTCGCGGGTGACGGTCAGAGTCTGTTCGGCGATGACCAATTCGTGTTTGGTTTTTACCCCGTCCTGGGTCAGCCGATCCCGCTCTTGCTGCACGACAGACTGGCGCTGCTGAAGGTCGGTACCGCGCTTGTCCAGATCCTGCTGACTGGCCCACAGGCGTGTCAGCTCTTCAAAGGCACGCAGTTGCTTGCGGTTGTCCTGCAGCAGATTGCCCAGCAACTGGATCTGTTCGGCCACGGCTTCGGGCTCGGCACCGGCTTCTTTGTAAAGCACTTCCAGGCTCTGCTTTTGCGTGGCGAATTCATCCGCTGCACGGACAGCGCTTTGCTCCAGGGCAGCCAGTTCTGCCTGCCCCTTGTTCAAGCGATTGCCGATCAACATCAGCTGCTGCAGGCGATCCCGGTAAGCGTTCCAGGCATCGCTCAAGGGTGCCAGATGGACGCTTTGTTCGAGTTGTGCGGCAATGCTTTGCAGGCGAGCGGCCACCCGCTCTTGTTGCTCGACCAAACCTTGAATCGTGCTCTGGCCTTGCGCACAGGCTTGGTCCACCTGTTGCTTGAGATCGGCACTGAGGCTCGCGTCTTTAATCAACCGGGCCAGGGCACTCTGCTCCTCGAAGGCCTGGCGCAGTAGCGGCGCGTTGCTGGCATGTTGGTTTTGCGCTTCGGCGCGTGCGGTTTGCGCGGCGCTCAAGGTCTGTTCGAGTTGCCCCTGGCGCGCGGTCAGTTCCGTCTGCTGTTGCAGGTGCTGGCGGATCTGCGCAATCAGTGGGGTGAGCTGCGTGGTGAGTTCGGATTTGCGGGCGAACTGGTGCCGTTGCGGGGCCAGTTGTTCCAGGCGCGTGAGCATCAGGCGCTCGCCTGCCAGGCTTTCCCACTGTTGCTGCGCGCTGTGCAATTGCTCGGCGGCACTTTGCTGCGCGTCTTGCACCAGCCGTAGTTCTTTGAGCCACGCGTGTTGCAACTCCAGTTGCTTGAGCTGTGCCTGCTGGAGTTTGAGCTGCTGCTGAGCCTCGTTGAAGCGCTCATCGAGCTCGGCTCTGGCTTCAGGTGGCAGCGGCGTGACGCCGGTGGCCTGATCCTGCAGCAGCTTGTGGGCTTCGCGTGCTTCTTTGCTCTTGTCGAACGCGCGTCGGCCGAGACGGGTGTAGAGCGCCGTGTCAGTGAGCTTTTCCAGCAGTTCGCTGCGCTCGTTGTCATTGGCCTTGAGGAACGCACTGAACTCGCTTTGGGCGAGCAATACAGCTCGGGTGAACTGCTCGAAGTTCAGGCCGAGAACCGCTTCAAGTTGGGTTTTGAAGTCGACTTTCTGGCTGGCCAGCAGCTGGTCCTGATCGATATCGCGCAAGCTCTGGCGGCTGGCTTGCAGCTTGCCACCGGCTTTCTCCCGCGCTCGGTTGGCTTCCCAGCGAGCGCGGTAGCGACGGCCATCGATGCCCACAAAATCCACTTCGGCATAGCCTTCACCGGTGCCGCGACGCAACAGTGTGCGCGGGTCGCCGGTGCTGATTTCGCCGTCAGCGTCTGGCGCTTTGGCGGACACCTGGGCATTGCTCAGTCGAGGCACGGCGCCAAACAACGCCAGGCACAAGGCGTCCAGCAAGGTGCTTTTTCCCGCGCCCGTTGGCCCGGTAATCGCAAACAAACCCGCGCTCGCCAGGGGTTCGGCGGTGAAGTCAATTTCAAACGGACCGGCCAGGGAGGCCAGGTTTTTCAGGCGGATCGCGAGGATCTTCATGGCTGTTCGCTCTCCATCTGCACGTCCTGCAACAGCTCGGCAAAGTCTTTCAGCGTTTGCTCGTCAACCTCGCTGCCGTAATTGTCCTGCCAGGCGCGGCTGAACAGTTCCTGAGGCGTGAGCTGATCCAGTTCGATCAACGAGGCGCCATCCTCAAGGCCGTCGCGGCTGCCGCTGCCCGCGTATTCCGCAGCGATACGCACCAGTCGCACGGCTTTGCCTTGCAGCGCGGTTTCGACTTGATAGCGCAGGTCGGGCTGCGGCTCATCAAGGCGTACTCGCACTTCCAGCCAGGGCTGGCGCTGGATGTCGGCCAGCAGGTCGATGTTCGGCAGGTCAGCCAGTTGCAGCAGGATGTCCGCCAAGGGGGCAGGGCCGATGCGTTGCAGGTTGACCGCGCGCGGGATGAGTTTGGGTTCGACGCTCACCAGGGTTTCACCCTCGAACACGACGTCGAGAATCTGATGCTGATAGCCGATTTCGGAAAACGACAAGGGAATCGGCGAGCCGCTGTAGCGGATGCGATCTTCGCCGTTGACCTTCTGCGGCTTGTGCAAATGGCCGAGGGCGACATAGCTGATGCTGGGGCCGAACAGGCTGGCGGGCAACGCTTCGGCATTGCCAATGATCAGGCTGCGTTCCGAGTCTTCGGAAACCGACCCGCCAGCCATGTGCGCATGACTGATCGCGATCAGTGCCTGACCGGGCTTGCGCTTGGCATTCGCCGCCTCGATCAGCCACTCATGCACCTGGCCGATACCGCGTAAATAGTTGTCGCCCAAGTGGGCCCCGGTCACTTCGGCAGGCCGCAGGAATGGCAGCGCAAGGCACCAGGCCACGACCTTTCCTTTCGCGTTCGGCAGCGGCAGCAGCAGGCGTTCGGCGTCAAGTTGCCCGTCATCCAGCCACAGCACCCGACCCAGCGCGTGAGTGCGCAGACGACGCATCAACGGTGCGGGCAATTCGATACGCGAGCCAGAGTCGTGGTTGCCGGCGATCATGACGATGGTCAGCTTCGGTTGTTGCTCATGGGCGCTGACGATGAAGTCGTACAGGCGTTCCTGGGCTTTGACCGGCGGGTTGACCGTGTCGAAGATATCGCCGGCAATCAACAGCACATCAGGCTGTTCGAGCTTCAGCTGGCGCAGTAGCCACTCGAGAAAGCAGCCGTGTTCGAAGTCGCGATCCTGGCCGTGCAGGTTCTGCCCAAGGTGCCAGTCGGAGGTGTGAAACAGACGCAAGGCAAACTCCGTAGGAAATAAGGTAATGGCCGCGAGGAAAATGGAAGCGGCGAAAAGGCAGAGAGTTTACTGGCAAACGGATGGGATGTGGTCGGGCACCCCGGCTTTCAGCCACGACAGCCGCCACATCAGGACGCAGCAGGCCTATTTCGGATACAGCGGCGGCAATCCACTGTCACCCACGGGATCGTGAACCCGTTCCGCAATGGGGATCGCCCGAATCGCCCGCCACAAATCGTCACCTTGCCAGTGCTGCCCGGTCTCGCTATACAGCGCGCCATTCAACCCGTCGAGGGCATCGGACAACGGCACGAAGCGCGCGGCCATATCGGCCAGGGTTTCCGGTTGTTGCCGGGCCCAGGCATCGAGTGCCTGGCGAGTGGCGTGAGAGTCGTTGGCCTGGCAGGCGCGCTTGAGGTCGTCAAGTACGGTGCGCGGGCTGGGGCCGGTTTGCGCAGCGCGCAGGATGGCGGGTTGCCAGCGGGCACGCCACCACAGGCCAAAGCCGAGCAGGGTGGTGCAGGCGAGGATCAGGGTGCTGAGTTTCCACCACCACAGCGCTTCGCTGTCACCCACCAGGACTTGCGGGGTGCTGGCAGGGGTATCGACCACCAGGCTTGGATTGTTGGCGACCTGCAGGGTTTGCGCCGGCAGGCTGGTGTGTTCCAGATGGTCTTCGAAGGTGTTCCACCAGACCACGTCCACCGCCGGCAAGTCGATTTCACCGCTACGGGTTGGCACCAGGGCTTCGCGCTCCTCACGGCTGCCGACCAGGCCACGCTCGGTATTTTCGTTACCGAGCACCGCCTGATCCGGATAGCGACGCAAACCATTGACGTCGGTGGCCGGTAGCGGCGGCAGTTGCGAACTGGCCAGGCCTTCGACTTTCAAGGTCAGGCTGCGGGTCAGGGAGTCGCCCACCTGGGCATGCTCCGGGTCCGGGTTCCAGTTTTCACTCAGGCTGATACTGCGCGCCGGCAGCCAGGCTGCTTCGATCGGGTAGCTCGCAGGTTTGGCCTTGACGTTGAGCATGATCACGGCGGAAGCGACGCGCATCATCTTGCCGGATTTCGGTGCCTGGCCATCTGCCTCTTGCGCGGGTTGTGCGTCAACCAGCGTGGCGCTGAAAACCTGCGCCGGGATGGTCAATTCGCCGCTGTGTTGCGGGTAGATCGCGTAGCGCATTTCGATCACACCGTGGCGCAACCCATTGATGTCTTTCTCGTAGGTTCGCGAATCACCCAAGGCTTCGATTCGCGCGTCGGGAATCTGCAAGGGCGTCAGGCTGCTGTCGTCGTAGAGCGACACCGAGTGGTAGATACGCAGGGTCAGGATCGCCTGGGCCTGGACGTACACGCTGGGTTGATCGAGGCTGGCTTCGAGGAAGACCGGGCTCAGCTTCTTCGGGCTGTCCTGGTTTTCGCTTTCGAGCACTTGCACGGTGAGCGGCTGGCTCTGCACATCGCCCAGTTGCAGCGACGGAATCTCCACGCTGCCGTTTTGGCGAGGCAGCAGGGTGATGATCCAGCGAGTGGTGGCCTGATTACCATCGTTCAACGTGGTCAACTGGTTGACCTGGCGGGTGCCACGGACTTCGAAGGCAGGTTCCAGTGGGGTCAGGTCAGGCTTGCCAAACTGCGTCACATCGCTGGATTCCAGTGTCAGTTCCACCGTTTCGCCGGTGTTCAGGCGACTGCGGTCAACACTGGCCACCAGTTCCGCAGCCTGGACCTGAACGGTGCCGATCAGCAGGGCTGGCAACAGTGCAAGCATGAAGACGGTGAAGCGGGTCATCGAGTTTTTCCCTGATCCTGATGTTGTTGCTGTTCGTACCAGAATTTGCGTCTGAGCAATTCACCCGGGTCATCCGGAATTTTGCGCAGCCATTGCTCAAGTGCCTGACGCTGCTCACCATCAATCGTGTCGCTGGCGGGACGCAACGGTGGCGTGGTTTGTTGTTCGTCCCCCAGTTCGCTGCCCGGGATTTCATTGGCGCCGGGCTTCGGCGGCGTCGTGGACGATTCTTCTGCCTCTGACGTGGCCTGCTGTGCCTCGGTTTTGGAATCCCCTTCGGTCGCCGGTTGAGTGGCTGCGCCGGGCGGTGGTTCCTGCTCCGCGGGCTGAGTTGGCTCATCCGGCTTTTTTTCCGGTTCCTCGGGCGGTGGCGTGTTTTTCTGCTTGAGCAGACTTTCCACCAGCGCCTTGTTGGTCAAGGCCGGGCGCAAATCCGGTTGTCGCTCCAGTGCCTGGTCATAGGCATCCAGCGCGGCTTCCAACTCACCACTTTTTGCCAAGGCGTTGCCACGATTGTAGTGGGCGTGAGCGTCGCTGCCTTGGGCAAACCGCTGGGCGGCGCCACTGTAGTCGCCGGCTTCGTAAAGCGCCACACCTTGCCATTGTGGGTCTTCAAAATGCTGCGCCGCGTCAGCCGGTCGTTTTTGCTTGAGCAGGTGCAGGCCCTGCTGATCGGGGCGCAACCACAGGTCCTCGAAGTCGAAGGCGTAGCTCGGTTGGGGCATCAGGAACAGTAGCGGCAGGCAGAACAACCAGCCGCGCCGTCCAGCACAGGCCGCCAGAAAAAGGAGCGGTAACAGCAGCCAGTAACCCTGATCGGCCCAGGTGTCGAGGCGCAAGGTCTGGCCGTCGTCACGCAGCATCCGAGGCCCATCGAACAAGCCGAGGGCACGCAGGTCTGCATCGTCCAGACGGGCGTGACGATAGTGTCCATCCACGGCGTCGGCGAAGGCTTTCAGGCTCGGCTCGTCCAGACGCGGCACCAGAATCGCGCCCTGTTCGTCCTTGAGGAAACTACCGTCCTCCTGGGTGATCGGCGAACCGTCGGCGGTACCAATGCCGAGCATCAGGAACTGCGTGGACTTGCCATTGAGTGCCTGCCGAATGCCTTGACGTTCCTGTTCGGTCAGCGAAGCGCCGATCAACAGGATTCGCCCGTCACCCAGCGCGCCCTGATTCAGCAGCGCGAGGGCCTTGATCACCGCCAGATCGGCGCGATGACCAGGCTCGGGCATCAATGAAGGCTTGAGCGCATCCAGCAGGTTGCGGCTGGTGGCCAAGTCGTCCGACAGCGGCACCAGTGTGTGCGCACTGCCGGCGTAAACGACAATTGCGGTCTGCGCGTCGCTGCGGTGTTGCAGCAGGTCGAACACCTTGCGCCGCGCTTGTTCGAGGCGGTTTGGCGTCACGTCGGTGGCGAGCATTTCCGGAGTCAATTCCAGCAGCACCACCATTGGGTCGGCCGGTTTCTGGCTGGTTTGTTCGACACGCTCCCAGCTCGGCCCCAGCAGCGCCAGCAGTGTCAGCGTCCACGCTACGCCCAGGACGACCCACGGCAGTTTGCTGTCGCGTCCATTACCGCCGCTGAGCAACGCCGCGTGGAAGGCGGGTGGCAGAATCATCTGCCAACGCCCGGCACGCTTTTGCCGGTGCCAGAGTTGCCACAGCAGCCAGCCGAGCAGCGGCAACAGCAGCAGCCACGCCGGGCGGAACCAGAAAGGCCAGAGCGCGCTCATCGACGTCTCCGCAGACGCAGTCGTTTCAGGCGCTGGCGCCAGTCAGGGAGTTGCGCTTGCAAAAACAGATCCTTGGTAAACAGTCGCTGCAGCGGATTGTTCGGCCAGCGCTCACGGGCCACCAGCAGCATGCTCAACAGTAAAGCCAACGCCAGCGGCCAGTGATAGAGCGATTGCGCGGGACGTGCCTGGGTCGGTTGTTGTGTCACCGGTTCCAGTGTGTCGAGGGTGTCCTTGATCGCTTGCAGTTCTTTGCCATCGTGGGCGCGGAAGTATTGCCCTCCGGTGACCTCGGCAATGGCCTTCAAGGCGGGCTCGTCGAGGTCCAGGCTCGGGTTGACCCCGAGGAAGCCCAAGGTGCCGCTTTCCTCCGGGTCTGCGCCAATGCCGATCGGGTAAATTTTCACCCCTTCGTTGGCCGCCAGGCGCGCCGCTGTCAGCGGGTCGATTTCTCCGCCATTGTTGGCACCGTCGGTGACCAGGATCAGCACGCGGCTCTGGGCCGGACGCAGGCGCAGGCGTTTAAGGGCCAGGCCGATCGCATCGCCAATGGCCGTGTTCTTGCCGGCAATACCGATTCTCGCTTCGTCGAGCCACACCCGCACCGTGCGGCGGTCAAACGTCAGGGGCGCTTGCAGGTAGGCCTGACTGCCGAACAGGATCAGGCCGACGCGGTCGCCTTCGCGACCTTCAAGAAAGTCACCCAACAAGTGCTGGACCAGGGAGAGACGGCTGACGTCCTCGTCCTTCCAGCGCATGTCGGGGAAGTCCATGGAGCCGGACACGTCCACGGCTACCAGCAGATCCCGGCCACTGGCGGCAATTGGCAGCGGCCCCCCAAGCCATTGCGGGCGCGCCGTGGCGATCAGCAGCAACAGCCACAGCAAAATGAACGGTGCTTGCTGGCGCCAGGCCGGTAGATTGGCCCGGGCACGGCGTCGCGCCAGGCCTTCGAGGTCGCTGAGAAAGCTGACTTTGAGTGCCGGCTCGCCACTGTCAGCAACGGGCAGCACGACCCGCATCAACCACGGCAGCGGCAGCAGGGCAAAGATCCACGGCCAGGCGAACTCAAACATGCTTGCGAATCCAGGTGTCGACCGCTTGAGTGAGGCCGGCGATGGCCTTGTCGTCGAGTTTGCATTCGGGTTTGTAGGCGCCTTCCACCAGCACCATCCAGCGCGTCAGCCCGGCGGCGGGGCAGCGGTTGTCGAGAAAAGCCAGCCATTTACGCCCATTGAGGGTGTGACTCTGGCTGTAGGGGTAATGGTTGCGGCACAGGCGTTTGAGCAAGCCATTGAGCTGTTGCAACCAGGCACCGGCAGGCGCGCCGTCATACGGTTTGGGCATCAGCGCCAGTTCAGCCAGGGCGGCGAGGCGCACCGGGTCCAGCGGTTGTTCGGCGCGAACGATCGGACGCTTGTCCGGAATCAACCGGCGCAGTTGCCACAGGCCGAAGCCCATCAGGGGTATCAGGAGCAACAACAGCCACCAGCCCGGTGCCGGTGGCCAAAAGCTGATCGGGGGCGGTGTGATCAGCGGTTGCAGTTGATCGAGGCTGCTCATCGACCTTTCCCCGGTTTCTGCGGGTTGAGGTATTCGCGCAGTTGCTCGACCATCTCGCTCTGGGTGCTCAGCGGCATGAGCAATACCCGCAGCTTCTGCGCCAGCAGTTCCCAGCGAGCAATGCGCGCTTCAGCCTGGGCCCGGTAGCTCTGGCGCAGATCGAAATTCAGCGTGTCGAGCTCCAGTTGCGCGCCGCGTTCGGCGAAACGCAGCAAGCCGGCAGCGGGGAGGGCGTGATCGAGCGGGTCCGACAACGGCAGCAGTAACAGGTCGCAATGCCGTGACAGCAGGCTCAGCTGCTGCTCGGAACCCTCGGTCAATGCGCGTTCGTCGCAGATGACGATGACCAGGCTGCCGGGACGCAGCACTTCACGGGCACGGCGCAGGGCCAGGTTCAGCGCATCGCGGTTGGTTTCGCCTTCGGTGTGCAGGGATTGATTCACGCGCACCAGACGGTTGAGCAATTGCAGCAGGCTCTGTTTGCTGCGCCGCGGCTTGATCTCGTAATGCTCGTTGTCGCCGAACACCAGTCCACCCACTCGATCATTGTGTCCGAGGGCGGCCCAGCCAATCAGGCTCGCCGCTTGAGCGGCCAGTACCGATTTGAACATCAGGCCGGAACCGAAAAACAGCCGGCGGCTCTGTTCGACCATGATGAAAATCGGGCGCTCGCGTTCTTCATGGAACAGCTTGGTGTGCGGTTCCTGGGTGCGGGCGGTGACTCGCCAGTCGATGGTGCGCACATCGTCGCCAGCCTGATAAACCCGCACCTGATCGAAATCCACGCCCCGGCCGCGCAGCTTGGAGTGATGCAGACCGATCAACGGGCTGCGCTGGCTCGGCGTGGAAAACAGCTGCACTTCACGCACGCGGTGACGCATCTCGATCAGTTCGGCAAGGCTGACACGGATGCCCGGCTCGGGCGGCAGGAGGGCGTTCATCGGGGTCAAGCGACGGCTACGACGTCGAGAATCCGCTGGACCACCCGGTCCTGGTCGATGCCGGCGGCTTCTGCTTCAAAAGAAAGAATGATGCGGTGGCGCAACACATCGAACAGCACCGCCTGAATGTCTTCAGGGCTGACGAAGTCGCGACCGGCCAGCCAGGCGTGGGCCCGGGCACAGCGGTCCAGGGCAATCGAACCGCGCGGGCTGGCACCGTAAGCGATCCACTCGGCCATTTCCGGATCGAACTTGGCCGGGGTGCGGGTGGCCATGACCAGTTGCACCAGGTATTCCTCCACGGCATCAGCCATGTACAACCCAAGGATTTCCTTGCGCGCCGCGAAGATGGCTTGCTGGCTGACGCGGCGCTCAGGCTTGGTTTCGCCATTGAGGGCTTCACCACGCGCCTGTTGCAGGATACGGCGCTCAACGGCCGCGTCCGGGAAACCGATTTTCACGTGCATCAGGAAGCGGTCAAGCTGGGCTTCGGGCAGCGGGTAGGTGCCTTCCTGCTCGATGGGGTTCTGCGTCGCCATCACCAGAAACAGCGGCGACAGTTCATACGTGCTGCGCCCGACACTGACCTGGCGCTCGGCCATGGCTTCCAGCAGCGCCGACTGAACCTTGGCCGGCGCACGGTTGATTTCGTCCGCCAGCACCAGATTGTGGAAGATCGGCCCTTGCTGAAACACGAAACTGCCGGTTTCCGGACGATAGATTTCCGTGCCGGTGATGTCGGCCGGCAACAGGTCAGGCGTGAATTGAATGCGGTGGAATTGTGCTTCGATGCCTTCGGCGAGTTCTTTAATAGCCTTGGTCTTGGCCAGGCCAGGGGCGCCTTCGACCAACATGTGGCCGTCTGCGAGCAGGGCGATGAGCAAGCGCTCGATGAGTTTTTCCTGGCCGAGAATCTGCGTTGAAAGAAAGGTTCGCAGCGCGAGCAGCGCTTCACGATGTTCCATCGATGACTGTTCCTGGAAAGGGTGACCGAAGACGTTCTGATAACGCCAGGGCTGGGGGCGTTACTTTAATGCATGGCGGGGGGTGGCGACTAACGGCTTTTTGCTTGAAATGCGGGGATTTGAGCTCTGTCCCGCGTCTGCGCTGGAAAATCAACAAAACCGCGCCCGCGTTACTTCTCCGTTTGAAGGTCGCTGAGCAGGTGCTTGATCGCTGATCGCTGGACGAGTTCACACCAGGGCCCGTCCCCAACGATCACTCCATTCTGCATCACGATGACTCGATCAAAACGGTCAAGGCTTGAGACATCATGGGTTACACAAATCAGACCGCGCCGATCAAACGTATCGAATAGGAGGTCCCATACGACGTTGGCCAGTTGCGGTTCAATCGAAGCGCTTGGCTCGTCGAACAGATTGAATTGCCCTGGCTTGTTGATCAAGCGCAGCAATGACAGGCGTTTGGCTTCGCCGCCGGAAATGTTGGAGGCGTTTTCGCTAATGTTGCGATGGGACGCGATTTCCTCAATGCACAGTCGTGATATCGCTTGCATCAGATTGGGTGATGCTTCCGTTCCGAATAAAACTGACTCCCTAAAGGAGCCCTCCAAAAACCGGGGCTGTTGAGGGCAGTATCTCAATGCATTCAGATGGGTTTTCGGGTTCAGAGTGGAAATCGGTACTCCGTCAATGGTTAGCTGATTTCTAATCGAACTATCCAGCCCGGCGAGAGCTTCCAGCAAGGTGGATTTTCCCGCACCACTGGGGCCGGTAATTGCTACAGACTGAGTTTGTTTGAATGACAGTGTTTTCCTGATGGACAACCGAACCTCAGCACCTTCAGTCACCGCGCACGGATGCAGCTGCAGTGATGAAGCCTCCTTGAACGTGACATTCATCAGTCGTTCACGATGATCAAAATCGGGTAGCGTCAACAATTCATGAAGTCGACGCTGGTCTGCAAGGAATTGATCCAGAACCCTGTAACCTTCCGTCAATGCAGCAATATTGAGTAAAAAACTGCCTGCAATCGAAAAAATGGCAACCAGTTGCCCGACGCTAATGCTTGGCTGCCCCGACAGTTGATCAACGACACCCCATGCCAGCAACCCGCCCGTTGAGAGGCTGATGAACAGAATTCTGGCTGCGCTCAAAAGTCCACTCGAGGTCGTAGCCGTCACCGCTGCCTGCGAATAGCGCTCAAAGGCCCGGTTCAATGGTTGCATTGCCATAGATTCTGCATTTTCAAGTTTTATAGCTTTGCCAGCGCCAAGGGTGTTGAACAAAAGAGCGCTGAGTTCATCTTCTTGCTCATTAACCGCATCAATATGTTTTCTTCGCCATCTGATAATTTTGTGGGTGAATACTAGATAAACGACACCGAGTCCGGCCATGGCGAGGAATACTTCTGCGCCTCCCATATATAAGAATGCACTGCCAACGATCAGGAACTCGATGAAAATTGGAACGCCTGTGGTGACGAAGAAGGTGAGTAATTGTTCGTGAGCCGTTATTCCTCGCTCCACTGATTTTATGAAAAGCCCGATTCGCCACGAACTAAATTGCACAAACTCTTTGCGCATCAATTCTGCCAACCACTTGATAGAGGCGTTCAGTACAATGTTTTGGACCAGCCTTGAAAGAAAAAACGTTTGCAAAGGACTAACGATGGCGTGGATGAAGCCAGCGAGAACAAGGCCTGCGGTGAAAGCTAGTAACGTGTAGTGGGTTGCACCGATGCCGCTGTAGAGAGCATCAACTATTTTTCCTAGTAGCAGGGGAGGGGCGAGAACTATCAGTTTTAGTATTATTAGTGTGGTAATGGTCGAAACAAGTAATGCAGTATGTTTTTGGCAGGCGGATTTAATTAGAGTGAGCATGGGGTGCATGGCGGCTGTCCATTATTTTACGTGCGTTAAGTTAATTACCCCGCAGGATATGTTGGGGTGCAACGAGCAGCCCATTTCTGATAATGTTAAATCGTTCAAGGCCAGGGATATAGGTTTGGGAAACTATGCTTTTGTCGGAAAAGCGCGTCACAGTTCTACGAAAAATTTGTTTGTTGGTTTTCAGTAGCTCTGCGTCTAGGGTTTTTATTTGCTCTGACACAGTTATTCTCGAGTTTTGTGAATGATAATGAAACGTAGGTAGCCTTAAATTTTTTATAGGTGAGAAGTCTATAAGAGATTTTAAGTTTTTTGAGCTGGAAAGCAGATCTAGGGTTTTTCTATCGTTGGCTTCTTCGGCAGCGTCATAAAGAACATCGGCTTGAAACTGCTCAGTAACAGCCCTTTGAATGGCGGTGCAAATATCCAGAGAGCACCCTGAGCCGATAGATGACAAATGGAGACCTCCAGGACCTTCTTTAGGGATTGCTACCGAGAAGTAGACCGACATTACATCTTTTATGATTATTATTTGGAGCTTGTCAGCGCGCTCTAGTGAAGATTCATCGTTTTGCAACGATTTTCTAAGCAGGTCCTTAGAGGGCTTATATAAGTCAATTTTTGGGCCGATTGCGCAAGTAGCCATAAAGAAAAGCGAGAGAATGTGTCTTTCTATTACCTCAAGGGTCCCGTGCAGGAGAGCTTCGTCTTCTGTGCATCCATAAGCAATTCCTGAATTAGAAGAATACCGATTAAGGAAATTTACCGCAGAACTGTTTTTGCTGAGAGATTTATCTGCTGTGCGAGGGCAAAGAAGGATACATGGAATAAGGAGGGTTTGCTTGTTGTCGAGAGTTGTAAGTTTGAAGCATTTGATCAGCTCTTCGCTGTGCGGCAGATTGATAAAAAGCCCGTCGTTTTCAGCGGTTTTCTGAGTGGCTATACTTTCGGACCGCTGTGATATGTGATCGTCAGTATGCGAGCGGAAGGTGCTGAAATGCTCAATACTTTCGGCCAGCGCACCTATCAGCGCGTCGGGGCCTTTTCCTGCTCCAGACTCAACAAAATTATTGCAGTTGTCAAAAAGCTGAGCTGTAGCCACGAGCTTGGTCGCATCTGCGTAGTGCGCAATGGGGTTTAGACCTAGCGCGTGGATCGTGGACATGATGTTGTATAAAGCTTCAGACGATGTTGTTTCGCGCTCGAACATAATACCCTCTTGAAGTTATGAGTGCCGAAAGGGCCCCTTCGGCATCTTTTTATGGATGAATAGTCGATCAGTGATTTCAGTTAGTTAGAGAACAGAAGAAATCAGTTTCAGACATCAACCAATCCTTAGGTCCCCACGGCAGCCCGGTCATTGTGTTTATTTCAGAGCGTTTGTTACCCATATCAATTAACTCCTTTGATATTTATTTTTGAGCGCTGCAATAGCAGGCGCCTCACTTGCGAAGTTTTTTTCGCAAGTGACTAATTAATAGCAGGATGGTTATTGGTGGGCTAGATCAGACCTTCCGATACTGATGTAGGTGAGCTCTTGTCATCAGGTAGGAGGAAACGGGCGGGATTTGCGTTTTCGCTTGTTTCTGGGTATTTGTGGTTTAAATACAATGCCTTGCAGTGTTTAAGATTTTGCGAGGATATAAGTTTTTCGATCGATTTTGAGGCGTTTTCGAGCGTTATCTATCGGCTCTCGCTGAGATATTGATAGGCGCGGCAGAGTAAAGATCAAAAGATCGTCGTCCATTTCTGCCATTGCGGCCTCAAGTGATTCTGCTTTCACGACGGGGTACTTCGCGCTGGGGCGCGCAGCCACTTCAAAGTAACCCGCCGTAAATGGTCGCAAACCATCAGCGGTCGCTACCACAGAAATAGATAGGCGCCCGCTGCCATCACAAACGTTAGTTCTTGAAGCTGGAGTGCTTGCGCCCTTGGTCAAACAACGCAAAAACCACTACCAGCACCCCCGAAATCAGCAGAATCACCGCCACACCATCGGTGGAATGGGTCGCCGAATTCGCCACCAGCGCCAGACCGCCCAGAGGCGCCAGACCACCGGCGATCGCTGTACCGACTTCACGACCG
The DNA here is from genome assembly GCF_010095445.2 of Pseudomonas sp. TNT3. Lineage (GTDB taxonomy): Bacteria > Pseudomonadota > Gammaproteobacteria > Pseudomonadales > Pseudomonadaceae > Aquipseudomonas. The sequence continues at coordinate 139,890 of NZ_WFGV02000005.1, forward strand.
GTACCAAACCCCGAAGAGCGGGTCTGGGTCGGAAACTGGCGGCTAAGGAACGAGCCTTGGGGGGCAAACATCATGGGGGCGAGAATCCCGGTGCCGATGGCGATGGCCAGATAGATCATCAGCGGCTCGCCGGTGTTGAGCAGGGTCAGGAACGGATAGGCGAACAGCGCTGAGCACACACCGCCGAGCATCAGTACCTTCTTGCTGCTCCACTTGTCGCAGAGCCAGCCGAAGCACGGCACGGCAACGATTGCCACCAGGCTGGCGATGGTGACCGACAACGCGGTGACGTGGGCTTCGACACCTTTGAATTGGGTCAGGTAGGCCAGGGAAAAGGTTTTGAAGATATAGCTCAGGGCGTTGTAGCCAATCGCCACGAACAGCACCACCACCAGGCCCTTCATGTCATTCCTGAACAGCAGTTTAAGCGGCGATACCTGTTCTTTGGCGGCGGTCGTGTCGAGTTCCTTGAATTGCGGGGTTTCCGGAATGCTGCGACGAACCCACAGGCCAACACCCACCAGCACGATGCTGCAGATGAACGGAATGCGCCAACCGCCGGACAACAGAAACTCGTTGCCATTCATGGTCAGCACGTAGACGGTCAGCGACGACAGCAGCAAGCCCAGGTTCAGGCCCAAGGCAGGCCAGGCGCCCTGGCTGCCGCGCTTGCCTTCGCTGGCATGCTCGTAGGACGTGACGGCTGCGCCGGAGAGTTCGGCACCCGCGCCCAGACCCTGGATGATCCGCACCAGCACCAGGATGATCGGTGCCCAGATGCCAATCGAGGCGTAGCTGGGGATCAGTCCGATCAGGGTGGTGCACACGCCCATCATGCAGAAGGTGATGACCAGCACTTGCTTGCGGCCGAAACGGTCGCCCAGGTAGCCGAACAGGATGCCGCCAAACGGGCGGGCGATGAAACCGATGGCAAAGGTCGAGAAGGCCAGCAGTGATGCGACCGCCGGATTGCTCGGATCAAAGAAGATCTTCGAGAAGACAATCGCCGCCATGGTGGCGTACAGATAGAAGTCATACCACTCCAGCATTGAGCCGAAAATTGTTGCGGCAGCCACCTTGCGCAGGCGTTTTTGCTTTTGGAGCGGAGTTTCCGGGGCGGTCGGGGCCGCTTGATGTACAGACATCGATGATTTCCTTTGGTCTTTGTAGTTATTTTTAAGGGTGATGGCACCCGTGCAGCGGGGTTCAGCGACTGGTAAGAATTTTCTCGGCGATCATCTGGCCGATTGGAATGGCCGAGGTCGCGGCCGGTGAGGGGGCATTGCACACGTGCACCATGCGCGGCGTCTCGGCGAACAAAAAGTCGTGCACCAGGGTGCCGTCGCGCATCACCGCCTGGGCGCGGATTCCGGCTTCATAGGGCAGCAGGTCATCGACTTCCAGCGATGGGCAGTACTTGCGGCACTGCTCCAGGTAGCCGCGTTTGAACAACGAGTTCTTCATTTCCGTGGTGCCGGAGCCGAGGTTGTTCCAGATGGTTTTCCAGAAGCCCGGAAAGCCCGCGTACTCGGCGACGTCGCGCCAGTTGATCGAAAACTTGCGGTAGTTCTCCCTACCCAGGCCGAGTACGGCATTGGGGCCGACCGTGACGCTGCCATCGATCATCCGTGTGAGGTGCACCCCGAGGAACGGCAGCTCCGGGTCGGGAATCGGGTAGATCAGGTGGTTGACGATCTCGTTTCTGGACGCTGGCAGGCGGTAGTACTCGCCACGAAACGGAATGATCTGATGGTCGATCTTGACCCCAGCCATTCTCGCCAGCCGGTCGGACTGCAAACCGGCGCACGCCACCAGTTGCCGGGCCTGCCAGACCTGGTCGAGGCTGCTGACGGTGACGCTGTCGGCGCTCTCGCGGATCGCAGTGACGCTGGTCTGCAGGTGGATTTCGCCGCCCGCGGCCTCGATTACCCGGGCCATGGCCTGGCACACCTGGCGATAGTCGACAATCCCGGTGGCATCGAGAAACAAGCCGCCGAGACCGACGATGTTCGGTTCGCGGCGGCGCAGTTCGGTGGCATCCAGTTGCTCGACTTTCAAACCGTTCTGTTTCGAGCGCTCATACAGGGCATGCATGCGGCTGACTTCCAGCGGTGTCGAGGCCACCAGCAACTTGCCGCAGACGTCGAATTTGATCTGGTGCTCGGTGCAGAACGCCTTGGTCGCTTCCGCGCCGCGTTTGCACAGGTCGGCCTTGAGGCTGCCAGGGGCGTAGTAGATGCCGGCGTGGATCACGCCGCTGTTATGCCCGGTCTGGTGTTGCGCGAGCATCGGTTCCTTTTCCAGGATCACTAAGGAGGCGCCGGGCTGGCGTTCGAGCAGCGCCATGGCGGTGGCGAGGCCGACGATGCCGCCGCCGATGATGCAATAGTCATAGATCATGCAGGTGTCACCTTGAATTGCTGGCAGAGAGTCTGCTTATCAGGTTGTCAGACAAAGTAATTGGTAAAAAAGACGCTCGATCGCAGCGTCCTCGGTGCAGCCGGAAATCAGTCGATGCTGGGAAGGTCAATCTTCAGGCGTTTGGCAGCTGCGCGCAGGTGCGCTTCAGCACAGGCGGCCGCTTGGTGACGGTCTCCTGCCGCAATGGCGTCGTACAGCGCCTGGTGCTCGCGTCCAGCATCGGCGGAGCCGCCCACTGAGTGCGCTGCGGAGTTTTCCCAGGCGGTACGTCGGGCTTCCGCCAGTTGGCCGCGCAGGAAATCGTGGAACGCGACGAAATAGTCATTCTTGCTGGCGTCGGCAATCGCCCGGTGGAACTCGACGTCGGCCAGGGCCGCTGCGGCGAAGTCGCTGCGGTTGTCATGCATTTCCTGCAAGGCGGTGCGCATGCGCAGCAGGTCCGCTTCGTCACGGCGCTGCGCGGCGATGGACGCGGCCTGGGTTTCGGTCCACAGGCGCATTTCGAACAACTGCACCAGGTCTGGCTTGCGGCCTTTCTGGCTGGGAAACCGAAACACCGTGCCGCTGGGATTCTGGGAAATGAAAGAGCCCAGACCCCGGCGGCTGACCAGGATGCCATCAGCCTTGAGCTGAGCCACGGCCTCACGCACCACCGAGCGGCTGACATTCAACTGTTCGGTCAATTGTTGTTCGGTGGGCAGGCGCGATTCGGCAGTCAGCCGGCCGGATTCGATTTCTTCGCGGATGGCATTGACCACTCGTTCAACCAGGGAGTCGGGGCGCTGTAGCTGAAGCATGAGAAGTGTGGCTCGCAGATCAGGTTGTCAGACAATGCCAGTGGGCTTATTTATTGTCAAGAAACTGCAGGCTTCCGGGAATCGGCTCAGCGGACGATCATTCTTGGAGCTGTCAGACCAGCTCGCTGATATAAGTCCCCGTCCCCTTGAGAATGTTCTGCAAGGTTTCTTCCACTTCCGCCAGATCGCCGGCATCCGTGCTGTGAGTAATTTCCAGCGAATCATCGCCATTCAACGCATCCGCATCCGCCGCGGCAATCTCGATCAGCAGGCGGGTAGGGCTGAGGGTGACTTTTACGCCGTCGAGGGTGGACGGTTCGCCGTCGAGGGTAATCTCCAGTTCGTCCTCGTCCGGGTAGCGGGTCATCAGGAACATATCGCCCTGATCGCTGTGGCAGGCGAGCATGGCCATGTTGTCTTCTTCGTCATCGCATGGGTTGACGATCAAGAGGGAGGTGGTCATTTGCATGGGAAATTCCTGGCTCAACGAGCGCTTTGAAGACGAACAAACGGCGATTCTGCCAGTACGCGGGAATTTATGCTCGGTTGAGTGTCTGAGATTAGGTCGTGAACATCCAGGGTCTAGCGGGTCATATTCAGGACGCAAATGCGGCATAACCGGGCATAAAACGTCCAATTTTCAACATGGCTGCTAGTGTTGTTCGATGCATGCAGCTTGAGCTGCATACCGATGACCGAATATGTCGCAGCACCGCAAGCACGGGCCTTGCCGCACTGGGTAAGCTGCGCATCGAATGGATACCCGTAAAAACCTTGCGCAATCGATCGCCCAGGCGTTTTTGCAGATGCCCATTCATGGAAGGTGAATGTGACCTGAGTGTCTCGTCCAGCTTCACCCACCTGTCTCCCTGTTTCCTCTGCCCGAGAATCAGGAACAGGGTGACGGATCGCCCCGAAAGGGGTGTTACACGCGACGCTTCCATCAATAACAAGCCCAAGCGGAGTACCACAGATGGCGTTCTTCACCGCAGCCAGCAAAGCCGACTTCCAGCACCAACTGCAAGCGGCACTGGCGCAGCACATCAGTGAACAGGCACTGCCACAAGTGGCGCTGTTCGCTGAACAATTTTTCGGCATCATTTCCCTTGACGAGCTGACGCAGCGTCGGTTGTCCGACCTTGCTGGCTGTACCCTTTCTGCGTGGCGCCTGCTTGAGCGCTTCGATCACGCGCAATCGCAAGTGCGCGTCTACAACCCTGATTACGAACGCCACGGCTGGCAGTCGACCCACACGGCGGTCGAAGTGCTGCACCACGACCTGCCGTTCCTGGTCGACTCGGTGCGTACCGAGCTGAACCGTCGCGGCTATAGCATTCATACCCTGCAAACCACCGTGCTGAGCGTGCGTCGCGGCAGCAAGGGCGAGTTGCTGGAAATCCTGCCGAAAGGCACTCAGGGCGAAGGGATCCTGCAAGAATCCCTGATGTACCTGGAAATCGACCGTTGTGCCAACGCGGCCGAGCTGAATGTCCTGAGCAAGGAACTGGAACAGGTTCTGGGTGAAGTCCGCGTTGCGGTCGCCGATTTCGAGCCGATGAAAGAAAAGGTGCAGGAAATCCTCACCGGTCTGGACAACAGCCAGTTCAAGGTTGATCCAGAAGAAAAAGCCGAAATCAAAAGCTTCCTGGAATGGCTGGTGGGCAACCACTTCACCTTCCTCGGCTATGAAGAATTCGTGGTGCGCGATGAAGCCGACGGCGGCCACATCGTCTACGACCAGGATTCCTTCCTTGGTCTGACCAAACTGCTGCGCACCGGCCTGACCTACGATGACCTGCGCATCGAAGATTACGCCGTGAATTACCTGCGCGAGCCGACCCTGCTGTCGTTCGCCAAGGCCGCACACCCCAGCCGTGTACACCGTCCGGCTTACCCTGACTACGTGTCGATTCGCGAAATCGACGCCGACGGCAAAGTCATCAAGGAATGCCGTTTCATGGGCCTGTACACCTCCTCGGTGTATGGCGAGAGCGTGCGGGTTATCCCGTACATCCGCCGCAAGGTCGAGGAAATCGAACGCCGTTCCGGCTTCCAGGCCAAGGCTCACCTGGGCAAGGAACTGGCACAGGTAGTCGAAGTGCTGCCGCGTGACGACCTGTTCCAGACCCCGGTCGACGAACTGTTCACCACCGTGATGTCGATCGTGCAGATCCAGGAACGCAACAAGATTCGCGTGTTCCTGCGCAAAGACCCGTACGGTCGTTTCTGCTACTGCCTGGCCTACGTGCCGCGCGACATCTACTCCACCGAAGTGCGCCAGAAGATCCAGCAAGTGCTGATGGATCGCCTGAAAGCCTCGGACTGCGAGTTCTGGACCTTCTTCTCCGAATCCGTGCTGGCTCGCGTGCAGTTGATCCTGCGTGTCGATCCGAAGAATCGCCTGGATATCGACCCCGTATTGCTGGAAAAAGAAGTGGTGCAGGCCTGCCGCAGCTGGCAGGACGACTACGCGAGCCTGGTTGTCGAAAGCTTCGGTGAAGCCCACGGCACCAACGTGCTGGCTGACTTCCCGAAAGGCTTCCCGGCCGGCTACCGCGAGCGGTTCGCCGCGCATTCGGCTGTGGTCGACATGCAGCACCTGCTGAGCCTGAACGAAAAAAATCCACTGGTGATGAGTTTTTATCAGCCATTGGGTCAGGTGTCCGGCAAGCGCGAATTGCACTGCAAGCTGTACCACGCCGATACCCCGCTGGCCTTGTCCGATGTGTTGCCGATCCTGGAAAACCTCGGCCTGCGCGTCTTGGGTGAATTCCCGTATCGCCTGCGTCACAACAATGGTCGCGAGTTCTGGATTCACGATTTCGCGTTCACCGCCGCTGAAGGCCTGGAACTCGACATCCAGCAGCTCAACGACACCTTGCAGGACGCCTTCGTCCACATCGTGCGTGGCGATGCCGAGAACGATGCGTTCAACCGGCTGGTGCTGACTGCCGGCCTGCCATGGCGCGATGTGGCGTTGCTGCGTGCCTACGCGCGCTACATGAAGCAGATTCGTCTTGGCTTCGACCTGGGCTACATTGCCAGCACCCTGAACAACCACACCGACATCGCTCGCGAGCTGACCCGGTTGTTCAAGACCCGTTTCTACCTGGCGCGCAAGCTCACCAGCGATGATCTGGAAGACAAGCAACAACGTCTGGAGCAAGCCATCGTCACCGCACTGGACGACGTCCAGGTGTTGAACGAAGACCGCATCCTGCGTCGCTACCTGGACCTGATCAAGGCCACGCTGCGGACCAACTTCTACCAGACCGATGCCAACGGTCAGAACAAGTCCTACTTCAGCTTCAAGTTCAATCCGCACCAGATTCCAGAGCTGCCGAAGCCGGTTCCGAAGTTCGAAATCTTCGTCTACTCGCCACGCGTCGAAGGCGTGCACCTGCGCTTCGGCAACGTTGCGCGCGGCGGCCTGCGCTGGTCCGACCGTGAAGAAGACTTCCGTACCGAAGTCCTGGGCCTGGTAAAAGCCCAGCAAGTGAAGAACTCGGTCATCGTGCCAGTCGGCGCGAAGGGCGGTTTCCTGCCGCGTCGCCTGCCACTGGGCGGCAGCCGGGACGAGATCGCGGCCGAAGGCATCGCCTGCTACCGCATCTTCATTTCGGGCCTGTTGGACATTACCGACAACCTGAAGGACGGCGCACTGGTTCCACCGTTGAATGTGGTTCGCCACGACGACGATGACCCGTACCTGGTAGTGGCCGCGGACAAAGGCACTGCGACCTTCTCCGACATCGCCAACGGCATTGCCATCGACTACGGTTTCTGGCTGGGCGACGCGTTCGCGTCCGGTGGTTCCGCCGGTTACGACCACAAGAAAATGGGCATCACCGCCAAGGGCGCGTGGGTTGGCGTACAACGTCACTTCCGTGAACGTGGCATCAATGTTCAGAAAGACAGCATCACGGTGGTCGGCGTCGGTGACATGGCCGGTGACGTGTTTGGTAACGGCTTGTTGATGTCGGAAACTCTGCAACTGGTCGCTGCATTCAACCACCTGCACATCTTCATCGACCCGAATCCGCAGCCGGCGAACAGCTTCGCCGAACGTCAGCGCCTGTTCGATCTGCCGCGTTCGGCGTGGTCGGATTACGACACCAGCATCATGTCCGAAGGCGGCGGTATCTTCTCGCGCAGCGCGAAAAGCATCGCGATTTCCCCGCAGATGAAAGAACGCTTCGACATCCAGGCTGACAAGCTGACCCCGACCGAACTGCTGAATGCCTTGCTTAAGGCGCCGGTGGACCTGTTGTGGAACGGCGGCATCGGTACGTACGTCAAGGCCAGCACCGAAAGCCACGCTGATGTCGGCGACAAGGCCAACGATGCACTGCGCGTCAACGGCAACGAACTGCGCTGCAAAGTCGTGGGCGAGGGCGGTAACCTCGGTATGACCCAGCTGGGTCGTGTCGAATTCGGCCTCAATGGCGGCGGCTCCAACACCGACTTCATCGACAACGCCGGTGGTGTGGACTGCTCCGACCACGAAGTAAACATCAAGATCCTGCTGAACGAAGTGGTTCAGGCCGGTGACATGACCGACAAGCAACGTAACCAGTTGCTGGCGAGCATGACCGACGAAGTGGGCAATCTGGTGCTCGGCAACAACTACAAGCAGACCCAGGCGCTGTCCCTGGCGGCCCGTCGCGCCTTGCCGCGTATTGCCGAATACAAGCGTCTGATGAACGATCTGGAAAGCCGCGGCAAGCTCGATCGCGCCATTGAGTTCCTGCCGGCTGAAGAGGCTATCAACGAACGCGTCGCGGAAGGTCACGGCCTGACCCGTGCCGAGTTGTCGGTACTGATCTCCTACAGCAAGATCGACCTCAAGGAGCAGCTGCTCAACTCCCTGGTGCCGGACGACGACTACCTGACGCGCGACATGGAAACCGCTTTCCCGCCAAGCCTGGTGAGCAAGTTCTCCGAAGCCATGCGCCGTCACCGTCTGAAGCGCGAGATCGTCAGCACCCAGATCGCCAACGACCTGGTCAACCACATGGGCATCACCTTCGTTCAGCGACTCAAAGAGTCGACCGGCATGAGCCCGGCGAACGTAGCTGGCGCTTACGTGATCGTGCGTGACATCTTCCACCTTCCGCACTGGTTCCGTCAGATCGAAGCCCTGGATTACCAGGTGTCGGCCGACGTTCAACTGGAGCTGATGGACGAGTTGATGCGTCTGGGTCGTCGTGCAACGCGCTGGTTCTTGCGCAGCCGTCGCAACGAGCAGAACGCTGCCCGTGACGTCGCGCATTTCGGTCCACATCTCGCAGCGCTGGGCCTCAAGCTCGACGAACTGCTGGAAGGCCCGACTCGCGAAGGCTGGCAAACCCGCTACCAGGCTTACGTCGCCGCTGGCGTACCTGAGTTGCTGGCGCGCATGGTTGCAGGCACCACTCACCTGTACACCTTACTGCCAATCATCGAGGCCGCCGATGTGACCGGCCAGAACGCAGCCGACGTGGCGAAGGCTTACTTCGCTGTGGGCAGCGCGCTGGACATCACCTGGTACCTGCAACAGATCAGTGCCCTGCCGGTTGAAAACAACTGGCAAGCCCTGGCCCGTGAAGCGTTCCGCGATGACGTCGACTGGCAGCAACGTGCGATCACCATCTCGGTCCTGCAACAGGGCGACGGCACCCAGGATGTGGAAACCCGTCTGGCGCTATGGATGGAGCAGCACGACGGCATGATCGAACGCTGGCGTGCCATGCTGGTGGAAATCCGTGCCGCCAGCGGCACTGATTACGCCATGTACGCGGTAGCCAACCGTGAGTTGCTGGACCTGGCATTGAGCGGGCAAGCGGTAGTGCCTGCCATTGCCACTGTCCCGGCGGAGCTGGAACCAGCGGCCTGATAGGCGCTGAATGAAAAAGCCCCCGTGTCGAGAGATGCGGGGGCTTTTTTTGCCTCAGGGGTTTATTGTGTCTGGGCGGGCCTCTTCGCGGGCAAGCCTTGCTCCTACAAAATTGACGGGTGATCACGTTATTTGCGAACAACACTAACCCCTGTAGGAGCAAGGCTTGCCCGCGAAGAGGCCATCCGCCTCAATACAACTTCTGATCCGTTTGATTATCAACCATCGATACATTACTTGTCGGCCTGGTCAATAAATTACTGAGCGACTGGTCAAATTTTTGCAGTGCGCGAACTTGCACATTCTGTTGTTCGTTAATGTCGGCGACGATCTCTTCGCTGCGTTTAAAATCTGCCCACACTGGACTTAGCTCTTTGGCGTCATGACCTTTTGCGGTGCCAATGTAATTGAAGTTGGCGTCATAGAAGTCTGCACTCACATCGGCACTGATATCCGAACTGCGCGAAGTGATTAACTGGCTGCGGCTGTCCACAACGGCGACCACATCAGGTTTCGCGGCTTTGAGGCTTTGCATGTCCGGGTACACCGTCACTGAGCCGAACTGACGCTGCAACGAAGCCTTGACCCAGTCCACTGCCAGATCCGGCTTGGAGGTGGCCACGTAGGCGTCGTGGATGGGCTGCACCAGCAGACTTTGGCCGAAACCGGTGCCGGCGTTGGCCCGGTAATCCTGCAGATAGGCGCGATTGGTCTGGGTGTTTCGGCTATAGACGATACCCAGAGACACATTCGCACCGCTGGCAACCTGGGTCGCACTGCTGCGGCCAACCGGTTGAGTGAAAATGCCATCGAGCGACGACACCGCCGTTGGCGCCGTGGGAATTGAGCAGCCGGTTAAAGCAATGGTTATTACAAAGGTACTGGCAAGTGCACGTTTCATGGTGTTACTCCAGTGAAACAACCTGAGTCGGCAAGTTAAGAGCGCCGGTAGTGGCCGGCATCAGGTTTTAGACTAAACCTGTCGTTCCCTAATGAAACAGGCACTAGCGGCTTATATCGGGAAATGAATAGTTTTGTTTGGCTTAACCCGCACTGATTAATAGCGTTGAGAAATAAAAAGGCCCGAAGTTGTCATTCGGGCCTTTTTATTTATACATCGGTGCTCAGCTATCAGTTTTTCAAGGGGATCAGCACTTTCTCATCCGGCGACAACACCATGAACACCAGCAACTTCGCAGGCTGGGTGGCACTGGCATTTTTCGAGACCAGATGCTCCGAGCCCGCCGGCTCATACCAGTATTCACCGGCCTTGTAGGTGATCGCTTTTTCGCCCTTCACTTGTGAGGTTATTTCTCCGGAAAGGACATACGCCATCGCGGTGCCTTGGTGTTTGTGGGCAATGGACGATTGGCCGGGCTCGTAGTCGACCTCGATCATCATTGCTTTCTTGCCGGGAACGTTTTTCAGCAGTTGGTCCTGCAACACGGTGACTTTTTCCGAAGGTTCGCCTTCATGGGCGAAAGCCGCAGCAGAAACAGTCAGCGCCAGGGCGGCGAGGGAGGCGGTACAGAAACGCAAAGCTTTCATGGTTTATCACCTGCGCAGAGTAGTTGTCGTAAACCACATTAGTCCGCAAGCGATGGCAAACAAACGGCCAATTTTCTGGAAGGTCAGGTGACCAATCCATCAAGAAGATCAAAAGATCGCAGCGTGCCGCAGCTCCTACGGGGGAACATATTCCACGTAGGAGCTGCGGCTCGCTGCGATCTTTTGATCTTGTTTTCAGCGAATCGGAAAACTGTTGAAATCCACGGCATTGGCCAGTTGGCTGTCAATCAGCCCGATAAAACCCTGGACTTCAGGGCAGTTGAAATGCGATTGCATGGCCGCTTCCGATTGCCAGCGTGCACTGACGCTCCAGCGGTTACTGTCCTCTGGGCAGCGGTCGACCATATAGGAATCACAGCCCGGAAGTTCGCGCAGGGTTTCGACAATTTTTTGCAGTTGCTTGCCCAGCTCTTCCGTTCGGCCGGGGGCGGCCTGCACCTGTACGGTGTTGATCACATCATTGGACATTGCTCACACTCCTGAATCAGGCCGGACGAATCCTGCTCACTGAGGGATAACGCCTATGCAGGATAGGCTTGCACCCCCGGACCACCAATAGCCAATCGCCGGATAAACCCCCACACCAATGCGTCAGGCCAGTTGCTGCAAAATGTCGCGCAAGCGGTCCAGGGCGGTGTCGATGTCCAGGGTTTCGATGGCCCCGAACCCCATGAGAAGTCCGGCCTGTGGCGCTTGCTGATAATAAAAGCCTTCAATCGAATAGAGCCCGACTTCAACTTTTTTGGCCAGTTCGATCAGCAAATGCATATCGATAGGCACTTTGCACATAACCACCATGTGGAAACCTGCCGTGGAAGGCACCGCCTCCAGCCAAGGAGAAAGGTCGGTGGCCACGCGCGTGAGAATCCGCTCGCGCCGCCCGGCATAAATCGTATGGCAACGTCGAATGTGCTTGAGCAGGCAGCCTTCGGCGATGAACTTGGCCAGCGCCCATTGGGGCAGGGTGGACGTGTGCAGATCGGTCAATTGCTTGGCGCGGATCACCGCTTCAAGAATCGCCGGTGGCAAAATGGCGTAACCGAGGCGCAGTTCCGGCAACAGGGTTTTCGAGAATGTCCCGACGTAAGCGACGATGCCCCGCTCATCCATGCTTTGCAGCGAGTCGGTAGGTCGGCCTTCGTAACGAAATTCACTGTCGTAATCGTCCTCGATGATGATTGCACCCAGCTCATAGGCCCGTTCGAGCAACGCGATCCGCCGCTCCTGGCTCATCGGAATACCCAGCGGGAACTGGTGAGACGGCGTCACATAAATCAGTCGCGTTCCCAGCGGAATCTTGTCCACCTGGATACCCTCGGCATCTACCGGCACGCCGATCACGGTAGCGCCGTGGCTGCCAAACAACAGGCGGGCAGGCGGGTAGCCGGGGTCTTCCATGGCCACAATGCTGCCGGGGCGAGTCATTACCCGAGAGATCAAGTCCAGCGCCTGTTGCGCGCCGTTGCACACCACCACGTCTTCGTCCTGGCAATTGACCCCGCGAGAAAACGCAATGTGCCGGGCAATCGCATTGCGCAGCGCCGGCAAACCTTCAGGCAGGCTGTACAAACCCTTGGAGCCGGCCATCTGGCGCAAGGCATGGGAGGTGCAGCGACGCCAGTCGTCCTGGGGAAACTGGCCCTTGCTGGTGGCGCCGCCGATAAAGTCGTAGCGCAACGAACCTTCCAGCGTCGGATGACGCAAAAATACCGGGAGGTTGCGCCATGACTCGATGACCTCGGCACTGGCCAGTTCCGAGTGGCTTTGTTTGCGGGTGATTTTTGACGGTCTGGCGTTGACGTAGGTGCCTTTGCCGATCACGCCGGTGAGGAAGTTTTCGTACGTCAGTTGCGCGTAGGTATCAGAAATGGTCTTGCGCGAAATACCCAGTTGTTCCGCCAGCAAACGGCTGGGAGGCAGTTGTGTCCCGGCGGCCAGGCGCCCGGATTCAATGGCGCTACGCAGCTGTGTATAGAGCTGGCCGGTGAGGTCCTTGCGGCCATTGATGACAACATGAAGTTCCATACCGGCGGGGCTCCCGGGGCTGTTGAGCGCGTGTGCGTCGCGCCAGATTACCTGCATGAGGGCTCGCGCAGTAGTTGCGTGGGCGAAAAACCGAGGATTGGTCTGAGGCCAGGGTGGTCCACGGTTTTTTCGCATAATTGGACCTGTAATCGTCCTCCTTGAGCGCCTACCGTAAAGCGTATCCATCGATACTCGAGGCTCGCCATGAATTCCCGTCTGGATTACTACAGCGCATCACCCAAAGCGATGAAAGCCATGATCGCCATGGAAGCGCTGACCAGTAACCTGAGTATCGAACAGCCCTTGCTGCACCTGATCAAGATCCGTGCCTCGCAGCTCAATGGCTGCGCGTTCTGCACTGACATGCATTCGGTAGACGCCCGGCGTTTGGGGGAGGCCGATCGCCGGCTGTATTCAATCGTGGTCTGGCGCGACAGCGGTTTCTTCAATCCCCGCGAGCGCGCCGCACTGGCCTGGACCGAAGCGGTGACCTTACTCTCGCAAAGCCACGTGCCGGACGATGTCTACGCCCAGGCCCGTGAGCAGTTCAATGAAAGCGAAATGGTCGACCTGACCGTTGCCGTCACCGCGATCAACAGCTGGAATCGCCTGGCCGTGAGCTTTAGACAAACCCCCAGCGCCTGATGCGTTGATGCCCCCACCTGTCACAGTGAATTCATCAATAGTGCGCAAGATGAAGCTTTCACCGACAGATCGACAGGGAGTCAGCGATGCCAACGATCGAAACCACCCGCGCCCGCCACATTGATCCCGTGCTGGCGCGGTCTTTCCGGGTCAGCGCCCGTTGTGGCTGTTTCACGCAAGCGGCTCGCAGCCTTAACATCAAGGCGACCCAATTGCGCAAGCAACTGGCGCAGCTGGAAACGCAGCTGCAGTGTTCGCTGTTCAATCCCTCGGACAATGGCGTGTCGTTGAGTCGCGATGGTTTGGAGTTTCAGGCGCACTTGATCGCCTTGGCCCATGAGCGCGACTTGCCGGTGATCGAGCAGCCCCTGATACGTCTGGCCGTGGCCGAACCGATCCTGCATGACATTCTCGGCCGCGACCTGATCTCGCTGGTACGGCGTAACGCCAGCGTTCGACTGGATATCGTCACTCTGGATAGCGAGCTGTCACTGCAAGCGATCAGTGCCGATGTGGTGGTGTGGCTGGCGGGCACCGACTCGCCGCTGCCCGGGCCCAGTTTTAACGTCGGTGAGCCGCAGCGTCTGGCACGACTGGGCTACGTACCGCACATCTCCAAGCGCTATTCGCGGGTCGCGGCCAGGCCGGAAAGTCTTGATGACCTGGCCGACTTTTTATTGGTGCAATGGCAGCACGACCGTCAGCTCGATGCGTTCAATCCCTGGAACAGCCTGGTGGATCAACGCCTGGCTGCAGTGGTGCGCGTGCACGCCTACGAGCTGATGCTGGAGATGATCCGCTCCAGCGCCTGCATCGGGCTCGTGCCGCACTACTTGAGCCAGCTTGACCGAGGGCTGGTCGCATTGCCCGGGTTGTTCGAACAACCGATGGAGCGCCAGGTATGGATGGCGGTCAATACCGAGTCGCGAGGACAGCCTGATGTGCAGATGCTCGTCGAGCTGATCGAGAACACCTTCAACGAACGACGTGAATGGTTCCAAGCCTGAACACAACACCCCTGTGGGAGCTAGCCTGCTAGCGATTACGGTCTGCCAGTCGATATCCATGTTGCCTGACACACCGCTAATCGCCAGCAGGCTAGCTCCCACATTGGATCTCGCCACAGTCGACGATGGCGTTATAGAGTAAGCAGCCATGTCTGCATCAAGGATGAATCACCCATGTCGCTTTCCGACTCCGTCATCACCCTCGAACGCTTCAACGAAACGCACCTCGACGGCATTACCGCCCTCTACAACGACCCGGTGGTCACGCGCCAGGTGCTGCAGATGCCGTTTCAGACCGTCGACGTCTGGCGCAAGCGCCTGGCGTCGGACAATGAGCGCGTGGTGCAGCTGGTTGCGCTGCATCAGGGCACGGTCATCGGCAATCTCGGCCTTGAACAGTACTCGCGGATTCGGCGCAGCCATGCGGGCAGCCTCGGCATGGGTGTCGCGTCGGCGTGGCAAGGCAAAGGCATCGGCACAAAACTGCTGACTGCTGCGCTGGATATCGCCGACAACTGGATGAACCTGCGACGAGTCGAGCTTTCGGTCTACAGCGATAACGAAGCGGCTATCGGCTTGTATCGCAAGTTCGGCTTCGAGACCGAAGGCTCGTTGCGCGACTACGCCGTGCGTGACGGCGTCTATGTGGATGCCTTGAGCATGGCGCGCCTGCGTCACATGCCTGGCACCCATTGATTCAGTCGCCCAATGCAAACGCCACCGCCGCCTGTGCATGCAGTTCGGTGGTGTCGAGCAAGGGCAGGGCGCTGTGTTCGGGTTTGATCAGCAGACCGATTTCGGTGCAGCCAAGGATGATGGCCTGCGCCCCACGTCGGGTGAGGGATTCAATCACCTGTTGATAGACCTTGCGTGAGGCCTCGCTGATCACGCCGACGCACAACTCGTCATAGATGATCCGGTGCACGGCCTGGCGCTCATCTGTCTCTGGTACCAGCACACTCAGCCCTTGAGCGATCAGGCGATCCTTGAGGAAGTCCTGCTCCATGGTGAACGCCGTGCCCAACAAACCAACCTTCAGTGCGCCCATGTTGACGGCAGCCCGGCCAACCGGATCGGCGATGTGCAGAAACGGAATACTGATAGCGTCCTGAATCTGCCCGGCGACCTTGTGCATGGTGTTGGTACACAGCACCACGCACTCAGCGCCACCCGCTTGCAGCCGTTGTGCCGCGTCCACCAGAATCGCCGCCGCATCGTCCCAGCGCCCCGCATGCTGGGCCTGTTCGACCGGGCCGAAATCGACGCTGTGCATGAGCAGTTTTGCCGAACGCAATGGCCCCAGCCGGTCGCGAACCTCTTGGTTGATCAGACGGTAATACTCGGCGCTGGATTCCCAGCTCATGCCGCCGATAAGGCCGATGGTGTGCATGGTGTATTCCTGTGGGTTTGGAGAAAACCAGAGTGCCGTGGATCGACATTCAGATCCATCGCAAAATGCCGTTCAGGCTTTTAGTCAAACATCGGTAGCGCGCATCTGCCATGCTCAAAGTCCGCAGCACTGCTTCAACCAAAGGAACACGGCAATGGACGACGTAAAGCAACTGGGTGAGATGCTTCGCCAATACGCAGAAAGCGAAGCGCACAAGAAACAACTGTTTGAGTCGCAATCGGCTGTGTGGGCAACGCGCATTGGTGAACTGTTCGATCAGATCCAGCAATGGCTGGAACCGGTTCAGACGCCGAACCTGCTGGAAGTCAAACGCGAAGCGTACGTTGCCTTTGGGCCAAGCGTTCCGGTCGAAACGTCGATTTTCAAGACTGAAAAACTCAGCATTGTCATCGCCGGCAAGCCTGTGGAATTCGTCCCGGACGTCATGGGCACGGGCGGTCAGATTTCTTTGGCGGTCATGGGCCTGACGGCCGCGCGCTACGGCAGCATTTCGCTGGTCTGCCTGCCACCGTCCGCTAGCTGGCAATGGCGCAAGACCAATGGCTTGAAAGACCCGGATACGTTCGCTTTCGATGCTGACTTTTTGGCGCAGCAACTGCAGAGCCTGATTCCTCGCGAACGTGGCTGAATTCCCAGATAAAACACCTCTCCTGTAGGAGCTGAGCTTGCTCGCGATGACGGTGTATCAGTTAAAGAGATTTCGACTGACACACCGCCATCGTCGGAACGCCGCCCGGACCAAGCTCAGCTCCTACAGGGGGGCGTGGTGGATTAGATATCGAGGTTGATCCAGCCTGGTTTCACCTCTTCCGGCGCGACCGCTTTCACTTTCAACCCGGTCGCCATTTCCACCCGCCGCGCCACCTCCGGGTCATCGGCAAACGGAATCAGGCTCGCATCCTCCAGGCTTTGCGCGGTCTGGCGCTTGAAGCAATACTCGACCGCCAGCCAGAGCGCGATCACCGCTACGCCATTCATCATCAGCTCGAACATTGCGGTTGCTCCCTTCAGGCAATCTGCGCTTCGCGTTCAGCCATCGCCACATCGGCGACCCGCACCGTGCGCCACACGTTGTAAGCCATCAGCAGCATGCCGCTGAGGAAGAACACGCCACCGACAAACCGCACAACGAACCCCGGATGACTGGCCTGCAACGCCTCGACGAACGAGTAGGTCAATGTGCCGTCGTCATTGATCGCGCGCCACATCAAGCCTTGGGTAATACCGTTGACCCACATCGAGGCGATGTACAACACCGTGCCGATGGTTGCGAGCCAGAAGTGCGTATTGATCAGCGGCGTGCTGTGCATTTGCTCGCGCCCGAAGACCTTCGGGACCATGTGATAAACGGCGCCAAAGGTGATCATAGCGACCCAGCCCAGTGCGCCGGCGTGCACGTGGCCGATGGTCCAGTCGGTGTAGTGGGAGAGGGCGTTGACAGTCTTGATCGCCATCATCGGCCCTTCAAAGGTCGACATACCGTAGAAGGCCAGGGACAGCACTAGAAAACGCAGGATCGGGTCGGTGCGCAACTTATGCCAGGCGCCTGACAGCGTCATCATTCCGTTGATCATCCCGCCCCAACTTGGTGCCAGCAGGATCAGCGACATCGCCATGCCCAGCGACTGCGCCCAGTCCGGTAGTGCGGTGTAATGCAGGTGGTGCGGACCGGCCCAGATGTACAAGGTGATCAGCGCCCAGAAGTGCACGATCGATAACCGATAGGAGTACACGGGACGGTTCACTTGCTTGGGCACGAAGTAATACATCATCCCGAGGAATCCAGTGGTCAGGAAAAAGCCCACCGCGTTATGCCCGTACCACCACTGGACCATGGCGTCGGTGGCCCCGGCATACACCGGGTAGGACTTGAACCAGTCCACCGGAATCGACAGGTGATTGACCACGTGCAACATGGCAATGACCACGATGAAGGCGCCGAAGAACCAGTTACCTACGTAGATGTGTTTGGTCTTGCGCTGGACCACGGTGGTGAAGAACACAATGGCGTACGCGACCCAGACTACGGTCATCCATACCGCGCCGGTGAATTCGATTTCGGCGTATTCCTTGGTGGTGGTGTAGCCCAGGGGAAGGCTGACCAGCATGACCACGATCACCGATTGCCAGCCCCAGAATGTGAACGCCGCCAGCTTGTCTGAAAACAGGCGTACCTGGCAGGTGCGCTGCACGGCGTAATAACTGGCGGCGAATTGTGCGCTGCCGGCGAAACCGAAAATCACCAGGCTGGTGTGCAGCGGTCGCAGGCGGCCGAAGGTGGTCCATGGCAGGTCGAGGTTCATCTCGGGCCACACCAGTTGCGAGGCGATCCACACCCCCATCGCCATCCCCACGACACCCCAGACGATGGTTGCCACGATGAATTGGCGCACGACCTTGTAGTTATAGGCCTGGCCGGTTGTTGCTGTGCTCATGGTCATTGCTTCCACGGTTGCAAAGTAGTGCCAGGCCACCCGGCCTGACAGGTCCTGCACTGTAGAAACCCTGCCCGAAACAAAACAGACTCAGAAAAACGTCATTTATACGGATCAGATTAAAAGGCACATCTGCGGCGTTTTGCCGCTCGCTGATATGGTTTTTCAGTCTTGAGACGAAGGTGCCCCCAACTGACCTGCGCGCTGCCCAATCCATCGCGAGAAGCACTGAGCAGATCCCGTGCGGTGGCGATGCGTACCGCTTTCACCGGATCACTCAACCACGGCGTCAACAACGGCGTTCGTTCCTGGCCAATCCTTGACCTGCTCGCTGTGACAGCCCTGACACTGCTGCTTATCGACCGTCTTCGCTGGCGCCAGTGCGACCGGTTGCGGCTGGGCCCGACTTCTGCAGCCCATGCGCGTTTGCCTTCAGACGCGCGTTCAAGCTCAGTGCAGCTTTGCCGGATGACCGGCGACCGTCAAATAACGGTTGTAGGCGTACGTACGCCGTTAAACAGCCAGGGTGATTTTTCGTACAACATCTGTTGCTGTGTCTATACCTGTAACACTCTTACCCGTAATGTTGTGCGCTTACTTACAGGCGTTACCGCATGAAGCTAGCGTTAATGATGAGCACGCTGTGCATTGCCTCGATCGGAGTTGTAGGCTGTGCCAGCAAAGTTGTTGAACCCGACCAGTACTCGGGCTTTCTCAAAGATTACAGCCAACTCAAGGAAACCGAGTCACCGTCAGGTGCCACGGTGATGCGCTGGATAGATCCCAAGCTGGACGTCAACAAGTTCAACAGCGTTTACATCGAGCCGACCCAGCTTTATCCAAAGCCTCAGCCAACCGTGAAAATCCCTCAGGCAACCCTCAACGGTATTACCAGCTACTACGATCAAGCCCTCAAGCGTGAAATCGGCAAATCCTTGCCATTGGCCACAGGCCCAGGTCCTGGTGTGATCGTGGTGCGTGCCGCCATCACTGCCGTCAGCAGCTCGACCGAAGGCCTCAAGCCGTATGAAGTGATCCCGATCGCACTGGTCGCCGCAGCGGTCAGCACGGCCAGCGGTATTCGTGATCAGGAAACCGACCTGGCCACTGAAGCGGTGTTTCTTGATGGCAGCGACAACCACGTAATCGCCCAGGTGGTGCGCAAAGGCACCGGTAAACCGCTGGAAAACGATTCCCAGGTCATGAAAGCCGATGACGTCAAAGGCGTTCTCGATGGTTGGGCTGCGGATCTGCATCAGTCTTACCTGAAGCTCAAGTCCAAGTAATGTATCGGGGCTGATGGCCTCATCGCGAGCAGGCTCGTTCCCACATTCGATCTCTGGTGTACACGGGACCTGGTGGGAGCGGGCTTGCTCGCGATGGCGGTATCACGTGCGCGACATCACTCCGCTCGACTGCCTTGCAGTCGCGAAGCATTTAGCTAACCGGATTTCTCTGTTGCATTGCATGCGTACTTATTGAGGACGCTTCGCGACGTGGCGGGAGCAAGCCGCCGAGCCACAGGGGTGGTCATGGTGCTGAGGGTCGCGTGGGCGATTTCCAGAGTCCCGCTTCAGGACTTCTTGACCTGAGCCCGCACTCTTTCTTCCTGCTCACGCAATTCAGGGGTGAACTCCTCACCGAAATCTTCCGCCGAGTACACCGGGCGTATCTCGATCTCGGCGTCGGTGCCCGGCATCGGGTTAGGGCAGCGCTTGACCCAGTCGATGGCTTCCTGCTTCGACTTCACTTCCCAGATCCAGTAGCCGGCGATCAGCTCCCTGGTTTGCGCGAACGGCCCGTCGATCACCGTGCGCTGCTCACCCGAGAAACGCACGCGGGCACCTTTGCTGCTGGGCTGCAGGCCGTCGCAATCGATGAGGATGCCGGCCTTGGCCAGTTCCTCGTTGTAGTTGCCCATGGCGGTCATCAGTTCTTCGCTGGGCAGTACTCCCGCCTCTGAGTCGGTGCTGGCTTTTACAATGATCATGAATCGCATGGCTTTTCTCCGCAGGGTTGGTTGGATTCACGAGTAGTCGTATGGCGGCCATCCAAATCGACAGGGTGAGCCACGAAAATGTCCAGCGGCAGAAGTTGTATCCAATTCATTCGACAGAACTTCACAATTTGTATCTGGGCATAGGTCGCCGGCCCATTTCATGGTTAACTTCTGCCTCGTCGAATTCTCTCTATCAACGTTCAGAAGGACTCAGTTCATGGCTCAAGTCACCCTCAAAGGCTCCCCGGTTCAAGTCAACGGTCAACTGCCACAAGCCGGTTCCAAGGCGCCAGCCTTCTCCCTGGTGGCCGGTAATCTGTCCGACGTGACCCTGGCCAGCCTGGCCGGCAAGCGCAAAGTGCTGAACATTTTCCCAAGCGTAGACACTCCGACCTGCGCGACCTCGGTGCGCAAGTTCAACGCCCAGGCCAATGATGTCGCCAACACTGTCGTGCTGTGCATCTCCGCTGACCTGCCGTTCGCCCAAGCACGTTTCTGCGGCGCCGAAGGACTGGAAAACGTCCAGAACCTGTCGACACTGCGCGGTGCTGAATTCATCGAGAACTACGGTGTGGCAATCGCTGATGGCCCACTCAAAGGCCTGACCGCACGTGCCGTGGTTGTACTGGATGAAAACGACAACGTTCTGTACAGCGAACTGGTCAAGGAAATTGCTGACGAACCTAACTACGAAGCTGCACTTGCTGTTCTGAAATAAGTTCGCGCTTACAATTGTTAACGGCCTGAGGGGGCGTTCTCACTGAATTTCCCCGCCGCGTTGTCGCCTTAAAGCGGGCCAGGCAAGGCGCAGGCCGCTGGTAATGGTTGTTCCCTTTCCAAGGCCTGCAACGCAGGCTGGCCCGCTTTAAGGCACAACCCGAAGGGCCGGGGCTGCTGTTGTGCAGGGCTGCGTTGCTCGAAGCTTATTTGGAATGACCAAACTACGCTTCTCGCGCCTTGCCCTGCACAACAGCAGACCCGGCGCGGTGGGGAAATTCAGTGAGAACGCCCCCTGTGCCCAGGCCGTTTTCATTTGTGATTCAGTGTCTTGTCCAAACATCCTGTTACGTAAGCCGAAGGTAAATTGCCGGTAAAGCCGCTTTGCTTAATACCCGCCAGTGCTTATCGTTCAGCCTCCCGTAAAAGAAGCCCACGCGCCCAATGGTTGATCATTCAATGCAATCCTCTTCCCGTAGTCCCCGTCGCTGGCTGTTCGGCCTGCTTGTCCTGTTGATTGTCGCAGGCGTGTGCTGGAAATTCTGGCCGGCAGGCAGTGACCAAAAGGTGGCCGCAGAGCAGAAGGTCGCCGCCGGGAAAACGGGCAAGTCAGGCGGAATGCGTCCAGGTTTCGGCGGGGCGACCGGACCGATTCCTGTGCGCGTGGCGCCTGCGGTCAAGGGCGATTTCCCGCTGTACTACAAGGCATTGGGCACGGTCACCGCGCTCAACACGATCAATGTGCGCAGTCGTGTCGGCGGCGAACTGATCAAGATTTCCTTCGAGGAAGGGCAGATGGTCAAGGCCGGCGATCTGCTGGCCGAGATCGATCCACGCCCGTACCAGAATGCCTTGCTGCAGGCTGAAGGCACCTTGCTGCAAAACCAGGCGCAGTTGAAAAACGCCCAGGTCGATGTTGAGCGCTACCGTGGCCTGTTCCGCGAAGACAGTATCGCCAAACAGACTCTGGACACTGCTGAAGCACTGGTCGGCCAGTATCAGGGGACGGTCAAGACCAATCAGGCGGCGGTCAACGACGCCAAGCTCAATCTAGAGTTCACCAGGATTCGCGCGCCAATTGCCGGTCGTGTCGGCCTGCGTCAACTGGACGTGGGTAATCTGGTGGCGGCCAATGACACCACCGCCTTGGCGATCATCACGCAAACTCAACCCATCAGCGTTGCCTTCACCTTGCCCGAAAACAATTTGAGCGTGGTGCTGGAGCGTTATCGCTCGGGAGCCAAATTGCCTGCCGAAGCCTGGGACCGTGGCGACACCAAGTTGCAGGCCACCGGCGTGCTGCAGAGCCTCGATAACCAGATCGACGTCACCACCGGCACCCTGAAATTCAAGGCCCGTTACGATAACCGCGATCAAGCATTGTTCCCCAACCAGTTCGTCAACGTCCACTTGCTGGCCGACACCCTCAAGGGCGTCGTGCTTGCACCGTCGGCAGCGATTCAGTTCGGCACCAACGGCACCTTTGTCTACGCACTGGATGGCGACAAGAAAGTCACGATCCGCCAGTTGAAAGTGGGTGTCAGCGACGGTGACAACACGGTGATCACCGAAGGCCTTTCCGCCGGAGTTCGCGTGGTCCTGGAAGGCACCGACCGCCTGAAGGAAGGCAGCGAAGTGGAAGTGGTCAACGACAGCAAGGACGTGCCTGCCACCCCGACCGAACACCTGCAAGGCAAGTCCGCGGCCAGTGCGCCTGACGCGACAGCCGACAAGGCGAAAAAGGGCGGCGCATGAACATCTCGCGGCTGTTTATCCTCCGCCCGGTAGCCACCACGCTGAGCATGCTGGCCATTATCCTGGCCGGCATCATTGCTTACCGGTTGTTGCCCGTGTCGGCATTGCCCCAGGTCGACTACCCGACCATCCGGGTGATGACGCTCTATCCCGGCGCGAGCCCCGATGTGATGACCAGTGCCGTGACGGCGCCGCTGGAACGTCAGTTCGGCCAGATGCCCGGCCTGACACAGATGGCGTCGACCAGTTCCGGCGGCGCTTCGGTGCTGACCCTGCGTTTCAGCCTCGACATCAACATGGATGTCGCCGAGCAACAGGTGCAGGCAGCGATCAACGCCGCCACCAACCTGCTGCCCAAGGACTTACCAGCACCGCCGGTCTACAACAAGGTCAACCCGGCGGATACACCGGTACTGACCCTGGCCATCACCTCGAAGACCATGCTGTTGCCCAAGCTCAATGACCTGGTCGACACGCGCATGGCGCAGAAAATCGCCCAGATCAGCGGTGTCGGCATGGTCAGCATTGCCGGTGGCCAGCGCCAGGCGGTGCGGATCAAGGTCAACCCGGAGGCGCTCGCGGCCAATGGCTTGAACCTCTCCGATGTGCGCACCCTGATCGGCGCCTCGAACGTCAACCAGCCCAAGGGCAACTTCGACGGCCCGACCCGGGTCTCGATGCTCGACGCGAACGACCAGCTGACATCGCCAAAGGACTACGCCAACCTGATTCTCGCGTACGCCAACGGCGCGCCGTTGCGGCTCAAGGACGTGGCGGAAATCGTCGATGGCGCCGAGAACGAACGACTGGCTGCGTGGGCCAACGAAAACCAGGCGGTATTGCTGAACATCCAGCGCCAACCCGGCGCCAATGTCATCGAAGTGGTCGACCGGATCAAGGCGCTACTGCCGAGCATCACCGACAACCTGCCAGCGGGCCTCGAGGTCACGGTCCTGACCGACCGCACTCAGACCATCCGTGCCTCGGTAACAGACGTACAGCATGAGTTGCTGATCGCCATCGCGCTGGTGGTGATGGTGACGTTCCTGTTTCTGCGCCGAGCCAGTGCCACGATCATTCCGTCGGTCGCCGTGCCGCTGTCGCTGATCGGTACGTTCGGCGTGATGTACCTCGCAGGATTCTCGGTCAATAACCTGACCTTGATGGCCCTGACCATCGCCACCGGTTTCGTGGTGGACGATGCGATCGTCATGCTCGAGAACATTTCCCGCTACATCGAAGAGGGTGAAACACCGCTGAATGCGGCGCTCAAGGGCGCCAAACAGATCGGTTTCACCCTGATTTCCCTGACGCTCTCGTTGATCGCCGTACTGATTCCACTGCTGTTCATGGCGGACGTAGTAGGGCGCCTGTTCCGCGAATTCGCCATCACCCTGGCGGTAGCGATCCTGATTTCCCTGGTCGTGTCCCTGACCCTCACGCCGATGATGTGCGCGCGGTTGCTCAAGCGGGAACCCAAGGAAGAAGAACAGGGCCGTTTCTATCGGGCCAGTGGTGCGGCCATCGACTGGATGATCGCGGCATACGGACGCAAATTGCAGTGGGTGCTCAAGCATCAACCGCTGACGTTGCTGGTGGCCATTGGCACGCTGGCGTTGACCGTGTTCCTCTACCTGATCGTGCCGAAAGGCTTCTTTCCTGTGCAGGACACCGGGGTGATCCAGGGGATTTCCGAGGCGCCGCAGTCGATCTCCTTTGCGGCCATGAGCGAGCGTCAGCAGGACCTCGCCAAAATCATTCTCGCGGACCCGGCGGTGCAAAGCCTGTCGTCCTACATCGGCGTCGACGGTGACAACGCCACGCTCAACAGCGGCCGCTTGCTGATCAACCTCAAGCCGCACAGCGCGCGGGACCTGAGCGCAACCGAAATCATCGCTCGCCTGCAGCCGGAAGTAGACAAGCTGATCGGCATCAGGCTGTTCATGCAGCCGGTACAGGACCTGACCATCGAAGACCGGGTCAGCCGCACCCAGTATCAGTTCAGCATGTCGTCACCGGATTCGGAGTTGCTGAGCCTGTGGAGCAACCGTCTGGTCGAAGCCCTGGCGCAACAACCAGAACTGACCGACGTTGCCAGCGATTTGCAGGACAAGGGGTTGCAGGTTTACCTGGTGATCGACCGCGATGCCGCGTCGAGAGTCGGTGTTTCGGTTGCCAACATTACCGATGCCTTGTACGACGCGTTTGGACAGCGGCAGATTTCCACCATCTACACCCAGGCCAGCCAATACCGCGTGGTCCTGCAATCGCAGTCCGGCGAGAAAATCGGCCCGGACGCGCTGAACCAGATACACGTCAAGACCACCGATGGCGGCCAGGTGCGCCTGTCGAGCCTGGCGCATATCGAAGAGCGTCAAGCGCAGTTGGCCATCACGCACATCGGTCAGTTCCCGGCGGTGATGATGTCCTTCAACCTGGCCCCTGGCGTCGCGCTGGGTCATGCGGTGGAGATCATCGAGCAGGTGCAGAAGGACATCGGCATGCCACTGGGCGTGCAGACGCAGTTCCAGGGTGCTGCCGAGGCCTTCCAGGCGTCGCTGTCGAGCACCTTGCTGCTGATCCTGGCGGCGGTGGTGACGATGTACATCGTGCTGGGCGTGCTTTACGAGAGCTACATCCACCCGATCACCATTCTCTCGACCTTGCCATCGGCCGCCGTCGGCGCCTTGCTTGCGTTGATGTTGAGCGGCAATGACCTGGGGATGATCGCGATCATCGGCATCATTTTGCTCATCGGCATCGTGAAGAAGAACGCGATCATGATGATCGACTTCGCGCTCGACGCTGAACGCAATCAGGGCCTGGACCCGGAGACCGCAATCTATCAGGCCGCGCTATTGCGTTTCCGGCCGATCCTGATGACCACACTGGCGGCATTGTTCGGCGCCGTACCCTTGATGCTCGCCACCGGTTCCGGTGCGGAACTGCGTCAGCCTCTGGGTCTGGTGATGGTGGGCGGTTTGCTGGTGAGTCAGGTGCTGACCCTGTTCACTACCCCGGTCATCTACCTGTATTTCGACCGTCTCGGCCGTCGCTGGGGCCACAAATCCGAGCCTGTGGAAGCGGTAGAGCAGCCATGAACCTGTCCGGACCTTTCATCAAGCGGCCGGTCGCGACCATGCTCCTGAGCCTGGCGATCATGCTGCTGGGGGGCGTGAGCTTCGGCCTGTTGCCGGTCTCACCGCTTCCGCAAATGGACTTCCCGGTGATCGTGGTCCAGGCCAGCCTGCCCGGGGCGAGTCCGGAGGTGATGGCGTCGACCGTGGCCACACCGCTCGAACGTTCCTTTGGTGCGATTGCCGGTGTGAACACCATGAGCAGTCGCTCCAGCCAGGGCTCGACCCGGGTGATCCTGCAATTTGACCTTGATCGCGATATCAACGGCGCGGCCCGTGAAGTACAGGCGGCGATCAACGCCTCGCGCAACTTGCTGCCGAGCGGTATGCGCAGCATGCCGACCTACAAGAAGGTCAACCCGTCCCAGGCACCGATCATGGTGCTGTCGTTGACCTCCGATGTTCTGGAAAAGGGCCAGCTCTACGACCTGGCCTCGACCATTCTTTCCCAAAGCCTGTCCCAGGTGCAGGGCGTCGGTGAAGTGCAGATCGGCGGCAGTTCCTTGCCCGCGGTGCGCATCGAACTCGAACCCCAGGCGCTCAACCAATACGGCGTGGCGCTGGATGACGTGCGCAACACCATCGCCAATGCCAACGTCCGTCGCCCCAAGGGTTCGGTCGAGGACGGCCAGCGGTTGTGGCAGGTCCAGGCCAACGACCAGCTGGAAAAAGCCAAGGATTACGAGTCGCTGATCATTCACTACGCGGACGGTGCAGCTTTGCGCCTGAAGGACGTGGCCAAGGTCAGCGACGGCGTCGAAGACCGTTACAACAGCGGTTTTTTCAACAATGACGCCGCTGTATTGCTGGTGATCAACCGTCAGGCCGGCGCCAACATCATTGAGACGGTCAACGAGATCAAGGCGCAGTTGCCGGCGCTGCAGGCCGTACTGCCGGCCAGCGTCAAGCTGAACCTGGCGATGGATCGCTCGCCCGTCATCAAAGCCACGCTGCACGAAGCGGAAATGACCCTGCTGATCGCCGTGGCGCTGGTGATTCTGGTGGTGTTCCTGTTCCTGGGTAACTTCCGCGCCTCGCTGATTCCAACGCTGGCGGTGCCGGTGTCGCTGGTGGGCACGTTTGCGGTGATGTACCTCTACGGATTCTCGTTGAATAACCTGTCGCTGATGGCGTTGATTCTTGCCACCGGCCTGGTGGTGGACGATGCGATCGTGGTGCTGGAGAACATTTCCCGCCACATCGACGACGGCGTCCCGCCGATGAAAGCGGCGTACCTCGGGGCGCAGGAAGTCGGTTTTACCTTGCTGTCGATGAACGTCTCGCTGGTGGCGGTCTTCCTGTCGATCCTGTTCATGGGCGGGATCATCGAAAGTCTGTTCCGTGAGTTTTCCATCACCCTGGCTGCGTCCATCGTGGTGTCGCTGGTGGTTTCGCTGACGTTGACACCGATGCTCTGCGCCCGCTGGCTCAAGCCGCACACGCCGGGTCAGGAAAACCGGCTGCAACGCTGGAGCCGGCGTACCAACGAATGGATGGTTGGCAAATACGCGACCAGCCTCGACTGGGTACTGCGTCATCGACGCCTTACGTTGCTCAGTCTATTCGTGACAGTTGGCGTTAACATTGCGCTGTATGTCGTTGTTCCTAAAACATTTATGCCGCAGCAGGATACCGGGCAGCTGATCGGTTTCGTCCGGGGCGACGACGGTTTGTCCTTCAGCGTGATGCAGCCGAAGATGGAAACATTCCGTCGCGCCGTGTTGAAAGATGAGGCGGTGGAAAGTGTGGCGGGCTTCATCGGGGGCAGTAACGGAACCAACAACGCGTTCATGCTGGTGCGACTGAAGCCGATCAAGGAACGTAACCTCTCCGCGCAGAAGGTCATCGAACGGCTGCGCAAGGAGATGCCCAAAGTCGCAGGTGCGCAGCTGATGCTCATGGCCGATCAGGACCTGCAGTTCGGCGGTGGCCGTGAACAGACCACGTCGCAGTATTCGTACATCCTGCAAAGTGCCGACCTGGGCGAGTTGCGCGAGTGGTACCCGAAAGTCGTCACAGCGCTAAAGGCCCTGCCGGAACTGACGGCCATCGACGCCCGCGAAGGCCGTGGCGCCCAGCAAGTGACGCTGATCGTTGATCGTGATCAGGCCAAGCGCCTGGGTGTCGACATGGACATGGTCACGTCGGTGCTCAATAACGCTTACAGCCAGCGGCAGATCTCGACGATTTACGACAGCCTCAACCAGTATCAGGTGGTGATGGAGGTCAATCCGAAATACGCCCAAGACCCGATTACCCTCAAGCAGGTGCAAGTGATCACCGCCGACGGCGCGCGAATTCCGCTGTCGACCATTGCCCATTATGAAGCCAGCCTGGAAGACGATCGTGTCAGCCACGAAGGTCAGTTCGCCTCCGAGAGCATTTCTTTCGACATGGCCGAAGGGACCACGGTTGAGCAGGGCACGGCCGCCATCGAGCGCGCAATCGCCCGACTGGGTATGCCGGAAGACGTGATCGTCAAAATGGCCGGTACTGCCGATGCCTTTGCCGCCACCCAGAAAAGTCAACCGTGGATGATTCTCGGCGCGTTGGTCGCCGTGTACCTGGTGCTTGGCGTGCTCTATGAAAGCTACATTCATCCGCTGACCATTCTGTCGACCTTGCCGTCCGCCGGGGTGGGGGCGCTGCTGTCGATCTACGCGCTAGGGGGGGAATTCAGCCTGATCTCGTTGCTGGGGCTGTTCCTGCTGATCGGCGTGGTGAAGAAAAATGCCATTCTGATGATCGACCTCGCGTTGCAGCTTGAGCGACATCAAGGCATGACGCCGCTGGAATCTATTCGCAGCGCTTGTCTGCAGCGTCTGCGGCCGATCCTGATGACCACGCTGGCGGCGATCCTTGGCGCCTTGCCCTTGCTGCTCGGCCGCGCCGAAGGGGCGGAAATGCGTCAGCCATTGGGCCTGACGATTATCGGCGGGCTGATCTTCAGCCAGGTGCTGACCCTTTACACCACCCCGGTGGTTTACCTCTATCTCGACAAACTGCGCCATCGCTTCAACCACTGGCGTGGGGTGCGTACCGATGCTGCTCTGGAAACTCCGCTATGACTGACCGTTCGCTTTTCTCCCTGGCTGCACCCGTGATCACGGCCCGAGGCTCGCGATTGTTGAGCCTGGCGCTGTGCGTGGGCATGCTCAGTGCCTGTGCCATCGGCCCGGACTATCAGCGCCCGCCAGCAGCGGCACCGGTGCAATACAAGGAAGCCGCCGGATGGCGGCAAGCCAATCCCAGTGACTCCCTGGCGCGGGGTGCCTGGTGGGAGTTGTACGGCGACCAGCAGCTCAACGCACTGATCGAGAAACTCAACAGCGCCAACCAGACCGTGGCTCAATCCGAAGCCCAGTACCGTCAGGCCCAGGCCTTGGTGCGCAGCGCGCGCGGTGCGTTTTTTCCGACCGTGGACTTGACCGTTGGCAAGAACCGCTCCAGCCAGGGCACGGGGAGCAGCAGTTCGAGCCTGAGCAGTTCTTCCAGCGGTATTCGCGACACCTACACGGCGCAGGCCGGTGTGAGTTGGGAGGCGGATGTCTGGGGCAAGCTGCGTCGCGGGCTCGAAGCTGACACAGCCAACGCCCAGGCGAGTTTTGCCGATCTGGCGGCAATGCGTTTGAGCCAACAGTCGGAGCTGGTGCAGAACTACCTGCAACTGCGAGTCATCGATCAGCAAAAACGCCTGCTGGAAGCCACGGTCGAGGCCTATGAGCGCTCGCTGAAAATGACTCAGAACCAGTACCGTGCAGGCGTCTCCGGCAAGGATGCGGTGGCGCAGGCCCAGACTCAGCTCAAGAGCACCCAAGCTGACATGATCGACCTGATCTGGCAGCGGGCACAGTTCGAAAACGCCATTGCCGTGCTGATCGGGCTGCCTCCGGCTGACTTCAGCCTGGCAGAATCCCGGAACATTCCGGTGTTGCCAGAAGTGCCGCTGACCTTGCCATCGCAATTGCTGGAACGGCGACCGGACATTGCTTCCGCCGAACGTTCAGTGATGGCGGCCAACGCCAACATCGGCGTGGCCAAGGCGGCCTATTACCCGGACCTGACGCTGAGCCTCAATGGCGGTTACAGCAGCAGCACTTCCTCCAACTGGATCAGCGTACCGAACCGCTTCTGGTCGGTCGGCCCGCAACTGGCCATGACCCTGTTCGACGGCGGCCAGCGCTCGGCGGAAGTCGACCGCAGCGAAGCTGCCTACGACGAGACCGTGGCCAAGTACCGCCAGACCGTGCTCGATGGCTTTCGTGAAGTGGAAAATTACCTGGTCCAGCTCAAGGTGCTGGAAAACGAATCCGCAGTGCGCCAGCAAGCGCTGGACGCAGCCCGCGAGTCCCTGCGCCTGACCCAGAACCAGTACAAGGCCGGTTTGATTGCCTACCTCGACGTGGTTGTGATTCAAGCCACGGCCCTGAACAACGAACGCAGCATGCTCGATCTGCTGCAGAGTCGTCTGATCGCCAGTGTGCAACTGATCGCAGCGCTGGGCGGCGGTTGGGACGGGCACACCGAACCAATGTAGGTGAGGCCGATTCAGGAGCGCGGCTGCTGCGTCCGATCGCGGCCCGAGCCGAACGCAGCCTCGCAGGCTCGACAGCTACTACAGAGCCGCACCACGCCTCATGTAGCAGCTGGCGAAGCCTGCGTTGGGGGGCGAAGCGCCCCCCGATTCTCAAGATTGCAACCGTAATTCCTGATTCCCGTAGCCTCTAAAGCTCGGCAATTGCGACACTCCAATGAAATCAAACAAGCGTTTCATCGGACTGCTGGCATTTTGCTCATTTTGTGAGTGCGTTCCCATTTGGAATCAGTACAATCGCCACTTTTCAGCCTCCGAGAAGGGAAGCGGTACGGGGGGGATTCAGAGAAGCCACATGCTCATCGGAAGCTATTCGCCCACGCTGGTCGTCATTTCGCTGTTTGTAGCGATTCTCGCCTCTTACACCGCGCTCGACCTCACCGAACGTATTGCCACGGCCAAGGGCCGAGCCGTGCATTTATGGACGGCGGGTGGCGCGCTGGCGATGGGGGTCGGGGTGTGGTCGATGCATTTCATCGGCATGCTCGCGTTCAAGCTGCCCATTGACCTGGGTTACGACGTCACCCTCACGTCGCTGTCGTTGCTCATTGCAATCCTCTCCTGCGGCTTTGCCCTGTGGCTGGTCAGTCAACCCCGACTGCCCGCGTGGCAACTGCTGTTCGGCGCGTTGATCATGGGGGGCGGGATCAGCGCCATGCATTACACCGGCATGGCGGCGATGCACATGCAGCCGGGTATCGATTACGACCCCACACTCTTCACGGCCTCGCTGCTGATCGCTGTCGGCGCATCAGGAGCGGCGTTGTGGATCGCCTTCCGACTGCGCCAGAACACCCCTTACGTCGCTCTGATCCGCTGTGGCGCGGCCATTATCATGGGCGTCGCCATCGTCGGCATGCACTACACCGGCATGGCTGCGGCGCGGTTTCCGGACGGCAGTTTCTGCGGTGCGGCGGTCAACGGCCTGAACAGCAAGGGCCTCGACAACCTGGTGCTGATCACCACGCTGGCAGTGTTGAGCATTGCGTTGCTGACCTCGATTCTCGATGCGCGGATGGAAGCACGCACCGCGAGTCTTGCCCACTCGCTGACCGAAGCCAACCGCGAACTCACGCAGCTGGCCCTGCATGATCCCCTGACCGGCCTGCCGAATCGGGTCTTGCTCGCCGACCGGATCGACCAGGCGATGCTGATGGTCCGCGAACAGGGCGGTTGTTTTGCGCTGATGTTTATCGATCTGGACGGTTTCAAACCGGTCAACGATGCGTTCGGCCACCATATGGGCGACCAGTTGTTGCGCGAAGTCGCGGCTCGCCTGCGCGAGGACCTGCGTAGCCACGACACCCTGGCACGGATTGGTGGCGACGAATTTCTCCTGCTGGTGCAACTGGCCGAACAGAATGACGCGCTGAATCTGGCAGCACGGCAGGTCGGGTTGATCGGGCGTTCGTTCCGTGTCGCTGAACACGATTTGCAGATCTCCGCCAGCGTCGGCATCGCGATCTATCCGGGTAACGGTGAAACGGCTCAGGAGTTGCTGATGAACGCCGATGCCGCGATGTATCACGCCAAAGGCGCCGGCAAAAACGGCTACAGCTTCTTCGACGCGTCAATGAACAGTAACGCCCGCAAACAGCTGCAATTGCTGCAAGACCTGCGTACTGCCGTGGAACAACAGCAATTCAGCCTGTATTACCAACCCAAGTTCGACGCCGCCAATGGCCGGCCGGTTGGCGCCGAGGCGCTGCTGCGCTGGGTACACCCGACTCAGGGCATGCTGTTGCCGGACAAGTTCATCGAGCTCGCGGAACGGACCGGCCTGATCATTCCGATTGGCGAGTGGGTATTGAACGAAGCCTGCCGGCAAATGCGCGAATGGTACGTGCTCGGTTACACCGACTGGCGCATTGCGGTGAACCTTTCAGCGCTGCAATTCTGCCACGTCGGTCTGGTCCAGAGCGTTGCCAAGGCCCTGGCCACCCACCATTTGCCGGCCAACAGCCTGACCCTGGAAATCACCGAGACCACGGCGATGAGCGACGCCGACGCGAGCATGACCGTGCTGCAGGCGTTGTCGGAAATGGGCGTCGACCTGTCCATCGATGACTTTGGTACTGGCTATTCAAGCCTGATGTACCTCAAACGCCTGCCGGCCAATGAGCTGAAGATCGACCGTGGGTTTGTCCGCGATCTGGAACGCGACAGCGATGATGCGGCGATCGTGTCGGCCATCGTCGCCTTGGGCCAGGCTTTGGGTTTGCGCATCGTTGCCGAAGGGGTGGAAACCGACATGCAGCAGGATTTCCTGACGCAGTTGGGGTGTGATTCGTTGCAGGGCTACCTGCTCGGACATCCGCTGCCGGCTGAGCGGTTCATGATGGACATTGTTCGTGGAGAGCAGCTGGCCGCCGTTTAACAACCACCTGTGGCGAGCGAGCTTGCTCGCGCTCGGCTGCGCAGCAGCCCCTTTTTAATACTGAGAAGAAGGGGCCTGCTGCGCAGTCCAGCGGGAGTAAACTCCCTCGCCACAATGGCAGCACGCTTACCATGCAAATCCTGCGAATGCCGGTTATTCTTGGCCCCGACTGCTTAAGCTTGCAAATGGGGAAAGACAGCATGGACAAAGTCATCGTCATCACCGGTGGGAGCCGAGGCATCGGCGCCGCGACAGCGCTTCTGGCCGCCGAACAGGGCTTCCGGATCTGCATCAACTATCAGGCTGACGAAGAAGCCGCGCATAACGTGCTCGAACAGGTGCGCGCCCTCGGCGCTCAAGCCATCGCAGTACGTGCCGACGTCAGCAACGAAGATGAAGTGATCAGCCTGTTTCAGCGGGTGGACAACGAGCTGGGCCGGGTCACCGCGCTGGTGAACAACGCCGGTACTGTCGGGCACAAATCCCGTGTCGACGAAATGTCCGAATTTCGCATTCTCAAAATTCTCAAGACGAACGTGCTGGCGCCGATCCTCTGCGCCAAGCACGCGATCCTGCGCATGTCGCCCAAGCATGGCGGGCAGGGCGGCAGTATCGTTAACGTCTCGTCGGTGGCTTCGCGTCTGGGCTCGCCTAACGAGTACGTCGATTACGCCGCCTCCAAAGGCGCGCTGGACAGTTTTACCATCGGCCTGTCCAAGGAAGTCGCGGGTGAGGGCATTCGCGTGAATGCCGTACGGCCGGGGTATATCTATACCGACTTCCATGCGTTGAGTGGCGATCCGGATAGGGTCAGCAAGCTGGAGTCAGGCATTCCGATGGCCCGGGGCGGGCGCCCGGATGAGGTTGCGGAGGCGATTGTGTGGCTGCTGTCGGACAAGGCTTCGTATGCGACGGGGACCTTTGTCGATCTGGGCGGTGGGCGTTAGGTCCTGAAGATCAAAAGATCGCAGCCTGCGGCAGCTCCTACAGGGTACTGAGTACATGTAGGAGCTGCCGAAGGCTGCGATCTTTTGCCGTTAAAAGGACCGCACGATCCGTCCCAACGTCTCCATCGCCTTCTCGGCCGCTTCATCCCAAGGGCTGCCATAGTTCAGCCTGATGCAATTCCTGAAGTGCTGGGTCGGCGAAAATATCGGCCCCGGCGCAATGCTGATGCCTTGCGCCAGCGCCATCTGAAACAACTTCAAAGAATCCATTTGTGCCGGTAATTCCAGCCAGAGAAAGTACCCGCCTGCAGGCTGGCTGACCCGTGTCTGCGCCGGGAAATAACGGGCAATGGCGGCGAGCATCGCGCTTTGTTGCTCCTCCAGCGCATAGCGCAGTTTGCGCAGATGCCGGTCGTAACCACCGTGTTGCAGGTAATCGGCAATCGCCGCCTGGGCCGGCATCGACGCACACAGCGATGTCATGAGTTTCAGCCGTTCGATTTTCTGCGCGTAACGCCCGGCCGCGACCCAGCCGATGCGGTAACCAGGCGCGAGGCTTTTGGCAAAGGAGCCGCAGTGCATCACCAGGCCCTCGGTATCAAACGCCTTGGCCGGCTTCGGCGCGTGTTGGCCGTAATACAGTTCGGCGTAGACATCGTCCTCGATCAACGGCACCTGATGACGACGCAGCAACTCCACCAGTTCCTGTTTCTTCGCCTCGGGCATGGTCGCGCCCATGGGGTTCTGGAAACTGGTCATGCACCAGCACACCTTGATCGGATGCCGTTCCAGGGTCTGCGCAAGGACGCCGAGGTCGATGCCGTCGCGCGGGTGCACGGGGATTTCCACCGCTTTGAGTTTCAGGCGTTCAAGGATCTGCAGGCACGCGTAGAACGCCGGCGCTTCGATGGCCACCAGGTCGCCGGGCTCGGTGACGGCTTGCAGGCACAGGTTCAACGCTTCCAGGGCGCCATTGGTGATCAGCAGTTCTTCCATGGGCAGCATCAGGCCGCCGACCATGTAGCGCAACGCAATCTGACGGCGCAGGTGCGGATTGCCTGGCGACATGTCGGTGACCACCATGCGCGGGTCCATTTCCCGCGCCGCACTGGACAGGGAGCGTGATAGCCGTTGCAGCGGAAACAGCGCCGGGCTGGGGAATGCCGAGCCAAAGGGCACGGTGTTCGGGTCTTTGATCGAGTCGAGCACCGAGAACACCAGTTCGCTGACGTCGACTTCGGTGGATTCGTTGACCTGACTGCTGATCACCGGCTCGGAAAACGGGCTTGGTGCATGGGCGTTGACGAAGTAGCCAGAGCGCGGCCGGGCGCGGATCAGGCCGCGGCGCTCCAGCAGGTAGTACGCCTGGAACACCGTCGAAGGGCTGACACCATGGGTCTGGCTGGCGTAGCGCACTGAAGGCACCCGTTGGCCGGGGCCGAGAACGCCGGAGCGGATCAGTTCAGCGATGTCGTCGGCGAATTTTTCGTAGCGTTTCATCGAATGCCCGAATTGAAATTGTTCATATGACGCGGTCCTCTGTGGCGAGGGAGTTCACTCCCGCTGGGTTGCGAAGCAGCCCCAAAGATATTGGCAACACCACTCATTTTTGCGACTGCTGCGCAGCCGAGCGGGAGTGAACTCCCTCGCCACAGGGGATCGTGCGTCTGCATGTTAAGGGATCACCGATTCATCGGCGCTACAAACCGGCTTTTCGCCACGCTATAAATCTGCGGCTCATCGCTGTCGACAATCTTGAAGCTGATGCTCTGAGAACTGCTGCTCGGGCGTTCTGTCGTCATCGCCACCGACACCGGCACATCAACGATCTCGCCGGGCGCCAGGCTCAGTTCGGTCTTGCCCTGGAGCTGAAAACCATCGCCATCGACCAGGGTCAGCCGGTAATCCTGACGCTGCTGGGTCTTGTTGATCACCTTCAGGCTGTAGATGTTTTCGATCTGGCCCTGGCTGTTTTCACGGAACAGGCCCCGGTCTTTGCTCACATCCAGCGATACCATGGGCCGCTCGACCAGCGCGAGGGCGAGGGCGCCGATCATCACCAGCAGCACCGCCGTGTAGCCGATCAACCTGGGGCGCAACAAGTGCGTCTTGCCGCCTTGCAACTCGTGCTCGGAGGTATAGCTGATCAGTCCACGGGCATAACCCATTTTGTCCATGATCGAATCACAGGCGTCGATGCACGCCGCGCAGCCGATGCACTCCATCTGCAAGCCATCGCGGATGTCGATGCCGGTCGGGCAGACCTGCACGCACACCTGGCAGTCGATGCAATCGCCCAGGCCGACGTCGGCAGGCTTGACCTCGCGTTTGCGCGGGCCACGGTTTTCACCGCGAGCGACGTCGTAGGAAATGGTCAGGGTGTCCTTGTCGAACATCACGCTCTGGAACCGCGCATACGGGCACATGTGCATGCACACGGCTTCACGCAACCAGCCGGCGTTGATGTAGGTGGCACCGGTGAAGAACAGCACCCAGAACAGGCTGACACCGGCCATTTGCAGCGTCAGGAGCTCTTCGGCCAGTGGCCGGATCGGGGTGAAATAGCCGACAAATGTCAGGCCCGTGAGCAGGCTGATCGCCAGCCACAGCGTGTGCTTGGCCGAGCGGCGCATGAGTTTGTTCAGCGTCCAGGGCGCGGCCTGCAGTTTGATCCGCTGATTGCGTTCGCCTTCGGTGATCTTCTCGCACCACATGAAGATCCAGGTCCAGGAGCTCTGCGGGCAGGTGTAGCCGCACCACACCCGGCCAGCAAATACCGTAATTGCGAATAGACCGAACGCCGCAATGATCAGCAGCGCCGACAGCAGGATGAAATCCTGCGGCCAGAAGGTCGCGCCAAAGATGTGGAATTTGCTTTCGGACAGGTCCCACAGCACCGCCTGGCGGCCACCCCAGTTCAACCACACCGTGCCGAAGAACAGCAAGAACAGGAAGCCAGCACCGGTCAATCGCAGGTTGCGAAACAGTCCGGTGAAGCTGCGGGTGTGGATCAGGTTGTCGCTGGACCTGGCCTTCATCTTTGGACGCGAGGGCTCATAGGTCTGTACAGGCGCAATACTTTCTACGGTTCGGACGGGAATTCTTTCGCTCATGGTCTTTCGCTCATCAGCCTCCATCAGGCCGGAGCACTATGAGCGTCGATCTGTTTGCATAACAGACTCAGGTATCGCAATAAAAAGCGGATCAGATGAGCCCTGATCCGCTCCCTGCGACAAGTTGAAGCATCCGCCACAGCGGGACATCGACGCCTATATCAGCCGTCTGCGGGCGTTGTTGATCAGCGTCAGCTAAATCACCGAATCACTGTCGGTCGCCTTCAAATGCTTACGACCATCCACTGCACCTGCTACGGTCAATGCGTCGGCTTCTGCTTCGGTGATGTAAACGCGCTGGCCATTGAGCTCCACCGCCGACATGGCTTTTTCGGAGTCGGTGATCACGGTGACGTCGGGGCACAGGCGAATTTCCTCGCCGTTCTCGAGGGTGAAGAAGCAAGTCTGGTTTTCGATGCGCACGGTCATGGTGATGTCCTTTTTTCTGCGGGGGTTCTCTAGCATTAGGGCGTCAGTCGTCGGCATCGTTCGGTGCAACCGATTAATGGTCGGCGCGGTCCATCGTCTAGACCAATTCACAAGGACAGCCGCATGAACGCGTGGTGGCATGAAGTATGGGTGACCCTGCAAGCGGAATTCGCCGACATCGGCGACGCCGCACAATTGACACGAATTACCGTGAGACTGGTGATTGCTGCGCTGTTGGGCGGCATTCTCGGGTTTGAACGCGAGCATAAGGGCAAGGCCGCCGGGGTTCGCACCCACATGCTGGTGGCCTTGGGCGCGGCACTGTTTGTGTTGGTGCCGCAGATGTCCGGGTCTCAGGCCGACGCGATGAGCCGGGTGGTGCAGGGGGTGATTGCCGGGATCGGTTTTCTGGGCGCCGGCACCATCCTGAAAAACACCGAAGGCGATGAAGGCCACGTCAAGGGCCTGACCACCGCCGCCGGGTTGTGGATGACCGCTGCGATTGGAGTAGCCGCGGGGCTGGGGCGTGAATCGACAGCGGTGCTCAGTACGTTATTGGCGTTGGCGATCTTCAGCGTGATGCCGAGGATCTTGAAGCTGCTGGATAAGGATGAGGATAAGGAACGTGATGAACCGTAGGACTCATCGACAGCACCTACACGATTACACAATCACAGGCGGCATAGTCTCTGGTGGATCTTCCCGAGGTGGCGGGGTGGTTCCAGGCGGTTCCTGTTCGGGAACTGGCTCAGGCTCGGTTGGTGGGATCGTCGGATTGTCGATATTCGGATCGGGCGTTTCAGCAGGGATTGGAATATTCATCGTTCAAGCTCCAGTGGCACATGGCGTGAGTCGTGCTTAAGTCTGTTGACCACCGGACAAATGAATTGATTCCCGTAATCAGCCAAGCGAATCAGCGTGAACTTTAGCGGCGCAGGTCGCTCGGAACCTTAGTGAGTTCATTCCAGGGCTGAGCGCTTTGCGCGAACGTCGACCCAGCACAAGAGCGTCCATGGGGCGTAAAGGAGAGATGCTCGATGACGATCGAAAAACCTAATGAGTTGAGCTACAACCCGCACATTCCGCTGTCGCAGGCTTTATTGCTGCCGCGTATTGCCATTGAAGACACCATGCCGATCCTTGATGGCGGCCAGTTCGCGGTCAAGGCCGTGGTCGGGCAGGACGTGGTGGTGACCAGCAAGGTATTTGCCGACGGTCACGACAAGATGGCTGTACGGGTGCGTTGGCGCGCCGAAGGCGACGAGCAGTGGCAGTCCGCAGTCATGGGCGAGCTCGGCAATAACGGTTGGCAGGGCCAGTTTCGCGTGGAACGCCAGGGCCGTTATGTCTATTGCATCGAAGCCTGGATCGACCAGTTCGCCAGCTTCTGTTACGAGCTGGAAAAAAAGCACACCGCACGGGTGCCGGTCAGCCTTGAGCTGCAGGAAGGTCGCACGCACGTTCAACAGGCGGCCGAACGTTCGGAAGGACAACTGAGCGAAGCGCTGGCGGCCCTGCATCATGAACTGTCCGGTCTGCTCGAAACCGAGCAGGTCGCGCTGTTTCTGCACCAGCGTAGCGCTGACTTGATGGCCCAGGCCGATCACCGTGCCTTCGTCAGCCTCAGCCCGGAATACCCGCTGGACGTTGAACGCGAGTTGGCACAATTCGCCAGTTGGTATGAATTGTTCCCCCGTTCGATCACCGACGATCCGGCACGCCACGGCACCTTTAATGACGTGCATTCGCGGCTGCCGATGATCCAGGACATGGGGTTCGACGTGCTGTACTTCCCGCCGATCCACCCCATCGGTCGCAGCCACCGCAAAGGTCCGAACAACTCCCTGACCGCCGGTCCCAACGATCCGGGCAGCCCTTACGCCATCGGCAGTGCTGAAGGGGGTCATGAGGCCATTCATTCGGAGCTGGGCACCCGCGAGGACTTCCGTCGGCTGGTTGCAGCGGCGGCGGATCACGGGCTGGAAATCGCCCTCGATTTCGCGATCCAGTGTTCCCAGGATCACCCGTGGCTCCAGCAGCATCCGGGCTGGTTCAACTGGCGTCCGGACGGCACGATCAAATACGCCGAGAACCCGCCGAAAAAATACCAGGACATCGTCAACGTCGATTTCTACGCCGCTGACGCGATCCCGAGCCTGTGGGTCGAACTGCGAGACATCGTGGTGGGTTGGGTCGAGGAGGGTGTGAAGATCTTCCGTGTCGATAACCCGCACACCAAACCGCTGCCGTTCTGGCAATGGTTGATTGCAGACGTGAGAGCGCTGTACCCGGAAGTGATTTTCCTCGCAGAAGCCTTCACCACCCCGGCGATGATGGCGCGGTTGGGCAAGGTCGGTTACTCACAGAGCTACACCTATTTCACCTGGCGCAACACCAAGTACGAGCTGTCGACTTATCTGACCGAACTCAACGAATCGCCGTGGCGCGAGTGCTACCGACCGAACTTCTTCGTTAACACGCCAGACATCAATCCGGCGTTCCTGCACGAATCCGGTCGCGCCGGTTTCCTCATCCGCGCAGCGCTGGCGACCATGGGCTCCGGTCTGTGGGGCATGTACTCGGGCTTCGAGCTGTGTGAATCGGCCCCGGTGCCGGGCAAAGAGGAATACCTCAACTCCGAGAAGTATGAAATCCGTCCGAGGGACTTCAATGCCCCGGGCAACATCATTGCCGAAATTGCCCAGCTCAACCGGATTCGCCGGCAGAACCCGGCGCTGCAGACGCACCTGGGTTTGAAGATTTACAACGCCTGGAACGACAACATTTTGTATTTCGGCAAACGTAGCGCTGACGGCAGCAATTTCATTCTGGTGGCGGTGAGCCTTGATCCGCATAACGTGCAGGAAGCGAACTTCGAGTTGCCACTGTGGGAGATGGGCCTGCCTGACGACGCCCATACCCAGGGCGAGGACTTGATGAGTGGCCATCGCTGGACCTGGTACGGCAAGTACCAGTTCATGCGCATCGACCCGGCGCACCAGCCGTTCGGGATTTGGCGGATTTCCACGTCGTAACTACACCGCCGCACCCCCTGTAGGAGCTGTCGAGCGCAACGAGGCTGCGATCTTTTGATCTTTAAAGTCAAAGTCAAAAGATCGCAGCCTTCGGCAGCTCCTACATGGGCAGGCCGGTGTATTGCGAACGCTGCGCTGCAGTGGCTTTATTGAATTCAACAGGAGTTTCAAATGGCGAAGAAACCCAAGGCAGCCACTTTTATCAAGGACCCGCTCTGGTACAAGGATGCGGTGATCTACCAGGTACACGTTAAGTCTTTTTTCGACTCCAACAATGACGGGATCGGCGACTTTCCCGGTCTTATTGCCAAACTCGATTACATTGCCGATCTCGGCGTCAACACCATCTGGCTCCTGCCGTTCTACCCGTCCCCTCGGCGCGACGATGGCTATGACATCGCCGAGTACCGGGGCGTGCACCCCGACTACGGAACGATGGCCGATGCCAGGCGGTTCATTTCCGAGGCCCATGAACGCGGCCTGCGGGTGATCACCGAATTGGTCATCAACCACACCTCGGACCAGCACGCCTGGTTCCAGCGCGCTCGCAAAGCCAAGAAAGGCTCGGCAGCCCGGGACTTCTATGTGTGGTCGGATGACGATCAGAAGTACGACGAAACCCGCATCATCTTTCTCGACACCGAGAAGTCCAACTGGACCTGGGACCCCGTGGCTGGCCAGTACTTCTGGCACCGGTTCTACTCCCACCAGCCAGACCTGAATTTCGACAATCCGCAAGTCATGAAAGCCGTGCTGTCGGTGATGCGTTACTGGCTGGACATGGGCATCGACGGCCTGCGCCTGGACGCCATTCCTTACCTGATCGAGCGCGACGGCACCAACAACGAGAACCTGCCCGAGACCCACGACGTCCTCAAGCAGATCCGCGCCGAAATCGACGCCAACTACCCGGATCGCATGTTGCTGGCCGAGGCCAATCAATGGCCGGAAGACACGCAGTTGTACTTCGGTGACACCGACGCTGAAGGCCAGAATGGCGATGAATGTCACATGGCGTTCCACTTCCCGTTGATGCCGCGCATGTACATGGCGCTGGCCCAGGAAGACCGTTTCCCGATTACCGATATCCTGCGCCAGACCCCGGAGATCCCGGCCAACTGCCAATGGGCGATTTTCCTGCGTAACCACGATGAACTGACGCTGGAGATGGTCACCGACAAAGAACGTGACTACCTGTGGAATTACTACGCCGCCGACCGTCGGGCGCGGATCAACCTGGGTATCCGCCGACGTCTGGCCCCGCTGATGGAACGCGACCGTCGTCGTGTTGAGCTGCTGAACAGTCTGCTGTTGTCGATGCCCGGCACGCCGACCTTGTACTACGGCGATGAAATCGGCATGGGCGATAACATCTACCTTGGCGACCGCGACGGCGTGCGTACGCCCATGCAATGGTCGATTGACCGCAACGGCGGCTTCTCTCGCGCCGATCCGGCGAGCCTGGTGCTGCCGCCGATCATGGACCCGCAATACGGGTATCTGTCGGTCAACGTCGAAACCCAGGCCGGCGACCCGCATTCGCTGCTGAACTGGACCCGCCGCATGCTCGCTGTGCGCAAGCAGTCCAAGGCATTTGGTCGCGGCACGTTGAAAATGCTCTCGCCGAGCAACCGGCGGATCCTGGCTTACACCCGTGAATTCACCGGGGAGGATGGCAAGCACGAAATCATCCTTTGCGTGGCCAACGTTTCGCGCAGTGCACAAGCGGCGGAGCTGGACCTGTCGGCCTACGTCGGCATGGTGCCGGTGGAAATGCTTGGCGGTAATGCCTTCCCGCCGATTGGCCAGTTGAATTTCCTGCTGACCCTGGCCCCGTACGGCTTCTATTGGTTCGGCCTGGCCGCGGAGAATCAGATGCCCAGCTGGCACGTCGAACCGGCGCAAAGCCTGCCGGACTTCACTACGCTGGTGCTCAAACACCGCATGGAAGAGCTGCTCGACTCCCCGACCCGCGACACCCTCGAGCAAGGCATTCTGCCGAACTGGCTGCAGAACCGTCGCTGGTTTGCCGGCAAGGATGCCGCCATCGAACAGGTGAAGCTGGCCTACGGCGTGCGCTTTGGCGATGCGCAGCACCCGGTATTGCTCAGTGAAATCGATGTCACCAGCAATGGCCAGACCAGCCGCTACCAACTGCCGTTCGGCTTCATTGCCGAAGATCAGGTCGGGCCGGCATTGCCGCAACAGTTGGCGCTGTCTCGAGTACGGCGTGGCCGTCAGGTCGGCGTCATCACGGATGCGTTCGCCCTGGAAAACTTTATCCGTGCGGTCCTGCAAGGCATGCAGAGCAATTCGGTTTTGCCCTCGGAAGCCGGGGAGATCCGTTTCGAACCGACTGCCGAACTGGCCAAACTGGGGCTCAATGCAGAGTCCGAGGTGCGTTACCTGTCTGCTGAGCAATCCAACAGTTCGGTCGTGGTCGGCAAGAGCCTGGTGCTCAAGCTGATTCGTAAAATCGCCTCCGGCGTGCACCCGGAACTTGAAATGAGCGCCTACCTGACCAAGGCCGGCTTCAGCAATATTTCGCCGCTGCTGGGTTCGGTGATTCGCCGCGATGCTCAGGGTGAAGACACGTTGCTGATGATCGCCCAGGGCTTCCTGAGCAATCAGGGCGACGCCTGGGAATGGACCCAGAACAACCTGGAACGGGCGTTGCGCGACGAACTGGCGCAAGCCATCTCCGAGCAGGAACAACATTACAACGCGCTTGGGGAGCTGAAAGATTTCGCCGGCATGCTGGGTCAGCGATTGGGCGAAATGCACCAGGTGCTGGCCGCGCCCACAGACGACCCGGACTTCGCGCCGCACATCACCACGCAGAAAGAGGCCCTCGCATCG
Organism: Pseudomonas sp. TNT3; assembly: GCF_010095445.2. Lineage (GTDB taxonomy): Bacteria > Pseudomonadota > Gammaproteobacteria > Pseudomonadales > Pseudomonadaceae > Aquipseudomonas. The sequence continues at coordinate 183,037 of NZ_WFGV02000005.1, forward strand.
GCCAAGGATGTCGCGGCTCAAGTTGAGCACTCGTTGAAGTTGCTCAAGGAGCATCAAAACGAACTGAACCCCGAAGACCAGGCGTTGGTCAGTCGTTTACTGGACAACAAAAAGGCGATCCTGAGTCATGTTCAGGACCTGGGTAAAAAGTCGGCCGGTGGTTTGCGCATCCGCGTCCACGGCGATTTGCATTTGGGTCAGGTTCTGGTGATCAAGGGCGATGCGTACCTGATCGACTTTGAAGGTGAGCCGGCGCGGCCATTGCATGAACGACGGGGCAAGCACAGTCCGTATAAAGACGTCAGCGGCGTGTTGCGTTCCTTCGATTACGCGGCGGCGATGACGATCAATGTGCACAACGTCGACAACACCGAAATTGCGCAAGCTGCGCGCACGCGGGTTGCCGAACGTTATTTGAGTGAGGCAAAAATCGCATTTATCGACGCCTATCGGCGAGCGGCAGCTAGTCTTGCTCATGCGTGGCAAGATCCTGAAGGCGAGGATGCTGCGCTGGCGTTGTTCGGTCTGGAAAAGGCCGCGTACGAGGTGGCCTATGAGGCGGAGAATCGCCCGAACTGGTTGCCCGTGCCGTTGCATGGTTTATATGGATTATTGAGTGGGCTTAAACCCTTTTCCGATCTTGGTGGAGAGTAGTCATGAGTTTCTCGAACAAGGAACAGGGTCACGCTAAAGAAGCGCTGCTGCCCGGATCGCGGGACATCGACGCGCTGGTACGCGCCGAGCATCACGACCCTTTTGCAATTCTGGGCCCCCACGGCGATGGCGCCGGCGGGCAATACATTCGGGCTTATCTGCCGGACGCCTTGAGCGTGCAGGTCATCGCCAAGGACTCCGGGGAAGAACTCGGCAACCTTGAAGCGACCCAGACCCCTGGATTGTTTGTTGGCCATTTCGACCGCGCTCAGCCCTATGTGCTGCGCACCCGTTGGGCTGGAGGCGAGCAGGTGTCGGAAGACCCTTACAGCTTCGGCCCGTTGCTGGGCGAGATGGATTTGTACCTGTTTGCCGAGGGCAATCACCGCGACCTGAGCAGTTGCCTCGGTGCGCAGCTGAAGACAGTTGATGGCATCGATGGCGTGCGCTTTGCCGTCTGGGCACCGAATGCCAAGCGGGTGTCGGTGGTCGGCGATTTCAACAATTGGGACGGCCGTCGTCATCCGATGCGCCTGCGTCATCCTACCGGTGTCTGGGAGTTGTTCATCCCGCGCATGCAGGCTGGTGAAGCCTACAAATACGAGATCCTCGGTGCCCAAGGCATTCTGCCGCTCAAGGCCGATCCGATGGCGCTGGCAACCTCGCTGCCACCGGACACCGCGTCGAAAGTCGCCTCACCGCTGAACATCGACTGGCAGGATCACGAGTGGATGCAGGCGCGGATCGAGCGTCAAAAGCCGAGCGCGCCGTTGTCGATCTACGAATTGCACGCCGGTTCCTGGCAGTGCGAACTGGACGATCTGGGTGAAGTGGCCCGTCAGTACACCTGGCACGAATTGGGTGAACGGCTGATTCCTTACGTCAAGGAACTGGGCTTCACCCACATCGAACTGATGCCGATCATGGAACACCCGTTCGGTGGTTCGTGGGGCTATCAACTGCTCTCGCAGTTCGCCCCGAGTGCCCGCTACGGTTCGCCGGATGATTTCGCCGCCTTCGTCAATGCCTGCCACCTGGCGGATATCGGCGTGATCCTTGACTGGGTTCCGGCGCATTTTCCGACCGATACCCACGGCCTGGCCCAGTTCGACGGCACTGCGCTGTACGAGTACGGCAACCCGCAGGAAGGCTTCCATCAGGATTGGGACACGCTGATCTACAACCTCGGCCGTACCGAAGTGCACGGCTATATGCTGGCGTCGGGGTTGCACTGGCTCAAGCATTTCCACGTCGATGGCCTGCGTGTCGATGCAGTGGCGTCGATGCTGTATCGCGATTACTCGCGCAAGGCTGGCGAGTGGGTACCGAACCGGCATGGCGGTCGCGAAAACCTCGAAGCCATCGACTTCCTGCGCCACCTTAATGACGTGGTCAACCTCGAAGCGCCGGGTGCGCTGGTGATCGCCGAAGAATCCACTGCATGGCCGGGTGTGAGCCAGAGCACGCAACAGGGCGGTCTGGGTTTCGATTACAAATGGAACATGGGCTGGATGCACGACTCGCTGCATTACATCCAGCAGGACCCGGTGTACCGCGGGCATCACCACAACGAGCTGAGTTTCGGCCTGGTGTATGCATGGTCCGAGCGTTTCATCCTCCCGATCTCCCACGATGAAGTGGTGCACGGCAAGCATTCGCTGATTGACAAGATGCCGGGTGATCGCTGGCAGAAATTCGCCAACCTGCGCGCGTACCTGAGTTTCATGTGGTCGCACCCGGGCAAGAAATTGTTGTTCATGGGTTGCGAATTCGGCCAGTGGCGCGAGTGGAATCACGATCAGCAACTGGACTGGTACCTGCTGCAGTACTCCGAGCACAAAGGCGTGCAGAAGCTGGTGGGTGACCTGAACCGGTTGTATCGCGAAGAACCGGCGATGCACGATCAGGACGACGCGCCGCAAGGGTTCCAGTGGTTGATCGGCGACGATGCGATCAACAGCGTCTATGCGTTCCTGCGCTGGAGCAAGGACGGGCGTCCGGTATTGGTGGTGGCCAACTTCACCCCGGTGCCACGTCAGGGTTATCGCGTGGGCGTACCGTTTGCCGGTCGCTGGACCGAGGTCATCAACAGTGATGCGGCGATGTACGCCGGTTCCAACTACGGCAACGGTGGCGGGGCGTTTACAGAAGAAGAACCGAGCCATGGGCAGCCGCTGTCGCTGGGCTTGAATTTGCCGCCGTTGGCGGTGTTGATTCTGCGGCCGGAACTGTAAATCAAAAGATCGCAGCCTTCCGCAGCTCCTACAGTATCGGGTTAACACACGGTCAATGTAGGAGCTGCCGCAGGCTGCGATCTTTCTTTAATGCCAACCGCTCACCAGCGCATCCGCACGCCCAGGCTGCCGATCAACCCGTTCAAATCGTTCTCATCCACATCACTGCTGTAATCGGCGCTGACGTACAGGCTCAGCACCGGTGTCACCTTCGCCACCAGACCCAACCCCAACTCCACCGTCGATGATTTGCGGCTGCTGCTGATCTTGTCGACCTGATCGAGGGTCACCGTGTTGCCGGTATACACCGTGTGCCACAGGTTGGTCCGAACATAAGGTTCCACGCCCAGGCCATTGATGTCGTAGCTCCCTTTCAATCGCGCACCGACCCGGCCGCTCCACGACGTCAGGTCGCTGGATGATGCGTTGCCCGATCCGCCATAGGGCGTATCCAGGGTAATGCGCTGGTTGATCAACTGGGCCTGGGGTTCGACCACCCAGTTCTCACTCACGCCGATCGGAAAGCCGCCCTCAACCGAAAACGTCACTGCACTGCCTTCGGTCATCTGCCGGGCGCCCTGTTCATTGCGGCTGAAACCGTTGACCCGGCCACCACTGGCAGACAAATCCACGTGCCAGCCTTGTGGGCCGGTCAGGCTCCAGTACGCGCCAAGGCTCTGGCCTTGCAGATTGAGGGTGTCGGTAGCGGGATCCGCCAGAGCACGGCTGGTCAACAACCCGTTGCTGTTGCCCTGGAACTGGGTGGTGCCGCCGATCAGCCCGACTCGCTGGGTATGTCCGCTGCTACTTTGCAGCGTCAGGATCGCCGGGCCTTTGAATTCGGTACCGCCAGAGAGGGACGAGCCTTGGGCCATATAGTCGGTTTGCGCCTGGCGCGAAGGTTGGCCGTAGAGTTGATCCCAGGCGGAGGGTGCTACGTCTTCAATCGTCAGGCGTGAACTTCGCACATCGTCAGCGGGGCTGAAGTGGCCTGGGTAGGGGGCGGTGATGGAAATAGCGGGTAGTGACAGCACCGGTACGTCCTGGCGATACCAGGGCAGCGTTTCATCTTCGGCAGAGCCTGCCTTCACCTCCATGGATGAACACAGCAGGATTGAGCTTGAAACGGTGCAAAACGTGACTTTGATCTCTTGAGGGGTGAGTGAAGTTCTCATGGTGGTCTACCTTGCAATCGCATGCGCTATCTCGCTTTGGCGTCTCTCCTACCCCGAATGAGGGGCGACCGAATGGAGTAGGGCAAGCCTCTGACCTCCCGTGTATGCGGGTGTCTGGAGGCTTGAACCTGGTGGTATTTCCGGGGGTAGTACCGTGTAGCTAAGAAGACCCCTGACGTTGCGTCAAGAAAATGGCCGATAAATGGTAGGGTTAATTTAACGCTGTCAAGTGACTGATTTACGGCACTGATCTAAGTACTTGTTTGTACATGACATCGTCAAAAAAACCCGCGCCAGAGCGTTTAAATGATGGTTACCAGCTAACCCTGAGCCCCACGTTTCCCGACAAACCACGCAGGTCCTGGCTGTCAATATTGCTGCTGTAGTCTGCGGCGGCGTAAACACTCACGGTCGAAGCCAGGCTCAGGATGACGCCCAGGCCGACATCGGCGGAGGAGGACTTCTGTTCGGTAGTGACCTGATCGACGTCGTCGAAGGTCACGGTGTCGCTGCCTGAAAAGGTGTGCCACAGGTTAGCGCGCAGATAGGGTTCCATCGGACGTCCCCCGACGTCGTAACGGCCCTTGAGCCGAGCGCCCAAGCGACCGGTCCAGGCACCATCGGAATCGAACGAAACGCGAGATACGCCGTCATCCTGGCTGTCGAGGGAGATTTTCTGGTGGATGACTTGCGCTTGGGGTTCCACCACCCAGTTGCCAGCCACGGCGATGGGGTAGCCCGCTTCGGCGGAAACTGTGAGCGCATTGCCACGATTGTCGATTTTCAGGCCGCGTTCGGAATGATTGTCGCCATCCAGTCGAGTGCCCATCAACACTGTGTCGATGTACCAGCCTTTGGGGTCGGTCAGCGTCCAGTACAGGCCATAGCTGTCGCCCTCAAGGTCGATCTTGCCGGCGCGCTTGCCTTCGAAGCCTTCGTTGAATCCATCGACATTGCCCTTCATCCGGGTATGCCCGACAAAGAACCCGGTGCGTTGCGTCTGCCCGCCGGACCACTGTGAGCTGTACAGGTCATTGCCGACCTGGAAGCCGCTGATCGAACCGTCGAAGCGAGGCGACACGGTGCCCGCCCAGGTCTGGTCGAGATTCTTGCCATACACCCGACCCCAGCCAGCGCCAAACGCACCGGTTTCGGTAAGCAGTCGCTGATCGCCCTGGCGATCATGGAAAGTGCCCAGCGCCATCAGGGTCAGTTGCGCAGCCGCCGGCGGCAACACTGACCAGTTGGGGACTTCAGGACGATACAAAGCGATGGGTTCGGCGCCCGGCACGGCGGCAGGCAAGGGTGGAAGTTCGGGATTGCCTTCAGGCGCCAGCGCCGCGACCGGCACCGCGACCACGGGAACAACAATGGGCGGTAATTCCGGGTCGGGATTTGGAACAGTCGTGACTTGTGGCGCAACGACGGCCGAACGCAGGTACCAACTGTTTTCCGTGCCTGCCGTGACACCACCCTTGAACAGGCGGTAATCGAACGCACCGGCGGAGATCAGGCCGCCGTTCAGTGCGAAAGCGCCGTTGCTGCTGACCGCCGTGCCTTGGGCTTCCACAAGCTGAATACCGTTTTGCTGCGTCAATCCGCCCGCGCCGCCCAGGTTAGTAACGGTGATCAAGGTATTGCCGGTCAAAGTCCCGTTATTCACCACCAGTTTGTCGCTGGCCGAGCTGTCATCGCCAAGCACGCTTTGCAGCAACAGTTTGCCGCCGTTGCCAGCGTAATTGCCTTGCACGGTCAGTGTGTCGTTGGTGCGGGTGTTGGCACTGGTGAGGTCGAGGGTGCCGGCGTTGTTCAACGTGGCGAGCTGGCCTGCCGTTAAGGCTGTGATGCTGCCTTGGGTCGACGTCAGCGTGCTGCTGCCGTCAATGTTGAACACTCCGGTACCGCTGGTGCTGTCGCCCAGCGCAAAGGTGCTGCTATCGAGGTCCAGTCGTGAGTTGTTGTTCAGGTTGACCGTTTCCCAATTGATGTACCGGGCGGCGCCGGCCGTCGTGGTCTGGTCGAAGGTCAGCAGATCGTTGCCCGGACCGCCATCCATGCTCGGGGTCAGGGCGAGGGTGCTTTCGGTTAGATTGCCCAGGGTCGCACGATCATTGCCTTCGCCCATCAGGATCGCCGAACGGATAATCCCGCCACCGTTCCAGTTCAGCACGTCATCGCCGACACTGGCGCGGATCTCGCCGGCAATTTCGCCACCGGTCACAGTGATGCTGTCGTTGCCGCCACTGACACTGACGTTGCCACCGATTCTGCCACCGGACACGATGATGGTATCGGTGCCGAAGGCCGTCACCAGGTTGCCGAGAATCTGCCCGCCCGACAGGTCAAAAATATTGTTGTCGAGCTTCATGTCGACGCGACCGATGCTGCCCGCGGTCATTTTCGCCACGTCTCCGTCCTCGAACGCGCCGACGATGGTGCCGCCGGTCATCAGGAAGGTGTCACGGCCATCGCCTTGTGCCAGGGACTGAATGCTCCCGCCACTCATGACGAAGTCATCAATGCCATTGCCCTGGCTGACGGCGCCGGTGATTTGCCCGGCGGTGATCAGCAGCCGATCAACGCCATCGCCCAGGTCGAGCGTGCCGGCGAGGGTGCCGGAGTTCATTTCCACGGTGTCGCTGCCGGCACCGAAGGCGACATTGCCATTGATGCGGCCGGTGCCGTTGGCAGGAAAGGTCAGGGTGTTGTTGCCGAGCAGGTCGGTCAGCGGTCCGCTGGTGGCGCTGTCACAGACGTAATTGTCATTACCGGCGGAGGGAGTGAGTGTGCAAGCGGCTTGGGCATTCACCGACCAGCCGATGCAAAAACAGAGGGGAACAGCACAAACGCTAAAGCGGTACTTGGGCTGTGCTGTCGAAAAATCCATTCTCGTCTCCACGTGGTCATCAGCATTTACAACAACCTATCAAGAGTTCCAACAGGAAACTACTGACACAATTGACAGGTCGTGCTGATTAATTTGCGCAATCAGAGATGTACTTCTACCGCCAACGGCAGGTGATCCGACAGGTGCGTCCAGGGTTTGTGCCCCAGTATTCGCGGCTCATGACTGCTGGCATTACGCAGGTAAATCCGATCCAGGCGTAGGAGAGGAAACCGTGCCGGGTAAGTTTTTGCCGGACGACCGTGATGGCGTTCGAAGGCTTCATGCAAGTAATCACGACGGGCGAGGGCGGCATTGCCTTGCAATTGCCAGTCGTTGAAGTCGCCCGCGATGATCACCGGCGCGTCGTCAGGCAGTGATTCGAGCAACTGGCAGAGGAGTTGCAGTTGCAGCTGGCGATGGCTTTCCAACAGGCTCAAGTGCACGCAGATGGCGTGGACTTCGGCGTGTCCCGGTACGTCCAGCACACAATGCAGCAAGCCGCGACGCTCGGGGCCGGTGATGGAGACGTCGAGGTTGCGGTACTCGCGAATGGGGTATTTGGAGAGTAATGCGTTGCCGTGGTGACCATCGGGATAAACAGCGTTGCGACCGTAGGCAAAATCGCTCCACATGCTGTCGGCGAGGAATTCGTATTGCGACGTTTGCGGCCAGTTATTGAACCGGGAGGAATGGCGCTCGTGTTCGCCGACCACTTCCTGCAAAAACACCAGATCCGCCGAGGTGCTGCGCACGGCTTCACGGAGCTCGGGAAGAATGAAACGTCGATTGAGTGCGGTGAATCCTTTGTGGGTATTGACCGTCAATACGCGTAGCCGATGAACGGCCTGCGGGGTGTTCAACGGCACCGAATCGATCGCCTGCCGCGTTGGATCACTGGTCACGTTCATACCTCTGAGTCGGGCTTCATATGTATGCGACTGATGCAGGGCCGAGCAGTTCAGCGCATGTCATGAATTTCAAATTAACACGGAGCTCACGTACACCCCGCGCCCTGTAGCAGCTGGCGAAGCCTGCGTTGGGGCGCGAAGCGGCCCCCGATTTTCAAGTGGACACCTCGTCGCCCGGAAAGCGACCGCTTCGCAGTCGGACGCAGCCTTCGGCAGCTGCTACAGAGGATTTGCGTGAACCTGATGAGTTGCTAGAGGATTTGTACGAAATTGGCCGTTAGCGATACGTTCAGACAAACACAATCTCGTACGGCAATCGCATGCGTTGCAGCAGCACCCTGGGCAACAGGGGGGCGAGGCCGATGGCGGGTTCACCGTTGAGTTGGCTCGCATAGGCGTGAGTGGCGTGGCTTTTGCGCGCGACGGTCCAGCTGTCGAGGCGGACTTTGCGCGCACGGTGCCAGGGGATTTGTTCGCGATCCCGCAGGGGCCGATGCCACGCCTGAATCGGTACTTCGTTGAACGTCGCACCCACCATTTTTGCCGCCTTGGCACTGGCACGGCTGACCGTGTCGTGGTCGCGGTTACTGTCCTCGCTCCAGGTGCTGAACACCACGTCGCCGGGGCGCAGATAACGCGCAATAAATTCGGTCAATTGAGCTTCCTGCTCGGCCAGGGCATTGTCGGTGAACCCGCCGCGCACCCATTTCAGGCTGTGCATGGGCAAACCGAGCCGGCGCAGCGCTTCGACGCTTTCCTGGGAGCGAAACACACTCAGGCGCTTCTCCGACCACTGTTGCGACCCCGGCTGGCTGCTGCTGCCGTCGGAAATCGAGATCAATTGCAAGGGATGACTCAAGGCACTGAGCAGTTGCAACAGGCCACCGCACATCATCACTTCATCGCCGGGGTGGGTCGAGATGACCACTGCTCGCGCGCCCGGTGGGACGAGGGTTTCGGTATTGATGACGGGAATGTTGTCCAGTTGCGGGGCGCTGTTCCAGATCTGTGCAGGCGGGCTGTTCTCGCTGGTGGAGGCAGATTTCATCGCAATGACATCCTTGTTGTAGGTGTATGAACAATGTCGGCGCTCCGTACCCTGGATTGCCGCGGGAAGAGTATTGCTCATGTCTGGCGATTCGTCGCCCCGATGTTCTATCCGGTACGTTTTATTTCGCGCTGTCCATCCGATCGATCAACGCAGGCCCTCCAGCGCCGCCACGGAACGGGGTTCGCGGCTCCAGACTTCCAGCAGAAAATCCGCCTCCTGATGCAGCACCAGGCGCGGCAAATGCAACTGTTCGTGCAGCAAGTCATGCACCTGCCGCGCGTTCAACGGGCAGCCATCGATGGGCGGACGCCAATGGCAGGCGAGGAGCTGGCCATCGGCAGCCAGGGACCGCCCGGCCTTTTCGATCAGCTGCTTGAGGTCTTTGGCGTCGAGGTAATAGCCCACCTCGCTCAGCACGATCAGGTCGAACTGTTCTTCCGGCCAGTCATTGGGCAAGCGGCCCTGACGCACTTCGGCATGGTCAAACAAACTCAGACGTGTACGCGCCAGCGTGACCGCCGCGCTGGCCGTGTCGCAACACAACAGGCGGTCGCATCGCGTCGCAAGATCGGCGCTCAATTCACCATTGGCACAGCCAGGCTCGAAAATGGCGCGGTACCGGAGGCGGGGTAATGCCGCCAGGGTGATTGCGCGTTTGCGATGTTCATACCAGCGGTCGCGGAACGCCCAGGGGTCATCGTTGCCGGCAAACAGCCCGTCGAAATAGCGATCCTCTACGCTCATAAAAACACCACCTCAAAAGGTTGCAGCAACCGGTCCAGTACAAACGGCGCCAGCACCGGCGGCAAGCCGACCTGGGGATCACCTTCCAGCTGGCTGGCGAATGCATGGATGGCGTGACGTTTGCGCGCTACCAGCGGCGGGTCCAGCAGGATTTTTCGCGCCCGATGCCACGGCACGCCGCTGTCTTCGGGCGTCGCCCAATGCCAGGTCCACACCGGCAGTTCGTGCAGCGTAGCCCCGACCCGTTGCGCTGCTTCGGCACTGGCGCGGCCTACGGCTTCGTGGTCGCAATGGCCATCCTCGCGCCATGTGGTAAACACCACATCGTTGGCGCGCAGATGGCGTTGGATGAACTCGACCAGTTCCGTCTCCCGAGCCGCCACCTGGCTGTCGGCAAACCCGCCGCGCAGCCATCTCAAACTGTGCAATGGCAGACCCAGCCGGCGCAGAGCCTCGACGGATTCCTGTGGGCGCACCGTGCTGAGTCTTTCCACCGACCAACGCTCGGAACCTGGATGGCTGGCGCTGCCGTCGGTGACCGAGATCAGCTGCAACGCCCGACCCGCCTGCGCCAGCAGTTGCAGAAAGCCGCCGCAGCCGAGTATTTCGTCGTCCGGGTGCGGCGCAATGATGACCGCCCGAGCGCCTTCAGGGACGAGTTCCAGAATATCGACGGTCGCCAGCTGTGCCAGGTGGCGAGAGGTCTGCCACAGGTGCAGCGGCGTGCCCTGACCGACGATTGGATTGGTCTTCATAACGTCCAGGTCCCTTGGATGATTGTTTGCCCTAGCGCCGCCAGATCGCGTTCGGCATGGCTTTGCCGCAGGAATACCGGCAGATCGGCGCTTAGGCGGGCAAATTGAGGGTCCTTGCAATACGGGGCAGCACCCAACGCGCGGCCCACGTGATGGATGACCTGCTCGGCGGCGTTTTCCACGACGGCGCGAGCGCGCCGGGCCAACAGTTCGGCATTGTCGTGGGGGGCGGCGTCGATGGTCGATGCGCTGAGCCGCAGTACTGAAGCCGCGCTGTACAAC
>NZ_WFGV02000060.1 GCF_010095445.2 Pseudomonas sp. TNT3
CGGCGCTTTGGGTAGAAGGGGTGGGACGAGAAGTCTCCCACAGTCTGTACTGGTCAGAGTCAGAATCGAGTCTGTAGTCCCACCCCACCCCTTCAAGTCTAAACATACAAGCGAGCCTGCTCGCGATTGAGGTGTAACAGTCAACAACGACGTTGGATGTTACGGCCCTATCGCGAGCAGGCTCGCTCGCACATTTGAATGTGCCGTGATTTTAAATCCCCTGGCTACGCAACCAGCTCATTAGCTGTGGCAGCGGAAACGCTCCGCTCTGGCGGGCCACTTCCCGGCCGTTCTTGAACAAAATCAGGCTCGGAATCGAGCGAATCCCCAACTGCGCCGACAACGCCTGGTTAGCTTCGCTGTCCAGCTTGGCCAGTCGACATTTGCCCGCCAGTTGCACAGCCGCCTGCTCGAACACCGGTGCAAATGACTTGCACGGCCCGCACCAGTCCGCCCACACGTCCACCAGCAGCGGCAGATCACCCTTGATCTGACTGGCGTAATCGCCTTGCTTCAATTCGAACGGCTTGTTCAACAACACCTCGGCCTTGCAGCGGCCGCATTTAGGGTGGTCGTTGAGGCGTTCGGCGGGGATGCGGTTCAGTCCGTTGCAGTGGGGGCAGGGGATGAGGAGAGGGTCGGTCATGTCGGGCTCCAGAATATCGGGCAATCAGTGACGGTGAGGTGGAGTCGACGGCTGTGTTTATCAAGTCGGGGTCGTCTCGTCACAGGCTCGAAGGCAGTTGCAACTGCTAACAGTTTCCAGGCATTCACTTCTGAAACGGCAACTACGCTGGGGAGCAATTTCGGCCATCAATCAATTTAGAGGTGTTCGCTTTGCCGTCAACTGCGTGCTACTTTTGTTGCACTTATCGAGCAATCGATATCTCACCTTCTTCGGATAGGAGTTATCCCATGTCCGTGACTTCCAAAATACGCCGTCAAGGTGGTGCTGCGGTGATTACGCTCCCGCCTACTTTGCTCAAGCTCTTGCACCTGGAGGTAGGAGCCCAGTTGGAACTGAATGTAGTAGATGGCGAGTTGATAGCCCGCCCGGTTACTCCGACGCCGCGTAAACGCTTCAGTCTTGCTGAACTGCTTGAGGGCTCTGAAGAAATGTCTGAGCTGACCGCATTGACCGCGTCTGCACGCGAAGGTGATCCAGTTGGTCGGGAGCTGGGTTGATGGTTCGTCGGCAAGCACCACAGCGTGGCGATGTTTACTGGATTGACCCAAATCCGGTAGCGGGGCGAGAGATGATGAATCGACATCGCTTCGTCGTTATAACACCAAGAGAAATCAATGCACTGGGTGTCAGCATGACCGTGCCGGTGACCAGCGGTGGAAGTTTCAGTCGAAACACCGGCTTGGCCGTCATCATTTCCGGCCATGAAACAAACGGTGTGGCCGTCTGTAATCAGGTACGCAGTTTTGACATCGAACAGCGTGTCCGGGATGGTTCTGCCAAGTTTATTGAGCGACTCGACGATGCGACGATGGCGGACATTGTCAGCCGAGTCGTCAGCGCCATCGATCCATTGGTTTAAGCACGATTACGACGAACAACTGATCTCCAGATGCTTGCCCCACTCCGGCGGCCGTTCGGCGTAACGTTCCATCCCCGGTTGTTCCTCGAACGGCTTGCTCAGCACCGCATGCAAGCGGCGAACCTCTGAATAATCGCCTCCCTCTGCCGCATCGATGGCTTTCTGCGCCAAATAGTTGCGCAGGATGTAGAGCGGGTTCACAGCGTGCATCCGTTCGCGGCGCTGCGGCTGGTCAATCTCTCCTTCACGCGCCACCCGGGCCACATAGCGCTCGGCCCATGCATCGAAGCCTTTGATGTCGACGAAGTCATCGCGCAGTCGGGCGACCGCCAGTTGCGGTGCTTCGTCGCCCAGGCGACGGAAGAACAGGCTGTAGTCGACGCCGCTGTTTTGCATCAGTTGCAGCAGCTGTTCGAGCAGTTTCTGGTCATCGTCTTCGGCGGTGGTGAGGCCGAGGCGACGGCGCATAAGGTCCAGGTAATGGGCCTGATACAGCGGCAGGTACAAACCCAGTGTTTCGCGCAGGGCTTCGACGCTGATGAACGGTGTCAGTGCCTGGGCGAGGGCGCTGAGGTTCCACTGGCCAATCGGTACCTGGTTGCTGAAGGAGTAGCGGCCTTGGTCATCAGAATGGTTGCAGATGAAGTTGGCGTCGAAGTCATCGAGGAATGCGAACGGACCGAAGTCGAAGGTGATGCCCAGGATCGACATGTTGTCGGTGTTCATCACGCCGTGGCAGAAACCATAGGCTTGCCATTTGGCGATCAGCTCGGCATTGCGCTCGACGATTTCCCGGAACATCGCCAGGTACGGCTCCGGTTGTTCGAGGCATTCCGCGAAGTGCATGGCCAGGACGTGCTGGCCCAGTTCGTTCTGCTGCTCGGGGCGCTTGGTGTAGTAGAAATATTCGAAATGTCCGAAACGGATATGGCTCGGCGCCAGGCGCAGGACCATGGCTGCGCGTTCCTGTTTCTCGCGCCAGACCGGGGTGTCTGAACCGATCACGCACAGCGCCCGGGTGGTCGGAATGTTCAGGGCGTTCAGCGCTTCAGACGCCAGAAACTCGCGGATCGACGAGCGCAATACCGCCCGTCCATCGCCCATGCGCGAGAAGGGCGTCTGACCGGCGCCTTTCAGGTGCAAATCCCAGTGTTCCCCGGCTTCGTTGTAGACCTCACCCAGCAGCAACCCGCGACCGTCACCCAATTGGGGGTTGTACGAGCCAAACTGGTGACCGGAATAGACCATCGCCCTCGGCACCGCGTCCGCCCACAGCTTGTGGCCACTGAACAGCTCGGCGAACTCCGGGGTGTCGGCCACGGCCGGATCCAGATCAAGCAGCGCCATGGCGGCGGGGCTGGCCACCACCAGTCGAGGGTTGTCGATGGGTTCAGGCAGCACATGAGCGCTAAAGGCATCGCCCAGGCGGGCGAAGCGGTTATCGAAGGTCAGTTCGTCGAGGGCTTTCACCGGCCATCTCCAGCAGAATGTCCGAGCATTCTGCTAGGGATAAGCGGGTTAGTCGAGCTTGGCGGCAGGAGGTTCTTGCGGCGGTTTGCCATCGACCAGCGGCACGATGGTTTTGGTTTCCGGCTCGATCGGCACCATTTTGTATTCCTGGCCGTGAAGGTTCTTGAGGTAAACCTCCATCTGCCGGAACGAGATGTTGATGTGCTGCTTTTTGAACTCGCGATTGATGAAGCGGTTGACCTCGTCGAGTACCGGGTTACGGTCACCGAGGTCCCGCACGTGCATGCGCAGCTCATGGTCGAGCGTGCTTTCGCCGAAGTTCAGGAAATACACGTGGGGTTCCGGATCTTTCAGGACGCGCGGGTTTTCCCTGGCGGCCTTGAGCAGCAGCTCTTTGACCAGGTCCAGGTCCGAGCCGTAATCGACGCCGAGCTTGAGCGTGACACGGGTGATGGTGTCGGTCAGGGACCAGTTGATCAATTGCCCGGTGATGAACGTCTTGTTCGGGACAATGATGTCCTTGCGGTCGAAGTCGGTGATGGTCGTGGCGCGAATACGTATCTTGCTCACGGTGCCCGACAGGTTGCCGATGGTGATCGTGTCGCCGATCCGCACCGGGCGTTCGAACAGGATCATGATCCCGGAGATGAAGTTCGCAAAGATCTCCTGCATCCCGAAACCAAGCCCCACCGACAGCGCCGCTACCAGCCATTGCAACTTGTCCCAGCTGACGCCGAGGGTCGACAGGGTGGAAACGAAGCCGATGCCGGCGATCACATAGGACAGCAAAGTAGTCGTGGCGTAGGCGCTGCCCTGGGCGAGGTTCAGCTTGGACAGCACCAGGACTTCCAGCAGTCCCGGCAAGTTGCGTGCGAGGGCGAAGGTGATGCCGATGATGATCAGCGCGCCGAGCATGTCGCCGATGCTGATCGGCACCATGCTCATGTTGGCGCCGGTGCCGCTGGTGTATTCGTAGAGGGTGATGTTGTCCAGGTACGAAAACACCGAGATCAGGTCCGACCAGACCCAATACAGCGCGGCCATGAACCCACCGAGCAGCGCCAGGCGGATCAGTCGCAAGGACTGTTCGTTGACCTTTTCGATGTCCAGTGTCGGCTCTTCGATCACCGCTTCGCCATCGCCGGCCTCTTTGGCGGCCTGGCGTTTGGCCAAGGCACGCTGATAGGCCAGGCGTCGGGCTGCAACGCTGAGGCCGCGGACGAAGGTCGCTTCGATCACCAGCCAGAACATCAGCAGGTAAAGGGTGTTGATCAGCCGATCGCTGAGTTTCAGCGCGGTGTAGTAGTAGCCAAAGCACACCGCCACGAACAACGCGATCGGCAACGCCGTGAACATGATCCCCACAGCCTTGCGGAACAGTGAGGCATTCTCGTGAGTCGGGCTGCTGATCAGCAGACGGCTGAGCAGCCAGGCCATCAGCGCATAACAGGTGAGCACCACCGGCATGCCGAGCACGTCATCCGCCAGCGCCGCCGGTTGCAGCTCGGCAACCGCCACTACGGCAACCAGCGCCATCACTACCAGCCCGAGTCGGCGGACCCAGCCTTGCAGGAATTCGACCTGGGGCTTTTCCCAACGGAAGTGCAGCTCTGCCACGCCACCCGGCGCGAGAATCCGGTAAGCGGTGTAGAACACCAGCCAGGCCTGCGCCATTTGCAACAGTGCGGCGCCCATGTTGGCGTTTTGCCCGCGAGCATCGATCTGCAAGGCCAGGCCACATAAGGCGAGGGCGAGGGAAACCGGCATCGCCAGCAGAATATTGATCAGGATCGCCTGCGGCGTGTGCAACTGACTATCACGCTTGAAGTGACCGATGTCCTGGTGAACCTTGTTCAAACGGGCATACAGGCTCTTGCGACGCCACAGCAGCGCGCCGATCATCAACGCCAGTGGCAGGAACAGCAGCGGTCGCTGGGTCAGACCGTCGTACAGCTCGCTTACGCTGGAGGCCCAGGGCAGGGTCGTGACCTGACGCTGCAGGCGCTCCGGCACGCTGTGCATCCACTCGAAATCCAGCGGTTTGTTGCTGGGGATCCAGAACATCTGCTCGTCGAGGGTTGCGCGCAAACTCTGCGCGGTACTCAGCAGTTGTTTCTGATTGAGTTGCAACGTGATGGATTCATTGAGCACTGCGCTCAATTCGCGGTTCAAGCGTTCCAGCAAATCGGCGCGGGTGTTGGCCAGTTCCAGCAGGCTCTTGCGCAGTTGCGGGGTGACTTGCTCCGGCGGTTGAGTCGCCAGCAAATTGTCGACGTAAGTGGCCGGATTGCTCAGCAGTTCGCGTTGCTGGCTGACATCAAACTGATACAGGCGAATGTCGGCAATCTGGTCCGCGAGGTCGCGGTCGAGCTTGAGGCGCGGCAGGGCTTGTTTCTGTTTGTAGAGAATCTTGGAGAGCAGCAAGCTGCCTTTGAGCACATTGATCTGTTCGTCCAGTGCCGAATCGCTCTGGGTGACGCTGTCCAGTTGCTGTTTGGTTTGCAGGTTTTGCTGGGTGACGATGTTGAGGCGGTCGGTACTTTTGAGCAGGTAGTCGGACAGCTTCAGGTTGATCGAGCTTTCAGTGGCCAGCAGGCTACTGCCACCGGACTTTTGGGCTTCGATGGACTGCTGCGTGACGGTTTCTTGGGACTGGGCCAGGCGCTTCTGGTTGATCAGGTTCTGCAGTTCCTGGATCTCTTGATCCAGACGATCGGATTTCTCCGAGAGCAAGTCATGCTGGCTGTTACCCAGGTCCTGCAACTGGCTGTTGCCGGCCAGTTCCTGGCGTCGCAGCGGGATCAGGGCATTGAGGGCGGCAAGCTCGGCGTTGAGCTGGTCGCGCTGCTCGCCACTCAGGGCCTTGCCGTTGTCCTTGCCGGCCTTGAGGATGTTGTTGATCTGCTGGATGCGCGTCTGGCTGGCGGAGATTTCCGCCTGGGCGCGCTCGGGACGGGTTTGGGCCGTGATGACCAGGCTGTTGGCATCGGCTAATGCCTTTTGCAGATCGCTTTGCTGGGTAGAGCGCTCGGTGAGCATCTGCTCAAGTTGCTGAATCGACAGGTTGGCGAAGCGTTGCTCCACCGGCAGCACCTTGGTGCCCTTCAACCGGGTCAGTTCACGCTGATTCTCGATGTTCTGCTTGGGGGCGGTCGCCAGTTGCTGCTTGAGATCGATCAGCTTCTGCTCGTAATCACGCTTATTGTTTAGCTGGGTCAGCGTGTTTTGCAGGATGCTTTGCAGGGCTTTCTGATCGGCTTCCGGCAGTTTGCGATCGGCGATCTTGTCCAGGCTGGCTTGCACGGCTTCGCTGGAAGGTGGTTCGGCGGCTTGCAACGTACCGACCGTGAGGCTCAAGCCCAGCAGGGCCATGAAGAAATAGTTGCGCAGGGTTGACATAGAGACCGATCGAAAGCTGGCGAAGTAGGGAGTTTAGAGGAAGAGTCCCGGACCCGGGCGACTTCCTTCGGGGAATCTGACGCCCACTTTACCAATCTTGTTCCCGTCCATGACCGCGACCGTCCAGATGGTGCTGTTCCATTCGACCTGGTCGCCCACTACTGGCGCACCGCCCACTTTCTGCGCGATGAAGTGGCCGAGTGACATGTCCGGATCGATGCCTTCGACCTTCAGCCCGTACAGGGCAGCAACCGCGGCCAGCTGGGCATCTCCTTCGAGCACGAAGTCGCCGAAGAAGCGCAAATCCAGACCCCGTTGTGGCGCCTGGCTGAAGAGTTTTCCGAGGGCCGGAAGATTGTGTTCATGGCCGATAACACACAGCAAATCATCGACTTCGAGCACTGTACTACCCGACGGATGGAGCAGTTGCTGACCACGAAACAGGGCGGCGATACGTGTGCCTTCGGGCATTTTCAAGTCGCGAAGGGGCGAACCGATGCACCATTTTTCGGCGCCGAGGCGATAAACGAACAGCTCCCACTCGCTGGTCACGTGGACTTCCAGAGCGGCGCGAGAGATAGGCGCTGGTTCTGGCGGCACGGTGACCTTCAACAGCTTCGCCACCCACGGCAGGCTTGTGCCCTGAACCAGCAGCGACACCAGCACGATAAAGAACGCGAGGTTGAAATAGAGCTGGGCATTGGGCAGCCCGGCCATCAGCGGAAACACCGCCAGAATGATCGGGACCGCGCCGCGCAGGCCCACCCAGGAAATAAAGGCTTTCTCGCGGCCATGGAACGCTTTGAACGGGAGCAGCCCGACGACCACCGACAGTGGCCGCGCAAACAGAATCATCCACAACGCCAACCCGAGGGCGGGCAGGGCGATGGGCAGCAAATCGTGGGGTGTTACCAACAGGCCGAGTACGAGGAACATCCCGATCTGCGCCAGCCAGGCCATGCCGTCGAGCATGTGCAAAATCCCGTGGCGACTGCGCACCGGGCGATTGCCGATCACCAGACCGCACAGGTACACCGCGAGGAAACCGCTGCCGTGCAGGGCGTTGGTCAGGGCGAAGATCACCAGGCCTCCGGCTATCACCAGAATCGGGTAGAGACCGTTGGCCAGGTTGATTCGGTTGACCAGTTGCAGCATGACCCAGCCGCCACCAAGGCCGATGACGCCGCCGATCCCGAACTCGCGCAACAGGTGCGTCAGCAAGCTCCAATGCAAACCGGTCTGGCCACTGGCGAGCATGTCGATCAGGGTCACAGTGAGGAACACCGCCATCGGGTCGTTGCTGCCGGACTCGATCTCGAGGCTGGCGGTGACCCGCTCGTTCAGGCCTTTACCGCCCAGTAGCGAGAACACCGCCGCGGCATCGGTGGAGCCGACGATGGCGCCGATCAGCAGCCCCTGAATCATGTTCAGGTTGAACAGCCAGGCGGCTGCCATGCCGGTCAGTCCGGTAGTAATCAATACCCCGACCGTGGCCAGCGAGAGCGCCGGCCATAACGCCACGCGGAAACTGGACACTCGGGTGCGCAACCCACCGTCGAGCAAAATGACCGCCAGTGCGAGGTTGCCGACCAGATAGGCCGTTGGGTAGTTATCGAAAATAATGCCGCCACCATCGACACCGGCGGCCATGCCGACGGCAAGAATGATGACCAGAATCGGGATGCCGAGGCGGGACGAAAGTGAGCTCACCAGAATGCTCGCACCTACCAGCAACGCGCCGATCAAGAACAGGCTGTTGATGGTCGTCGCATTCAAAGGCAGTACTCCAGAAAAGCTGAAAGGCGGGCACAAACTGACCATGCAGTCTGCGTGCCAGCGATTCTAACCTGTTGAAATGTGATGCTGTCAAAAAGGTTTTGGTCGCAACGACAACGTCACCGGTTTGAGCTTGATCCCTGTGGCGAGGGAGCTTGCTCCCGCTGGGTGGCGAAGCCACCCCAAACAGTCAGCGCGTTGAGCCAGATTCAGCGGGGGACGGATTTGCGACTGCTTCGCAGTCGAGCGGGAGCAAGCTCCCTCGCCACAGTAATCAATCGGTCCAAAAAAGCAGTGTTAGCGGTTAGAGGCTAAACCGCCCAACCATATTGTTAAGATCCAGCGCCAACCGCGACAGTTCGTTGCTCGCCGCGCTCGTCTGGTTCGCGCCCGTTGCCGACTGCACCGACAAATCCCGGATGTTCACCAGATTGCGATCCACTTCTCGTGCAACCTGCGCCTGTTCTTCTGCTGCGCTGGCGATCACCAGGTTGCGCTCGTTGATCTCGACGATGGCAGTGTTGATCGTGTCCAGCGACAGGCCGGCGCCCCGCGCGATGTTCAAGGTCGACTCTGCACGCTCGGTGCTGTTACGCATCGAATTCACCGCATGCTCGGTGCCGCCTTGAATGCTGCCGATCATGCGTTCAATTTCGCTGGTCGACTGCTGGGTGCGATGGGCCAACGCACGTACCTCATCCGCCACCACCGCAAAACCACGGCCGGCTTCACCGGCACGAGCGGCTTCAATCGCTGCGTTCAAGGCCAGGAGGTTGGTCTGGTCGGCCAGGCCACGAATAACATCGAGCACCTTGCCGATGTCGCGAGACTCATTGGCCAGGTCGCCGATCAACGTGGCAGTGCTCTGTACGTCGGCACTCATGCGTTCGATGGCGCTGACGGTTTCCTGCACTAGGTCACGGCCATCGCCGGCGGAAGTGGTGGCGTTCTTCGAGGCTTCGGACGTGCTGACAGCGTTGCGGGCAACTTCTTCCACGGCGCTGGTCATTTCGTTGACCGCCGTCGCGGCCTGTTCGATTTCATTGTTTTGCTGGGTCAGGCCTCGAGCGCTTTCGTCGGTGACGCTGTTGAGCTCTTCAGCGGCGGAGGCCAGTTGCGTGGCGGAACCTGAAATCCGCTGCAGCGTGTCGCGCAGTTTGTCCTGCATTTTTGACATGGCCAGCAGCAAGCGGCCCGCTTCATCCTCGCCATCAACGGTGATCGGGCGAGTCAGGTTGCCCTCGGCAATGGCTTCGGCGGCGCTCAAGGCATTGGCGATCGGCTTGGTAATGCTGTTGGTCAGCAACCAGGCGAACAGGCAGGTCAGGCCCGTGGCGAGGACCAGCAGCGCAACGACCAGGTTGAAGGCCGATGAATACTGGTCGGCGGCTTCTTGATTGGTTTCTTCGATTTGCTGAGTGTTGATCTCAAGCAACTTCGCGAGTGCGGCGTTAACGGCTTCGGAGTTGGTGAGCAATTCGGTATTGAGCAACTTGCGCAAGTCTTCGACCTGATTGTTGCGCGACAGGCTCTTCATCTGGTCTTCGAGTTGGCGATATTGCGCCAGCAATTGCAGGTATTGGTCATACGCTGCACGTTCGCGCGGCCCGTCGATCAGCGGCTCGTAGACTTTTTGTGCGTCGCGAATCTGTTGATTGCGCATCTCGAACAGCTCAAAGGTCTTTTGCTGTACGTCGGGTTCGCGGTTGATCAGCAGGCGATAGGACAGCACCCGCAGGCGCAGGGTCAGTTGAGTGAATTCGTCGAGGCTTTTCACGCTTGGCACGCTCGCCGAAGCAATGTCTTCACCGGCCGCGCGGATCTTGCTCATCTGATTCAAGGCAAATACCCCCAAAACCAGCATCAAACCGCCAATCAGGGCGAAGCCGAGGAACGCCCGCGGAGCGATATTCATATTACGAAGGGACATGGTATTTACCGGGAAAAGCGCATTCATGCGGCGCTGAGGCTGACGTATGAAGTGCTTATCGGTCCTACGACTAAAGTCTTGAGCGCCTGCGCGTTTTTGTCGCACAACGGGCTCGGCGACGAAGTGCAGGAACCAGATGGGTCAATCACAGTCTTTAAAACTCGCGAGGAAGGCCGCCCGCCAGGAAAATCAAGGCTTTGCGCCTGAATAACCCTGGCATCCGTGGTGACTTTTCTTTATCGTACGCGCCCCTTGAAAATGCTTGGAAAATCAAAATGTTGGAAGCATCCCTTAGCCAATTGGAACAGCTGGTCAGCGAACTGGTACAACAGAACCAGACCCTGCTCGGCACTAATCAGACCCTGAGCGCAGAACTGGCTCAGGCCAAGGATGAAAACGAAAGCCTGCAGTTGAGCCTGATGGAACAGGAAGAAAAACAAGGCGCCACCGCTGCCCGCATCCAGGCCCTGGTTGAGCGCGTCAGCGCCGGCCCAGTCAGCGCATGAATCAGGGCGCCGCAGGGGTAAAAGTCGTCTCGATCCTGGGGGAGGACTATTCGATCAGGGCGCCGGCCGGGGAAGAGCAAACCCTGCTGGACGCCGCGTTAATGTTGAAGGCTGCACTGGCCGACACCAAAAAGAAGTACCCGACGCTGATCGGTGACCGGCTGCTCGTATTGGCCGCGATGAATCTGTGTTCCCAGCAGATCGACATGCAAAAGCAACACAAGCTCGAACTCGACCGTTACCAAGAGCAAGTCAGCGCCACGGTTGAAGTGATCGCCAAGACCATCAATCAGGCCTGATCCGCTTTGCGCACAACCAAAGAATAAATTGTCGTTTGAGTTGTATACAATCGGCACGGCTGTTGCAGTGTTTCAGCCTCTTATTCTTTGGGGGTGTTCCATGCAGTTCTGGCGACGCAGTATTCAATGGCAACTGATCCTGAGCATGGGCACCGCCCTGCTGGTCAGTGTGCTGATCGTGGTTGGCATTTATACCCTCGTGGTCAATCGCCTCGCCCAGAGCTATCTGGTCGAACAGGCGCTGCCGTCGAGCATCGAAGCGATGCGCAATGACATCGAGCGCATCCTCGTTCAACCCCTCACCGCCGCCAAGGATATTGCCAGCAACAGCATGGTGCGAGACTGGCTGGCTGAAGGTGAAAACAGCGCCCAGGCTGAAAAATTCGTCACCTATCTGGAAGGCATCCGCGCCGAACATGACGCTTTCACCGCATTGATAGTCGGCACAGCGTCCAGTCATTACTACAACGAAAAGGGCCTTGATCGGACCCTCAGTCGTTCGAACCCCAAGGACGCCTGGTTCTACGCGTTCCTCGACAGCCCTCAGTCACGCACCCTCAATATCGACAATGACGCCGCGACCGGTGAGTTGGCGCTGTTTATCGATCTCAAGGTCGAACAGGCCGGCAAAGTCGTGGGCGTTGCCGGGCTTGGCCTGAGCATGAAAGAGCTGTCGGCGTTGATCCACAATTTCAGTTTTGGCCAGCGGGGCAAGGTCTATCTCGTGCGCTCCGACGGGTTGATCCAGGTCCATCCTGACGCGCAATTGAGCGGTAAACGCACGTTAGTGGAGCAAATTGGCGCGGCAGGCGCCCAAGCGGTGATGGGGCAGCGCGCTTCCTCCAACGCGTCCGCCACGCACAGCAGTTTTGTGCGCGACGGTGAAGATTATCTGGCGCTGAGCCTGCCGTTGCGGGATCTGGGCTGGACGTTGGTGGCCGAAGTGCCGCAGTCGCAAATCTATGCCGAAGCCCGTCAGGCCATGTGGATGAGTGCCGGGATCGGTCTCGCTGTGGCGCTGGTGTGCTTGCTGTTGGTCGTGTTGCTGGCCCGTGGGCTGGTGCGGCCGATCCGACAGGTAACAGCGGCGCTGGTAGCCATCGGTAGCGGTGGTGGAGATTTGACTCACCGACTCGATGCCGGTCGCGCCGATGAGCTGGGTGATCTGGCGCGCGGTTTCAATCGGTTCCTGGACAGTCAGCGCGAGTTGATCGGCGAAGTGCTGAGCACCAGCGAGCGTCTGCGCACGGCGGTTAACCAGGTGGCGCGAGTGGTGGACAACACGGCCGAACGCTCCGGGCGGCAGCAGGAAATGACCGACATGGTCGCGACTGCCGTTCATGAAATGGGCCTGACTGTGCAGGACATTGCCCAGAGCGCCGGCAATGCTGCGGTGGCTTCACAACATGCCCGGGATGAGGCGATGCAAGCCCGGGAAGTGGTCGGTGGCTCGATCAGGCACATTGAGAGCATGTCCGACGAAATCGGTCTCGCGGCCAGTGCGGTGGGGGCATTGGCCCATCAGGTCGCGTCCATCGATCAAGTGCTGGCGGTGATCCGCGGGATTTCCGAACAGACCAATCTGCTGGCGCTCAATGCCGCCATCGAGGCCGCTCGAGCGGGTGAAATGGGCCGAGGATTTGCCGTGGTGGCGGATGAGGTACGGACGCTGGCGCGGCGCACGCAGTCGTCCACGGATGAGATTCAGCAGATGATCGGCAGCCTCAAGCAAGGTGCGCAGAATGCTGTTTCATCGATGCATTCCGGGCAAGCGGCGACCGGAACAGGGGTTGAGTCGAGTCAGCGCACCGGGGCCTCGTTGACCGCTATAACCGGGCAGGTCGAACGTATCAGCGACATGAATCATCAAGTCGCGACGGCGACGGAAGAGCAGTCGGCGGTGACGGAAGAGATCAACCGGAACGTGCAGGGGATTTCGGATCTGGCCCGAGCGACAGCGGGGGAGGTCAGGGCTTGTCGTGAAGACTGTCAGACATTGCAGCGCTTGGCGGATGATCTGGCGCGGCAGATGGGTGGGTTTCGGTTGAGTTAAAAGATCAAGAGATCGCAGCCTGCGGCAGCTCCTACATTGGAATGCGTTTCCCTGTGAGCTGCCGCAGGCTGCGATCTTTTTTGTGGTCGTTACACCGATCTAAACCTGATCAAAACCACTCATCCTGCATCGTCAGGCACACATCATCCCGAGCCTCAAGAATGGCCAGTTCATGGTGGCAACCCGGCACTTCCCAGGTCAGGAAGTACCGCGCCGCCTGCAGCTTTCCTTTGTAAAAGCTCATATCCGCTGCATTGCCTCTGGCCAGTCCTTCCTCGGCACGAATCGCCTGTTCCAACCAGCGCCAGCCGATGACCGAGTGGCCGAATACCTTCAGGTACAGCGCCGAGTTCGCCAGGCTGCTGTTGACTTTGCCCTGGCCAAGATCGGTCAGCAGGCCGATGGTCACGGCTTGCAGGCGCGCCACCAGTTTCTCCAGTGGCTCACGCAGGGTGGTCAGCGATTCGTACGCTTGCGCGCGCTGCGCAGTATCGGCGATCAAACGGATCAGTTGCTTGAGTCCGGCCCCCCCGTTCTGCGCCAGTTTGCGTCCCAGCAGGTCCAGCGACTGAATGCCGTGGGTGCCCTCATGGATCGGGTTCAAGCGGTTGTCGCGGTAATACTGCTCTACCGGATACTCACGGGTGTAACCGTGACCGCCAAGAATCTGGATCGCCAGTTCGTTGGCTTTCAGGCAAAACTCGGACGGCCATGATTTGACGATCGGCGTCAGCAAATCCAGCAGCTCATGGGCCTGTTTACGTTCGGATTCGGTTTCCAGCGTGGTGGTGTCGTCGAACAAACGAGCGGCATATAACCCAAGGTCGAACGAGCCTTCGACGTAGGCTTTTTGGGTCAGTAGCATGCGTTTGACGTCCGCGTGCTGGATGATCGCCACCGGCGCCGTGTTCGGGTCTTTACTGTCCGGCACCCGGCCCTGTGGCCGCTCGCGGGCGTACTCCAGGGAATACAGGTAACCGGCGTAACCCAACATCACTGCGCCCATACCGACGCCGATCCGTGCTTCGTTCATCATCTGGAACATGTAGCTCAAACCGTGGTGCGGCTTGCCGACGAGGTAGCCGACACAGTCACCGTTATCACCAAAGTTCAGCGCGGTGGAGGTGGTGCCGCGCCAGCCCATCTTGTGAAACAGCCCGGCCAGCAGCACGTCGTTGCGCTTGCCCAGGCTGCCATCGTCGTTGACCAGAAATTTCGGCACGATAAACAGCGAAATGCCCTTCACCCCGGCCGGTGCATCCGGCAGTTTTGCCAGCACCATGTGCACGATATTTTCCGACAGCGAGTGATCGCCACCGGAAATGAAGATTTTGTTGCCCTTGAGTCGATAGGTGCCGTCGGACACCGGTTCTGCGCGTGTACGAATATCCGACAGCGACGAGCCTGCGTGAGGTTCGGTCAGGGCCATGGTGCCGAAGAAGCGACCGTCGATCATGGGTTGCAGGAAGCGCTGCTTTTGCTCGTCGGTGCCGAAGCTTTCGATCAGGTTCGCCGCACCCATGGTCAGGAACGGGTACGAGGTCGATGCCGCGTTGGCCGACTGAAAGTGAGCGAAGCAAGCTTGGGACAACAACGTTGGCAATTGCATGCCGCCCGCGTCGAAACTGCGCGCGGCGTTGAGGAATCCGGCCTCGAGGAAGGCATCCACCGCCGGTTTGACCTCTGGAATCAGAATCGCCTGACCGTCCTCATAGCGCGGCTCGTTCTCGTCGCCCTTGCGGTTGTGCGGCGCGAAGAATTTTTCAGCGATGTTGCGAGCGGTACCCAGGGCGGCGTCGAACGTTTCGCGATTATGCTCGGCGAACCGCTCACGCTGGGTCAGGCCCTCGGCATCGAGGACTTCGTACAGCTCGAAAGCCAGATTGCGGGAACTGAGCAACGTCTCGGACATGGCGGCCTACCTTTTTTTGGGATGGACCGAGTCTAGGCGTGGGAATTAAAGCTGAACAGGATGATTGATAGCGGTGATGTCGTAGCCGCGTGGCCGCTTAACAAACACTACAAACCACTGTGGGAGCTGGCTTGCCGGCGATGGCGGCAGATGAGTCAACATTAATGGTGACTGATACATCGCGATCGCTGGCAAGCCAGCTCCCACAGGGATTTTCGCTGAATCGGGCACCTATGCAGGAGCCCGGTTCATCGGTATTAACCGATCGTCATCAAGCTCGCATTACCACCCGCCGCAGCGGTGTTAACGCTCAACGCGCGCTCGATCACCAGGCGCTCCAGCGCAATGTTGGTTTCGCCCTGGGACAAGCCATGGACCCCGACAATTGCTCCGGCACGCTTGGCCACTTGCTGGCAGACCGCACGCAGCTGATCGGAATGGCCGTGATGCAGAACGGCGTCAAACACCACTTCATCCTTGTTCCAGTCGGAAACCAGTTTGATGCGTGCCTGAATGTCCTTCGGCAAACGTGCGAACAATGCCTTGGTCAATTCCGCTTCCGGCCAAACTGCCGAACCGCCGACTGCCAATACCGCCGCCAGTTGGGTCAGCAGATCACCCTCGACTTCCGCCAGGCACAGCACGTGTTCACGAGGCAGGATCGCGTAGCTGTTGCGCTCGCCGGTCGGGCCGGCCAGCAAACGTGTAATCCCGCTTTGCGATTGCGCGGCGAACTGCACGCACAGGGTGCTCAGGTCGGCGAGCTTGTTGCTGTCGGCCCAGGCTTTCAGCGCGGTCAGCGGTTTGCTCATGGCTTCACGCAGACGCACATCCGGCGCAGCGATGGCGTCACCGCGAGCGAAGGATTGTTCGATAGCGTCGGTAGGACGTGTCGACAGCAGACGGTACAGGTACAACGGACCACCGGCTTTCGGGCCGGTACCCGACAGGCCTTCGCCGCCGAAAGGTTGCACACCGACCACGGCGCCCACGATGTTGCGGTTCACGTAGACGTTACCGGCGTTGACGTTGTCGATCACCTTGGCAATGGTCTCGTCGATGCGCGTGTGTACGCCCAGCGTCAGGCCGTAACCGGAAGCATTGATCTGACCGATCAGTTGATCGATGTCTTTGCGCTTGTAGCGCACCACGTGCAGTACCGGACCGAAGATCTCCCGCTGAAGCTCGTCAAAGCTTTCCAGTTCGATCAGGGTCGGCATCACGAAGGTGCCGCGTTTGACTTCTTCGCTGTTGGCAATGGCCACCTGGTACACGTTGCGACCTTTGTCGCGCATGGCCTGGATGTGCTTCTCGATGCCGGCCTTGGCTTCGGCGTCGATCACCGGGCCGATGTCAACGGACAGGCGCTCTGGATTGCCGAGACGGCATTCAGCCATCGCGCCTTTGAGCATTTCGATGACACGGTCTGCGGAATCTTCCTGCAAGCACAGGACGCGCAGAGCGGAGCAACGCTGACCGGCGCTGTCGAAAGCTGACGACACCACGTCGATCACGACTTGTTCGGTCAGTGCCGAGGAGTCGACGATCATCGCGTTCTGGCCGCCGGTTTCGGCGATCAGCGGAATCGGACGACCCTGTGCATCCAGGCGTCCGGCAATGTTGCGTTGCAGCAAGCGAGCGACTTCGGTGGAACCGGTGAACATCACGCCTTTGACGCGATCGTCGCCGACCAGGCCGGCACCGACGGTTTCGCCACGGCCCGGCAGCAGTTGCAGCACGCCTTCCGGGATACCGGCTTCGAGCAGCAGGCGCACGGCTTGAGCGGCCACCAGCGGGGTTTGTTCCGCAGGTTTGGCCAATACCGGGTTGCCGGCAGCCAATGCCGCAGCGACCTGGCCGCTGAAGATTGCCAGCGGGAAGTTCCACGGGCTGATGCAGACCACGGGGCCCAATGGGCGGTGGGCGTCGTTGGTGAAATCGTTGCGAGCCTGCACCGCGTAATAACGCAGGAAGTCCACGGCTTCACGCACTTCAGCGATGGCGTTGGCAAAGGTCTTGCCGGCTTCGCGAGCCAGCAGGCCCATCAGCGGCTGAATCTCGCCTTCCATCAAATCGGCGGCACGTTCCAGAATCGCAGCACGCTCGGCTGGCGGAGTGGCCTGCCAGATTGGTGCCGCGTTCAGGGCGCACTGGATCGCGTTGTCGACGTCTTCGACGGTCGCTTCTTGCACATGGCCTACCACGTCACGCAGGTCGGACGGGTTCAGCACGGGTGCAGGAGTTTCAGTGCTGGAGGCGCAACCGAGCATCGGCGCGGCTTTCCAGTCGTTGTGAGCGGTAGCCAGCAGGGCGCAGGACAGGGAAGCCAGACGATGTTCGTTGGCCATGTCGATGCCGCTGGAGTTGGCGCGCTCGACACCATAAAGATCACGCGGCAGCGGGATACGTGGGTGCGGCAGGCCGAAGCCGCCTTCCAGCGTCGCCATCTGCTCGATGCTGGCCACTGGATCGGCCACCAACGCCTGAATCGAGATCGACTGATCGGCAATCTGGTTGACGAACGAGGTGTTCGCGCCGTTTTCCAGCAGACGACGTACCAGGTACGCCAACAGCGTTTCGTGGGTGCCAACCGGTGCGTACACGCGGCACGGACGGTTCAGCTTGCCTTCGGAAACTTTGCCTACGACCTGTTCGTACAGTGGTTCACCCATGCCGTGCAGGCACTGGAACTCGTACTGGCCGGGGTAATAGTTCTGACCGGCAATATGGTAAATGGCCGACAGGGTATGGGCGTTGTGCGTGGCGAACTGCGGGTAGATGACTTCCGGTACCGACAGCAGCTTGCGTGCGCAAGCGATGTAGGAAACGTCGGTGTACACCTTGCGAGTGTAGACCGGATAGCCTTCCAGGCCTTCGACCTGGGCGCGCTTGATCTCGCTGTCCCAGTACGCGCCTTTTACCAGACGGATCATTAGGCGATGACGGCTGCGGCGTGCCAGGTCGATCACGTAGTCGATCACGTACGGGCAACGCTTCTGGTAAGCCTGGATCACGAAGCCGATGCCGTTCCAGCCGGTCAATTGCGGCTCGAAGCACAGGCGTTCCAGCAGGTCCAGCGACAGCTCGAGGCGGTCGGCTTCTTCGGCATCGATGTTCAGACCGATGTCGTATTGCTTGGCCAGCAGGGTCAACGACAGCAGGCGCGGGTACAGCTCGTCCATCACACGCTCGTACTGCGCGCGGCTGTAGCGCGGGTGCAGTGCCGACAGCTTGATGGAGATGCCCGGGCCTTCATAAATCCCACGACCGTGGGACGCTTTGCCGATCGAGTGGATGGCTTGTTCGTACGAGGCCAGGTACTTCTGGGCGTCGTGTTCGGTGAGTGCAGCTTCACCGAGCATGTCGTAGGAATAGCGGAAACCTTTGGATTCGAACTTGCTGGCGTTCGCCAAGGCTTCGGCGATGGTTTCGCCGGTGACGAACTGTTCGCCCATCAGGCGCATGGCCATGTCGACGCCCTTGCGGATCATCGGCTCGCCGCTCTTGCCGATGATGCGGCTCAGGGACGAAGTCAGGCCGGCTTCATTGTGGGTGGCGACCAGTTTGCCGGTCAGCAGCAGACCCCAGGTGGCGGCGTTGACGAACAGCGACGGGCTGTTGCCCAAATGCGGGTGCCAGTTGCCGGTGCTGATTTTGTCGCGAATCAGTGCATCGCGTGTGCCTTTGTCCGGAATGCGCAGCAGCGCCTCGGCCAGACACATCAGTGCGACGCCTTCCTGGGAGGACAGGGAAAATTCCTGCAGCAGGCCCTGAACAATGCCTGCACGGCCGCCAGCGCTTTTCTGATTGCGCAATTTTTCGGCAATAGAGGCGGCGAGCTTGTTGGTGGCTTCTGCCATGGCAACCGGCAGGCGAGCCTGCTCGATCAGCATCGGCACGACTTCCGGTTCCGGGCGACGGTAAGCGGCCGTGATCGAAGCGCGCAGTACCGATTGCGGCAGGATGCTTTCGGCGAATTCGAGGAAGCACTGATGGGCGTGATCCAGCGGCGCGTCGACGGTGTCGTCGGAGTCCTTGGTCAAACCGTTCAGCTCGGTCAGGGTTGCACCACCCTCGAGTTTTTCCAGGTAATTGAAAATCGCCTGTTTGATCAGCCAGTGCGGCGTGCGATCAATCGAGGTCGCGGCAGCCTTGAGGCGCTCGCGGGTAGGGTCGTCAAGTTTGACCCCAAGGGTGGTGGTAGCCATATTTTTATCCTCATGTTTGCCACGACTGCGTGGCATCAGCTGGCGGCAAGATTAGCTGCGCACTGAACGAGGTGCAACCGGGTGCAACCCTTTTTTTGTAGGAAAAATAGGCAGCTCGTCAGGAAACGGATTCTGGAAGCCTTTCCTGCCTTTGCTTGGTGCTTTTACTTATAGCAACATCAAGTTACTGCTCTAAAAAGGAGCAAAAACATACCTTTGCCGCTTATTTCCGACTAGGTGCAACTTATTCTCCAGAAACTGGTTGCACCTTATTTACTTTGTTGAATAGCATTCGCGCCCAAGGTGCAACCGACTAAAAAGCTCGGTGCTCCGGCTGATGGCTTTCCTGGGGAAACATCAGTCATAAATGCGCGGGATCCGGAATCGTCTGTCAAACGTCGTCGTTTGCGAGCGGTTAACCAAGACCGCCGCTACATAAAAACAAAGCCAGGGCGTAACTCAATGAGCGTAAGCAATCCAACCCTGATCACGTTCGTGATCTACATCGCAGCAATGGTGCTGATCGGCTTCATGGCCTATCGCTCCACCAATAACCTTTCTGACTATATTCTGGGCGGTCGTAGCCTGGGTAGCGTCGTGACTGCATTGTCCGCCGGTGCTTCCGACATGAGCGGCTGGTTGTTGATGGGCCTGCCGGGCGCCATCTATATGTCTGGGCTTTCCGAAAGCTGGATCGCCATCGGCCTGATCGTGGGTGCCTACCTGAACTGGCTGTTCGTCGCTGGCCGTCTGCGTGTGCAGACTGAGCACAACGGTGATGCGCTGACCCTCCCGGATTACTTCTCCAGCCGTTTCGAAGACAAAAGCGGCTTGCTGCGGATCATTTCTGCGGTCGTGATTCTGGTGTTCTTCACCATCTACTGCGCTTCCGGCATTGTGGCCGGTGCCCGTCTGTTCGAAAGCACCTTCGGCATGTCCTACGAGACCGCGCTGTGGGCCGGTGCTGCGGCAACGATTGCCTACACCTTCGTCGGTGGTTTCCTGGCCGTGAGCTGGACTGACACCGTACAAGCCACGCTGATGATCTTCGCCCTGTTGCTGACACCGATCATCGTGCTGCTGGCCACCGGTGGTGTCGACACCACGTTCCTGGCGATCGAAGCGCAAGATCCAAGCAACTTCGACATGCTGAAAAACACCACCTTCATCGGCGTGATCTCGCTGATGGGCTGGGGCCTGGGCTACTTCGGCCAGCCGCACATCCTGGCGCGTTTCATGGCCGCGGACTCGGTGAAGTCGATTGCCAAGGCGCGTCGCATCTCCATGGCCTGGATGATCCTGTGCCTGGGCGGCACCGTAGCGGTCGGTTTCTTCGGTATCGCCTACTTCTCGGCGCACCCGGATCTGGCCGGTCCTGTGACTGAAAACCCTGAGCGTGTGTTCATCGAGCTGGCAAAAATCCTGTTCAACCCATGGGTTGCCGGTGTGCTGCTGTCGGCCATTCTGGCGGCGGTGATGAGTACGTTGAGCTGCCAGTTGCTGGTCTGCTCGAGCGCCCTGACCGAAGACTTCTACAAGACTTTCCTGCGCAAGAGCGCTTCCCAGGTTGAACTGGTCTGGGTCGGTCGCGCCATGGTCCTGCTGGTGGCCCTGATCGCCATCGCGATGGCCGCTAACCCGGAAAACCGTGTACTGGGTCTGGTCAGCTACGCCTGGGCCGGCTTCGGTGCTGCGTTCGGCCCCGTTGTCCTGATCTCCGTGATCTGGAAAGACATGACCCGTAATGGCGCACTGGCCGGTATCCTGGTCGGCGCGATCACTGTGATTGTCTGGAAACACTTCGAGTTGCTGGGTCTGTACGAAATCATCCCTGGTTTCATCTTCGCCAGCCTGGCGATCTACATCGTCAGCAAACTGGGCGCGCCGACTGCTGGCATGCTGCAGCGTTTCGAAGCTGCCGAAGCTGATTTCCGCCTGAACAAGTAATGGGGATGAGCTAACGCTCTGAACCTTTGCTGACATGAAAACGGCCCGTTTCCTTTGGAACCGGGCCGTTTTTTTATGCCGGTAGCACTCACTTCAATCACCCGGATTGTCTGTAGCCAAACGCCTGTTTTCGGTCGGTAAAAGCGCCAGGCGCCGTAAGAAAAGTCTGTTTTTCCTGTCCCCCCGTCAGTACCCGTTGTCGCTCATACAGAATCGCCCACCTTCGTTCTGCAGAGACACATCGGATGTTCGCTCCTGCCAATCAGCCGCGTTTCACGTTGACCCTCGATGGCGATTCAAAAAGTGACTTCAAGGTGCTTGAGTTCAGCGGTAAGGAGGCCATCAGCCAGCCCTACCGTTTTGACTTGGAACTGGTCAGCGACCGCCCGGACATAGACCTCGAAACGCTCCTGCATCGTGAGGCGTTTCTAAGCTTTGATTCGGGCGAGGCCGGCATTCACGGCCAGATCTTTCGGGTAGGCCAGGGATACTCCGATCATCGGCGAACGCACTATCAGATCAGCCTTGTGCCGCGTCTGGCGTACCTCGGCCAGCGCATCAATCAACGTATTTTCCAGCATCAAAGCGTGCAGGCCATCATCACCCTGGTCCTCAAGGAGCACGGCATCCTGGGGGATGCCTTCAACTTTCAGCTCGACCATCAATACCCGGAACGCGAGTACTGCGTGCAATACGCGGAAAGCGATTTGGCGTTCATTCAGCGCCTGTGTGCGGAGATCGGCTTTCACTACCATTTTCGACACAGCCCCGACGGGCATTTGCTGGTGTTCGCCGATCACCAGACGGGTTTTACGCTGCTGCCCGAACCGACTGTTTACCGGCCGCGAAACGCAACAGTGGCGGATCAACCCGTCATCAAACGCTTCGACGTACGCTTTGAAACCCGCACGACAAAAGTGTCTCGTCGCGATTACGACTTCCTGAAGCCGCATCTGGACCTTGAAAGCCGCGTCGGTCAGAAACAGTCGGTGCATGAGGATTATCAATATCCGGGGCAATTCGCCGAGCCGGAGCATGGCAAGCGTCTGGCGCAGCGGGCGCTGGAGCGGCATGGCGCCGATTATCAACAGGCCGAAGGGCTCAGCGATCAGCCTGCGTTAATCAGCGGGACATTCCTGCGGTTAGCCGAGCACCCGCAAGAGAAATGGAACGACCTGTGGCTGATTACCCAAACCGAGCATCGCGGTCGGCAGCCGCAGGTGCTCGAAGAGTCAACGCCGACCGACAATCCGAATGATTTTAAAGGCTATCAAAACACCTTTCTGGCGACGCCGTGGGACGTGCTGTTTCGCCCGCCATTGGGTCCAGAAAAGCCGCGCATGCTCGGCTACCAGTCCGCCGTGGTGACGGGACCCAAGGACAGCGAAATCCACTGCGACGCGTTTGGCCGGGTCAAGGTCCAGCTCGCCTGGGACCGTGAAGGTGAACGCGATGAACATTCCAGCTGCTGGCTGCGTGTGGCCTCGGGTTGGGCGCACGACCGATATGGCAGCGTGATGATCCCGCGGGTAGGCATGGAAGTGCTGGTGGGGTTCATTGATGCCGACGCGGACAAACCGCTGGTAATGGGTTGCGTGCCGAATGCGGCCAATCCGATGCCGTTGAACCTGCCAGCGGACAAGACCCGCAGTGTTTTTCGTAGCCAGACCAGTCCGGGTGGCGGTGGCTACAACGAAGTGCGAATCGAGGACCGCAAGGGCGCTGAGGAAATCTATCTGCGGGCGCAGCGAAACTGGAATCAACACGTGCTCAACGATCAGCATGTGCAAGTGGGCAATCAGCGCCACGTCGTGATTGGTGGCGATCAGTCGCAGGGGGCGAGCGACAACCTGCGAGTGCACGGTGATCAATCTGTCCGGGTAAACAATCAGAACCTTGAGGCGAGCGGGCATTTCCATGTGCGTGCGGGCCAGCAGGTTGTTATCGACGGCGGTGCCAGCTTGTCGATCCAGGCGGGCGGGCATTGGATCAACATTGGCCCTGGCGGAATCTTCAGCAGTGTA
The DNA here is from genome assembly GCF_010095445.2 of Pseudomonas sp. TNT3. GTDB lineage: Bacteria > Pseudomonadota > Gammaproteobacteria > Pseudomonadales > Pseudomonadaceae > Aquipseudomonas. The sequence continues at coordinate 23,072 of NZ_WFGV02000060.1, forward strand.
GAGATAGAGCTTGGTGGTGCGCTGATGCCTGTAATGGGCGCCGCGACCCCTAAAGTGGTACCTGCCGCGTTAAGCCCCGCACAAATCCGCAGCCTCAAAAGCCCCGCGCCGTTCTGCGAAGAATGCGAGCGTTGCAAGGATGGCCTCTGCCTTCCTCCGAACTCGTTACTCGACACTTCCAAAGCCGCCGTGAGCGAAGGCGCTGAACCGGGTTTTCACATCGTCGAGCAACCCATGTCCCGTGCGGCGCTCGAGTCTCTGCTCTTCCCCCAGCCGACCCCGGCCGTTATTGAAAAGTTTCGCCGCCTCAATCCGCAAGTGAGTGGCTACGCCAAGCCTGGTCAACTGATCGTCCTGAGCGACCCCGGCAACACCCAATGCACCCGCGAAGAAGCGTTGCTGATGGAAGCGGCGCAGACCGTCGACGCGGCGCTGGAGCCATTGAGTGATGCCGAAGCCGAGTTCATGGCGCGGCATCATGATGAGGTTGAATCGTTCCTGACGCAGGGTTCGACCGGCGTCGGGATAGGTGCTGCGATGTTTGGTACGCACCTGGGGAACGTACAAAAGACATTGGTCGACATTGAAGCGCTGCACAAAAGGACCTTCGAACAGAACAGGAAACTGACGGGCGCCGACTTCTACGCCGAACGCCAACGATTGATGAAACAACTGGATAACGGCCTTGGACCGCTGGTGCGCAAAGGCATTGGCATTCCTGATCATCTGAAACTGAAGAACGCGTTGGGTATTTCTACCCGAAGTCTGGTGCGGCATTGGAAACAGGCGGGTACGGCAGGTGGGATTCCGGGGTATGCCACGCATATTGAGGGGGTGAGTAGGGCGAGTAAGGTGATTAAGGCGGGGGGGTATGTCGGGATTGGATTGGGTGCTGCTGCTTCTGGGCTGAAGGTCAAGGAGACTTGTCGGGTTGGAACGGAAGAAGCTTGCAGGAAGGTGAAGTTTACGGAGGCGGGGAAGTTTAGCGGGAACGTTGCTCTAGGGGCGATCGGCGGGGTTGCCGGAGCAACCACATGTGTCCTAGTAGGAATAGGTACTGCCGGGATAGGAGGGATAGCTTGCGGACTTGTACTTACTGGAGTTGGCACAGTCTTGGGAGGGGCGGTTGGGGCAGAATTGGGAGAATTGGGTGGGGAGTTGGTTTATGAGGTTTCCAAGTGAAGGAGAATCTCGGTGAGCTATTAATGTTTGGTGGGCTAGCTTTAATAGTTGTTACTTTGCTATGTTTTTGTTTAATTGTTTATCTTGCGTATTTTAGGTTAAAAGAAATACTTGCTAATTTAAAATCATCCTCTTCTGTTAGTGGTTATGATTTTCCGCTTGGGATTGCACCTTTAATGCGTCTTGCATTGCTTGGTTATATAGGAATGATGTTGACCTTACCGCAGTCATGCATAAAAAACGGAACATTAAGCGCTCATGATTACGCGCGATTTCCTAAACGGTTAAAGTTTTTGGTGAAATTTTGCAATTGCTTTGTTTGGTCGCTATTAGTAGTGCTCTTAATTGTATGGGGGAAGCTGCCATAGCACTGCGAGTGATTCAACGGGCGCCGGGATAAGTGCTGCTATTTTTTGTAAATGTTTTGGCGGCGTAAAAAAGACGTTAGTAGACATTGAAGCGCTGCACAAAAGGACCTTCGATAAGAACGGGAAACTGACGGGCGCCGACTTTTACGCCGAACGCCAACGATTGATGAAAAAACGCGTTGGGTATTTCTACCCGAAGTCTGGTGCGGCATTGGAAACAGGCGGGTACGGCAGGTGGGATTCCGGGGTATGCCACGCATATTGAGGGGGTGAGTAGGGCGAGTAAGGTGATTAGGGCGGGGGGGGGGGGGTATGTCGGGATTGGATTGGGTGCTGCTGCTTCGGGAGTGAGGGTAAGCGAAGCTTGCCGCGCTGGCCGAGAGCAAGAATGCAAAAAAGTGCAAATCGTTGAAAGTTGGAAATTGATGGGGGCTATAGCAGGAAGTAGTGCTGGTCCAGTTGTGGTCGGTAAAACATGTGCTGCCGTTGGTAAGTCTCCCCATGGCCTGCTGGTTTGTGCCGTAGTCGCCGCAGGTGTTGGCGCGATCGGTGGCGGGTTGATAGGAGAGACAATTGGTGAAGGTATTGGCGAATTAGTATACGCGTGGACTGAGTGATGTTAGATGCAAGGGGATCTATTTTTTAGTTGCGATGATTGTTGTTGTGTCAGGGGTGGGGATGTTTCTATTTCAGTTGTATTTCGCGTACTTCAAGCTTGATTGCTTATTAAAAAAACTGCCAAATTCGTATGGGGTCGATATCCGGAAGTCAATGCTGGGTAGAGATCCGATGAGTAGGGTTTTTGTGTCTGCGAACATTGCAATGATGCTTGTTCAATATAAGAAATCAATAAAAAATGGTGAGCTTGATCAGCGGGATTACGACGCAATTCCAGCGAATTTATTGCTGTGTATGAAATTGATTTATTTTGCTGCGTTGGTAATAGGCTGGATGCTGATTAGCATGTTTGTAGTCGGGAAATTTTTGGGTTGGCTTTAGTTAATAAGCGAGCTTGGCTATTAAGGTGGGCCAGTTGAGGTTCGGCCGAAATGGGGCTGCTCGATGGGTCGAGGTTAAGGAGACTTGTCGGATTGGGACGGAACATGCTTGCAAGAACGTCCCATCGATAGTGCTGGGGGAAAACACTTATGGTTGGGGTGTGATCGGAGCATCTGGCGAGGAGAAATCACGTGAAATCACTTATAAGGTATTTAATGAATGACAAACGATAGCGAGGTATGGTTTTTCTTGGATTTTGGTAGTTTGGCTTTTGGGCTCGGCTTTATTTTTATTATAGGACAAATCTATCTCTGTTTTTTTAAGCTGGAACGAATTTTAAGATCGCTCAGTAATTCGTTTGGGGTCGTGATACTTCACCCTTTCCTGAGAAGTGGTTTTTTCAGGGCTGGTTTTATGATGAATCAAATAGCTTCATATTTGTTGTATCCAAATAGATCAATTAGAAGTGGCGCTTTAGATGAGCTGGATTATTTAAATTTTCCTCGCGGGTTACTGTATCTCATACGTGGTTTATCTATGACGGCAGTTGGGAGTATGGTTTCAATGCTCGTGCACTATTTTTATAAAAATGGATGGCTTGGATAAGTTTGGTTTTTAGTTCTCATGGATAAATTAATGACTAACGAGCATACAGATACCTGGCTCCACAACAACCCGCTCAAGAGTGCGGAACAACTCTTTGCCATTTTCAGCAGTGCGAGCGCTGCTGAACCTTTCAAAGTTTGGCGGGCTTCGAAGGGAGGTAAGGCTCCCAGCCCGGTTTGGGCCGAAACAATTTATGCCGAGTGGGAAGAGGTGATGCCTTATGTAGGAATTGTCGCGGCTGACGGTGAGTTTTTGCAGTGGGTTGCGACAACTGAGTCTCAGGATTGGGGGTGGTTGGCGGTTTCTGCGGCGCCCTTAAAAGTCGTGGTTGAGCACATGCGCAGCCTTACCCAGGTGACATTGCCCAATGGTAATGCGGTGTTTTTCCGGTTTTGGGATGGGCGATATCTGCTGCCGATTTTGCAGTCTGCGCAAGTGAATGCGGCTGAGTTGCTGCCGGTTTTTGACCGGTGTCTGATCAATGGGCAACCGGTTGATATTGGCGGTAACGCGTTGAAATCGGAAAAGGTTTTTCCATGGTGGGCGGTGCCGGATGCGCTGCTGCAGCAGTTGGGGGTTGAGGATGTTTCGACTCAGCTCAACAATTTGATGCAGTGGTTGAGTGAGGAACATCAGGCGCTGTTCGAGGCTTTTTCGGAAAGCGTGTTGCGCAGGAAGGTGGAGGCGTTTCTTGCGCAGCCTGGGCTTCCTTCAGTTCCGAAGGTGGAGTTGCTGGAGCACTTGATGATGGAGCTGGGTTGATTTGATGGAGTAGGTCCGAGGAAATTTCTGGGTAAGGTCTTCGGAGATTTCCTTCGAGTTTTGGCGGTTTGCGTGAACTGGTGCGCAATGAGATCCATCGATAGTCTTTGGTTGCCACTGTGATTCAGTGGTGGGGCGTAGGAACCCTGTAGTGGCATCGGAAGGCATTAGCATCGAAACCAATTTGCGGCCGTTATTGTGCGTCCGTAAGATCAGTTGCGGCGGCTATGCGCGGGCACGCTTCGGCGTGGTCGAGTTCTCCGATGCTCGGTATTCCTACCCCGCGTATAGCTGCCACCCAAGCCCGTAGGAAGGCAGATGGCAGCTCCCATTATCATCGGAGATTTCAAATGCCATCACTTCATCCCGATCCTCCGTATGTAAAGCCAGCTCCTCATCCGGATAACCGCTTCAAGGCACTCACCAGCAATTGCAGTGACATGCCCACCCTGTTCCTGGATACCCAGGCACCCATCGATGTTTTGACCGACGCGGCCAACTACCGAATCCAGGCTGTTACCCAAGTGCTCGAAAATCTGTCCATGCGTGGGTCGATCGAGTGCGATTCGTTCATTCTCAGTGACTTTTCATTGCTCTGCGCGATTCCGTTGCGCGATGGCTGTGATGTGCTGGAAGTGGTGCGGCGGCGGTTGCGGCCTCGACCTTCCGGATCGTAACGGGCTGTTGTGGCGAGGGAGTTTACTCCCGCTAGGCTGCGAAGCAGACTCAGGATCAGCGAACCGGTTTTGTCAGACACACCTCGGGGTCTGGTCTGGCGACTGCTTCGCAGCCGAGCGGGAGTAAACTCCCTCGCCACAGGTTTTTGCGCTCACTACAGAGTCTGCCAGTGCTCACCACAATTAGTTCTTCTGACGGGCAGTCGCAACAGCTGCAACCGCCCGCTCGGCTGCGAAGCCCTGACGTTCGGCTCGGTACAAGGTAAACTTCCCGGCCTTCGCAGGAGCAATCATGAATTATCGTCACGCCTTCCATGCCGGCAATCACGCCGATGTGTTCAAACACCTGACCTTGACCCGCCTCATCGCCCTGATGTCGCGCAAGGAGCAGCCGTTTGCCTATCTCGACACTCACGCCGGCATTGGTCTGTATGACCTGCAGGGTGATCAGGCCAATCGTACCGGTGAGTACCTGGAAGGGATTGCGCGGTTGTGGGATCAGCCGGATCTGCCGGCGTTGACCGCCGATTACATGAAGGTGCTGCACGACATGAACCCGGATGGCCAGTTGCGCTATTACCCGGGATCGCCGGAGCTGGCGCGTCGTCTGACACGGCCACAGGATCGGTTGATGCTGAACGAGAAACACCCCGAAGACGGCGTGTTGCTCAAGGACAACATGGCGGGCGATCGCCGGGTCAAGGTGCATCTGGGCGAGGGCTGGCACGTGCCGCGTGCCATGTTGCCGGTGCAGGAGAAGCGGGCGGTGATGTTGATTGATCCGCCGTTCGAGCAACTGGATGAGATGCAGCGTTGTGCGGCGTCGCTGAAAGAGGCTATTGGACGGATGCGTCAAACCGTGGCTGCGATCTGGTACCCGGTGAAGGACCAGCGCATGTTGCGCCGTTTCTATCAGGACCTGGCCGGCACGGGCGCGCCGAAGTTGTTGCGGGTGGAGTTGCTGGTGCATCCACTGGACACGCCGAACACCTTGAACGGTTCCGGGCTGGCGATTGCCAATCCGCCGTGGGGACTGGAGGAAGAATTGCGTGAGCTGCTGCCGTGGTTGTCCAAGAAGCTGGGACAGACCCAGGGCGGGTGGCAGATGGATTGGTTGATTGCCGAATAGGGGTAATCGATAGGCAAGATCAAAAGATCGCAGCCTCGTTTCACTCGACAGCTCCTACACGGGGAATGCGGAATGAGTATTCCGTTGTAGGAGCTGTCGAGTGAAACGAGGCTGCGATCTTTTGCTTTACGGGGTCAGATCGGGCAAGTCACGCCCGTACCGCCAATCCCGCAATACCCTTCCGGGTTTTTCGCCAGGTATTGCTGGTGATAGGCCTCGGCAAAGTAGACCGTCGGGGCTTCATCGATTTCGGTCGTGATAGTGCCTTTGCCAGCCTTGTTCAATTCAGCCTGGAAGATCTTCGCGCTGGCCTTGGCCGCGTCCAGCTGTGTCGGGTTGGTGGCATAGATGACCGAGCGATACTGCGTGCCGATGTCGTTGCCCTGGCGCATGCCTTGAGTCGGGTTGTGCAGCTCCCAGAACATCTTCAGCAGCTCGTCGTAGCTGACTTTCGCCGGCTCGTAGACTACCAGTACCACCTCAGTGTGGCCGGTCAGGCCCGAGCAGACCTCTTCATAAGTCGGGTTCGGCGTGAAACCGCCGGCGTAGCCAACCACGGTACTGACCACACCCTCACGCTGCCAGAAGCGACGCTCCGCCCCCCAGAAGCACCCCAGACCGAAGATGGCGAAATCCACATCCGTGACGAACGGACCCAGCAACGGCGAGTCGTGGACGAAGTGTTTTTCCGGCAAGTTCATTGGGGTTTCGCGGCCAGGCAGGGCTTGTTCTTTAGTTGGAAGCACGTTTTTGTTCACCAGAATTTCCGAGCGCAGAACCATCATCAGTCCTCTCAGTCAGGTTGAATGTGAATTGTTAGACACGCAGTTTGCCCAATTATCCCTTTGGGAGCGAGGGTGTGCCGTCAGGCGAGTGGGCCGCGCGGATAGCGCTTGAGCTTTTCAATCAGCTCGGTGCCGGGGATCGGGCGGTCGAACAGGTAGCCCTGACCGACGTCACAACGGTGGCGCCGCAAGAACGCGAGCTGTTCTGCCGTCTCGATGCCTTCAGCCACCACCTTGAGTTTCAGGTTGTGGGCCATGGCGATCACGGCGGAGGTGATCTCCATGTCGTCCTGGTTATCCGGGATTTCGTGAATGAAGCTTCGATCAATCTTGATGATATCGATCGGGAATTTTTTCAGGTAACTGAGCGACGAATAACCCGTACCGAAATCGTCCATGGCCAGGGTCAGGCCCAGGCGCTTGAGCTGGTCGAGCTGCAAGTGAGTGTCTTCGGTGGCCTCCAGCAGCAGGCCTTCCGTTAACTCAAGTTCGAGCAAATTGGCCGGCAGCGCTTCTTCCTTGAGGATATTGGCGATGGACGCCACCAGGTCCGGGTCGGAGAACTGCTTGGGCGACAGGTTGATCGCCACCTGAAGATTGCCCAGGCCGGCCGCCGTCAGGTCTTTGCTCATGCGGCAGGCCTGGCGGGCGATCCATTTGCCAATGGGAATGATCAGGCCGGTCTCTTCCGCCACGCTGATGAACTGATCCGGGCGGATCATGCCTTTTTCCGGATGGTTCCAGCGCAGCAGCGCTTCCATGCCCAGCAGGCGACCGCTACGCAGGCAAAGCTTGGGCTGGTAGAACACGTCCAGCTCATTCTGGGTCAAGGCGCGGCGCAGGTTGTTTTCGACGAACAGCTTATAGCTGGCCTCGGCGTTCAGCGCTTCGGTGAACACCTGAACCTGATGTTTGCCGTTGGCCTTGGCCTTATGCAGCGCGAGGCCGGCGTTACGCATCAGGGTTTGCGGGTCGCGTCCATGCAGGGGTGCGCAGGCCAGGCCGACGGAGCCCGTGACGCTGATCAACTGGTTGTCGACGAACATGGGTTTGTCGAGGGTCGCCAGCAATTGATTGGCGACCTTCTGGCCGCTGCACAGGTCGGTGTTGTCCAGCAACACCGCGAACTCGTTACTGGCAAAACGCGCCAGGCTGCCGCTCGGGCTCAGGCTGTTGCGCAAGCGTCGGGCCAGGCTGATCAGCAGCTTGTCGCCGGTCTGGTGGCCGAGGCTGTCATTGATGCGCTTGAAGTTATCAATGTCCACCAGCAGCAGGCTGATGGGCGTATCGGTGTCGCGCGCGAAGCGTTCATCAAGGTTGCGGATGAACGCCGGGCGATTACCCAGGTTGGTCAGGTTGTCGGTGTAAGCCAGGCGCTCGATGCGCTGCTGGGCGAGTTTGGTCTGGGTGATGTCTTCGTAAATGCCGATGTAATGCGTCAGCTCGCGGTTGTCGCCGTAAACCTTGGAGATCGACAACTGGCCCCAATAGGGTTCGAGGTTTTTACGGCGGCTTTTGAACTCGCCTTGCCAGCTGTTGCTTTTGACCAGTGCCGAGGGCGCGTCGAACAGCAGCTCGCTCAGGTTCTCCAGTGCCGGCAGTTCCGACAGCCGCTGGCCGTGGACTTCATCAGTGCTGTATTGAGTGATCGCTGTGAAACTCGGATTGACGTACTCGACCACACCGTCGCAATTGACCAGCAAAAAGGCATTGGCGCTTTGCTCCACGGCGCGTTGGAACAAGTGCAAGGCACTGGTGGCGGCGCGGCGGTTGTGGTTGTTGATCACTTGGGCGAATTGGTCTGCCAGCTCACCGGCGAAGGCAATTTCGTCCGATTGCCAGGCGCGAGTGATACCGATCTGTTCCAGGCAGAGCACGCCCACGACGTTGCCATCAACCCGAATGCTGGCATCGAGCATCGCAATGATGTCCCGCGGTCGCAGGCTGTCCACCAGTTCCCGGGTACGCGGGTCGTGCATCACGTTGTGGGCGTCAATGGCGCGGCCGGTGTTCAAGGCTTCCAGGTAATTCGGGAAGCCGCTGACGTCGATCGGTTCCGGCAGCTGATGGTTCCGGGTGGCGCGATGATAGGCCGAGATCGGCACCAGCAACGAGCCCTCAAGGTTCCACAGACTGGCACAGTCGATTTCGTAGATGTCACACGCGCTGCGGGTGATCAGCTCAGCGGCTTCCTGCAGGGAATTGTTGCTGCTGTAACGCTGGCGGGTCAGCAACAGGATCAGGTCTTGCTGTGCGCGAACCCGATCCAGGTGCAGCAGTTGTTCCTGCTGTGCGCGCTGATTGAGTTCCAGTGCGATTTGCAGGCGCGAGTTCTGAGTTTCCAGGTCCAGCGCCGACAGCTGCGGATTGCCCTCGAACAGATCGTCTACAACCATCAAGTAGCCACGCAGCAACTGCCGATTGTGCTGTTTGAAGGCTTCACCCAGCTCCAGCAGGTTCAAGGCGCCGGAGGGAGTGTGCAAGGTGTAGCGGATCAGGTAGTTCGGGCTTTCAGTCAGTTGCTGCTGGATCGCGTCATGCAACTGATGGCGCGCTTGCGGCTCCATCAGGCTGGCGTAGGGCGAACTGATCAGGGAGCAGAGCTCCGTAGCCGCCAGGCCGAACTGTCGTTCGCAGTTCGGATCGAGAAACAACAGCGCCCAGCTCGCCTCATTCAGCCGTTCGAAACGCAGCATGCCGAGCCGCGAGGGCACAGGCAACTGCGTCACTACCTCGGCCACCATACGGCTGGCGGCATCGGGTTGGCTTTTCATGGAGGGAACTCGCTTCGAAAGTGCTGATCGCGCCGGGCTTTCGCCCTCTTTACTCTTGCGTGCGGCAAGGTTGCATCATTGCAACACTGACTGACAAGAGACATGAAGGCCAAGTGCTATAAGAATATGTCGGCAGAGAAGAAGATTTCTTCAGTGAGCCGGGGAAAGTAATGTTTGAGGGGAAAAGATCGCAGCCTGCGGCAGCTCCTACAGGGCGCGTACAACCCGTAGGAGCTGCCGAAGGCTGCGATCTTTTGATCTTTAACGCAACGGGATATCCGTCTGTTGAAGCAATTTGCCCTCATGATCGTGATAACTGACACGAATCTGCCCGGCATCAACCACCAGATGGGCAAAGTTGTCCTGGCTGATCACTGCGCCGGTCAATGCGTGCCGGTACTCGCCCTCGGCCGTGCGGGCCAAGGGTTGATCGAGGATAAAGCTGGCGGCATTGGCGTAAGGCAGTAATTTGCTGTTGCTCAGAGGCGACGACACCACGGTGTGCACTTCAAAATCCGGATCCTCGCTGTGCGTCAGCCGGCTGGTCAGGGAGCCGTGGACATCGCCGGAGACAAAGATGACGTTCTTGATGCGGTGCTGGCGGATCGTCTCCAGCAGGCGCAGTCGCTGTTCGGGAAACGCTTTCCAGGCATCGTCGCCCTGAATTTTCTTATCGGGATAGAACATGACGCTGGTCACGACGAACTTCACTCGGGCCGAACTGTTGATCAGCCATTCACATAAGGCGATTTCTTGCGCCTGATCAAGAATGCGCCGGTCAGCGGTGGATAGATTTCGCCGTGTTCGGCTGTCGGTCACAAACCATTCGATATCGCCCTCGGTAAACTGATACCAATACCTGTTGAGTGTCGAACTTACCCGGCCATTATCGAGTAACTCAGGAATGGGACTGTGGCTGGCCTGGTATATCTCATAAGCAGTCATCGCATTCGTATATAAGTAGTCGTCTTTATTGCTCTTGTTGGCGGGCCAGTTGTCTTCTATTTCATGATCGTCAAGGATCATGTAAGTCGGCACACTGGACATTAACTGACTGATATTGGGCTGAGAAAAAGCGGCGCGGTACTTGCTGAAGATATCGTTTAGTTCACGGTCGGGCGCCACGATGTTCAAATCATCGACATAGACTTGATCGCCGGTCATCAACACCGCGCTGACGGGTGGTTGGGCGTGGTGTACCTGTTGCATGATCGACGCGAAGATTCGGTCACTCCGGTGCGGTAGAACGGGCATGCCGCCGGTCATTCGCAGGTATCGGCATGAGCCGACGATATAGGCGCGTGGTTTGGTCGTCGTGTTGGATGGCGTGCGAAAGCGGTAGAGGTCCTGCGGCCATTGCAGCGGTAGCTGTTGCGCTGTCTCCACCGTGTGCATCGGGCCTGCGGGGCTGAACCAGCCAGCCTGATACTCGTATTCGGTGTCGGCGCTCAGTTCATTGAGTGCGATGACTTCGCACCCGTCACGGACAGGTTCCAGTTTCGCAAAAATACTGTTCAGCCAGCACACCTCTCCCGCTCGTCGATAACGAATACCGGCGAAAACAGAAATGTTTTTTCGTGGCGTGCCGCGCAGGAAGAGGCGCGTCTGATGAGTTGTCGTGTGGCCAACAATAGGGCCGACAGTAGGTTTGAACATAGTTGAGTCCATTCAGTATTGCGCCAGTCAGACAATTAACAATGTCGGCGCGTTTATTAAGGCGTCGCATCACCAAGACTAGTGAGTGGACCTTAAAAAATACGGAGCGGAAATGGACTCGAGTTGTGGGCGATATCAGCTACAAATGTAGGAAGGCACACTTTTAAATTAAAAAATCTCAGGCAAAAAAAGCCCCGCCAAATTGGCGGGGTTGAGGTACGAGCGTGGCGCCCGGAAAACGTGGAACGCGGCAGGCCCTCCAGTGAAGGAGGGCCGCCAGGTGTTACAACAGAATGGTACGAATGTCCGCCAGCAGGTCGCTCAGACGCTTGGTGAAGCGTGCTGCAGCGGCGCCGTTGATCACGCGGTGATCGTAGGACAGCGACAGCGGCAGCATCAGTTTCGGCTGGAAGGCTTTGCCGTCCCAGACTGGCTGGATGGTTGCCTTGGAAACACCGAGGATCGCCACTTCCGGCGCGTTGACGATCGGCGTGAAGCCGGTGCCGCCAATGTGGCCGAGGCTGGAAATGGTGAAGCAGGCGCCTTGCATGTCGTCAGCGGTGAGCTTTTTGTCGCGGGCTTTGGCGGCCAGCGCGGCAGCTTCAGCGGCGAGTTGCAACAGGCTCTTCTGGTCGACGTTCTTGATGACCGGTACCAGCAGGCCTTCAGGCGTGTCGACGGCGAAGCCAATGTTCACGTATTTCTTGCGGATGATCGCTTTGCCGCTTGGTGCCAGCGAACTGTTGAAGTCCGGCAGTTCCTTGAGCAGGTGCGCGCAGGACTTGAGCAGCAGCGGCAGGATGGTCAGCTTGACGCCGGCCTTCTCTGCAACAGCCTTCTGAGCGATACGGAACGCTTCCAGGTCGGTGATATCAGCCGAATCGAACTGAGTCACGTGTGGAATGTTCAACCAGCTGCGGTGCAGGCTCGATGCGCCGATTTGCATCAGGCGAGTCATCGGCACTTCTTCGGTTTCGCCGAAACGGCTGAAGTCGACAACCGGAATCGGCGGAATGCCCGCGCCACCGGTTGCGCCAGCAGCGGCCGGTGCTTCCTTGGCCTTCTGCATCATGGCTTTGACGTAAACCTGTACGTCTTCTTTCAGGATGCGACCGTGCGGGCCGCTGGCGCCGACGGCGCTCAGCTCGACACCGAACTCACGGGCCAGTTGACGCACGGCTGGGCCGGCGTGAACTTTGGCG
>NZ_WFGV02000061.1 GCF_010095445.2 Pseudomonas sp. TNT3
TCCACAACCAAGCGAATGGCCTCTGCTTTTTGCTCTGACGTGACAACCCGATAACCCATGATGCTTCCTTAGATCGACGCTCCTACATCATGGTCTAAAAAAATTCGACCGCAACACGGCAGCTCCTTCAGGAAACGCATTCCAATGCAGGAGCTGCCGCAAGCTGCGATCTTTTGATGTAAAAAACGCCTGATTAACAGGCGTTTTTTTATCGGCTACGAACCCTTACGAACGGGCGCGAGCCTGATTACGCAGGGCTTTCACCTGGTCATGATTGCGTTGCACGCCGTGGTACTGACGTTCAACCAGATCACGAATACCGACCAGGTTGTGCTTGTTGATTTTTTCGATGGCTTCTTTGTAAGCCTTCAGTGCATGGTCTTCACCGCGCTCGGCTTCGTTCAACACGGCTTCTTCGTCCTTGCCGGTGAACATCGACTTCACGTCTACCCAACGGCGGTGCAGGTCACCACTCACACTGGTAGAGGTTTCCGGATCGCCCCCCATTGAACGCACGGCAGACTGCAGTTCAGCAGCAGCGGTTGCACAATCGGCAGAACGAGTCACGAACAGGGTTTTGAGTTCTGGGTGCTTGATGTCTTCGGCGCAAGTCTTGAACCCTTCCTGACCGTCTTTGCAGGTTTCAATCAGGTCGTTGAGTACAGAGATGGCTTCTTTATTCATGTCGGTCATTTTTCAATTCCTTGCGGGTTGATGAAAGATGCAATAGCTATTGCACCCTGCATGCCAGCTTTGGAAATACAAATTAATCGTTATTTATCAATAAGTTATGTTTTAACTGTAAATCTGCATCCGCGTGTTTTGCATGATCTGTCATTTGGCCTGCATGCAGAATGCCTGTATTTTCCAGACTGACTGAATCAAGACGACCTATCGATGAACCCGGAAAAGCTCGAACTGTTGATCACCCGCGAAATGCCCTTCGGCAAATACAAAGGTCGGATCATTGCCGACCTGCCCGGCCAATACCTGAACTGGTTCGCCCGTGAAGGTTTTCCTCATGGTGAATTGGGTGGCTTGCTGGCCTTGATGCAGGAAATCGATCACAACGGTCTATCGGACCTGCTCGAACCGCTGCGCGCCAAGCATGGCAGACCTGCCCCGCGCCACTGATCCGGCAATACCCTGACCTACGCCCTATCGAGAAGCCCATGCCCGATAACACCCTGCGCGCCCGCGATGAAGACTTCTGGGAAACCTTTGCCGACCGCTACGCGGTCGAACCTGGCCCGATAAACCTGGAAAACGGTTACTTCGGTCGCATGTCGCGCACGGTGGTCGAGGAGTTTCAGCGCAACATCGAATTGATCAATCGCAGCAACTCGGTGCACGTGCGTCGGCGGTTTGAACTGGGCGAGAGCCTGGACATTCGCGCCCAGCTTGCCGAGATGGTGGGTGTACGTGCGCAAACCATCGCCCTTACCCACAACGCAACAGATGGCTTGCAATCGCTGATCCGCAACTACAACCGCCTGCAGCCGGGTGATCAGGTTCTGATCAGCGACCTGGAATACGACACCGTCAAAGGCGCCATGCGTTGGCTGGCGCGCCATCGCGGTGTTGAAGTCATCGAGATTGACCACCCTCACCCGGCCACCTTTGACAACTTACTGGCCAGCTATCGTGAGGCGTTCGCGCGCCATCCAGGACTCAAGCTGATGGCCCTGACGCACGTCACCCATCGCACCGGACTGGTCATGCCGGTACAGGCCATCGCCGCCGCGGCCAAGGAGCATGGGATCGACGTGATCCTTGATGGCGCTCATGCGCTCGGGCAGATTGCATTCGATCTCGAAGCGCTGGGTATCGCCTTCGCGGGCTTCAACCTGCACAAATGGATCGGTGCACCGCTGACGCTGGGCTTTATGTACATCGCCGAGCAGCGTCTGGCCGATATCGATCCGGACATGGGCGAGATGCACTTTGCGATCAACGACATTCGCGCACGTACGTCCTACAGCACGCCCAATATCCCGGCACTGATGACGCTGCCGCTGGTGTTTGAAGAGCACCAGTCCATGGGCGGCTCCCCGGCGAAGGGATCGCGGTTGAATTACCTGCGCAACCAGTGGGTGAAGGCCGTGCGCGACCTGCCCGGTATCGAAGTCATGACCCCGGATGATCCCCGCCTGTACTGCGGCATCACCGCGATGCGCTTCACCCGGCACACCGATCAGCAGGTCATGGCCGAGCGGCTCCTCAATGAGTACAACCTGTTTACCGTGGTGCGTACGGGCGCGGCGTGCGGGCCTTGTATCCGGATTACACCGGGGCTAACCACGACGGCAGCGGAGATGGCGTTGCTGGTCCGGGCGCTGGATGAACTGCGCTGATGTCTGCGGGTGACCACCTCTGTAGCAGCTGGCGAAGCCTGCGTCCGGCTGCGCAGCAGTCGTAATCCAGTGCACGCAGTGTGTCAGGTAAATCCTACATTCTGGTTTTACGGCTGCTACGCAGCCGGACGCAGGCTTCGCCAGCTGCTACAAAAAGCGTGTCGGCAGCCACAATACTCAAGGCAAAAAAAAACGGTGCACCGACCAAGCGCACCGTAAAGCCGTAGAACACACAACGAAGTGTTTGGGATTGATCAGTCCAGCAGCGCCAAAGCCTCGGCGGTGCATTCCTGAATGCGGGCCCAGTCGCCGTTCTTTATCCATTCCGGATCAAGCATCCAGCTACCGCCCACGCACATCACGTTTTTCAACGCCATGTAGCTCTTGATGTTGGCAGGGCTGACGCCGCCAGTCGGGCAGAATTTCACTTCGCCGAACGGGCCACCCAAGGCCTTGATGGCCGCGACGCCGCCGCTGACTTCCGCCGGGAACAGCTTGAAGCGGCGATAACCCAGGCCGTAGCCTTCCATGATGCCCGACGCGTTGCTGATGCCTGGCAACAGCGGAATCGGGCTGTCGACACTGGCTTCGAGCAGATCACGGGTAATGCCCGGGGTAACGATGAACTGCGAACCGGCCGCTTCGGCCGCTGCCAGCATGCTGCGATCCAGCACGGTACCGGCACCGGTCACCAGCTCCGGACGCTGCTCGCGCAAAATCTGGATGGCTTTGAGGCCGAACTGCGAACGCAGGGTCACTTCCAGGGCGGTCAGGCCACCGGCAGCCAGGGCATCGGCCAGGGGCAGAACGTCCTGTTCGCGAGCGATGGTAATCACCGGCAAAATCCGCGCTTTGGCGCAGAGGCTGTCTATCAGGGCAACTTTGTCCGCCATGGAAAGGGTCGGGGAAGTGTTTTTCATAGCGGCTGATCCTTGGCTCATGGGCACCAGTAAATCTCTAACGTAGGTTGCAGAAACGCGCGAATCGGCATGGCGGCGACATCGTCACCGGCCAATGCGGCACTGAGGGTGGTCAGCTTGGACTGACCGGAAATCGATAGAACAGTGTTCTTGGCCGAAGCCAGCAACGCACGACTCATGGTCAGGCGTTGATGCGGAACAGTCGGCGCCAGCATCGGATAGCAACGACGTGCACCGTCGACTTTCAGCGCGTCGGCCAGGTTCGGACTGTTGGGGAATAGCGAGGCGGTGTGGCCGTCGTCGCCCATGCCCAGAATCAGCACATCGATGGGTGGCAGCTCGGCGAGCAAGCGATCGGCCTGCTCGGCGGCCAGTTCAAGGCTGGCGGTAGCGCTGTACAGACTCAGAAACTTCGCCTTCGCCGCCGGACCTTGCAACAGGTAACGCTTGAGCAAACCGGCATTGCTGTCGGCATGTTCCACCGGCACCCAGCGCTCGTCGGCCAGGGTCACGACAACCTTGGACCAGTCCAGCGGCTGTTTGGCCAGGTGCTGGAAAAACGCCACCGGGCTGCGCCCACCCGAGACCACCAATGTGGCGGTGCCAGTGGCATCGATGGCTTCGCTCAGTTGTCTGGCAACGGTCAGTGCCAGGCCTTCAGCCAGCAACACCGGGCTCTTGAACTCATGAGCGCTGACGCCCTGAGGCAGTTTCAATTTAGATATCGCCATACCACGACCTCCCATCCCGCGTGATCAGTGCAATGGAACTCATCGGTCCCCAGGACCCGGCCGCGTACGGCTTGGGCGCATCACCGGATTTTTTCCACCCGGCGATCAACTGGTCGCACCACTTCCACGCGGCTTCGATTTCATCTTTACGGACAAACAGGTTCTGATTGCCGCGCATCACTTCCAGCAACAACCGCTCGTAGGCATCGGGGATCCGAGCGCTGCGATAGGTGTCGGAAAAATTCAGCTGCAACGGACCGCTGCGCAGCTGCATGCCCTTGTCCAGGCCTTGTTCCTTGGTCATCACACGCAAGGAAATACCTTCGTCCGGTTGCAGGCGGATGATCAGTTTGTTGCTGATCTGCAGGCGCTGTTCCGGGGCGAAGATGTAGTGGGACGGTTCCTTGAAGTGGATGACGATCTGCGAGAGCTTTTGCGGCATGCGCTTGCCCGTGCGCAGGTAAAACGGCACACCGGCCCAACGCCAGTTGCGGATATCGGCACGCAGCGCGACGAACGTTTCGGTATCGCTCTGGGTGTTGGAATTCGGTTCTTCCAGATAGCCCGGTACGGGTTTGCCTTCGCTGTAACCGGCGATGTACTGACCGCGCACTACCTGAGTGGTCAGGCCTTCCGGACTGATCGGCGCCAGTGCCTTGAGCACTTTGACTTTCTCATCGCGAATGCTGTCGGCGGACAGGTCGGCCGGCGGGTCCATCGCGATCAGGCAAAGCAGCTGCAACAGGTGATTCTGGATCATGTCCCGCAGCTGACCGGCCTTGTCGAAATAACCCCAGCGACCCTCGATTCCCACCTTCTCGGCCACGGTGATTTCCACGTGGGAGATGTAGTTCTGGTTCCACTGGGTTTCGAACAGGCTGTTGGCGAAGCGCAGGGCGATGAGGTTCTGGACGGTTTCTTTGCCCAGGTAGTGGTCGATGCGGTAGGTGCGGTTCTCCGGGAAGAACTGCGCCACGGCGTCGTTGACCTTGCGCGAGGATTCCAGGTCCGAGCCGATGGGCTTTTCCAGCACGACGCGGGTGTTTTCGGCCAGGCCGACCCTTGCCAGGTTCTCGCAGATCGCGCCATACACAGCGGCCGGCGTGGCGAAATAAGCAATCACTCGTTGCGCGGTGCCGGCCTGTTCGGCCAGGGCGACGTAATCGTCAGCCTTGAGGAAGTCGACGTGCAGGTAGCTCAAACGGGCAAGGAAGCGTTCAACGACGGTTTCGTCCAGTTCTGCGGCACCGACATAACGGCGCAGCTCGGTGGCGATGAGCGCCAGGTGCTCCTGCTCGCTGCCAGGCTCACGGGCCAGGGCGATAATGCGTGTGTCCTCGTGCAACAGGCCCGCGCCATCGAGTTGATAGAGCGCTGGAAACAGCTTGCGCAAGGCCAGATCGCCGAGGGCGCCGAACAAGGCAAAGGTGCACGGTTCAACCGTAATCGAAGGCATGATGTTTGTTCTTTTATCAAGTTAAGCTACAAATACCTTTTTTTAAGGTATCGCTCAAGAGAAAATGTAGTAATAACCACAACATTTTCGCAAAATGTGGATTCCGAGTGGTGGTCGGTCGGAGCCATCAGTAGGATAGGCCACCGTGACCGGCCCGATCAAAGTCCCAATTTGCATAGCCGGGGCCCTAATTTGCATTGCTCTCTTGTTTGCGGAGCTAAGGAATCAATATGGACCGCGTGCGAAATTTACTGGAACAGATCCAGAATCGCCTTGAAGACCTGAACAAGGCCGAACGCAAAGTTGCCGAAGTGATTCTGCTTAATCCACAGCAGGCCACCCGCTTCAGCATCGCCGCCCTCGCCCAGGCCTCAAAGGTCAGCGAGCCGACGGTCAACCGTTTCTGCCGTTCCTTCGGTGTCAGCGGCTATCCCGAACTCAAGCTTCAATTGGCCCAGAGCCTGGCCAGTGGCGCGGCATACGTCAGCCGCGCGGTCGAGGCTGATGACAATCCGGAGGCCTATACCAAGAAGATCTTCGGCAGTGCCATCGCCTCTCTGGACAGCGCGTTGCAGGCCCTGGACCCGAACCTGATCAGTCGCGCCGTCGACCTGTTGATCCAGGCCCGGCAAATCCACTTCTTCGGCCTCGGCGCCTCGGCCCCGGTGGCGCTCGATGCGCAGCACAAGTTCTTCCGCTTCAACCTGGCCGTCACTGCCCATGCCGACGTGCTGATGCAGCGAATGATTGCTTCCGTGGCGCACACCGGTGAGTTGTTTGTGATCATTTCCTACACCGGCCGTACTCGCGAGCTGGTGGAAGTGGCACGCATCGCCCGGGAAAACGGCGCTTCGGTATTGGGTCTGACGGCGGAGGGATCGCCATTGGCCAAGGCCAGCACCTTGAGCCTGAACATTCCGCTGCCGGAAGACACGGACATCTATATGCCGATGACGTCACGAATCATTCAGCTGACCGTACTGGATGTGCTGGCGACCGGCATGACATTGCGCCGCGGCGTGGACTTCCAGCCGCACCTGCGCAAGATCAAAGAGAGTTTGAATGCGAGCCGGTATCCGGTTGGGGATGAGTTCAACTAACCCACCGTGATCGTTCCCACGCTCCCGCGTGGGAACGATCACCCCACCCGCGCCTGCAAACTCAGATGAGCTTTCTGCCCCGGCGCCAGGCTCCGGCTTTCGCCGCCACCGCTCGTGGCCTCAACGCAGACAAACTCGCAGACCTCATTCCAGCTCACCCCCAGCAACGGCCGCGTCCCGGGATGCCAGACCACCGTGTCCGCATCGTCGCCCGTGTCGATACACAATTCCCGCTGCCACGCATGGTCTTTGAGCTGCAATTCGCCGTCGTGCTGGAACACCCGTTGACAACCGCCCTCCACTCGCAACTCTCCTTCCTGCTGGCACACCTGGCGATTCAACTGGTCATAACCGTGCGCCCCGTCGAGGCCAGACAGCGCTACCTCACCCACATCGCCAATACGCCAATAGGCGTGCAAAGCCTGGCTCAACTGGCACGGCAGACTGTCTTGATGTTCGGTGCTCAGACGCAAATCCATGCGCTCGCCAAGATGCGCATGCAAATCCACCTGCCAATCGCATAACTGCAGCTGCCAGTGCAGGTGCACGCCCTGTTCATCGGCGCTGCTGTCGAGCAGTTTCCAGTCAAGCAGCCGAGCCCAACCATGGGACGGCCAGGCGTTTTCGCTCGGGTGGCGGCCGTACCATGGCCAGCACACCGGGACACCGCCGCGAATCGCCCCCACGTGCGGCCACTTCGCTGCACACCAGAGCCAGGGTTTCTGCCCCTTCGGCTGGAAGTGCAACAGCTGCGCCCCCTGACGGCTGAACACCGCCTGGCACAACGGATGGTCGATCACCAACACGTCGCGCATTTGATAGCGCTCCCACGCGAACACCGGACGTTCGCGCAAGGATTTGAAGAAGCGTTGTAGCGGATGCTCATGCATGTGCCGCGGTCCTGGAAATCATGGGTGAACTCATATTTCTGTGTTCATCGAACACTGTGGCGAGGGGATTTATCCCCGTTCGACTGCGAAGCAGTCGTAAACCATTGCGTATGGTGTTCCTGACACACCGCAGTATCAAATTCGGGGGCCGCTTCGCAGCCCAACGGGGCGGTGCGACGTTTCGCTAAATCCCCTCGCCACAGTTGTGCTTTCACATACCACACAAAAAAAAGCGGACAGCCTTGGCCGTCCGCAAACATGCGCACATAGAGAGGAGCTTATCGCAACAGCGTTAGAACACCGACTGAATTTTCAGGCCGGCCACCAGCGCGTTATCCACTTCATCCACACCGCCCGGGTGAGTGATGTATTGCAGGTTCGGACGCACGGTCAACCAGTTGGTCACGTGGAAGCCGTAGTTGATCTCGTAGTTGTATTCGGTGTTACGCAGTGGTGCGAACAGTGGGTCCTGGTAGTCAGTGACGTTGTTGGAGGCGTTGACCAACTCGGCGTTTTTCTTCACGTCATCGTTGACGTGGATACGGGCGGCACCGATACCGACGTCATCTTTCGGACGTGCGTCGAACGGGCCCTTGTACACAAACATCAACGACTGGTAGTTGTCGACGATGTTGGTGTCCTTGTCGTGGAACGTGGCGTTCGCGGCGATGTTCAGACCACGCGTCGCGTCACCGTTATGGCTGGTGAGTTGTTGCTGCGCAACGAACCAGTAGCCGGACTTGCTGCTGTGGCTGCGATAAGCGTTGCCGCTGGTGGCGGCATTATTGCCATTGTCGTCTTCAAGAACGTCATCGGCCTTGGCCGTGCTCTTGTAGTAACCGACACGGTATTCGCCCGGCAGTTTGTTCGGGTTCGGCAGCCAGACCAGTTCAACCGGCAAGACGGTGCCCGCCGTGCCACTGCCGCTGAGCTTGAAGCCGTTACCGTGTTCCAGTTGCGACGGGTTCTGGTTGTACGCACCGATCTGCGCATAGAACTCAGGCGAGATGTTCCACTTCAGGCGGATCGCCGCCTGGCTGACCGGCCAGTTGTACCAGATATTGGTGGCCCAGTTACCCACTTGGGAGCCGCAGAACGCCAGGTTCTGGAACTCGCACGGGAAGGTGTTGAAGTCTTCACCTTCGCCAAAATAACCGGCTTTAACGTCGAGCTGGTTGTCGAAGAACTGATGCTTGATCCACAACTGGGTCAGTCGGACCATATGACCACGGCCGTAGACTTCCTGGGAGGAACTCAAGGTCCCCGCGCGCGGGTCGCCGACACGGTCATTGGAGATGTTTTCACCGTTACGGTTGGTGAGCTGGATCTTGGCCTGGGTGTTGTCCCAGCCCATCAGTTTTTGCAGGTCCAGTGCCACGCCCAGGCCAAACTGGTCGGAGTATCGCGCCGTCTTGTCGTTGTTGTAGCCGCCGTGAAGGTTACCGCCGACTTCACCAACGTAGTCCATCTTGATGTCGACGCCCTGCTCGATCAGCCGGGTCCGCTCACCGCCCCAATCACCGGTCATCCATTCGGAGTCGGCGCTAAACGCGTCAGCCGCGTGCACGCTACCGGCCAGCATCATTGCCGCAACGGCTGACAACTGGCAGATAAGCTGAGCGTTGTTGTTCTTCTTCATCCCTACATCCTCGTTTTATTGTTATTAACTTTTATTTTCTAACGCGGTTTACACCCCCTGTGGGAGCGGGCTCTGTGGCGAAGGGATTTATCCCCGTTGGGTTGCGAAGCGACCCAAAAAGAAGGGACTGCTGCGCAGTTCTACGGGGATAAATCCCCTCGCCACAAAAGCTCGCTCCCACATTTCGTTCTTCAGCGGCCTTTGAACTGGGTCACGTTGCCCGCATGAGCTTCCGCTTTTGGCACGCCGGCCACGCCCAGGCGCTCCCCGGTCTTGGCATCGAACAGCAGCACTTTCGACGGATCGAATTGCAGGGTCAGGGTCTCGCCCACGGCCGGCGCAACATCCGGCGCCAAGCGGCAGCAGACTTTGGTGTCGTTGAGATTCACGAACACCAGCGTGTCCGGACCGGTCGGCTCGGTGACCTGTACTTCGGCGCGAATGGTCGGCAGCGCGTTCGGCTCGTTACCCGCCAGTACGATCTGCTCCGGACGCAAACCGAGGATCACTTCACGATCTTCCAGGCCGGCGTCCTGCATGCCCAACGGCAACTCGCAACGGGCCTGGCCACTGTCGAGCAGCGCCACCAGACGGCCGTCCTTGCGTTGCAAACGCAGGGGGATGAAGTTCATCGGCGGCGAACCGATGAAGCTCGCCACGAACAGATTGGCCGGGTTGTTATAGATGTCTTTCGGCGTGCCGAACTGCTGGATGATGCCGTCCTTCATCACCGCCACTTTGTCACCCAGGGTCATCGCTTCGATCTGGTCGTGGGTCACGTAGACCGTGGTGGTTTTCAGGCGCTGGTGCATCAGTTTCATTTCGGTGCGCATCTCGACGCGCAGCTTGGCGTCGAGGTTGGACAGTGGTTCATCGAACAGGTAGATCTTCGGCCGCCGCGCCAGGGCACGGCCCATCGCCACACGCTGCTGCTGACCGCCGGAGAGTTGGCCCGGCTTGCGATTGAGCAGGTGCTCGATCTGCAGCAGCTTGGACACGCGCGCCACTTCGGCATCGATGTCGGCGGCCGGCATTTTGCGAATCTTCAAACCGAAGGCGATGTTTTCACGCACGCTCATGGTCGGGTACAGCGCATAGGACTGGAACACCATCGCGATGTCGCGATCTTTCGGGCTCATGCCACTGACGTCCTGGTCATCGATCATGATCGCGCCGCCGGTGATGCTCTCGAGGCCGGCGATGCAATTCATCAGCGTCGACTTGCCACACCCCGAAGGCCCGACCAGGATCAGGAACTCGCCGTCCTTGATCGACAGATCGATGTCCTTGAGGGTGTCCGGCAAACCCGGGCCATAAGTCTTGTTTACATTGCGAAGTTCGAGCGTAGCCATGATTACCCCTTGACTGCGCCGGCCGTCAGCCCGCGCACGAAATACTTGCCTGCGACCACATAGACCAGCAGGGTCGGCAGCCCGGCGATCATCGCCGCCGCCATATCAACGTTGTATTCCTTGGCCCCGGTACTGGTGTTGACCAAGTTGTTCAGCGCTACCGTGATGGGTTGCGAATCACCGCTGGAGAACACCACGCCGAACAGGAAGTCGTTCCAGATCTGGGTGAACTGCCAGATCAGGCAGACCATAATGATCGGCGTGGACATCGGCAGGATGATCAGGCGGAAGATGGTGAAAAAACCCGCGCCATCCAGCCGCGCCGCTTTCACCAATGCATCGGGAACGCTGACGTAGTAGTTGCGGAAAAACAGTGTGGTGAACGCCAGGCCATAAACCACGTGCACGAACACCAGGCCGGTGGTGGTGCTGGCCAGGCCCATCTTGCCGAGGGTGAACGAGGCTGGCAGCAGGACGGTCTGGAACGGCAGGAAGCAACCGAACAGCAACAGGCCGAAGAACAGCTGCGAACCACGGAAGCGCCACATCGACAGCACATAGCCGTTCAACGCACCAATCGCTGTGGAGATCAGCACCGCCGGAACGGTGATCTTGATCGAGTTCCAGAAATACCCGTCGACCGTGGCCCAGGCCTTGATCCAGCCAATCCCGGTGATCACGGTCGGCCAGCTCAGCAAGTTGCCGGTGTTGATGTCTTCCGGTGTCTTGAAGCTGGTCAACAGCATGACCACCAGCGGTATCAGGTACAGAAACACCGCAAGGATCAGCACCGCGTAGATCGCGATGCGACTCAGGCTGATGGAAGGTTTGGCAGCGAAACTAGTCATGACGCTTGGTCCTCAGCTCGGAGTACAGGTAAGGCACGATGATTGCGAGAATCGCACCGAGCATCAGAATCGCACTGGCCGAGCCCATGCCCATCTGGCCGCGACTGAAGGTGAAGGAATACATGAACATCGCAGGCAAATCGGAGGAGTAACCCGGGCCGCCGGCCGTCATCGCCGCCACCAGGTCAAAGCTCTTGATCGCGATGTGGGCCAGGATCATCACGGCGCTGAAGAACACCGGACGCAGGCTCGGCAGCACCACTTTCAGGTAGATGCGCGGCATGCTCGCGCCATCGATCTGAGCGGCACGGATGATCGATTGATCGACGCCACGCAAACCGGCGAGGAACATCGCCATGATGAAGCCCGAGGCTTGCCACACCGCTGCGATCACCAGGCAATACACCACGCGATCCGGGTCGACCAGCCAGTCCAGGCGAAAGCCTTCCCAACCCCAGTCACGCAACAATTTGTCCAGGCCCATGCCCGGGTTGAGCAGCCACTTCCACGCAGTACCGGTGACGATCATCGAGAGCGCCATCGGGTATAGGTAGATGGTGCGAATAAAGCCTTCGCGACGAATGCGCTGGTCGAGGAACACCGCCAGCAGCACACCGATCACCAGGGTGATACCAATGAACATGCCGCCGAACACCGCCAGGTTCTTGCTCGCTACCCACCAACGGTCGTTGTCGAACAACCGCTGGTATTGCGCCAGTCCTGCCCATTTGTAGGTTGGCAGGAAAGTCGAACTGGTGAACGACAGAACGAACGTCCAGAGGATGTAGCCATAGAAGCCCACCAGGACGATGAACATGCTCGGCGCCAGCACCAGTTTGGGAAGCCAGCGCTGCAATGCATCGAACGGCGAGGCTTTGCTGAACACAGCAACAGAACTCATGGGAAGATCCAGTACGTAGAGAAAGGATTACAAGCGCATTCCCTGGCAGGAGCGGGCTTCTGTGGGAGCTGGCTTGCCAGCGATGGCATCACCCCGGTGCAACTGATAAACCGAGTTGTCTGCATCGCGGGCAAGCCCGGCTCCCACAAAAAGCCCGCCCCCACAGAGGGGCTGCGGCGCTAGCCGTTATTTGGCAGCCTTGATGGCAGTGCCGAGTTGCTTGGCAGCGGTGGCCGGATCGGCTTTCGGATCGTTGATGAAGTTGGTCACGACATCAAAGAACGCACCCTGTACCGCCAGCGTGGTCGCCATGTTGTGCGCCATGCTCGGTTGCAGGCCGCCGGACTTGGCGTCTGCCAGGAAGTCCTTGGCGGCGGTCTGGGCGCAGGCGTCAAAACCGTACTTGCCCATGTCGTTCAGCATGTCGATTCGAACGGGAATCGAGCCTTTGTTGATGCTGAAGACTTTCTGGAAGTTTTCACCCAACACGATCTTGGCAATGTCCTGCTGAGCGGCCGCAGTGCCCGCGTCTTTCTGCTTGAACACGGCCAGGGAGTCGATGTTGTAGGTGAACGCCTTGTCGGTGCCCGGGAAGGCTACGCACTCGTAGTCCTTGCCGGCGACCTTCTTGGCTGCGGTCCATTCGCTCTTGGCCCAGTCACCCATTATCTGCATGCCGGCCTTGCCGTTGATGACCTTGGCCGCTTCCAGGTTCCAGTCCTGACCCTTGCCGTCGGCGTCCATGTAGGTCGAGACTTTCTTCAGTTCGGTCAGCGCCTTGACCATTTCCGGACCGGTCAGGGTGGCGTTGTCGAGGTCGACCAGGGCCTTCTTGTAACCGTCGACACCCATGACCGAAAGCACTACCGCTTCGAACACAGTGCTGTCCTGCCAAGGCTGGCCGCCGTGGGCAAGCGCAATGAAGCCCGCAGCCTTGAGCTTGTCGCCCGCTGCGTAGAATTCTTCGAGCGTGGTAGGTGCCTTGTCGATGCCGGCTTTCTTGAAGACTTCCGGATTGATCCACAGCCAGTTGACGCGGTGAATGTTCACCGGCACAGCCACGTAGTCACCTTCGTACTTCACGGTATCGGAGACTTTCTTGTCGAGCAGGCTGTCCCACTTTTCCGATTTGGCAGCGTCTTTCAATACGTCGGTGTCGAGCAGGCCGGTGGACGCCCATTCCTGAATGTCCGGACCTTTGATCTGCGCTACGCCTGGCGGGTTACCGGCCACTGCGCGGCTTTTCAGTACGGTCATGGCAGTAGCACCGCCACCGCCGGCGACTGCGCCGTCTTTCCAGGTGAAGCCGTCTTTTTCGACTTGGGCCTTGAGTACATCGACCGCTGCTTTTTCACCACCCGACGTCCACCAGTGAACCACTTCCACCGAACCTTTGGCATCGGCAGCAAGAGCACTGAGAGGAAGCGCAGACAGGGAGGCAAGAGAAATGAGCGTAGCGAGGCGAGAAATCGCGTTCATCTAGAAGTACCTTTCTTGTTGTTATGCATGCAAGTCTGGTGCTTGCGCTGCACGGATTTTAAACAGGAGTGATCCCCTCGCAGGTAACGAAGGGACGTGCGAATGTCACCACATGGTTACACAGGAGCGCTCTGGGATAACTGCTTCAGAGCGGTCGCCATGCTCGGCGCCAGTGGCAGGCGCGGAATCAACACCGCTTGCCAGGCGTGATACAGGTCGGGCTTACCCGCCCAGATGTCGGCACTCGGGTGGTTTTGCGGGTCGAGTTCGTGGTGCCAGCTGCCCTGTTCACGGTCGATGAAATGAGTGTCACAAAAGTCCCAGAACAGTCGGTACCAGGTTTCGTATTGTGCGTCGAAGGTGCGCTTGAGCAGTGCGCTGGCAGCCGCGCTGGCTTCGCAATGCGTCCAGTGCAGACGATGACGCACCACCGCGCGATTGTCCCAGTCGAGGGTGTAGACAATGCCCGGTGCACCGTCGACCTCCCACCCGGACAAGCAGTTTCGCTCGAAGAGTTTCTGCGCATCCGTGACCAGCCAACCCGGTGTGAGCATACCGGCCTGAACCCGCGCAGCTTCAAGGTGTAACAACAACCGCGCCCATTCGAAACCGTGGCCCGGCGTTGTGCCGTAAGGGCGGAAACCATCGGCGCGATTGTCGTGGTTGTAATCGCGCAACGGCTGCCAGTCCCGGTCGAAATGCTCGACCACGCGGTAATCGTTGACCGCCGCGTGACCGTGAATGACACGCTCGACGATGCGTTGGGCGCGGCACAGCCAGCGGTTGTCTTCGGTAACATCGGCCAAGGCGAGGAACGCTTCGGTGGCGTGCATGTTGCTGTTGGCACCGCGATAACGTTCTTCTTCGTCCCAGTCACGGCTGAAGGACTCGCGCATGGCGCCCTCCTCCTCGCTCCAGAAATACTTGTCGATGATGTCGATCGCATCATCGAGCAACGCCTGGGCGCCGGGTCGCTGGGCGACGACCGCAGAGCTCGCCGCCAACGCGACGAAAGCATGCAAGTAAGCGGCCTTGCCGGTGTTGCCATCCCGATGATGTGCGGCCGCAAACCAGCCCCCGTGCTCAGCATCACGCAATGGGCCACTGAGGGCTTTTACGCCGTGATCCACCAGTTCGGCATAGCCCGGCAAGCCCTGGATATGGGCCATGGCAAAGCTGTGGGTCATGCGGGCGGTGTTCATGGTTTCAGCGTGGGCGTCAGCCGCGAGACAGCCTTTTTCATCGAGGTTGCCAAAGCCTTCGGGGAGTCTGGACGCCTTGGCAAACGCCAGCAGACGCAAGCCTTCTGCGGCGAGCCATTGCTGATGGGCAGGTGCATTCAGCCAGCTGCTGAAGGCGGGTTGGAAGGTGTGCATGGGGTGCCTTTTTTGTTGTTATGACTGGGGGCAGTCTAAACAACGGGCGGGGACGGGCTTGTAACGAAGGGGGCGAGTTATGTCACCAAGCTGTGACATTTGCCCAGTGATTGCGACAAGTGATCTCCCGTGGCGAGGGAGCTTGCGCCCGCTGGGCTGCGAAGCGGCCCCACTCTTTACCTGAAAGGAGGGGACTGCTGCGCAGTCCAGCGGGAGCAAGCTCCCTCGCCACAGGGTTAGTGTTAATCAATAGGACGCGGCAACTGCAACGTCACCCGCAACCCACCTTCACGCAGGTTCTGCAAACTGACTTCCCCGCCATGGCTATGGGCAATGTTGCGCGCAATTCCCAACCCCAGCCCATAACCCTGCTGCTGTCCCGCCAACCGAAAGTGCGGTTCGAAAACCTGCTCCAGCCGCTGCTCCGGAACGCCCGGCCCCTCATCGTCGACATGCAGGATAAACGCACTTTCATCGTCATCGATGTGCAAATGCGCGGTCTGTCCGTACTTCAACGCGTTGTCGATCAGGTTGCCAATGCAGCGCTTGAGCGCCAACGGCTTACCCGGATACGCCGCCAGCGCCCGTCCATGCTGAGTGACCCGGCCATTGCCGTTGGGGGCCAGGTACGGTTCCACGAGACAATCAAGTACGTGGTTCAGGTCCACCGGCTCGATATTCTCGTGGATGTCAGTGTCTTTCACGCATTGCAGCGCGCCTTTGACCAACAGCTCCAGCTCGTCGAGATCGCGGCCGAACTTGGCTTGCAGCTGCTCGTCTTCCAGCAATTCAACCCGCAGTCGCAGCCGGGTAATCGGTGTGCGCAAGTCATGGGAAATCGCGCTGAACAACTGGCTGCGCTCGGTCAGGTAACGGCTGATGCGTTCACGCATGGCATTGAAGGCGCGGCCCACCTCGACCACTTCACTGCCACCGCCCTCTGCCACGGGCTCGACTTCTGCCCCCAGCGACATGTCCCGTGCCGCGCGAGCAAGACGCTTGAGCGGACGACTCTGCCAGTGCACCAGCAGGCCAATGAACAACAGCAGAAAACCGCTGGTAAGCACGATGAACCAGACCTGTTGCGCAGGCAGGCCCTGCTCTTCAAGGCTGGTGTAGGGTTCGGGCAATAGCGAGGCGATGTACAGCCACTCGCCCGGCGCCATCTGGATCTGCGTGACCAGTACCGGCGGGTTTACCGGTTCCAGGGTCAACGCGTAATGCGCCCAGGAACGCGGCAACTCATCCAGTTTCAACCCACTGTTGAAGATCCGCAGGTCTTCGGGGCTGACGAAGGTCACCGAGATATCGGTGTCGTGGCCCAGGGACTGGCGCAGCACTTCGTCCACCGCTTTGAGCACGGCTTCCTTGCGCGGGGTGATCGGCAGCACTTCCATGCCCAGGGGTTTGTCGTTGAGGGTCACGACGAAGCGGGTACCGCCCATGCTGCGCAACTGGTCGAGCACCAGTGGCCGGAACGCCACCGGCAACGAGCGAAAGTAACTGACACTGGCGGTCATCGAATGCGCGAGGCTACGGGCACTGGTGACCAGGCCTTCGAGCTGGGTGGCGCGCAATTGCGACACCCAGATCACACTCGACAAGGTTTGAGCGAACAGCACCGCCAACAAGGTCAGCAGCAACATCCGTCCGAGCAGCGAACGCGGCACCGGGACCCGGGCGGCCAGTTTACGGAAGAACTCAGTGGCCATTGCTGGCAACCACGTTGGCTGCCAGTTGGTAGCCACTGCCGCGCACGGTGCGGATCAGTCGAGGAGGTTTTTCGGTGTCGCGCAGGCGTTGCCGCAGACGGCTGACCGCCATGTCGACGATGCGATCCAGCGGCATCAGGTCGCGCCCCCGGGTGGCATTGCCGATGGTGTCGCGGTCGAGGATTTCCTGAGGGTGATCGAGGAACAGTTTCAGCAACGCGAAATCAGCGCCGGAGAGGATCACTTCTTCACCGTCGATGTGGAACAGCCGATGGCTGACCATGTCCAGCCGCCAGTCATCGAAGGCCAGCACTTCACTGCCGGAGCGCTCCTGACCGAACTGCGCACGGCGCAACAAGGCCTTGATGCGTGCCTGCAATTCACGGGGGCTGAAGGGTTTTCCAAGATAGTCGTCGGCGCCCAGTTCGAGGCCGATCACGCGGTCGGCTTCGTCGGAACTGGCGGTGAGCATGATGATGGGCACCTGCGCCTGGCGCGGGTGCTGGCGAATCCAGCGGCACAGACTGAAACCGTCTTCGTCCGGCAGCATCACGTCGAGGATCACCAGATCGCTCGGAGCCTCGTTCAGGGCCTGGCGAAAGCCTGCACCGTCGGGCGTGGTACGCACCTGGAACCCGGCGCGGGTCAGGTAGGTGTCCAGCAACTCGCGTATCTCCTGATCGTCATCGACCAACAAAATCGACTTGTTGACTGAGCTCACTGGGCGGCGTCCTTGTTATTTGAATGGGGCGGATTATGCCTGATCGATCATGATTCTATTTATCTGTGAGGGCCCCATCGCTGGCAAGCCAGCTCCCACAGGTTTTGTGCACATTTTGAAATGTGTCACCCATCCTGTGGGAGCTGGCTTGCCAGCGATAGGGGCGCTACGGTCTCAAGCCTGTTCGAGCGCCACACCAGCACCCATCAATCCGGAATACGGCGCCGTCACCAGCCACACCGGAATGCCTTTGAAATAATCGCTCATGCACCCCTTGTCGGCGAAGCACCGGGCAAATCCGCTTTCAACGAAGAAATCGGCAAACCGCGGTATCACCCCGCCCACGATGTACACGCCGCCACGCCCACCGGTGGTGAGGACGTTGTTGCCGGCCACGCGGCCGAGCCAGCAGCAGAACTGTTCTAGCACTTCCAGCGCAACCGGGTCACCCGCCAACCCGGCCGCGGTGATCGCTTCCGGTGTTTCGAGCACCGCTTCATGGCCGTCCACCGCACAAATCGCCCGGTAAACACGCGGCAAGCCGCTGCCGCTCAACGCCGTTTCGGCGCTGACATGCCCGATCTCATTGAAGATGTGCTGCCATAGCTGGGTTTCCCGCAGACTGCTCAAAGGCAGATCGACGTGACCGCCCTCGCCCGGCAATGCGGCGAAACGGCCCTCTCCCAGGTCCAGCAAGGTGCCAACGCCCAGGCCGGTGCCCGGACCAATGACCACCGCGGGCCGCAACGGCTCCGGCGTACCTTCGCACACCACTCGAAACTCATCCGGCTGCAAACGGGTCATGCCAAGCGCCATGGCGGAGAAGTCATTCACCAGCAGCAGCTGGTCCACCTGCAAGGTCTTGCAGAACCCCTCGCGGCTCAGGCGCCAGTGATTGTTGGTGAACTTGAATTCATCGCCGCTCACCGGGCCGGCGACCGACAGGCACACCGAACCGATCGAACCCGGCTTCAGCCCCAGCCCGCCAAGGTAGACGCCAATGGCCTCTTCCGGACTGGTGTGGTCCGCGGTCGGCAGCACCTGGATAGATTCCAGCTGCTGGTTTTTCCACAACGCAAAACGCGCGTTGGTTCCTCCGATGTCACCGACCAAAGCCAGTTTCAATTAAGCGTCTCCAGGGCAGAAGTAAAGGCGCTGGCGCCCTGCTCCGCCGAGCTGAAGGCCATGCGCATGAAGCCAAATAATTCGCGACCGCTGCCGATGTTATTGCCCAGAAGGCCCTTGGCCGGTTCGCGTTTGGCGAATTCGTCGGCGTCCACCTTAAGCTCAAGAGTGCCTTTGACGCCATCGACGCGGATGATATCGCCCTCTTGCACCCGCGCCAAAGCGCCACCCACATAGGCTTCGGGGCTGACATGGATAGCGGCCGGGATTTTCCCCGAGGCACCGGACATGCGCCCGTCAGTCACCAGCGCGACTTTGAAGCCTCGATCCTGCAACACACCGAGGAACGGCGTCATCTTGTGCAGTTCCGGCATGCCATTGGAGCGCGGCCCCTGGAAGCGCATCACGGCGACAAAATCTTTCTCCAGCAAACCTGCCTTGAAAGCATCGGCCAGGTCCTGCTGATCCTGGAACACCATTGCCGGTGCTTCGACGATCTGGTTTTCCAGCGCTACGGCGGAGACTTTCATCACGCCACGTCCGAGGTTGCCTTCCATTACACGCAAGCCGCCCTCTGCCGAGAACGCACGCGCCACCGGACGCAGAATCTCTTCGTCGAGGCTGTCGGTCGGTCCTTCGCGCCAGACCAGCTCGCCGTTATCGAGGAACGGTTCCACGGTGTAGCGGCTCAGGCCGTGGCCGAGCACGGTGTTGACGTTTTCATGCAGCAACCCGGCTTCCAGCAGCTCGCGGATCAGGAACGACATGCCGCCCGCCGCCTGGAAGTGGTTGATGTCGGCTTTGCCGTTCGGGTAAACGTGGCTCAGGGTCGGCACCACCTCAGAGAGGTCGGCCATGTCTTGCCAGGTCAACTGAATACCCGCCGCCATGGCGATCGCCGGCATGTGCAGGGTGTGGTTGGTCGAGCCGCCCGTGGCGTGCAGGGCCACAATCGAGTTGACCAGCGAACGCTCATCGACGATTTCGCCGATGGGCATGAAGTCGCCATTTTGCTTGGTCAGTCGGGTGACTTGGTGGGCGGCTTCACGGGTCAGCGCATCGCGCAGCGGCGTGTTCGGGTTGACGAAAGAAGCGCCCGGCAGGTGCAGGCCCATGACTTCCATCAGCAGCTGGTTGGTGTTGGCGGTGCCGTAGAACGTGCACGTGCCAGGGCTGTGGTAGGACTTCATCTCCGATTCCAGCAGCTCTTCGCGAGTTGCCTTGCCTTCGGCGTAGCGCTGGCGCACATCCGCTTTCTGCTTGTTGGAAATGCCCGAGACCATTGGCCCGCCCGGTACGAAGATCGTCGGCAGATGACCAAAACGCAGGGCGCCCATCATCAGGCCCGGCACGATCTTGTCGCAGATGCCCAGCATCAGCGCGCCGTCAAACATGTTGTGCGACAGCGCCACGGCCGTCGACATCGCAATCACTTCACGGCTCGGCAGGCTCAGTTCCATGCCGGGCTCGCCCTGGGTCACGCCGTCGCACATGGCCGGTGTGCCGCCCGCGAACTGACCGACCGAGCCGATTTCGCGCAGGGCCTTTTTGATCTGTTCAGGGAAGACTTCGTACGGCTGATGCGCCGACAGCATGTCGTTATATGACGAAACAATTGCAATGTTTGCGGAGTTCATCATCCGCAAGCTGTTCTTGTCGTCGGTGCCGCAACCGGCGACGCCGTGGGCGAAGTTGGCGCATTGCAGCTTGCCGCGCATCGGACCGTCGCTGGCCGCACCGCGAATCAGTGCAAGGTAGGCCTCACGCGTGGCGCGGCTACGGGCGATAAGCCGTTCGGTGACCTCAAGGACGCGGGGATGCATGTGTAGAACTCCAGGCTAACGGATGTGGCGACCTGATTGTCTATGCTGAACAAGCACCGCTGTGATTGGGATGACAGGCGGTTTTCTTGATCATTCGGACCAGTTGATTCAGGTCACTCGTTGTAGATTGAACAAAATATTGCCATTAAAAAGGCTTGTTTTCTATTTTTATGCGAATAATCTTGTAATTCCAACAACAAAACGACGGCGGCCCATTTAAATGACTCTACGAATTGCTATCAATGGTTTTGGCCGGATTGGCCGCAACGTCCTTCGTGCACTGTATACCCAAGGCTATCGTCAGGATTTGCAGATCGTCGCCATCAACGACTTGGGTGACAGCTCGATCAATGCGCATTTGCTCAAGTACGACACTGTTCACGGCACGTTCGACGCCGATGTTCAGCATGACCAGGAAAGCCTGACCGTCAACGGCGACCGTATTGCCGTCAGTGCCATTCGCAATCCGGCAGACCTGCCTTGGGCAGCCGAAAAAATTGATGTGGTGTTCGAATGCACCGGTCTTTTCACAGACCGGGCCAAAGCCGCCGCGCATATTACGGCCGGCGCGCGCAAAGTCATCATCTCCGCCCCGGCCAAAGGCGCCGACGCCACCGTGGTGTATGGGGTGAACCACGACATTCTGCGCCAGTCCCACCAGATCATTTCCAACGCGTCGTGCACCACCAACTGCCTGGCCCCGGTGGCCCAGGTGCTGCATCGCGAACTGGGCATCGAAAGCGGCCTGATGACCACGATTCACGCCTACACCAATGACCAGAACCTGACCGACGTCTATCACACCGACCCGTATCGCGCTCGTTCGGCTACCCAGAACATGATCCCGAGCAAGACCGGCGCCGCAGAAGCGGTCGGCCTGGTGCTGCCGGAACTGGCCGGCAAACTGACCGGCATGGCAGTGCGTGTTCCCGTGATCAACGTGTCGCTGGTGGACCTGACCGTACAACTCAAGCGCGAAGCCTCGGCTGACGAAGTGAACGCCCTGCTCAAGGAAGCCAGCCAGCATTCGAAGATTCTGGGCTACAACACCCTGCCCCTGGTTTCCAGTGACTTCAATCACAACCCGCTGTCGTCGATCTTCGATGCCAATCACACAAAATCCAGCGGCAAGCTGCTCAAGGTGCTGGCCTGGTACGACAACGAATGGGGCTTCTCCAACCGCATGCTCGATAACTGCCTGGCGTTGTGTAACGCGGAGTAATGCTCCGCTAAACCAGGCTCACCACGGCCCACTACAGGCATCGCGCAGTCTTTCACAATTCTGTGCTTGACCTCTCGAGCGGATGATAAGCATTATCATTCGCTCGAAATGGATCAGGTTCTCCCGTGAGTCAGTCGCGCTTCAATCACGTCTTCATCGCCCAGCGGGTTTCGCTGCTGCGCACGCTGGAGCGGATGGTCAACAATCACAGCACCGCCGAAGACCTCTTGCAGGAGACCTACCTGCGAGTGACGCGGGCGCTCAGTGAGCGTGCCATCGATCACCTTGAACCTTTTGTTTTCCAGACGGCCCGCAATTTGGCGCTGGATCATTTGCGTGCGCGCCGCATTCAGTCCCGCACCCTGCTCGACGACGTGCCGATGGAGGTGGTGGAAAGTGTCGCCGCCCCGGTCAGCAGTGCCGAGGACGCCGCTCATGCCGAACAGTTGCTGGAGCATTTGAACGTGAGCCTCAACCAACTCAGCGCCCGCCAGCAGCAGATCTTCATTCTCAGCCGTCTGCACGGGCACAGCTATCTGGAAATTGCCCAGAAGCTCGACGTGTCGTTGAGCACCGTGCAAAAGGAACTGAAGCTGATCATGGCGATCTGCATCGGTGTTGCCGAACGTCTGAACGGCGACTGAGTTGGCGAGGCTTTGCTACCCTTGCCTCCTTTTCACGCTTCATCCAAAAAACAGCGGTGCACAGACACTGCCGAGGAAACACCGTGACGGACACCCGCCGCCCGCCTCCGCCCGCCCCGGCGCAGGACTCCGCAAGCGCGATGGACCAGGCCCTGGACTGGCTGATCGTGCTGGGCAGTCCGAGCGAGGATCAGACCCGAGAGTTTCAAGACTGGCTTGCTGCCGATCCCTTGAATGCCCAAGCGTTTGCCAAAGCCCAGGCCATCTGGGACGGCCCGCAGGTGGTGCAATGCGCGCAAACACTGGCCGCTCGACCGCCGAAGGTGACGGTGCTGTCGCGCCTGCGCCCGCACTGGAAACCCCTGGCCACTGCGGCCGTCCTGATCCTCGGCCTGTTCAGTTTCAGCAACCTGCCCATGCGCCTGCAGGCCGATCACCTGACCGTGGTCGGTGAACGCCAGCGACTGCAATTGGAGGACGGCTCGAAAGTCCTGCTGAACACCAACTCGGCCTTTTCCAGCACCATTAATGATCAGCAACGCGTGGCTCGTTTGTATCAGGGCGAGGCGTTTTTCGAGGTGCCGGCCAATCGGGGCAAACCGCTGGAAATTGACGCCGGCCCGGTCAAGGCCAGCGTGCGCGATACAGCATTTGCCGTGCGCTACCTCGACGGCGTGGCACAGGTCCAGGTGCAGCGCGGGGATGTCGATTTGCGCGCCACCCGTGACGATGCCCGGATTCGCTTGTCCGCCGGGGAAAGTATCCGCATCGGCCCCAACGGCTTTGATCGTCCGGCCAAACTCGACGCCGCCACCGAGCTGGCCTGGGTCCAGGGCAGGCTGGTCTTCGAGAACTGCCCACTGAGCCAGGTGCTGGCTGAACTGCGCCGTTACTACCCCGGCTGGATCATCAACAACAATGAGCAATTGGCCGACGTCGCCGTCACCGGCAATTACCGGCTCGATCAGCCGCTGGACGTGGTGCGTTCACTCGCCCACATCACCTCGGCACGCCTTCAGGAATTCCCTGCGTTGG
The DNA here is from genome assembly GCF_010095445.2 of Pseudomonas sp. TNT3. Lineage (GTDB taxonomy): Bacteria > Pseudomonadota > Gammaproteobacteria > Pseudomonadales > Pseudomonadaceae > Aquipseudomonas. The sequence continues at coordinate 23,329 of NZ_WFGV02000061.1, forward strand.
TGATCTTGAACTAAATGAGAATTATTTTTACTCGATAGCTGAAGCTCGTTCGTCTCGTTATAGCCAATGCAATTGATTCGCATCTCTAAATGCAAATCAGCACCTATAAAGATTCGTGCGACACGGAGCGCTATCGATGTCCTCTCGCCTTACCCGCCAGTCCTCTTCACCTTCACGCGTGCTGTCGCTGCTGACCGCAGCCATCCTGATGGCCGGCAGCGCGCCGCTGATGGCCGCCACCGCCGCCGAGAAATCGACCCGCAACATGGGCGATTACTCGTTCGCCATTCCTCAGCAATCGCTGGTGTCGGCACTCAACGCGTTTACCACTGTGACGGGGTGGCAGGTCGGGTTCTCCGCCGAGCTCGCGCAGGGTGTGGCCTCCCCGGGTGTGCGCGGTTCCTTGCCGCCGGAAAAAGCCCTTGATCGCCTGTTGGTGGGGACCAACCTGAGTTATCGCAAACTGGGTAACAACAACATCGTGCTTGAGCTGCGCACCAACACCGGCTCGCTCAACCTGCAACAGATGACCATCAGCGCGACCCGTCAGGAACAGGACGTGAGCAGCGTGCCGAGCACGGTCACCGTGCACACCCGTGAAGAACTGGACCGCAACAACGTCAATTCCATCAAGGATCTGGTGCGTTACGAGCCCGGCGTTTCCGTGGGCGGCGCGGGTCAGCGCTCCGGCATCACCGGGTACAACATCCGCGGCATCGACGGTGACCGGGTGTTGACCCAGGTCGATGGCGTACAAGTCCCGGACGGCTTCTTCAACGGTCCCTATGCTCAGACCAACCGCAACTATGTCGACCCGGAAATCGTCAAGCGCGTGGAAATCCTGCGCGGCCCGGCATCCGTGCTTTACGGCAGCAACGCCATCGGTGGCGCTGTCAGCTACTACACACTGGACCCGGACGACATCATCAAACCCGGCGAAGACGTTGGCGCGCGCCTGAAGACCGGTTACAGCTCGGCTGACGAGAGCTGGCTGACGTCCGGCACCGTGGCCGGCCGTACCGGTGACTTCGACGGTTTGTTGCACCTGAGCCAGCGCAACGGCCACGAAACCGAGTCCTACGGTGAAACCGGCGGCACCGGCCTCAATCGCACCGAAGCCAACCCTGAAGACGTGCGCACTACCAACATTCTGGCCAAGCTCGGCTGGAACTACGCCGACGACGCACGCTTCGGCCTTACCTATGAACACTACAAGGACGATCGGGACACCAATCAGCTGAGTGCGGTCGGTGGTCCGTTCAATGCGGGGCGCGGTATGGGCTTCTACAAGTCTCGCAGTGGCAACAACACCATTACTCGTGAACGCTTCGGCATCGAAAATAGTTTCGGCCTCGACAGTGTTCTCGCGGACAACATCAAATGGACGCTGAATTATCAAATCGCCAAGACCGACGAGAGCACACAGGAAATCTACGCGCCGCCCGCTCGAACCGTTCTGCGCAACCGCGACACCACCTACAAAGATCGCCAATGGGTTTTCGATGTTCAGGCTGACAAGGCGTTCGCCATCGCCGACACCGATCACGTCTTCACCTACGGCACCACCATCAAGCAGGACAAAGTCACCGGCCTGCGTACCGGTAATGGCACCTGCCTGACCGTGTTCGGTGCCTGCCGCGCCGTCGGTGCTCCAAGCGCCTCCGATACCCTGACCCCGGCCAGCGACTTCCCGGACCCGACCATCAACACCTACAGCCTGTTCGCCCAGGATCAGATCAGCTGGAACAACTGGACCTTCGTGCCCGGCCTGCGCTACGACTACACCCAGCTCAAGCCACGCCTGACCGATGAGTTCCTGGCCACCGCCGACCAGAGCGGCAACGGCGAAGTGGACGATGACAACAAGACCTGGCATCGCCTGTCGCCGAAGTTCGGCACCACTTACCAGTTCAACGATCACTACACCTGGTACGGCCAGTACGCGGAAGGCTTCCGAACACCGTCCGCCAAAGCCCTTTATGGTCGTTTCGAAAACATCAACGGCGGCTATCAGGTCGCGCCTAATCCGGACCTCGAGCCGGAGAAGAGCAAGAGCTATGAAACCGGCCTGCGCGGACAGTTTGAAGCAGGCACCTTCGATGTCGCGGTGTTCTATAACAAGTACCGCGATTTCATCAACGAAAACGCCATCACCCCCGGTTACAACGAACTCACCTTCCAGAGCAACAACATCAAGCACGCCACCATCAAGGGTCTGGAGCTCAAGGGTCGCCTGAACCTCGATACGTTCGGGGCGCCAAACGGCCTCTACACGCAGGGTTCGTTGTCCTACCTCTACGGTCGCGACGATGACAGCGGCGAACCGCTGAACAGCATCAACCCGCTGACCGGCGTGTTCGGCCTGGGTTACGACCAGGACAAATACGGTGCGTTGATGAGCTGGACACTGGTCAAGCGCAAGGACCGGGTCGACAGCACCAACTTCAATACACCGGATGGCACCAGCACCCAGTTCAAGACGCCGGGCTATGGCGTGCTCGACCTGGCGGGCTTTTACAAAGTGACCGACGACGTGACCGTCAACGCCGGTTTGTACAACCTGACCAACAAGAAGTACTGGCAGTGGGATGACGTACGCGGCTACGACAGCGTGGGCGAAGCCTCGGTGACTCAACCGGCGAACCTCGACCGCCTGACGCAGCCAGGTCGCAACTTCTCGGTGAATCTGGTCTGGGACATCTGATCCTGCCCACCTCATGGCGCGGTCGTTTAAAGGCGGCGTCATGAGGTTTTTTTACTGTCCGGCGCCTCCCCGTTCGTCTCGTTACCAAGCGCCTCTTTCCCTCAAGGACTTCTCATGACCACTCAGGACACCACTCAACGCCCTGCTCTGCGTTCGCAACGCTTGAACCAGATCACCAACGAGCCACACACCAAACTCGATGCGCTGGTCAAAGCCCACGCACCGTTCGAAACCCAGGCCAATTTCGCCCGTTTCGTGGTGGCGCAATACTTGTTCCAGTCAGAACTGGTGCCGCTGTACAACGATGCCGAATTGACCGCCATCGTCCCGGACCTGCCGGCTCGCTGCCGTGCCGAAGCGGCCAAGGCTGACCTGGCGGATCTGGACACCGAAGTCCCGGCACCTGTCGCCGGCGCGGTGAAAAAACCGTCCAAAGCCGAGGCGCTGGGTTGGTTGTTCGTGTCCGAAGGGTCGAAGCTGGGTGCGGCCTTCCTGATCAAGCGCGCAGTGGGTCTGGGCTTGAGCGAAACGTTTGGCGCTCGCCACCTCGCCGAACCGGCTGGCGGCCGCGCTGAAGGCTGGAAAAGCTTCGTCAAAACACTCGACGGACTGGAGCTGAGCGCGCAGGAAGAAGCGGAGCTGGATAAAGGCGCGATAGACGCCTTCAACCGCTTTACTGTGTTGTTGGAGCAGGCTCACTCCTACAAGGAACTGTGTCAGCCTGTAAGATCCCGATTTCGTCCCACCTGCGTTTCCGAGCCAAATGTCTCAACCATCCTCCTCAAAACTCGTGCGCGTCCTCTTCGGCCTGCTGGCTTACGTCAGCCTGGGCATAGGCTTGATCGCCATTGTCGTGCCCGGCCTGCCGACCACCGAGTTCATCCTGCTGGCCGCCTGGGCCGCGACCAGGAGTTCGCCGCGTCTCAGTGCCTGGCTGGAGAACCATCGGCTGTTCGGACCGATCCTCAGCAACTGGCGCAACGGCAAAATCATCGCGCGCCGGGCCAAGGTCAGTGCCACCGTCAGCATGTTGCTGTGCGCTGGTTTGATGCTGATCATGCTCGACCACGGCTGGCCGGTTTACCTCGCCATCGCCGGCATGAGCCTGGGCAATCTGTGGATCTGGTCAAGACCGGAATCCTCACCACAACCCTCCTGAACCACACCCCCCTGTAACGAGGAAGTTCACTCCCGCTGGGTGGCGAAGCCGCCCCTCTTTTGCCCGCTTCCCTCACATCAAATTCCCGTTCGCCCAGACCGACGCGCCCCCGCCAACCGCCCGCAAATCCCGCGCAAACGCTTGCGAAGACCGTTCATCGGCTTTTACTCATGCAAACTTCCCCCACGCCGATGTTTCTCCAATGGCGCTGAATGGACTTGGCGAACCGGGTCGATCCCGACTCATAGCCAACACCTCATCCATTTGCGAGTTCGCCCTATGTTCGACTCTCTTTCCATCCGCCTGAAAATCGTTCTGCTGTCCGGCCTGTGCCTGCTAGGCGTGGTCGCCCTGATCGTCAGCATGAACTTCTACCAGACCAATCAGAACGATGAGCTGGTCAGCACCTCCAGCAGCAAAATGCTCACTGACAGCGTGCAGGATCTGCTGCAGGCCAAGGCAGCAGAGCAAGCCGTGCGGGTGCAGAAGACCTTTGGCGAAAGCCTGATGGTGGTGACGGCGCTGGCCGATCAGGTCAAGGATATGCGCAGCATGGCCGCCAAGCGTTCGCTTGACGCAGGCGCGGTGCGTGAAGAGTTGAATCAGAGCCTGAAAACCGCCTTCGAACGTAACAGCAAAGTGCTCGGCATCTGGCTCGCGTTCGAACCCAATGGCCTGGACGGCAAGGACAGCGAGTTCGCCAATGACGCGGCCCGTCAATCCAACGAAGCCGGTCGTTTCGCCACCTATTGGAGCCGTGCCGGCGGCGCCGGGTTAAACACGATCATGGTCGAAGACGACATGACCAAGACCACGCAGAACATCAACGGCACCCCTTACAACAGCTGGTACACCTGCCCTCGTGACAGCAAACGCACCTGCCTGCTGGACCCGTATGCCGATACGGTCGGTGGCAAGGAAATGCTGATGACCACCATTTCCGTACCGCTGCTGGTGGACGGGAAATCCATCGGCGTGGTGGGTATCGACATTGCTCTCGACGCCCTGCAAGCCGCGGCCGTTGATTCCCAGCGCGACCTGTTCGACGGCGCCGGCCACATGCTGATCGTCTCCGGCACCGGTGTGCTCGCAGGCTTCAGTGTTGACGCCAGCAAGGTCGGTAAAAGCATCGGTGACACCCTCGGCGCTGACGGCAAGGAAGTGCTGCAACTGCTCAATGCGGGCATCCCGAAGATTCTCGAACAGGGCGAGTTGATCCGCGCGGTTTATCCGGTCAGCCCGATTGCCGATTCCAAGGCCTGGGGCATCGTGATCGACCTGCCGAAACAGGTGCTGCTGGCCGACTCGGTGAAACTGCAAGCCGTACTTGATGATGTCCAGCAAAGCAGCACCATTAAAGCCGTACTGGTGGCCGTAGCAGCCGGAACGGTAGGCCTCTTGCTGATCTGGCTCACCGCCTCCGGAGTGACTCGCCCGATCAACAGCGTCGCTGAAATGCTCAAGGCCATTGCCAGTGGCGACGGCGATCTGACGCAGCGTCTGCACTACAGCAAGAAAGACGAACTGGGGGAACTGGTCAGCTGGTTCAACCGTTTCCTCGACAAGCTGCAACCGACGATCGCGCAGATCAAACAGAGCATCACCGACGCCCGCGGCACCGCCGATCAGTCCTCGGAAATCGCTCGCCGGACCAGCGAAGGCATGCAGGTGCAGTTCCGCGAGATCGACCAGGTGGCCACCGCCTCCAACGAAATGAGCGCCACCGCCCACGATGTCGCCAACAGCGCATCGAACGCAGCGAATGCGGCAAAGGGTGCCGATCAATCGGCCCGCGATGGCATGTCGATCATCGAGCGCAGCACCCGGGACATCAATCAGCTGGCCGACGAAGTCAGCAAGGCAGTGACTGAAGTCGAAGCCTTGGCGGTCAACAGTGAGCAGATCGGTTCGGTGCTGGAAGTGATCCGCAGCATTGCCGAACAAACCAACCTGCTGGCCCTCAACGCAGCCATCGAAGCCGCCCGTGCCGGCGAGAGCGGTCGTGGTTTTGCGGTGGTGGCCGATGAGGTACGCAACCTGGCCAAACGGACGCAGGATTCGGTGGAAGAAATTCGCAGTGTGATCGAGCGCATTCAAACCGGTACTCGTGGCGTGGTGGCGACCATGCATTCGAGCCAGACCCAGGCCCACAGCAACGCCGGACAGATCCAGCAAGCGGTTCAGGCCTTGAGCAAAATCAGTGATGCGGTCACCGTGATCAGCGACATGAACCTGCAAATCGCCAGCGCCGCCGAACAGCAGAGTGCCGTGGCCGAAGAGGTCAACCGCAATGTCTCGGCCATCCGTACCGTCACCGAAACCCTGACCGGGCAAGCCACCGAATCGGCGCAAATCAGCAGCCACCTGAATTCGCTGACGACCCATCAGATGAAACTGATGGATCAGTTCCGCGTTTAAGTTCGCGACGCGGTTCCTTTGCAGGAGTGAGCCTGCTCGCGAACGCTTTTACATTCAACAGTGATGTCGACTGATGAACCGCGATCGCGAGCAGGCTCACTCCTACAAGGATTTCACGCCTGATTTACCTCCCACAGGTTTCATCCGGCCTGTCATCTGATTTGTTCTATGATCGGGCTCTCGTTCCGGAGGGCCTTCGATGACTGATTTACTCACGTCCATTCAAGCCGCACTCGGCTTGCCTCATACCCCGATTGCCTTCACGTCGAGCGGCGCGCTGCCCTCGGCGTTCGCGGTCACCGACCTGGCCTGCGCCAGCATTGCCACCGCAGGCCAAGCTGTCAGCGAGCTATTGCAGCAGCACACCGGCCGCCTCCCCCACCTTGAAGTCGATCGACGTCTGGCGTCCTTCTGGTTCGCCACCTCGATTCGCCCATTGGGCTGGAGTGTTCCGCCGATGTGGGACCCGGTTGCGGGCGACTACGCGACCCAAGACGGCTGGATCCGCCTGCACACCAATGCGCCTCATCACCGAGCGGCGGCTGAAACAGTGCTCGGCGCCGTCGACAACCGCGCCGCGATGGCCAGCCACGTGGCGCGATGGGCCAAGTCCGATCTGGAACAGGCGGTGGTCGACGCCGGTGGTTGTGCGGCCGAAATGCGAACCTGGGCTCAGTGGCAGGCGCATCCCCAAGGTCAGGCAGTCAACGCCGAGCCTCTGGTTCACTTCGAAAACAACGGTCATTCACCTGAAAAACCATGGCGTGGTTCGGTGGCGAGACCCTTGGCCGGGATCAAGGTACTGGACCTGACCCGCGTCCTCGCCGGCCCCGTTGCCAGCCGTTTCCTCGCAGGCCTCGGCGCCGATGTATTGCGCATCGACCCGCCCACCTGGAATGAACCGGGTGTGATTCCGGAAGTGACTTTGGGCAAACGCTGCGCTCGCCTGGACCTGCATGCCCCAGCGGATCGCGCTGTTTTCGAACACCTGCTCAAGGACGCCGACGTTCTGCTCCACGGCTACCGCGCCGATGCCCTGGAACGTCTCGGCTACGGCGTCGCTGAACGCCAGCGACTGGCGCCCGGCCTGGTCGACGTCTGCCTCAATGCCTATGGCTGGAGCGGCCCGTGGCAGAACCGCAGAGGCTTCGACAGCCTGGTGCAAATGAGCAGCGGCATCGCCGAGGCGGGCATGCACTGGAAGCGCGCAGACAAGCCAACGCCGCTGCCTTTGCAAGCGCTCGATCACGCGACCGGGTATTTGATGGCGGCCAGTGCGATCCGGTTGCTGGGAACGGGAGGATCAGCACGCTTGTCGTTAGCGCGCACGGCGAAGTTGTTGATTGAAGCCGGCGCCGGGACGGATGAACCCTTGCACGCGGAGGACGAGAACGATCAGGGAATACTGGTCGAGCAGACGCCTTGGGGTCCGGCGCATCGATTGCAGGTGCCGCTGAAAATCACCGGTACGCCGGTGGAGTGGGAGCTTCCTGCCTCTGAATTAGGCTCACATCGCGCGCAGTGGTGGTGATCTTGAGATAGCTTTGGCGAGCAGGCTTTGCTCTTTCGCAAATCCTTGCCGGATTTCACCATTGGCCCGCCCCAAGGCATACTTGCGTCCCTCCGCACGCCAGAATCAAAAACCGCCCCATGCGTATCCACGTCAGCTTCATCGACCGAGTCGGCATTACCCAGGAAGTCCTGGCCTTGCTGGGTGGGCGCAATCTCAATCTGGACGCGGTGGAAATGGTGCCGCCCAACGTCTATATCGACGCCCCGACCCTGAGTCCGGAAGTGCTTGAGGAGCTGCGCGACGCTCTGTTTAGCGTGCGCGGTGTGCAAGCGGTGACCGTGGTGGACATTCTGCCCGGCCAGCGCCGGCACCTGCAGCTCGATGCCCTGCTCGCCGCCATGACCGACCCGGTGCTGGCACTCGACAGTGCCGGCAACGTCTTGCTGGCCAATCCGGCAATGATTGCGCTGTATGGGCGCGAACCGGCCGGTGAAAGCGTCGCCGAGCTGTTTGCCGATCCGGCCCTGCTCGATGCGTTGCTTGAACAGGGATTTCGCCTGCCGCTGCGCGAGATCACCGTCAACGGCCAGACCCTGTTATTGGACGCCACGCCCATCACCGACGCCGGCGCCCTGCTGACGCTGTATCAACCCAATCGCATCGGCGAACGCCTGTCGGCGTTGCACCATGATCATGCCGAAGGCTTCGATGCATTGCTCGGCGAGTCCCCGGCAATTCGTACGCTCAAGGCGCGTGCCCAGCGAGTTGCCGCCCTCGATGCCCCCCTGCTGATTCAAGGTGAAACCGGTACGGGTAAAGAACTGGTAGCCCGCGCCTGCCACGCCATCAGTGCCCGGCACAGTTCACCGTTTCTTGCGTTGAATTGCGCGGCACTGCCGGAGAACCTCGCCGAAAGCGAACTGTTCGGCTATGCCCCTGGCGCCTTTACCGGCGCGCAACGCGGCGGTAAGCCAGGGCTGATGGAACTGGCCAACCAGGGCACGGTATTTCTGGATGAAATCGGTGAGATGTCGCCTTACCTGCAGGCGAAACTGCTGCGATTCCTCAACGACGGCAGCTTCCGACGCGTGGGCGGTGATCGCGAGGTCAAGGTCAACGTGCGCATCCTCAGTGCGACGCACCGCGACCTGGAAAAAATGGTCAGCGAAGGCACCTTCCGTGAAGACCTGTTCTATCGCCTCAACGTCTTGAATGTCGAAGTCCCGCCGTTACGCGAACGGGGTCAGGATATTCTGCTGCTCGCTCGCTACTTCATGCAGCAAGCGTGTGCGCAAATCCAGCGTCCGGTGTGTCGCCTGGCGCCGGGCACTTATCCGGCACTGTTGGGCAACCGCTGGCCGGGCAATGTGCGGCAGCTGCAGAACGTGATCTTCCGCGCCGCGGCGATTTGCGAAAGCAGTCTGGTGGACATTGGCGATCTGGACATCGCCGGCACCTCGGTGGCGCGTCAGAGCGACAACGATATCGACAGCCTGGAACAGGCCGTCGACGAGTTCGAAAAATCCCTGCTGGAAAAACTGTACGTCAGCTATCCCTCGACCCGGCAGTTGGCCAGTCGCCTGCAAACTTCACATACCGCGATTGCCCATCGGTTGCGCAAGTATGGGATTCCGAACAAGCCTTGAGGCTTGAGCTGAAACTCAATTCTGCAGGCGCTCCCACAAGGTTTAGGTTGTCTTAGAACCGTGTTGAAAAACGACCTCCACTTGTACTGAAAGCGCTACAGTGGAACGAAATCGCTACAAGCGCCTCCCCCCCCCCGTATTGCAAAGCTTTGATCCCCATAGCGTTTCTTCTTCTGCCTGTACTGTAGCGATATCGCTACAGAGAACAATCGTCGCCGTTTTATAAAACCCTTTAAACGCCTGATTTATAAGGATTAAACAACGTTGGCCGCGATATTGCTAAGTAACCCCCCATAAAGCAGGGCTTTGCCCAAGCATTCAATCGCGTCCACCAGACGAGTCTGGCCCCCTTAGGAGTTTCCATGAGCGAGTTGCGTTTTACTGAAGATCACGAATGGCTGCGCACCGAAGCTGACGGCACCGTCACAGTCGGTATCACCGCTTTCGCGCAAAACGCCCTGGGCGACGTGGTTTTCGTACAACTGCCCGAGCTGCAGTCCTACGACAAAGGCGCTGAAGCTTCTACCGTGGAATCGGTAAAAGCGGCCAGCGGCGTTTACATGCCGCTGGACGGTGAAGTGCTGGAAGTGAACCCGGCGCTCGACAGCAGCCCTGAGCTGGTCAACGAAGACCCGATGGGCGAAGGCTGGTTCTTCCGCTTCCAGCCAGTCGATCCTTCGGCTGTTGCCAAACTGCTGGATCAGGACGCCTACGACCGTCTGATCAAAGCCAACGCCGAAGCCTGAGGAGCGCCGACATGACTCAAATCAATTTCACCACTGCCAACGAATTCATCGCCCGCCACATCGGCCCGCGTTCCGGCGATGAGCAAGCCATGCTCAACAGCCTCGGCTTTGATTCCCTGGAAGCCTTGAGCGCCAGCGTGATTCCGGAAAGCATCAAAGGCACCAGCGTCCTGGGCATGGACGACGGTTTGAGCGAAGCCGACGCCCTGGCGTTGATCAAAGGCATCGCGGCCAAGAACCAGCTGTTCAAAACCTATATCGGCCAGGGTTACTACGGCACGCACACGCCGTCGCCGATCCTGCGCAACCTGTTGGAAAACCCGGCCTGGTACACCGCTTACACCCCCTACCAGCCGGAAATTTCCCAGGGCCGTCTCGAAGCGCTGTTGAACTTCCAGACCCTGATCAGCGACCTGACCGGCCTGCCGATTGCCAACGCTTCGCTGCTGGATGAAGCCACCGCGGCTGCCGAAGCCATGACCTTCTGCAAGCGCCTGAGCAAGAACAAAGGCAGCCACGCGTTCTTTGCGTCCGTGCATTGCCACCCGCAAACCCTGGATGTATTGCGCACCCGCGCCGAGCCATTGGGCATCGACGTCGTGGTCGGCGACGAGCGCGAGCTGAGCGACGTCAGCGCCTTCTTCGGCGCCCTGCTGCAGTATCCGGCGAGCAACGGCGACCTGTTCGATTACCGCGAACTGACCGAGCGTTTCCACGCGGCCAACGCACTGGTGGCGGTCGCGGCTGACTTGTTGGCGCTGACAG
>NZ_WFGV02000062.1 GCF_010095445.2 Pseudomonas sp. TNT3
TGGGCGATACTGCCGAGCTGACTGACCGCTCGACCCGAACCGCGGGCCACCGCCAGCGACAGGCGTCGGTCGGCGAACATGGCCCAGCCCGCAGCGTGATTGACGCTTTCCACCAGCGACACGGCGCCGGCGGGCAATCCTGCATCGGCCAGTGCGGGGTTCAGTGCATGGGTGACGATGGCTTGAGCGGTGCCCAATGCATCGCTGCCAATGCGCAGCACGGCGGTGTTGCCGGTACGCAGTACGCCAGCGGCGTCGGCAAAGACATTCGGCCGGCCTTCGAACACAAACGCGACGATGCCCAGCGGCGAGATCACTTGCTCGACTGTCCAGCCATCATGCTCGACACAGCTGATCACTTTACCGCGAGTCGCCGACGCATCGCGCCAGGCCCTGAGGCCGGCGATCATGTCCCGGCGCATGGGTTCATTGGCCAGCAACCGCGTAGTAGAACGTCCGCGCGACCTGGCTCGTTCGATATCGGCCAGATTCGCAGCCTCGATCAACGCCCAGGTTTCCTGGCTTTCCAGACACTGGGCGAAACGGTCGAAAAACTCGCTGATCGCCTGATCCGACACGTTGGACATAGCCTTGAACGCCGCCTCAGCACGCTCGATCGCCACCGCTGCCGCTTGCTGGTCGGACACGGGGATCAGCAACAGTTCGCCGCTGACCTGTTCCACCAGCAGATGGTCACCAGGCTGGAATCGCGCGGCCAGTTCGGGGCTGACGACAGAGACACGGTTACCAGCGAAAGGGATCGGCGTGCCAGCGACTAGACGTTCGAGCGCAAGAGACATGAAGCGGATTCACCATGCAATGGGCGGGCGGAAAAGGTACCGGAAAACCGTTGGGGCGTCATCATCACCCGCCCTCTCTCCCTGTCCTCCCTCGCCCTGTAGCAGCTGCCGAGCCTGCGAGGCTGCGTTCGACTGCGTAGCAGTCGCCAGATCCGGTGAACAGGTCATTCAGGTACATCGCATGTATCGGGATTACGACTGCTTCGCAGCCGAACGCAGCCTCGCAGGCTCGGCAGCTGCTACAGAGATCGTGGGGGCATTAATATTTCGCATACACGTATCACTCTGTATCCGACCCGTGTCCCGACACACTATCCCCCAAACCCCCACCTCCACGACACATCACCGATACACCCGCCTGTTGAAATTTGCCTGTCGATTGGCCAAGCCGATCAAAGCGCATCACTCAACTCAGCAACGGAGTATCACCATGTTCAAACTCTCGACGTCCTCCCTGACCCTCGGCCTGCTCTTCGCGGGTGGCCTGGCCCTGTCCAGCGCCGCTTCGGCCTCCGAATCCGAAGCTTTCAGCATGAAGCAGCTGGCCCACGGCTACAGCCAGGCCCAGGCCGATACGGCGGAAAAACCCGCTGAAGGCAAATGCGGCGAAGGCAAGTGTGGCGCCGGCGAGTAACCCATTGCGGGGGGCACGCCGTTGCCCCACCTCCCTGACTGAACGGAAACAATGCCCATGAGCACCTCAATTTCTTCGGCCGTCAAAGGCCTGCACCTGAACCTCGACCGTGCCGGAAGCTGGATCGCGCCGCTGACCTTGCGGGTGTTCCTCGCCTGGGAGTTCTTCGAGTCCGGGCTGGAAAAATGGAATGGCCAGAACTGGTTCGCCGACATCCAGGAGCGCTTTCCGTTTCCGTTCAACCATGTGCCAGCGACCTTCAACTGGGAGCTGTCGATGTGGGCCGAACTGATCTGCGCCCTCGCCCTTCTGGTGGGCCTGGGAACACGGGTTTCAGCCGTCATTCTGATCGTGGTCACCATCGTCGCGACCGCTGCCGTTCACTGGCCGGCCGATTGGTCTACATTAAGTGAGCTTGCACAGGGTTATGCCATCAGCAACAAGGGCCACGGCAACTTCAAGCTGCCGCTGATCTACCTCGTTGCCCTCATGCCGTTGTTGTTCACGGGCGCTGGCAAACTCAGCCTCGATGCACTGCTGTCGCGAATTTTCTGGCGTCGCAACAATCATTGAAATGTTAACGTGGCAGCCTTCACCCCACCTTACTCGAGTAGACAGGAGCCACCATGAGCGTGACCACCCAATGGATCGAAATCGACAGCGCCGACGGTAAATTCGGCGCGTACCTGGCCATTCCCCACACTCAGAAAGGCCCGGGGATCGTGCTGATCCAGGAAATCTTCGGCGTCAACGAACACATTCGCTCCGTCGCCGAGCAGTACGCTGCCGATGGCTACCTGGTCATCGCGCCGGACCTGTTCTGGCGCAGCGGCCCGCGCATCGAGCTGAGTTACGACGAAGCCGGCTGGAAACGTGCCGTCGAGTTGATGAACGCCACGGACGTCGGCAAAGCCCAGGATGACATCAAGCTGACCATTGAAGCGCTCAAGTCCCAGCCTGGCCTGGACGGCGGTGTCGCCTCCATCGGTTACTGCTTCGGCGGCCTGCTCTCTTACCACACCGCCGCCAACGGCCTGGTCGACGTGGCGATCGCTTATTACGGCGGTGGCATTCAGAACCAGCTGGACCGTGCCGATGAAATCACCGTCCCGTTCCTGATGCACTTCGGTGAAGAGGACAGCCACATTCCATTGGACGCCGTGGAACAAATCGCCGAGCGTTTCGAAAACAACGATTACGTCGAAATCGTCGTGTACCCGCAGGCTGAACATGGTTTCAACTGCTCCCATCGCGACAGCTACAACCAGCGTGCAGCGGCTGAGTCCCATGGCAATACCCTGATCTTCCTGGGCCAGGAACTGTAAAATCGGCGCCCACTGAAATGGCCCCTTCATCGATTGATGTTGGGGCCATTTTTTTTTCAGCAGTGTCTGGCGAAAATCCATTGTGGGAGCAAGCCTGCTCGCGATGGCGGTCATGCATTCACTATTGATTTCGCCTGACACGGCCCCATCGAGCAAGCCCGGTTCCTACCGGGCCGTGACTAACCCGCCTGAGGTTCGTGCTTATTTCGCATCGCCCCCACGCGGCTTGTAAAACCGGAACCGGCCGATATCCGCCGTTTTGATGTACTTGCCCGCCCAATCCGGCCTCACGGTCTTGTCGTGAAAATACATCGCGCCCAACGTACGATCATTGAGGGTCTTGTTCAGTGCCTTGCGCGCGATTTCCTTGGCGACGGCATATTCCGCGTCCTCCTTGACCTGATCCGAGCGCCCGTCACACCACCATGAGAACTGGCAGTTTTTGATTTCCGAACCTTGCTTCACCACTGCGCACACCGTGTCCGGAAAACCTTCATGACCCAGGCGATTCATCACCACGCTGGCAACCGCTTCCATTTCATTGGTTTTACGCCCTTTGGCCTCCCAATAAATGGAGCGTGCAAGGCAGGTGATGGCATCATCCAGTGGCGACTTACCGGCAGGATCGACGGCCTGAACTTCGGAGGTGGTGATGGCCTCGGCTTTGGGTACCGGGACATCGGCGCTCTTCTCTGCGGCTTTTTGTTCCAGTACCTCGGCCTTGTCCTCGGCCTTTTTCTGTTCCTGGTCAGTGGCCGACACGTGGCTGCTGAAAAGGGATATTGCCAGGCAGGTTGCTATCCACATCAATCGCATGATCGACCCTTCTGAGGGAACGGATTCGGGCAACGCATTTGCGACGCTATCACCCGATTCAAGGGTGACCTGGCTTGATTGTAGTAGCCAGAATCCATTTCAACAGGCACGCAACAAACTGTATTTCGGCGCAAAAAGACATTGCGCTTGCGGGGGTGAAATCGCGCATCATGGGCGCAGTCAGTTCAAGGGGATTTCCATGCGTTTCATACCATCTGCCATGCGTCTTGCCGCGTTGTCGTTGAGCCTGTCGTTCGCCACCCAGGCACTGGCCGCGGAAGAAAAACAACTCATCGACTCGATCAACGCCTACCGCAGCCAGCCCCAACGCTGCGCCGATCAGGTAGCACCGGAGCTACCCCCACTGGCGGGTGATCCGCGACTGGCGCTGTCCGATGCCAGCGCCCGCAACCTGCAACAGGCCATGGCCACCGCGGGTTATCCAATGGTCAACGTGCAAGTCATCACCCTGTCCGGGCCACGCGATGCGCCGTCGGCCATGAAAGCCATTCAGGAAAGCTTCTGCCACGTAGTGCTCGACCCGCAGTTCGTTGACATCGGTGTCCGCCACGAAGACCGGGACTGGCGCATCGTGCTGGCACGACCGCTGCTGACCGGCCGTTTGGGTGACTGGCAGGCGGAAGGACAAAAACTGCTGACCCAGCTCAACAACGCCCGCAGCCAACCCCGCCAGTGCGGCTCGCAATCCTTTGCTGCCACCACGCCGCTGGCCTGGAATGCATCGTTGGCAACCGCCGCCGAGGCGCACTCGCGTTCCATGGCCAACAACAACTTCTTCGATCACAAGGATCGCGACGGCCGCACCCCCGGTGACCGGGCAGAACTGTCGGGCTATAACGCTCAGCAGATCGGCGAAAACATCGCTGCCGGGCAAGACACCGCTGGAAAGGTCGTCGATGGCTGGATCTCCAGTCCCGGCCACTGCGCCAACCTGATGAACCCGCAGTACAAGGAACTGGGTGCGGCGTACGCGGTGGACCCGAAAAGCGATGCCGGCATCTACTGGACAGCGATGTTCGGCACGCAGTGAGGACCGGCAGCTATCAATTTCCATGATCTTTCAAATCATGCAGCCGAGTTTTTTATTTCTTCCAGAGATGGTCAAAATGGCCGCACTTTTAAAATCTATGGAAGACATCTTCATGAATCTCAATTTTGCGTTCGCGTGCATGATTGTTGTGTCGTTTGCGATTGCACTGGGGCACGCCTGATCAACCTGAAGTCCACGGCGATGGCTTTAGCGCCTTGCAATCGCGGGGATCGTCGTGGTGCTGAAGGATCCAGTCGCTTTCTCGTTCAATCATTTCGTCGCACGCCTGGCATTCTGGCAAACTCTCCCCGCGCCCCCACTTAGAGCAGTCAGCGATGCTTTTCTCCCTTGTCTCGAACGGTTCTCCCCTCACGCCTGATCGACCGGATGCCACGGTTGCGTGGTGGAGCTTCACCAAGACCGTGCTCGCGGCGGCGGCACTGTCACTTGTCCGCGACGGCCTGATCGCACTGGATGACGAATTGCCCGAAGGCCCCTTCACCCTGCGCCAGCTGTTGCGCCACGAGGCCGGGCTGGCGGATTACAGTGAACTTGCCGACTACCATGCCGCCGTTGCCCGCCATGAAACACCGTGGCCGGCCGAGGAAATGCTGCAACGACTCGAGGCAACCCGCCTGCGCTATGCACCGGGAAGTGGCTGGCGCTACTCGAATGTGGGCTATTGGTATGTGGCTCGACTCATCGAGCGCGTCACCGGGCTCGAACTCGGTGAAGCGCTTTCGCAACGCGTGTTCGCCCCTTTGGGTTTATCGCGCATTCGCCTCGCCCGTACCGAAATCGACCTGCACGGCGTGAACATGGGCACGGCCACCCACTACAACCCGGGTTGGGTCTATCACGGCCTGCTCGTCGGACCGCTGGTGGAAGCGGCGCTGTGCCTTGACCGACTGCTCACCGGCGAGCTCCTGACGCACGCCTTGCTCGCTCAAATGCAAACAACCCGAACGCTCGGCGGACCGATCCCCGGACGTCCCTGGGTTGCGCCCGGCTACGGGCTCGGCCTGATGCACGGCCCGGTCGACGGCGGACGAATTCTGAGCGGCCACACCGGTGGCGGTCCTGGCAGTGTGGTGGCGATCTACAACAGTGTGTGCGGTCAGGAGTGCACCACCTGCGCCGTCTTTTCCGACGGCGCCGACGAAGGGGCCGTTGAGGCCGAAGCCGTGCGTCTGTTGAGCGAGCACTGGGTGTAAGATTCAATAACCCGACCGCAGGGTCACTCTCATAAAAAAGAGATGACGCTGCGCCCGCCCAGTGCTTGCGCAGAACGCGTCACAGGTAAAGCGGAGCGTATTGATGAAGGCGAAAATCCACCCTGCAGAACGTGTGGCCAATGAACAACGGCCCGTGAAAACCGTAGGCTTTCTCGTCATACCCAACTTCACCACCATCGGCTTCGCCTCCTCGGTGGAAACCTTGCGCATGGCCAACATGGCGGCGCGCCAGCCGATGTTTCGCACAGTAGTCATCGGCGCCACGCTGGACCCGGTCACGGCCAGCAACGGCATGCGCATCCTTCCGGATTACTCGATTGAAGACGCGCCCAAACTCGACATTCTGTTCGTGGTCGGCTCCAACCCTATCGTGTCCAACCACAGCAGTCGGCCGCTGCTCAACTGGCTGCGCAAACTCGCCCATCAACAGGTCACGCTGGGGGGCATCTGCACCGGCAGTCATCTGCTGGCCCGCGCCGACCTGCTCAAGGGCTATCGCTGCACCATTCACTGGGAAGACATCGAGGCCCTGAAAGAGCGTTTCCCCGGCATCATCATCTCCAATCAGCTGTTCGAGCTCGATCGCGACCGTTTCACCTGTTCCGGCGGTGTGGCGTCCATGGACATGACCTTGCAGCTGATTGCCCGTGAACCGGGTGGACGAGACATCGCCGCCCATGCCGCCGAGTTACTGTTGTGTGATCGGGTGCGCGGAGCGTAGGAACAGCAGCGCGTGCCGTTGCGACAGAAACTCGGTACTTCCCAGCCCAAGCTCAGCCAGATGGTGGCGATCATGGAGGCCAATCTTGAAGAGCCGGTGAGCCTGGAAGAACTGGCACGCTTGAACGAGGTGTCGGTGCGTCAACTGGAGCGGCTGTTTCACAAACACCTGCAACGCACACCGAGCCAGTACTACCTGGAACTGCGCCTGTCGCGGGCACGACAGCTGTTGCTGCGAAGCGAATCGCAGGTCCGCGACATCGCCCTCGCCTGCGGCTTTGTTTCGCCGGCACACTTTTCCAAATGCTATAGCCGGTTTTTTGGTGTATCGCCGATTGGTGAGCGCAAGCAGGTGGCGGCGGTGCATTGATGGGTTGGCGTCGGGATTGAAATGGAGGGTGTTCCTGATGGCCCCCTCGCGGGCAAGCCCGCTCCCACATTAGACCGAGTTATCTAGACGGACGCGGTCACTGTGGGAGCGGGCTTGCCCGCGATGGCGCCCTCAAAATCACCAACAACGACTCAGGGCATCCCGGATCAATCCTGCAACGCCTTATGCGCCGTCTCCCGGCTCGCCAGCATCGCAACCAACGCCACCGCTGCCGCGGCCAACAAATACCAGGCCGGTGCCATCTTGTTCCCGGTCATTTGAATCAACCACGTCGCAATAAACGGGGCCGTCCCGCCAAACACCGCATTCGCAATGTTGAAGCTGAAAGCAAACCCGCTGAAACGCACGCGCGTGGGGAAGATCTCGGCGAGGAAGCATGGCAAGGTGCCGTCGTTCATGGCCAGGATCGCGCCGAAGGCAATCTGGATCATCAGAATCACCAGCAGCGGCTGATGTTCGAGCATGCCGAACAGCGGGAACGTCAGCACCAGAAACAACACCGACGCCGTCAGCAGCATGGTTTTGCGCCCGAAGCGGTCCGACAGTTTGCCCATCAGGAAAATCAGCCCGATGTAGGTCGCCAGCGACACCGTCGATGCCAGAAACGAGTCGCTCTCGCTCATGCCCATCTCGGTCGACAAATAGGTCGGCATGTAGCTGAGCAACAGATAGAAAGCCACGGCGTTCAGGCACGTCACGCCAATCCCGATCATCACGCTGCGCCGGTGCACCGTCAGCAACGCACTGGCCTTGTCGGTTTGTGGAAAGAAGGTCAGTGCGATGACGGTGGCCAGATAGCCGTAGGCTGCATAGTCGAACCATTCGACGAAGTTGCCCATGAAACTGGCACTGGCCGCGCGCCGCAAGGCCTTGCGCTCGGACGTCTGTTCACGGGCCTGTTCCAGGGTTGGGTTAAGGCTTGCGGTGCTCATCGGGCACCTCCGGGGGGTAGAGGTGCGTTGATCGGGTTGAACCGTCGAGACGTGGGACATGACAAATACCCTCTATTGTTTTACTTGGCAGGGTTAAGGGTCAGTAAGTGCTGCGCGCTCTTCGACGCGCATGCGTTGTTTTTTTGAAGCCCGAATCAAAAATCCGTGGTGAATCAGCCGCTCTATACGGATCAGTAACGCTGCGATGAACACCAACCCTGTGGCGAGGGAGCAAGCTCCCTCGCCACAAAGACTCAGTGAGCGATGTTTTACTTGCGAATGATGTTGTGCTCTGGCCCGTACGGGAACCTGGTGATGTTTTCCCCGCCCTGCTCGTTGACGATCAGGATGTCGTGCTCACGATACCCGCCTGCACCCGGCAGGCCTTCCGGCAGCATGATCATCGGCTCGATGGACACCACCATCCCCGGCTCAAGCACCGTGTCGATGTCTTCACGCAACTCCAGCCCGGCTTCGCGGCCGTAGTAATGGCTCAGCGTGCCGAACGAGTGCCCGTAACCGAAGGTGCGGTATTGCAGCAGGTCGTGTTCGAGGAAAATTTCGTTCAGTTGCAACGCGATATCGCAGCAGCGCATGCCTGGCTTGATCAGTTTCAGGCCGACCTCATGCACCTTGACGTTGACCTCCCACAACCGCAGGTGCTCGTCGGAGCAGTGATCCAGGAACAACGTACGTTCCAGTGCGGTGTAGTAACCGGCGATCATCGGGAAGCAATTGAGGCTGAGAATGTCGCCCTTGTTGACCTTGCGCGAGGTGACCGGGTTATGCGCGCCGTCGGTGTTGATGCCGGACTGGAACCAGGTCCAGGTGTCCATCAATTCCGAGTCCGGGAAGGTGCGGGCAATCTCGCGCACCATCGCCTGGGTGGCGTGCAGTGCCACTTCATATTCCGGCACCTGGTCGCGCAGTGCTTCGACGATGGCCGCGCCCCCGATGTCCGCCACGCGAGCACCGTGACGGATGATCGCGTGTTCTTCAGCAGACTTGATCATGCGCATGCGCATGCAGGGTGCGCCGATGTCCACCAGCTCGGCCTGCGGGTAGCGGCTGGCGAGCTTGTCGCGGTTGAGCAGGTTCAGGTGATCGAACTCGATTCCTATGCGACCGGCCTTGGGCAGCGCTTGCTGAATGGCGACGAAGTAGTTGTCGCGCTGCCAGTCGGTGTAAACGATGTTCGCGGTGCCGACGGTCCGGCGCCATGGCTGGCCACCGTCGATGTTGGCGCTGATGGTCACCGCGCTGTCCTGGGTCACCACCAGCGCGTATTGACGACCAAACGAGCAGTACAGGAAATCGCTGTAATAGTTGATGTTGTGGTACGAAGTGAAGACCGCCGCGTCAATATTATTTTGCGCCAGGTAAGCCCGCAGTTTGGCCTGACGGTTGGCGTATTCGTGAGCCGAGAACGTCGGGCTCACTTTTTCGCCGTTCTTGATCTGGATGGTTTTCGGCATTTGCATGTCATAGATCCTTGTCAGTGATTGAGCGACAGAGGGCGCCACTCTGGTGGGCCGCTGGAGATCATTCGAACAGATGCAAGGACAGGTTTTTTGCGCGAATCCGACCTGTAGTTGGTCAGATCCGCTGTAGTCATGCGCACATGTTCAAGGGGGTGCGCGCGCCCCGCGTCAATCAGAGGCCGGTTTTCAACCCGTCGTCAGTCGTCGACTCCAGATTGTCCGAACCCACCTTCCAAATTGGTCAATCACGTCTATAACCAGTGTTGGCATGATTTGGATCAGGGTGTTTTCATCGATCCCTGAGTAAATTGATCGCTTGAAAAACAGCGGACAAGTGACTGTCCGCCAGGAGAATTTGCGCATGAAAATCTTGAAGATAGCTGCCAGTGATACCGCCATCGATTGTTTTCAGACCTACAGGGAGGTGGTACCCATCAGTCAGACCGACTACACCGACATCGCGGTTGCGGTGTTCTCGGTCGAAGACGTGATGGCAGGCGCTCTGGAATCGCTCCAGCGCACGGGTTTCGATATTCCGATTTTCCTTGCGACCTCCCCCGGCACCGGCAACCGCGCACGCGACGTCTATAAGCACCTGGAAGACGTACTGCTGCAGGTCAACGGTATTTTTGACCGTTCACGCAACAACGTCGAATACCATGGCCACCAGCTCGAGACCGCCGCGAAGGCCTACGAAGAGAGCCTGCTGCCGCCGTTCTTCGACGCCGTCAAGCGCTACACCGAATCGGCGAACGTGACGTTCGCTTGCCCTGGCCACCAGGGCGGTCAGTTTTTCCGCAAACACCCGGCGGGTCGGCAGTTCTTCGACTTCTTTGGCGAAACCCTGTTTCGCGCCGACATGTGCAACGCTGACGTCAAGCTGGGCGATCTGTTGATCCATGAAGGCCCGGCGCTGCTGGCGCAGAAACATGCGGCCAAAGTATTCAACGCGGACAAGACCTACTTCGTACTCAACGGCACCTCGGCCTCCAACAAGGTGGTTACCAACGCACTGCTGACGCCTGGCGACCTGGTGCTGTTCGACCGCAACAACCACAAGTCCAACCACCAGGGTGCCTTGATCCAGGCAGGCGCTACGCCGGTGTACCTGGAAACCGCGCGCAACCCCTATGGCTTCATCGGTGGCATCGACGCCCACTGTTTTGAAGAAGAATACCTGCGCGAATTGATCGCTGAAGTGGCGCCGGACAAGGCCCAACAACCGCGTCCGTTCCGCCTGGCGATCATTCAACTCGGCACCTATGACGGCACTGTCTATAACGCCCGTCAGGTGGTCGATCGCATTGGCAAGTTGTGCGATTACATCCTGTTTGACTCGGCGTGGGTGGGCTACGAACAGTTCATCCCGATGATGAAAGACTGCTCGCCACTGCTGCTGGACCTGCACGCGGACGACCCGGGCATCTTCGTGACCCAATCGGTGCACAAGCAGCAGGCCGGCTTCTCCCAGGCTTCGCAGGTGCACAAAAAAGACCGCCACATCAAAGGACAAGCCCGCTACTGCAACCACGCACAATTGAACAACGCGTTCATGTCCCAGGCATCCACCAGTCCGTTCTATCCGATTTTCGCCTCGCTGGACGTGAACGCGCGAATCCACTCGGGCCGCAGTGGCCTGAAGCTGTGGGATGACTGCGTGAAATTCGGCATCGACGCACGCAAGTTGATCCTGGAAGCCTGCACCATGGTCCGCCCGTTCGTGCCCGCGACCATCGAAGGCCGAGCGTGGGAGGATTACCCCACTGAAGAAATCGCCAATGACCTGCGGTTTTTCGAGTTTCATCCCAAGGATCGCTGGCATGCCTTCCAGGGCTACGGGGAAAAGCAGTACTTCGTTGACCCGTGCAAATTGCTGTTCACCACCCCTGGCATCGATCCGGTGGATGGCAGTTACACCGACTTCGGCATTCATGCCGGCATTCTCGCCAACTTCCTGCGCGAGAACGGCATCGTTCCGGAAAAGTGCGACCTGAACTCGATTCTGTTCCTGCTGACCCCGGCTGAAGACTGGGCAAAAATGACCCACCTCGCCGCGCAAATCGCGCGTTTCGAACGCTTCGTCAATGACAACGCTCCGATGAGCCGCGTATTGCCGGCCATCTATGCGCGTTACGAAGCGCGCTATCGCAACTACACCATTCGCCAGCTCTGCCAGGAGATGCACGACCTCTACCGCAATCACAATGTGCAGCAGTTGCAGAAACAGATGTTCCGCAAGGAACACTTCCCGAAAAAGGCCATGAACCCCCAGGCTGCGCAGTTCGAATTCATTAGGGGCAACATCGAGTTGGTGGCGCTGGCCGATGCCGATGGACGCATCGCCGCCGAAGGTGCGCTGCCCTACCCGCCGGGCGTGCTCTGCGTCGTGCCGGGGGAAATTTGGGGCGGCGCGGTGCTCAAGTACTTCCTGGCGCTGGAAGAAGGGATTAACGCGTTGCCAGGTTTTACCCCGGAACTTCAAGGCGTTTACTTGAAGGAAGTTGAAGGGCGTATCCGTGCGTATGGGTACGTGATCAAGAACTGACGCGAGTTAATGCGTGGCCAGGTCGCCTTA
Source organism: Pseudomonas sp. TNT3 (assembly GCF_010095445.2). GTDB lineage: Bacteria > Pseudomonadota > Gammaproteobacteria > Pseudomonadales > Pseudomonadaceae > Aquipseudomonas. The sequence goes on from NZ_WFGV02000062.1 coordinate 11,961, forward strand.
TTTAATCGCGACCTGAGCCACATCACTCGCGCTCACCAACGCCTTGAGCGAGGTATCGAACTGCTTCAAGGCGGTCATTTGCAACTCGGTTTGCTGATCGATTTGCGCTGCAATCTCCGGCGCCGCTTTGCCGTGAACCCAAAGCGAAGGCATCTGCTTTTCCCGTGAGCCTTCGGCCTGGCCGATGTACTGCAGATTCGAGTCATAGAACTTCGCCAGGAATCGCGCTTGCACCTGCGGATTGCGCTTGGACACCAGGCGGCTGTACGAATCCAGCATCACCACCACGTCCGGATGAGCTTGCACGACCGCGTCCAGGCTGTCATAGACCTTGACCGATGCGAACTCCTTCTGCAACGACCCCATCAACCAGTCAATCGCCATGGTCGGCTCGGAGCTTCTGACGAACGCGCTGCTGATACGCGAGTCGAGCTGAGGGTTCCTCGCGCCATTCACCGCGACCGCGTGGTACTGCTCCAGGTATTCGATCGTGTTGAGGGTGTTTTCGCTGTAAATCACCCCGACCGACCGGGCATGACGCAGATCGGCTGAGCTGTTCGCAACAGGGAGAAAGTGGCAGGACCGGTCGGCGGCGTAGGCAGGCGCAGTGGCAGCGAGGCTGCCCGTGAGAACGGCGGCAATGGCCAGCAGGGAAGAGAGTCTCATCGCACAGGTTCCTTCAAAGGCGAGTTCGGTATGTGGTTATCTTCCTCTCTTGATGGAAATACTGAAGATGCATTTCTTGATGGTGGTTATCGATTAAACGAATGGTTGGGTGTCCGTGTATCAGCCAGGATCCCTGTAGGAGCTGCCGCAGGCTGCGATCTTTTGACTGTGATTCTAAAGATCAAAAGATCGCAGCCTGCGGCAGCTCCTACAGGGCTGGTGTTCGCAACAGGGGCGTAGCGCAATTACAAAATCCTTTTCACCATCGGCACGCACGCCAGTTGCAGCCCCGACGGTGACTGGTAAATCGCAACCTGCTCTCCCACGTAGCCGCATCGCCGGTAGAAGTCAGCCGCGTTCAACGTAGCGTCCAGGATGACGTCATCCAGCCCCAACTCCCGAGCCAGGGACTCCAGGAAATCAAGCATCCGCTTGCCAATGCCCTGCTGCATGAACCCCGGAAGCACAAAGATCGCGCCGATTTCCTTGTGCTTCAGGTCAAGCATTCCCGTTGCTACCGGCTCGCCCTCGATGCACCCCAGATAGAAGTGCTTTTCCATCAGGTCGCAATAGCCGTCCTCGGCCTTCCCGGCTGTCCAGGCCTGCATTTGTTCCGGGGTATACGCGCCGATGCATTGATGCCGTATCGCTTTGAGGCGAATGTCGAAGGCTGTCACGCAGTCGTCGTACCGGGCTCGTTTGATGTCCAACATTTCGATCTCCATCAGCCAGTGGCGGACGGCGCATTAAAAAGCCCCGTCCATTTCTGGCGGGGCCTTTGGGTTACTACGTCAGTTAACAAGCACGCATGAACTCATGGTCCGCCAGAGGCAGTCATGGAAGTGCACATCATGTTCATGCTGAGTGTGTCGTTCATGGTTCGATAGTGTTGTTTGGCGCGCTGGATTGTCAATCCTGCAACACCGGGACAGGCTCGGCGCGGCTGGACGCCGCGTCATCCAGAATCGCGTCCAGGGTGGCGAGGAACAGGTCGTGGCTCAGAATCCCGGTGCAGACTGTCGACAGCACTTCATTCCCTGCCTCGTCCTTGATCACCACCAATTCACTCCACGCACTCAAATCCACGGTGCGCAAACTCGACATCGGCACCTTGCGACCCTGCACCTCCAGGAACTCGCGCGTCATCAAGATTGGCTGCGTTTCCACATCAAGGAAATTGCCTTTCATGCGCTTGCCCCATACCGCACTGCTCGGTACGTACTTGAAAGTCACCACCCCGCCGCCTTCCAGAGTCTGCATGACGGCAGGGAGGCGTTCGCGCACATGCAGCTCGCGCACCCGCTGCTGGAAGTCTAGAAAACCCTTGAGGGAATGAATGACCCGGTGAAACGGCTCGTTTGCATTGCGCCGGTACGCCAGGTTGGTGATCAGGCCGCTGATCGCCGCCTGCCCGGAGCTGAAGAGATAAAGGTCTTCGATCTGAACAAAAGGAACGTAGTCCTTCTTCGCACCGATGATGTGCGCGATGCCATGTTCGTAGACTTCATAGCTGCCCTGACGTAAGCGCTTTTGCCAGACAAACAGACCAAAAAGGCCCGCGGCGATGACCGCCAGGAATGCGCTGGCGAAATAGATCATCATTTGCGGGCTGGAGAAATCCAGGTGGGTGCCGCGGCTGGAGGTCACACTCACAGGTCCGGAACTGCCTGCAGGCAGAATCGTGCTCAGGTACAGCACGAAACACGCCATGCCCAGCATGACAAGACCGACGACCAGGATGAAAATCGGGAAACCCTTGCCATGGCGGAAGGACGCTATTAACGCACCGGTGGCCGGTGTAGACGCAGATGAGGATTGCTGCATGAGGTTCTTGCTTCCTTGTAAGAGAGAGTCGAGACGCGCCGCCATCCAGGCTGGCTTCGCCGATGAACGCGGCGTCGATTGGGGTGTTATCTGACTGAAGTCCAGTCATCCCGGGGTGGGCACTGTTTTGAGTAGGGTGGACCGTATTCGTTCATAACGGGGTACCGATCGACGCAGCAGAGGCCCTCTCCCTCGCGAGAGAGGGCCCGGCCGTCAGTCGTTAAGGATGTCCCGATCCTTGGTTTCCGGCAGGAAGAACGTGCCCAGAATGGCCGTCATCACGGCGATGACAATCGGGTACCACAACCCGTAGTAGATATCCCCCGTCGCCGCGACCATGGCGAACGCCACCGTGGGCAGGAAGCCGCCGAACCAGCCGTTGCCGATGTGATACGGCAACGACATCGAGGTGTAGCGGATGCGCGTCGGGAACAGCTCCACCAGCCAGGCGGCGATCGGGCCGTACACCATTGTCACGTAGATCACCAGGATGGTCAGGAGCAGCAGCACCATCGGGTAGTTGGTTTTCGCCGGATCGGCTTTCTCTGGATAACCGGCTTCCTTGAGTGCCGCGCCTAACGTGGCCGTGAACGCATCGTTGCGGGTCTTGAAGTCCGCAGCCGGCATGCTGGCGCCATCGAAGCTGGGGATCACCTTGTCGCCGATGCGCACTTGCGCGACCGTTCCTGGCTCAGCCTTCTCGTTTTTGTACGGGATGGCTCGTTTCGCCAGCAAGGTCTTGGCGAGGTCGCAGGAGCTGGTGAATTTGGCCTTGCCCACCGGGTCGAACTGGAATGAGCATTGGTCGGGGTCGGCGATCACCGTGACGGGGTTTCTTTCCTGCGCGACGAACACGTCGGGGTTACCGTATTGGGTCAACGCATGGAAGATCGGAAAGTAGGTCAACGCCGCCAGAATACAGCCGGCCATGATGATCCCCTTGCGGCCGATGCGATCGGACAGGCTGCCGAAGATCACGAAGAACGGCGTGCCAATCAACAGCGAACCCGCGATCAACAGGTTAGCGGTCTGCGCATCGATTTTCAGCGTCTGCAGCAGGAAGAACAGCGCATAGAACTGCCCGGTGTACCAGACCACTGCCTGCCCCGCCGTGCCGCCGAGCAATGCCATGATCACGATCTTGAGGTTGTCCCAGCGTGCGAAGGACTCGGTCAGCGGTGCCTTGGAGGCTTTGCCTTCGGCCTTCATTTTCAGGAACACCGGCGACTCGCTGAGTTGCAGGCGGATGTACACCGAGACGATCAGCAGCAGGATCGACAGCAGGAACGGAATCCGCCATCCCCAGGCTTCGAAGGCTTCGTTACCGAGTACGGTCCGGCAGGCGAGGATCACCAGCAGCGACAGAAACAGGCCTAGCGTCGCGGTGGTTTGAATCCACGAAGTGAAATAGCCCCGTTTACCTTTCGGTGCATGTTCGGCCACATACGTCGCCGCACCGCCGTATTCCCCGCCCAACGCCAGGCCTTGCAACAGGCGCAGGGTGATCAGGATGATCGGTGCCGCGACCCCGATGGTCGCGTATCCCGGCAGGAAACCGACGATGGCCGTGGAGATACCCATGATCACAATCGTGATCAGAAAGGTGTGTTTGCGCCCGATCATGTCCCCCAGCCGACCGAACACGATCGCACCAAAGGGCCTGACGGCGAACCCCGCCGCGAACGCAAGTAGCGCGAAGATGAAAGCCGTCGTCTCGTTGACCCCGGCGAAGAAGTGCTTCGCGATGATCGCAGCCAGTGAGCCATACAGGTAAAAGTCGTACCACTCGAACACCGTGCCAAGGGAGGAGGCAAAGATAACCTTGCGCTCCTCCTTGGTGATGCTGTGCTTGGGCGCACTGCCCGTGGTGGTGTTGTCGATTGCGGCCATGAGTGTTCTCCGTCTATCTCTTGTTGTAGGCCGGAGTACCTCACTACCCTCGCCGCACCCAGGCCCTGGGGCTGATGTCATCGGATTACGGACTGCTTAAAGCATTCGAACAGGCTGACGGCCTCGCATCGCTGCAAGGTTTCCTAAGCATAATCAGGATCGCGCAGTTATCCACTCGACATCGCGTTAAAACCGGGCTCCACCGCCTGCCCGCACGCCCCCACTTGCGGCACCAGGCTGATATCGACACGCCGATTGGCCGCACGGCCCGGCTCGGTGTCATTGCTGGCGATCGGTTGGCTCGCCGCGAGCCCTTGCACCGCAAAGCAGCTATCGGGGATGTCGCTCATGGTTTGCATCCAGCCCCGTACGGCAGATGCACGCGCATGGGACAACTGCAGGTTGTTTTCAGCGCTGCCCTTGGCATCGGAATGCCCGGTGATCACGATCAGCCAGCCGGGCTGGGCCTTGATGTCGACCAGGGCGCTGATCAATACCTTGGTCGAGTCAGGGTTGAACTCGGCGCTGCCCGCCTTGAACAGCGAGAGGCTGTTCAGACGCACCGGCGTGGGAACGGTTTGCTCCGGCTTAAACAGGCTGATGAGACCGGGCGAGCCCTCCTTGTTCGCGCCCGAGGTCTGCCACCACAGTCCACTTGCCAAGAGGATCGAGGCCGCCCCGGCACACAGACAAATCACGAGGCGACGCTTCGAAGATTTCATCTCGGGCATCGGGGTCGCTGGCACAACGACAACGGGCATCAACAATGCCGGACTCGACCCTCTCGTCGGCAACGGCGTCATGACGCCCGATACGGGGTGTCCCTGCATCCGTAATATCAGGGCTTCGATCTGTTGGCGCAGCGCCTGTAACGCAACCAAAGGGGCGTGCACCTGATGATCCAGACGCTGGTGCAACCGCTGCAGCTCAGTGCCCAGTTGGAGGAGCGCAGGCAGGTTTCGCCCATCGATCTCCAGGCTGCGCAACAGCCACTGCAGTTGCGCGAAGAGCCAGGCCAGGATATCCAGGCGCACGGACGGCACCGGCGGCCATAGGGTCGACCATTCGCAGGCCAGCGCTTCTATCAGCGACGCCCCCTGGGCCATGCCTTCAAGACCATAGCGATGACTGCGCGCGAGCGCGAAGGACGCGGCTGTTTGCAGGTCGCCGCCGTTCTGCTGGAACAGCGTCAGGCACAGCTGCTCGACCCTCGCCCAGTCCACGTCCGGACACGCCGGATGGTTCAACTTGGCCAACTCATCGCGCAGTGCCCCAAACTCGGCGGAGCCCCGGGGATCACCGCCGACCCGAATACGCATTTCAAACAACACCGTCATACAGCTTCCCTTCCGTTACAGGTTTACGATTGTGCGACCCAGCTCTGGCGCTTCAAGTGGCGCACCAGAACCTTGCCCTCGGCGCACAGCGTGGTGCCGAAGGTTACCCGCTGACCGCCCTTGAGCTGCACGTCCAGCGCGTATTCCAGATGACCCGGCTGAAGCTGCGGCAGCAGTTCAATGTCCACTGAAACCAGGCGAGGTTCGTAGCGAATGAGGGTGTCCGCCAGGGTCTTCATCAGCCCATGCGCCGCAGCGGGTAACCCCTGAAGAATGTGACCCATATCCGGGAGACCGTAATCTGGCAGATGGTCCAGCGCACCCGCCCGGCTATTGAGGATGCGTTGCAGATTGTCCAGCACTGACAGCGTGTATTGATCCTCTTCGGCGACTTGATGCAGGTCCAGCTCCCCATCGAAGTTCTGCAGCAAGGTTTCGTAGAGTGAAGGATTGAGCGGGGTCATCGGCTACTCCCTGGCCAGCGGTCGCAAGGTCAATCGGTTGTCACCCAATTCGATGACCCGCGCGAGATCGGGGTCCAGCTCCTCTCGGGCCAGGGTCACGCGCCACGTATTCATCTGGTTATCGGGGTGGCGAAACAAAGCGACCACCGAGACGAAACGCGTGTCTTTGTCCAGGGGCACACTGAGCTGCGCTCCCTCCCCCGGCTTGACGACCACGGCCCGTTTGTCCAGCAGATCCGCGCTGAGTACCCGGTCGTCATGACTCAGCAAATTGTCATAGGAGGCCTTTTCCACGGCCTTCCCGTCACGCAACTGATACACGCGCACCAAGGTCGGTACCGACAGCGCGTTCATGTCCGTCGCGTCAGTATTGATCGCGGCTCGCCCGCTGAAATCGAGGTGCAAGGTCGTGACCTGCTTGTAGAAAATCGCTCTGGCGGTGGACGTGCTGGCATCCGAGACGGTTTGGGTCACACCACAAGCACCGAGCAATGTGCCAATAACAGCCAGTACCACGAGGTTAAAAACGGTACGCGACATGGTGTGTTTCCCTGTTGTGTGGATTATCTCGAAGACCTTGGTATCGGCCCAGATTGATCGTGACGGTGTCGTGCTCGGCGCCGGTTCGGGTTGCGCAGCCCAGTCCCAATACCGCGGTCATTCCGAGCTGTACCGATGCTCGCCCCAACCTCGGATGCGGCAGGCTGCTGACTGGCAGCGACAGGCGCAACTTGGCGGTGCAGCGCCAGCCCAGATAGACACGCAGCAGGACCAGCAGATCGGCGTGCAACTGCCCACCCGGAAACCATCCAGACGCCTCGTCCGGATCGTGGGTGAACAACGACAGCAGCAGCTGGCTGTTGGCGTCGTGCCCGACACTGCCCAGCGGCGTGCCTTGGGACAGACTCACCGGACGGAGCGTGGAAAGACTGGCTGGCTGAGCCAGCGAAATCCTCTGCGGCCAATGGGCCGTCACCTTCGCTTGAGTGGCGGGTGCCAACAGCGTCACCAGCGCAATAATGCCTTCGGCGTTACGGGTGGGCAGGCGCATCACACTCAGCAGCGCCAGAAAACGCGATACAGGCGTTGCGATCTGCTTGGCGGTGCCGGGAATACCAAGGCCGATCAAGCCCAGAAGGCATTGCGATGTCGCATCGGTGCCACCTTTTTCGAAGGCGGCCGGATACGAGTACTTGCGCCAGATCCGATAGAACTGGGTGAAGATCCGATGGTTGAAAATATCGAGGAACGCCTCCAGTGCCTCATGACCTTCGCGACGCTGGGCGATGTCGTCCAGGAACGTCGTCGGTAACGGCGAGTCCACCCCGTATAGCCCAAGCAGGCGCGTGCGTACCGTGGCCGGACGCTGCGGATGGTTGACGTCGGTTTCGATCCCCTTGAGTTCACCGGCAGGAAAACCCATCCCCGGGTCGGGTCGGAAACGCACCGGGTCATCCGCCGGGTGAGTGGTACTGCCCAGTGGCGGGTGATCGGGTAATGCCTGTTCCAGCAACTGACAGAAGCGATACACATTGGCCTCAGCCACCCGCCCCTCCAGCGCCTCGAGTAATCCGCTGGCGTTTAGCCGGGAATACGCTGACTGTGATTCTCGTTCCATCGCAGGGATTTTCCAGAAGGTTGAAGGATGAGAGTGAGCTGGTTGTACAGATGGATGTCGGCGTACAAACCAAAGAAGCGATTGAGCATTTCGCCAAACAGGCTGATGTCGCCCTCGCCGGAAAAGCCATGGGCATCGAGCGTGACTTCTATGTCCACCCCACGCAGCAAAAAGCCTTTTTCAAAGCGCTGCACCACGTGGTGCTTGACCTCGACGATGGCTGCCAGGCGGCGGCGATTGAGCTCGCTGTCCGTCCAGTCGTACAGCGCCAGCGTGCCTCGCAGCACTTCGGCGTTGTCGAGCATCGGCAGGAAATTCGACCCAAGGTGGCTGAGTACCCGCCAGTGAAATCGGTCGCGATTGGGCGGGTAGCACGGCAAGGTGGGCGCGCACAGATTGCGCACCCGCAAACCGATCTGCGAGGACTGCACCAGCGTGTCCAGCAAGGTGCTTTGCAAGGCCTTGCGCGGAAGCTGGCCGTGGGTGCCGGTGAGGCGCAGCGACAGGCTTTCCTTGCCGTCCAGTCGATCCTTGTCAAACCCCTCGCCTCCCAGAATCAGCCAGGTGTCATGCAGGCCGTTGGCTCCCCGCTTCAGCCGCGTATGGAAGTACCGCTCCGGTGCGTCATCGCGCAACATACCGCCTTTGTGGCGAAAACTGCTGAAGGGCACATAGTCCTGCCGCTCGGCATCCCTGGATGAGGTCACTCGATCCACTGAATAGATTTCGGTATGGCCGTCCTGCAGTCGCATGGGTCTGAGCAGGTAATCGGTTTGTAGGGGTGCCAGGGCCATCGGGTCGGCTTCCAACGCAAACAGATTGATCACCGGCACTGTGTTCAGCCGCAGGTGTTCGGCGCCGAGATTGAAGGTGTGAGGCCACGGCTCGCCCAGCACCACGTCCAGTTCAAACCAGGCGGTTCCCGGAACAATCGTCAGATGTTCCAGCCCACAGAGGGTCACGAACATGAACTTCTCGCGGAAGGTGAAATACTCCAGCAGCAGCTGGTAACCACTGAAAGCGCTCTCCCCCTTTGGCCACAAGCGATCCTCATCGGCAAACCCCTTGGGCGAAAAATGACCTTTGAGTGGCTGACGATCCAGCTGCCCCGGCCAGCGCACGTACAACGCCTGGGTGTTGAGGGTCAACGCCTGATGCAGCGCACTCGCCAACGGGGCATCAGCGTTCAGGTACAGCGGCAGGCGACTCAGGTCGATCTCACTCCAGTCGGTCAACGCGCCGCAGGTAAAACGCAGGCGCAACAGCGAACGGCCATCGGGCTCGTAAGCCTGCCGCACGGACTCAAGCGCGAGTGGTTGCAGTATCAGGTCCTGGGTGGTGGTGTAGCGGCATCGGGTACGCCGGGGCCCGATGGGCTGCGACAGCACTTCAAAGCCTGTCGCAATCCGTTCGCTGCGTTTCATTTGTGCGAGTTCCGGGGCCAGCTCAACGATGGACAGCGACGGAATGGTGCGCAGGTAATGGGGCCAAAGCAGGCTGACCAGACCTTCAGTCAACTCGGGCAGGTCATCGTCGAGCTTTTCGCGCAACCGTCCCATCAAGAAAGCGAAGCCCTCGAACAAGCGCTCCACATAAGGGTCGCGTGCGCCTGACCTGTCCAGATTCAACTGCGCGGCCCGGTCCGGGAACGCTTCAGCGAACTCCTGACCGGCCTCACGCAGGTAGCGCATTTCGGCGTCGAAGTAACGCAGTGTCAGATTGTCCATGCTCAAAGAAATCATCCTGATAAAGAGAGTTAACCGCAGAGCACTGCAGCGCGTACCGGATCAATCGCCACCAGCGCCGCGAGCAGCGACTCCGTGCGCCGGCCCAGCGTGGTTTTGTCGGCATGATTGCGCTGCGCTTTGAGGCGCAACAGCTTGAGCAGGCGCGCCTTGACTTCGAAATTGAGGTCGGGCTCCCAGTCGGCCAGCGCCTGGCGATCAGCCGTGACCTCCAGTTCGCCCAGCAAATGAATGGCTAGATCGCTCTTGCCACACTGCTCGGCCACCCGAGCCATCAACAGGCGCAATAACCACCGCTGCCGTCCGGTCTGTATGCCTGGGCGCGCGGCCAGCCAGGCCAGCGCGTGTTCCACCCCGTCGCTGTCTGCCTGAGCCAATGCCTCACCCTCCAGCGACAGCACATCTGCATCCGCACTCGCGGGAGCAACTGCCGGTGCAGGCAACCACTGCTGGGGACGATTGCCGCTGACGTGCTGCACGATCCACTCCCGGGTGGTCTGGTCGGCGAAAGGCGTTCCATCACTCCAGCTCAACTCCTCCAGGCCCGGCAGTCGCTCCAGGAACATGCCCAGATCCCGCTTGGCAATATCGGCCCAACTGTCCTGCGGCGCCGGCTGTTTGCTCAGCGCCTGGCACAGGTACCACTGCAGGTCCAGCCAGAAATGGTTCACGCTTTCGGCGTAGATTCGTTCGACCTGATCAAGCAATTCATTCCAGCTCTGTTGCAGGTACAGTCGCTTGAGTTGTGCCCGGTATTCGCCACGGGGCGCCGTCAGGCGTGTCATCCCGGTAGCGTCCTGGGGCGGTACCTGATGCACGGTGTCCCAGCGCAGGCTCTTCATCAATCGATGGGCCGCCAGCCAACCTTGTGGCTGCTCGCGAAGGTAACCGGACAAGGCCCTACCACTGTCCAGCAGATCCCTCCCGGATTTGATGGCCGTAGCGCTCGTCGCAGTCGCTTGCGCGTTCGACTCATGGCTGGCCGTGTTTTGCGGAACCAGCGCATCCACGCCGCCCGACTGCGCCAGTCGGGCGGACAACGCACCGTACAGAGCACCGAGTTCCGGACGTTGATCCTCCGGCCAGGCCAGCAGACCGCGCTCCAGCCAGGCGAGTGCGGCCACCGTGCGTTCTGCCTCGTCCTTCACGACTTCCGGGTACAGCGAAAGGCTGTCCAGCACCTTGCCGCTGGTCAGCCATTCCAGAGCCATCCTGCGACTGTTAGATCGCGCAGGCAGTACGTCGCTGGTGTAGCGCTCTATCAGGGCAGCCAGCAAACTCAGGCCATCGCTCAAACCGGTCTCACCGTCTTTCTGCAAGCGTGCCCACAAATAGTAAGTGGCCACGCGCAGGTCCTTGCAACGCTGAGTCAGAAGCTTGCGCGCCAGCAGCACCACTTGATCAATGTCGGCTCCGGACAGCTTGTTGACCTCTTCACGCATGAGCTGGAAGTCATCGTCGTACCCCGGATCCTCCCCGACAGCCGAGCTGTCACTGATGGGTTCCAGCCAGGATGCCCAGCGATTCGACTGTTCTTGAGCAAGTGACAGGGCATCGCGTTCACCCAGGCATCGGGCTATCAATGTGCGCAAACTCATCCGGCCCTCCCGTTTTTCGCCGAAGGCTCTGTGGCACTGCCCTCGCTGAGAAATATCTGCTGCGGCAAGGTGAAGTCCCGTAGCTTGAGCAACGCCAACGGTCCGGCGCCCAGTTCGGTGCGCAGGTGCCAGGTCAGGTCCAGTCCATCGGGGGCTTTAAGGCGCAGACGGTAGTGGCTGTCGCTGTCGTTCAGGGGCGTGACCTGGGCTTGTTCCAGCAGACGGATCAACCCCCAACTGCCCTCGTAATCGGCGAACAGGCGCTCGTTGGCGTGTACGCTGATCCAGGTCAGGCTCGTGCCCGGATGGTCGCTGAAGCCCGGCCAACTGAAACGCTGCCAGCTTTCCTTCTGATTGAAGTACTGATGTGTTTCGCCGTTCAACGTGAAAGTGGTTTGCACCACGTCGCGCACGGGTTTGCCCCGCAGTTCGAAGCTCAGGCCCATGCCGCCGTCGGTGTAGAGGACGTCGGCAAGGTGGCTGAGCTGATTGATCGCGTCCAGGAACTGCGGGTTGAAACGCAGCCCCTGACTGTGCCGGGAATCGGCCACCCAACGACTGCCTTCCTTGCGCAACACACCGCCCAGTTGTTGCTGCAAAAACTGTTCGATGCGCCCCGAATCGGCGCGGATCATCTGGCCCAGCATTGGCAAGGACACATCGCTGGTGGTGACCGCAAAGGGATAACGACCGGCGAAGGCGCTGTGCCAGTCACGGACGATCGCACGTTGCCACTGGCTGTTGAGGCTCGCCGCCGAGGGTTGCAAGACCCGTTGCCAGGCCTGTTCCAGTGGCTGCACGAACAGCGTCTGACCGACCCCGTCCCACTGCGCACCGAGGCTGGCGGCGACCAGGCTGCCATAGGACTGGGTGTCGGTGAGATCAACGTTCTGCCCCTGAAACACCGTTTGCGCCAGGGCCTGGGTCATGGCCTGCGGATCGGTTGCGGTGCTCACTTGCTGCAGCTTCAAACGCACCCGCGTCACTCGATTGAGAAACGCCTGCAGGCTCAACCGCTCGCTGCTTCCGTCGACCTCTTTGCCGAGCAGCGCCAGCAGCGGCCCGAAGGTTGCGTCCAGCGGGCTGGTTGCGCCAGGCATCGACTGCTCGATCTGCGGCACCTTGTCCTGGGCGACCCATTGCTGCGCGGACTTGATCAACGACTCGGCCAACGCCGGCCCCCGGATGCCAGCCTGGCCCTGAACAGCCAAGGTGTTCATCAGGGCAATCAGCGGCGATTGGCGGACATCGCTCATCAGCGTCAGTTGATCGATCACATCGCCCAGGCTGTCGGCCGGCTGCCACCGCAGGCTGTTGAGAAAATCCAGCCAGGCGCTGGCGTAATCCTGAAAATAACGTTCGGTCAGGCGCGCCTTGAGCACGTCGGGGGTCAGTTCGCTGGCAAGGTCGCGGTGGTTGTCGCTGAGCACCCAATCGATTTCCTCACGACGCGCCTCGGCGATGGCGTCGATGGCCTGACGCACCTGCCCTTCCCAGGCCTGACGGGTAAACACCCCTGGAACACTGGCCCGGCTGGTGAACAGCGCTTGGGCGTCCGTGTCACCGACCATCTGCGGCAGATTCATTTCCGGGTAGTGACTGGCGGTTGATTCAAGAACCTTCTGGTACAGGTGAGTCTCGTCGTTGCGTTGGCCCAGCTGTCCGAGCAACACCCGCCGGGCCTGCGCCACCAACGTCGGATCGGCTTCGATGCGCCAGGCTGGATGCGCGGGCAACTGCTCTGCGTAAAACTGCCACAGGGTCGGGGACAGGCCTCGCCACAGGCCTGGGGAAATTCCGGAACGCAGGGGTTCGGCGTCGTTGAGGGTTTTCGCCAGGAAAACCGCTTCCGCTTTTTCCGGGCGCGCCATCATCAGGTAGGCCTTGAGTTGGTCGTAAGCATTACGGGCGCGGTCGGCGCGCTCGGGACTGTCCGGCGGGAGCTTGATCAGCGCGTTGAGCTGGCGCTGCAAATTGGCCGCGGCCGGGTCGCGCAGCAAGCGATTATTGGCCTCGACATACGCCGGCCATAAGGCCTTGAGCAGGTCTTGATTAGGGTTCAGGCCAAAGCGCTGGTACCACGGCGTACCGTGCTCGGCGCGGTAATCCAGACGAGCCAGCTCTCGCATCAGTTCATTGAGTGCGAGCAGTTGAACGTCGCCTTGTTCTGACTGCTGTAACGCGGCGAGCGAGCTGTGTACCTGAGCGATCTGCGCGCGATTGCTGATGAAGGACAGCAGCAGCCCCGCGCCCCACATCAACGCCAGGCCAAGCACCAGCGCATAACCGATTCGCGAGGCAGGCCAGCCCTGGCGACGAGGGTGGGTCGATGTATCACCCAGCACGCCCTGCCAGGCCGGATCGACGGGCCAATAGTGCTTGCCGGGGTTTTCAGCCTGGGGCATCGGCAAGCTGAACCACAGCCCGCGCAACGGCACACCACGGGAGAACTCACCCAATAAAGGCGCAAGCGCCTGACGCCAGCGCGGGATGCCCTCAACCTGCAGATCGCGGGACAGGCGCAGCAGGAAGTCATGGTTCATCTGACTGTGCATCTGCCCCAGGCCTGCACGGCGCAGGGGATCGACCAATGCATCGAGGCGGGTTTCCAGCTCGATCGAAGTGACGCGTCCTGGCAACAGGCAACCGACGGGTTGGGTCTGGCGGGCGGTCTGTAGCCATGGGGTTTCGCACGCTTGCCAGAGGTGCAGCGGGAGCTGCCAGCGCACGTCACGAGCCAGGTGTTGCAGATGGCGTATGCCGTTGCCCATGGCGATGGCGTCGGTGGTTTGGCTGGTGTTCAAGGCCCAGATGACGCCGTCGAGTGCCCGCCAGCGAGTGAGGCTTTGGCATTGTTTTAGGACCCCATTGTCGAGTGGATCCTTCACGCTACCGCCCCACAGCAGGACGGCGTTTTGGCCTTCGAGCCAGTGGGTTTGGGTGAGGCCGGGGGCAATGGCGGTGATCTGCTCGGGTTCGCCGACGATGAGGAGGATGCGAGTTTGGTGGCGCCAGAGGGGGCCGTGGTTTTGGCGTAGGTACTGCTTTACATCGTTTTGTACGGATTTATCCTCATCAGATTCAGCAAATGAAGTTCCAAACACTTTGTGCACCCGCGAGAAAAACTCCGAGGCACCCAAACTCCGGACGCCCATGGCGCCAAACCCATCCAGAAGCACAATAATTAAACATACGGCCAACAAGCCGACCATGTATTTAAGTCGCTCAGACTCTTGAGCAACAATGAGTATGGGGTTGTCGATCCAAATAAACATTGCACCGATAACAAACAGGCAAAGGATCAAAATCCAGACGCTAAATTGCTTCTTCATGAAAAATCCTTATTTCCGTTTAGCCGGCTGGCCGTACGACACACCAATGCGGCGAGATATCGTTGAGCATGGCCAACTGAGGCTGACGTTCTGAAGCGGCGTATTCACTGGCGACGATCAGTGCAACATTGCCGACCGCGTAGCCCGGCAATCCAAAGGAGTCATCCAGGCGATGACATCTTTCGTTATCAAGGGCATGTCCGGCCGCGCACATCGCGATACTTACATCGCCCAGGTGATCGGCAGGGATCTGCGACTGCCAGACAAAATACGGCTCACCTCCCTCCTGAATCCGGCCCCATAGCAGCACGTCCTTTAATGAGTTCGTGTCATCTGTCATTCCTACAGGACGATGCACCCAAGCCTGTGGCACCACTCTGTGTTTGGCGCAGAATCCGGGATGCGCCAACAGCACACCAGACACCGACTCCGCCTGTTCCGCGATGGGTTCCTGAAATAAATTGACCTCAATCGACAATACAAGCGCAAAGGGTTCAGGCTCATCCAGCCACGCGTCCAGCCAGAGCACGCCATCGGCTTGTGTCGCAAACAACACTTCGTCGAAAACCAGATGGTCTCCAGTGCACGAGCGCAACAGCGACAGGATCGCGGCATCGGGCATGATCTGGTTGTGCTTGATGCGTAGGCGACAAGCCGTATGGTTAGCGAGTTGCTGCAACTCTTCTTGAAGGTCACGCATCAGCCTTGAAAAAAGCGACTCCAGGCGCTGCTTGTATTCTTGCAAGGTGGCGTTCTGTGCAGCCGGTTTTAACTGACTAAGGCGCAGCGTCGTGACCAGCCGTTTTAGAAAAACCGGCTGTAGCGGCTTACTGCCGTTAAGCAGTGCTTGGGAGAGTTGATGAGTGCCCGCAGGCGTGCCGTAAGACGTGGCCAACAAGCCAATCGCACGTTGTCCTTGTTTAACCAGCCTCTGCTCCTGATCCGTGTGACTCTCGTTCCAGCTTTGCGCGAACTGCACTTGCCGCTCATACGCCAATAAACGCAACGCAAAAAGCAGCACCCCCGATAACGATGGAAAAATCAGCACACAACACCAAAACCATAACGATTCCCCCCACTGGTCGGTTGGCCATAGCACTGCAACCAGACCGCCGCCCAACAGCGAAATCATCAGGATTACCAGTAGCCACCGGCCTTTTCCTGGCGGCAAGGGAAGCGCCATCTTCTCGGGCAAGGCCCGATGATCGACCGGCAAGTTACAGCCTCCCTGCTTGGGGTAGCGATGTGATTAACGTGCATCCGCACTCACATCGATGCCCCTGTAAAGCAATTGGACGGCCATTATGTTTAGAGCCCGCGTCGCCCTCGGCGATTTTATTGGCGCCATGCAAAGGTAACGGACAAAAAACCTCATCGCCTTGACGGGCTACTTCGACGCCCATGAATTTGAGACCGGTGGAACCAGTGACTACAACACCGCCGGATGAGAGTTTGTCGCCGACGCGGATAACACCTTTCATGAAGACCTCGCAGTTAGTTGTTATACAAACAAGCACATGAGCAATAAAATTAGTTCTGCTAATTTTTATATCTAAAACAGTTAAATACACCTACAAAGTATTGTGGACCACCCACTCCTTCCCCGATCATTTGAACCGACATTAATCATTTGATTGGCACTGCAGAATTCACTACGCAACGAGCCGTTTTATTAGTAATGGCTAGAAACTCCCCTCCGCCTTTAAAGAAACTAGCCATATGACCATCTGGATTCCGATAATTGCGGTGTACATTCACACCCGCGCCCCATCGAGGGTTGGAATAATCGGCACCGCGCAAGACTTTTGCATATTTGTTATTGGAGGCTGGACTTTTGTATTTCGGTTCTTGCGGCCCCTGAGGATCTTTAATAGGTGAATATTTATAATATTCGGGGTCGTACCAATCTTTCACCCACTCGAAGCCGTTATCAGACATCGCATACAGGCCTAATGGGTTAGGCGGAAAACGATCTACCGGTAGAGAAGTCAATCCCTCGCTACTCCACCCCATATCCTTTGCATAAGATGCCCGATCCCAATAATCAGAAATGTTTATGCCTCTAGGGCCATCAAACTCTGTGTACGGGGTATCACCTGTTTTATGAGTGCCGTCATCAGTAGCCACTGCCAAAAATTGTCCGCGACTTCGTGCAGCATATTCCCACTGAGCCTCAGTCGGGAGAGTAAACGGTAAACCGCTAATCTTGGCCAACCAACTGCAGTACTTTTCTGCTTCGAACCAGTCCATATGGGCCGGATTTTTAGGGGGTACACTGAATTTTTTTAGCCTGCTATCCTCGACAACATCCTGCCTAAATTGCAAGTTATTGCCATCTAAGTACTGTCGATATTCTTCGTTGGTAACTTTAAACCTGCCAATCGAATAACTGCTCAGTTCAACTTTATGCAAAGGCTTGCTATCCATATCACCATCATGTGGCAGTCCTTGTTTGCCATGCTCAACACCAAAGTCCCCCATCAAAAATTCTCCACCCTCGACAAAGATCAAATCCTTCTTCACTCCGACAATAAAATTACTCAACGCCGAGGCGCTGTTTCTTGAAATTTCAGCACTCTCAAAGTTGGCAGCCTGGTCACACCCGACCAATGAGACAATTAGAGAGGCGACCACAAAAAATCTCATGCCATTCTTAGAAAAACTCATATTATACCACCGACTCTTTTTCACACTGGCCGAAGATACAGCGTTGTAGCGATCATTTGACTGTCATTACAGAGTTGACTACGCACCGAGCCGTTTTATTAGTAATTACCAACAATACCTTTCCCCCTCTTAAGCGACTAGTCATATGCCCGTCTGGATTGCGGTAACTGCGGTGCACATTCACGCCGGCACCCCATCGAGGGTTCGCATATTCCGCACCGCGCAAGACCTTTGCATACTTGTTATTGGAGGCTGGACTCTTGTATTTTGGTTCTTGCGGACCTTGAGGGTCTTTGATGGGTGAATGCTGATAATACTCAGGATCGTACCAATCCTTCACCCACTCGAAGCCATTATCAGACATCGCATACAGGCCAAGTGGGTTGGGTGGAAATCGATCCACCGGCAAAGAAGTCAATCCTCCAGTTCTCCAACCCATCTCCTTTGCATAAGATGCCCGATCCCAATAATCAGAAATGTTTATGCCTCGAGGGCCATCGAACTCGGAATATGGGGTACTACCAGTTTTATAAGTTCCATCATCAGTCGCCACCGCCAAAAATTGCCCACGACTTCGTGCAGCATATTCCCACTGAGCCTCAGTGGGTAGTGCGAACGGTAAACCGCTAATCCTCGCCAACCAACTGCAGTAATTTTCTGCTTCGAACCAGTCCATATGGGCGGGGTTTTTAGGTGGCACACTGAAAATTTTTAACGTGCTGTCCTCGACATCACCATGCCTAGACCGCACATTATTGGCACTTAGGTATAATTGAAATTCTTTATTAGTAACTTTAAATCTACCAATCGAATAGCTACTTAGTTCCACCTTATGCAAAGGCTTACTATCACTATCACCATCATAAGGCAATCCTTGCTTGCCATGCTCAACACCAAAGTCCCCCATCAAAAACTCTCCACCCTCGACGAAGATCAGATCCCTCTTCACTCCGGCAATAAAATCACTTAACGCCGAGACGCTGCTTCTTGAACCTCCAGCACTCTCAGAGTTGACAGTCTGGTCACACCCAGCCAACGAGACAGTTAGAGAGGCGACCACAAAAAACCTTTTGCTCCCCTTAGAAAAATTCATATTAGACCACCAACTCTTTTTCACAAGGACCAAATATACAGCGCTGTGGATAATGCGGATTATCGGCGACATTAAGCCTATAGTAATTTGTGTTATTCATAGCAAGAGCATATCCCCACGCGACTTCTTTTTTCAAAGAGGCACGGATAGTGCTGAGGTTAGCCTTTGCATCGTACATATCTTGATCGCGATTAAAACCTAGCTGGAGAAAATCTACTATTTTTTGTTCTTGATCGACGACAATTGAATCAGATTCCTCCAAGCGTGTTCCGTCCGGCGTCATGCGACTTAGAACTTTCTTCCATTCAGCGACTGTCTGAATACTTCTGAGTACCCACAGCACTGCTTCCTTACGGTCATTGAAGGGATCTGGGACGAGATCTCCGCCATAATTCATTACATCTAAGCGATCCCATTTACCATGCCGTGTCAGTAGGTAAAGCAACATCCCTTTCGACTCAGGGGTATAGCGCAGCAGATCTTGTTTTTGAGCGATTGTATTGGTAGCTAATCTATTACGACGTTGAGAAGCTTCTTGGCTTTTCAGACCCTCATCTGTGATAGCTTTTACAAAATCCACAAACTCTTCATAAACAAGTTTGAAATCGGGCTTATCCGCATTATAGAAAGCATAGATATTATCTTCGATATCAGCCATTTGCATAACACAATATTGGCTATACGCTTTAAAAGCATCTGATTCCACCAACTCAAAAAAACCATAATCCAACCGATACAACTGATAAACCAACCACGCCCCAAACTCCACAATCGTATTCACACCCACTTCGCAAATCAGCCCGCCCTTGGCGCCTAACCCCCAACACAAACTTGCGGCCACATGAAAACAAAACCTACCGTTAATAAACGTGCAGTGAAACTTCCCCCCAATGCCGGCACCCGCCAACCCGGCGATGTTACTGCCGATCGTGCAGAAATTTGTATATTCGCCCGTGGACTTAAGGATTCCGTCGAGTCCGAAACCTACGCCCGGCGGTGGCGTAGGTTTGAGCCATTGCAGGCCGCCGCTGAGGCTGGCTTCGGCTCGGGCACCGGCGAACGCTTCACCGGTCAGCTGCAAGCCTTCGTCTTCTTCCGCCATTTGTTTGTAGAAGACTGCGCCCCGGTGGTTCCTGTCGGTGAAACGCGGGAGCCGACCGCCTGGCTGACCAACGAGCATTTGCTGATTTCCTTTGACCACCACCTGCAATTGCCCCTCGACCACCACTGACGCGCCAATGAATCCCGTTAGTTGGGGGATAATGTGAAGGCGCAGCATCCCCATCTCGAACTCATGGCCAGTGGCGCTGGTATAGGACAATTTCCAACCGAGGCGATCCGGTACGAAAGCCTCGAGGTTGACCGATGCCGAGGCCACGGTGACGCTGGCCTTCGCTTCGCCTTTGATCGAAGCTTGGCCTTCGGCGAGGTCAAATTGCGCACTGGCACCTACATTGGAAGCGAAACGCATGAATTGCGCGCCTCGGGACACATCAACGTTGGCGCCCAATCCTTCCGTTTGAGCGAGCAGGCTGTTGTTCCAGCTTTCCGCCCAATCGAATAACACGAAGTCACTTTTCAACGTATCCAGATCAAAATCCGAACCGGACCATTTGAGGACGTCTTGCAGTTCAAGTTTGAGTTTTGGCCACTGCAGGTCGGTCAGTTGCTTGGCGAGCATCGCCGTATCAATTCGGGTATTGCCGTTTTTATCCTTGCTGTAGATGCTTTCTTTCGCTGACTTTTTGTCCTTGCCCTTCAAGGCGACGGTATGCAGCTTCCGGCCTTCCTGGGTGATCCTGAAATACTGCCTTTTTACGTACACATAGGGTTTGGGCTTGGACCCGCGACGATTTTTCACTCCTTTTTCGAAGACCGGGATGAGTTCGACGACATCGTCATAGCTCATTCCTTCCAACGAAAACTCCCCCAAGTGCTCTTGCAAGGCTTTCCGCTTTTGCTCCAGCTCACTCTCCGCCGTGATCACCGCTTTGGTGCGTTTTTCCGATTCAAGGGGGGATAAATCACTCTGCGCGGCCGCATGGGCCAAGTGTTCCAGTACGCTGGAGTAGTTGCCTTTGGCTTGATGAAATTCATCCATGCGCATGTTCATTACTCGCCAGTGCGTTTCAAACTTGCCGGCGTGGCTAGCGGCAATGAAGATCAACTCTTCCGTTTCCGGACAGAAGTAGCATTGCGTCGCCTCGTGGTACGCAATAACCACGGAGCCCTGCTTGCTGGTCATATTTTCGGCCACAGGTACATTGGCTTCAGTCATGTTTTCGGACTCCACGGTTATTCAAAGAACAGCTGGATGTTTTGCGGATCAACGCCGTAATGGGGTTGGGTGTAACCGTTGGCGTCGGTCACACCGCGCAAAACGCGGCCATCGGCGGTCTCTATTCGATAAGCCGCATAGGAGGTGGGCTCGTTGTTGATTTTGTCCCGGACCTGAAAGGTGCCCTGCACCGGGTTTGTATAAACCGGGTCTTCCAGGACCATAGGGGAAAAGGCTTTCTCAAGAGAGGCCGCGCCGCCCCAGGCAATGTCGTCGTTCTTGAGGAGCAACTTGATCGGCGCGGAAATCTCGACACAACCGTCCTTGATTTTGATGTAGCCCCCCCCGCTGACCAGGTTGATGCCTTCATCAGCGTTAAGAAAAATTTCGCCCTTTACACTGTTGATTGTTAGCGTCTTGTTCGCTTGCAACGTCATGGCATCACTTTGGGCCTGGATGTCTACCGGACCACGAGCAGCGAATAATTTGAGCCCCAGTCTCTGGGCAAACAGGCTGATGGCTTCGCCTGCCACCACGCTGAAGCGTTTGAACACCGTGAAGTCGGCGCTGTCACCTGCCGTGCTGGTGAGCGTCTGCCCCGCTGAAAATTGAATATTTGCTGGCGTAGTCAAGGCAATGCCAGCAGGCGCCGAAGCGATAAAGCCTGCCTCCGTTAAACCCGCAAGCGATTTTTTCAAGCTCAATTGTGATGGGATGTCCGCCGTCAGTGCTTTCGATACAGAAGCGCTCTGGGCCAGATCTCTGACCAAATGCAGAGCACTTTCTAACTGTGCGAGCGCTGCGCTCATATCGAGCTGTTCACCCTGAGCTTTGGGCTGTCCATCAGCACTGATAAAGATCCCTTTACCCGCGCGGAGACTCCCCCAGTCTTCCGTGCGCAGCTCAAACCCCTCCCCCCGTTTCTGCTTCTTCGCATCCACCAGATGCCCCAGATTCA
>NZ_WFGV02000063.1 GCF_010095445.2 Pseudomonas sp. TNT3
ACCGTTGTTGGCGTTGGCCGATCCGCAAGCCTGGCACCAGGCGCATGCACGGTGGTTGCGGCGCCAGGCCTGGGTGGCCGCCACGGCTCTGGTGATCGCGCTGCTGGCGTTGATCTTCGGTGACAGCCTGGCCGCCGGTTTCGTGTTGATGGGAACGCTGTTGATCGGCGCCGCGCTGGCACTGCCGGTGGTACTCAATGCGGTCTTGAATGGCGCATTGCGCCGCAGTCGTTCGGTGCTCGGTCAGTGGTTTCTCGCCGACTGCCGTCAGCAACTGCCGGCCCTCAGCCTGGCGCTGATGGCGTTACTGCTGGCGCTGGCGGCGAACATCGGCGCGGGCAGCATGACCGCCGGTTTTCGCGAGACATTCAGTGATTGGCTGGAACAACGGCTCACCGCCGAGCTGTACCTGAACCCGCAAAGCCCGGCCCAGGCCAGGGAGCTGCAGAGCTGGCTCAAACACCAGCCACAGGTCAGCGTGGTATTGCCGAACTGGCAGGTTTCGGTTCAGTTGCAGGGCTGGCCGGCAGATGTTTTCGGCGTGATTGATCACCCGACCTATCGTCAGCATTGGCCGCTGCTGGAGTCCTTGGGCGACGATCCCTGGGGGCGCCTGGCCAGTGATGACGCGCTGATGCTCAGCGAACAGCTTGCGCGGCGGTTAAAGGTGCGGCTTGGCGATCACTTGACGATTGCGACGCCAAGCGGTCAGTGGTCGCCGCGTATCGTCGGAATCTACGCCGACTATGGCAACCCCAAGGGCCACCTGCTGGTCAACGTCGATCACTTGCTGCGCGGCTGGCCGCAGCTCACGCCCAACCGGTTCAACCTGCGCATCGAACCGGCCTCGATCCCGACGTTTTTAACCGCGCTCCAGGCACGCTTTGCCATGGATGACAGTCGCATCGTCGATCAGGCCCGGCTCAAGGGCTGGTCTACCCAGGTCTTCGAGCGGACGTTTGCGGCGACGGCGGCGCTTAATAGCCTGACCCTGGCCGTCGCCGGGGTGGCCTTGTTCATCAGCCTGCTGACCCAGAGCCAGAGTCGCCTCGGGCAACTCGCTCCCCTGTGGGCGCTGGGTGTAACGCGACGCCAATTGATGCTGCTCAATCTCGGGCAGACCTGGCTGCTGGCGGTGTTGACGCTGGTGCTGGCGTTGCCTTTGGGGATAGCGCTGGCGTGGTGCCTGGACACGGTCATCAACGTTCAGGCGTTTGGCTGGCGTTTACCTTTGCGGGTGTTTCCATTGCAGCTGTTGCAGTTGATGGGGCTGGCGTTGCTGGCGACGTTGCTTGCATCGGCATGGCCGTTGTATTCGTTGTATCGCACGCAACCGGCGGATCTGCTGAGGACGTTTGCTCATGAAGATTAGGCTCGCGGTGCTGCTGCTGATGGTATTGAGTGGCTGCGACAATTCGGTGCCGGTGGAGAAGGGCTTTGCGGGGCTGGGGGGTAGCGCCGCTGCTTTTTCGACTGTGGTGCCTGGCCGCGTTTTCAGCTTTCCGGCGGATCACGGTCCACATGACGGGTTTCGGATCGAATGGTGGTACGTCACCGCCAACCTCAAGGACGATCAGGGGCGTGAGTTCGGTGTGCAGTGGACACTGTTTCGCAGTGCGTTGAATGCCGGTCCGACGGCGGCGGGGTGGGCCAGTCAAGTGATCTGGCTGGGGCATGCAGCGGTGACATCGGCGACGGCTCATCACGCGGCCGAGCGTTATGCGCGCGGTGGTGTCGGCCAGGCGGGTGTCATTCAGGCGCCGTTCTCTGCCTGGATCGATGACTGGCGCTTCAGCAGCCAGGGGCCTGATACGCTGACCGACCTGCAACTGAGCGCGCAGGACAAGGGCTTCGGCTATCAACTGCGGCTGACGTCCACCGGGCCGTTGGTGCTGCAGGGTGATCAGGGTTTCAGCCAGAAATCCGAACAGGGACAAGCGTCGTACTACTATAGCCAGCCGTTTTTCCAGGCCAGCGGAACACTGCAAATCGATGGCAAACGCTATCAGGTCAGCGGCCCGGCGTGGCTGGATCGTGAATGGAGCAGCCAACCCTTGACCGCCAATCAGACGGGCTGGGACTGGTTCTCCCTGCACCTCGACAGCGGCGAACACGTCATGCTCTATCGCATGCGTCAGCGGGATGGAGAACCCTACGTCACCGGTACCTGGATCGATGCTCAAGGCCGCACACAACCGTTGCACACCAGCGATATCAGCCTTACGCCGCAAGACACCGCCACCGTTGCCGGACGGTCAATGCCGGTGCGCTGGTCGATCAGGATACCCGGAAAAAACTTCGACATTTCCCTCACGGCGCTCAATTCCGATGCGTGGATGGACCTGCGTATTCCCTATTGGGAAGGACCGGTGCGGTTGAGCGGTAGCCAGGGCGGACAGGGGTATCTGGAGATGACCGGGTATTGAAGTCGACACGTCGCCCGTTACGCCTGCGCCTGGCTGATCTTTTGAACTCCAGTCCACCGCAACCCTCTACCGAACGAATACCCGGCAGGAAACCCTTCATGAGCGACGATCTCAAGTTACCCGACCTCGATTCATGGCAACGGCTGTTCGAGGACAAGGCCTATTGGCAGCAATCCCCCGACGCCCATTACAGCGACCTGCTGCGCATTGCGGATGACTTGTTGGGGCAGGGTGCCATTGACCTTGAGCAGTGGCAGGGTTTGAAGAAGCAGGCAGAGCAGTCCCACAAGGACTCGCCCGAGGTGAATGTGGCCGAGGAAGTCGACGATCCCGAGGCTTGAGGAGACAGGCGATGAAACCGATATCGAAAGACGAACACCCTGACGAACCGCGTCCACCCGGAGAAGTCGAGCGCGACAACGACGCCTTGCGTCCAACGGATCCGAAGCGACGAGAGGAAAGCGGCAAGGGCACGACCAGTGGCGAATCCACCGCGCAAGAAACTGCGAACACTCCCTGATCAGCGTCTATGCTGAGGAACACAAACGGCGCTGGACGCAGAGTCAGCGCCGTTTGTTGCCTCCAATCCACAGGGAAAGTATGACTTATGAAACTTCACGCACTCGCCAAAGCCATGACCCTTGCAACGCTTATGTCTGCTGCCAGCTTCAGCGCCTTGGCTGCAGACATCCCGCTGTCCGAAGTTGTGATTGCCGACCAGGTTGATACCAAAGTGGTGTCAGTTGACGCCCCTAATCACCAGGTTGTGCTTGAAGGTCCTCAAGGTCATCAAGTCCATGTGCAGCTGACGGACCAGGCCAAGGACCTGGGTAATCTCAAGCCCGGCGATAAAGTCAACATTGCGGTTGTACGCTCTGTCGCCGCCTACCTGGACACTGACGTTGATAAGGGCTTGCCAGGTTCACTTGAGCGAGAGGGTGTAAATCGCGCCACCAAGGACAACCCGAATCCGGGGGGCGAAGCGTACCGCCAGGTTCAGGTTCAGCTGCAAATCACCAAGATTGATGTCAAAAACAACAAGGTGACCCTCAAGGGGCCGGCGGGGGAATCTAAAACTGTGGATGTCGTGCGACCTGAAGTACAGGCAAAACTGAAGGATTTGAAAGTTGGGCAAAGTGTGGTCGTTACCTATACGGATGTCTTGAAAGTCACCACGACTCGTTGAGTTGGCCGATACATACAGGATGGATTGTGTTTGGCGAGAGTTCGTCAAACACAATCAATTCTGATGATCGAACCGGTGAGTTTTAAAAGTGTGTCGGGATAATATTTTGGGTGACATTTTATTAAACATTGTGTCGATAAATTTCATCTTCTTAAACACGGACATTGTCGCCGGCTTCAATTAAAATTCACCCGTTCGCCCAGTGTCATGACTCTTTACCAGTGCATGGATTGCCGAGGTCATCATACTGGGCGGGCACCTGATATAAGGCTTTACAAGAAAAAGGGCGACCACAGGGTCGCCCTTTTTTGTTGAAAAATAAAAGAGCAGAAGCAAACAAATGGTTTGTCTTCAGTCTTGTTTCACTTTACGCCAGTCATCCGAACCCGAAGTGCCGCAGACCTCATGCGTCCAGGTAATTTTTCGATAGGCGAAATGCACGTCCTCCAGATGAGTGAAGTGCGAATTCGAAGGGTCCTGGCAGTTGTGCATATAGTCTTTGATATGAACGATGACCGCATCTTCAAGGGTAGTGGTGTAGTAGTGCTCTGGTTTGCTGCTCGTGGTGCGGTACCACTTGATTGTTATAGAAGTCAGTTTCTCGCCGGTGGTGAGGGCTTGAAGGAGTAGCGGGGAGCATTTGTCGAATACTTTTGTAATCATGAGCGGCAAGTGAACCCGCGGACCGGTTGGCTGGCCGGACTGGGGATCTCGCGGAATGGTGACTTCATGGCTGAAGGCTTGAACCATGAACTCGTCTTCGTGACCCTCCTGGTAGCTGTTGCCAACGGACTGAGGGGTAAAAGTACCTTCGGTAATCTTGCCCTGCGTCTCGCCAATGATGGACATGTATGCGGGTGTAGCCATGGGTGCTTTCCTTACTAACTGAGTGGTGGTGCCTCAAGCCGATACTTGCCGGAGGGCGGAAAACAGTTAACAAGCGCTGTGCCAATATTAAAAAATTTATATAAATCAAATAGATATATGTTTTTATAATTCTCTGTAGTGATTGTTCATGATGTTCTCAAGCGAAGACGTGCAGAAACCTGCGCGAACGCCCGTCAAACCTTGCACATACTTCTGAAGGACGCTTCGTACGCCATGATCAGCAAAACAGCAGGTTTATTGTGCAGACGAGTGCGCAATGGCTTGCTCGCCAGGTTTGACGGCTTGGACGCCGAAGCCGGCTGCAACGAACCGACATTCCCTGTGGTCAATGAAAAGGCAAACCGCGCCTTCGCGCATTCGAATAGCCCTGACCTGGAGTGTGCACGACATGAAAATCCTGATGGTTCTAACGTCCCACGATCAATTGGGTGACACGGGCAAGAAGACCGGCTTCTGGCTGGAGGAATTCGCCGCGCCTTACTACGCGTTCAAGGACGCCGGTGCCCAGCTGACCCTTGTTTCGCCCAAGGGTGGTCAGCCGCCACTGGACCCTAAAAGTGATGAGCCAGATGCGCAAACGGCGGCCACCGAGCGCTTCCGCAAAGATTCTGCGGCGCAGTCGGCCTTGGCCTCGACGGCATTGCTCAGCAGTGTGCGAGCTGAAGACTACGATGGGGTTTTCTATCCGGGCGGCCATGGTCCGTTGTGGGATCTGGCGGAAGACAAGGTTTCCATCGCGCTGATCGAGGCGTTTTACGCGGCGGGTAAACCGGTTGCGGCGGTCTGTCATGCGCCGGGTGTGTTGCGTCATGTGAAGGGTGAGGATGGGCAGCCGCTGGTTAAAGGCAAGCGCGTGACAGGGTTTACCAACAGTGAGGAGGAGGCGGTGCAGTTGACGAATGTGGTGCCGTTTCTGGTGGAGGATGTGCTCAAGGCCAATGGCGGGATTTATTCGAAGGGTGATGATTGGGCGAGTTATGTGGTGACTGATGGTTTGCTGCTGACCGGGCAGAATCCGGCGTCTTCGGAGGCGGTGGCTGCGGCGTTGTTGGCTAAGTTGAAGTAGATCAAAAGATCGCGGCCTGCGACAGCTCCTGCATGAATTGCAAACGCAGGGGCTGGCGTGTAGCGAGGACGACTTACAGATCCTGGTTACTGTAGGAGCAAAGCCTGCTCGCGATGGCGCCCTGACAGCCGACAAGTATTTCCCTGACGCTCCCGGATCAAACTATGGGAACTGGCCTGCCGGCGATCGCGGCCTCATAGCCGACGAGTATTCCACTGATGCACCCGTATCAAACTGTGGGAGCTGGCTTGCCGGCGATGACGGCCTGATCGGCGGTGAGATTCTTGCTGGTGTACATATCCATTTCTACGGTCGTGGCTGCTATTGGTTTCGCTCTTACAGCGAGTCACTTTGAAGAACGGAACGCCGCCCGGCGCCAAGTAACCAAACGCTCTTGCCCCTTTCGTCCGGTGCCTCGCCTGGGCTCGGCATACCCTCGCTCCGGTCCTGCTTCGTGGGCCCGCCGCGATCGGCCATCCATGGCCGTGCGCGGCTAACCCGGCATCCATGCCGGGTTGCCCACTGCGCAGAACCTGCGCTCGGCCTTCCCATGGGGCAAGAAGATCAAGATCAAGATCAAGATCAAATGCAAAAAATCTCGTTTACCTGTTCAGCCCAGCGCTTCAAAACACTGCTCAATCGAACGTCGCTGTGTCTCGGCGTACAAGCCTAATTCATCAATGGTCGAGCGCCCCAGGGCTTGTTCGAACGCTTGTCTGTTCGAGTGTTCGCCGTAGTGGCTTTGCGCGGCATCGCCGAGGTTCGACTGGAAAATCCCCGCGGCACTGACGGGCAGGAAGTCTTCATACACCAACGGTTCTACCTGAAAAAAACCTTCATCAAGCAGCTCGTCCAGCGCCAGGGATTTCAGGTCCGAGGTTGCCCTTCCTTTTTCCGTGACGAAGTAGCGAAAGTACGCCAGTTCCTGTTGGCGCATGCCTTCAAGGGTGTCGGGGAATTCGGCGAAGTGTTGTGTCATGAGTGCGTTGTAGCGTGCAGCGTTGCCTTCGTTGGGGAAGTCGTCGAGTTCATCCCGGGCGGCGTTGAGCAAACGGTCATACAGCGCCCTGCCTTTGGGGGTCAGGGCGGCGCCGCGTTGCTCGATTTCACCGAAGCGGGCGCTGTGACTGCCGTGGGTGCTGGTTTGATCGGTGAAGGCGATAGGCTCGTCCAGGGCTTTGAAACTGGTCTGACGCAGCAGGATCGGGCACTGCCGGCGAGGCGGGCCTTCGATGACTGCTTTGGGGGTGATGCCGTGGGCAGGCATTTGCGCCTGGACGATATCGATGTCCAGGGTTCGCGGTGTCAGGTGGTTGATGTGGGGGCCTTTGAATGCCACCACGTCGGCGATCAAGCGATGTTGGGCGCTGAGTTTGCGGTACTGCTCGGCGGAAACGGTGGCGCTGTGGTGCCAGCGGAAGGTTTCAAGTGCCTGTTCGACGAAGTGCCGGGCATCCGATTCGGTGAGGCCGCCATCGCGTTCCGCGCGATCGATGAGGTTCAGCGCTGCCGGGGTGAAGATCGAACGCTGATCCAATACCGATTGCGCGAAGGCACGCAGTTCCAGGTCTTCGATCAGCTCCAGGCGCAGCAGTGAGGTGAACACTCGAAACGGGCTCACCTGCAACGCCGTTTCATGCACCGCGCGGAACGCCGTGGAATGCACTGGTACGCCAGCCGGGGTCAGGTCGTAGTAACCGACCGGTTGCATGCCCATGACCGCAAACAAGCGGGCGAGGGTGGCCAGTTCGTTGGCCGTGCCGACGCGGATCGCTCCATGGCGCTCCAGGTCCAGACGCTGGATCTCGCCGGTGCTGTTCAATTGGCTGGCCACCTGCGGATCGGTTTCCAGCACGTGGCGGTTCGTTTGCTCCACCAATGCCATCAACGCGCCGTACAGTGGCACTTCTTCGCGGTACATGTCGGACATCGCTTTGGAGAAGCGTTGGCGGATCAGGTCGGGGCTGACGAAGCTGGGGTGGCTCATGAAGAAATTTCCTGGCGCGGTGACGAAAAGGATGGAGAAAAGATCGCAGCCTTCAGCGACGCCGACAAACGAAGAATCTTACGGACTTCATTCTGCCAAGGACTGCTTGCCCAGCCTGATTGCGCGCCTGGCTCCAATCCCTGTAGCAACTCGCATACACCATGCTCCCCTCGCCACACCGCAGTCGGACGCAGCCTTCGGCAGCTGCTACAGGGATTGGAGCCGACCGTGCAGTCCCGATTACACCGGAAGGTGCGAGCGGTGGGCGGCCAGGAATTCTCCATACAGACGCGCCGTGTAGGCCGGCTCTTCGACCATGGGCATATGGCCGACGCCTTCGAGAATTTCCACCCGCAGATCTACGATGCCTTTACTCCAGATGGCCACGCTGCTGACATCGATCAGACGGTCTTTGCGCCCCCACACCAGCAGCGCCGGGCATTTGATGTCGGGAAGTCGTGGTTCCATCGGCGGGCTGGCGCGAAAGTCTTTGAAGATTTCTTCGAGTTCATCGCGAGACTGTTCGTAGCGCTGGGCGATGGCGTCCAGCACCACGCCGGGTACCCAAGGTGGGTTGGCCATGGTCATGGCGTAGAAATGCCGGAACTCTTCCCGGGAGTTGATCAGGAACGGGTTGTGTCCCTTGGACAGCTGCCGTTCCAGGTCACTGATTTCGGGAGCCGTGACGCCGGCGGGATCGATGAGGGCGACCGAAGCGATTCGGTCGGGGTAGGTGGCGGCGAGCCAGGCGGCGATGTAGCCGCCCATGGAATTGCCGATCACATGGACTTTCTCGACCCCGCACACATCGAGCAACTGGATCATGCGTTTGGCCTGGAGCGCAATGTCATAACCGCCACCGGCCTTGAAGCCGGTTTCACCGTGGCCGGCGATGTCTGGAATGATCACCCGGTGGCTGCCGACAAAATGTCGGGCGAAGCGTAACCACAGGTTCTTGTCGGCGCTGTAACCGTGGAGCATCAACACGCTGCTGGTGGCTTCGTAGGGGCCACCTTGCCAGGTCGATACGGTCATTTCGCTGATCGGTACGACGATCTTGTGGAGTCGATATAGCCTGGCTTCGATGGTGACGCTCAAGTCATAAAGCACGTAGCCGATTGCGGGGTAGCTCAACCAGCTCCATGCGATGAAAACGGCAATTGCGACAACCAATAGAAGCATCAGTGTCTTCCTTTTATCGGATCAGGAGAGGATATGGTCGGCGGGTTTCAGTGCCCGGGTCAGCCGGTGATAGCTGAAACTGAATCCCGGAAACATGGCTATCACATGCCCGCTCCGGCTGTGATACCAACTGTGGCAGCCTCCGGATTTCCACACCGTGCGCTCCATTTCTCTGTGGATCATTTCAGTGTAGGTGCGTTCCGCGTCGGGGCGCACTTCGATGCTGCGCAAACCCCGATTTTTTAACGTAAGAATGCAGTCGAGGATGTAATTCATCTGCGATTCGATAATGAACAGCGCCGAGGTGTGGCCGATCCCGGTGTTGGGGCCGGTGACGATGAACAGATTGGGGAAGTCCGGCAGGCTGGTGCCCAGATAGGCGCGGGGGTATTGAGCCCAGACGTCCTTCAGTTGCGTGCCGTTTTTTCCGCTGACCGGGTAGGAAATCACCCCGTCGGTGGCGTCGTAGCCGGTGGACCAGACGATCAGGTCAACGTCGATGTGCTGACCGTCTTCGGTGGTGATGCCGGTTTCATCGATGCTGGAGATGCCGTTTTCCCGGCTGTGCAGCGTCACGTTGCTGCGCCCGAGTGCCGGATACAAAGTGCTGGAGACGATGATTCGCTTGCAGCCGATGGCGTAGTCCGGGGTCAGTTTGCGGCGCAGCTCGGGGTCGGGTACCTGTCGCTTGAGAAAGCGCAGGGCGTGTTGCTGCACCAGCCGAATCGCCGGTTTGGAGTATTTGAACGCAATCACCCTTGTTTCGAACTGCCAGTAGATCATCCAGCGCAGCAGCGTGTAGGCCGGTTTCAACCCGAGCAGCCAGCGCTGGAAACGGCCGAACGTACGGTCGGCGCGGGGCAACACCCAGTGCGGTGTGCGCTGGAACACATGCAAGTGCTCAACGTCCGGTGCGATCACCGGAATGACTTGCGCGGCGCTGGCGCCGCTGCCGACGATGGCCACGCGTTTATGCCGGTAGTCGTAGGTGTGATCCCAGCTGTTGGTGTGAAAAGTCTTGCCCTTGAAGCGCTCCTGGCCTTCGAAGTGCGGGACCACCGGTTGGCTGAGCGGCCCCGTCGCATTGATCACAAATTGCGCATAAAAAATGCCTTTGTTGCCGGTGTGTACCGCCCAGCGTTTGTTGGGTTCGTCCCATTCGATGCGTTCGACGTTCGTTTCCAGTTCCACCTTTTCCCGCAGGCCGAAGTGCTCCACGACATGCTGGGTGTAGCGGTGCAGCTCGGCCTGGCCGGCGAACATTTGTGTCCAGCGAAAAGGCGCGAAAGACAGGGAATACAACGGCGAAGGGACGTCCACCGCCGCGCCGGGATAGGTATTCTGGCACCAGGTGCCGCCGAAAAAGTCCCGCCGTTCCAGCAGACGGAAATCGTCGATACCGGTTTTGAGCAAATTGATTGCCGCGCACTGGCCGCCAAATCCACTGCCGATGATCAGCACCTGGAAAGTCTGCATGAGCCTCCTTTATCGAGATCGAACGAAACTATCCCTTATGAAACCATCCCTCATATATAGACCACCTCTTGCGCCTGAAGCGATCTCGTTTGGCCGCCGGCCGGTGATGGCTATTTAACGTTACCCTGATAGACTCCGAGCACACACGCATCCCCGGTGTCATCAGGTTTCGTTCAGTGGCTTAGAGGCCTCTATGGAAAAAGCGCGAGTCAAGGGACTTTCATTGGCAAGGAGGCTCTACACGTCGCGAACCCTGGGTTTGGCACTTGGCCTTTTGTGCGTTGGCGCGGCGATGCATCCCCTCAACCCGGCCCCTTGGGTCTGGGTGGTGATGCTGCTCAATGCCGTTGTGTGGCCTCATCTGGCTTACCAATGGGCGCGTCGGGCGCCGGTTCCCTACCACGCCGAATACCGCAATCTACTGGTCGATGCCTTTTTCGGCGGCTTCTGGGTGGCGGCCATGCAGTTCAATCCACTGCCCAGTGCCGTGACCATTTCCATGATGGCCATGAACAACGTCGCGATCGGCGGGTTGCGGTTTTTGCAGGTGGCTACGGTCGCGCAGATCCTGGGCGTCGGCGTCGGCCTGCTGATATTTGCCCCGGCTTTCATTCCTGAAACCAGTCAATTTCAGCTGTATGCCTGTTTGCCTTTGCTGTGTTTTTATCCGCTGGCACTGGGCTGGATCTGTTTTCGCCAGGCCTACACACTCGGTCAACACAAGCGTGAATTGCTGGCCTTGAGCCGTACCGACAGCCTGACCGGCCTGCTCAATCACGGGGCCTGGAAAGATCAACTGGAGATCGAGTTTCAGCGTTGCCAACGTCAGCGTAGGGGGGGTGCAATCGCGCTGATCGACATCGATCACTTCAAAACCATCAATGACACGTACGGCCATGTCGCCGGGGACATCGTCCTGCGGCAGTTGAGCAAGATGCTCAGACAAAACCTGCGAGCCGCCGATCTGGCCGGGCGTTACGGCGGCGATGAGTTCTGCGTCATTCTGCCGGACCTGCCCCTGAGCAGCGCGGCGGCCGCCATGGATTCGCTACGGGATCGCTTTGCCACGCTGGGCTACGAGCAGAATCCGGCGTTGAAGGTCAGCCTGAGCATCGGAATTGCCGCATTCGATCCGGGCCATGCCGATGCCACCCTGTGGCTTAACGACGCCGACCATGCGCTGTATGAAGCCAAGACCACCGGCCGCAACCGCGTGATTTGCAGCAGCGATAGCCGGCCTCATCATGAGTTGCTGGATTCGGTATAGGGTACGAACAGGCTGGCTGCCGTAGGGCATTGCAAGATCAAAAGATCGCAGCCTCGTTTCACTCGACAGCTCCTACAGGGCCGGGGCATGCATGGCCCCGACCGCTGACGCGTTATTCCTTGACGCTCATGAACTCTTCCGCCCAGCGAATGTATTCCTCGGGCTGCGTGTAGGTGTGCGTCAGTTCGGTGGCGCTCAGGTCCGAGGCCTGGGTAAACATCTGCCGTTGTTCCCGCAGACTGTCGTACGTCGCTTTGATGGCCGCGAAATACGCTCCGTGGCCGTCGATGGTGACCCGCACGCCGAGTTCGGCGAGGCGTTTATCGTCGCGCAGCAGCGGGTTGCCGTAGGTCACCAGCATCAAGGGTACGGTCAGGTGCTCGGCAAGCTGCTCGAGATGCTCGAAATCCCGAACGCCGACCATGCAGATCCCGTCCGCCCCGGCGCGCTGGTACTGCTGGGTACGGCTGATGATTTCCTGGACCGGCAGGATCCCTGCGTTGGTTCGAGCGACGATCGCCATCTCCGAATCAACCCGGGCTTCCAGCGCCGCGCGGATCTTGCCGACGCCCTCGGCAACCGTGATCAAATCGGTGGACTTGCGCCCGAACTGCGCGGGCAGGAGGGTGTCTTCAATCGTCAGCGCGGCAATGCCTGCACGTTCGAGTTCGACGATGGTGCGCATGACGTTCAGCGCGTTACCGTAGCCATGGTCGGCGTCGGCGATCACCGGCAATTGGGCGACACGGCCGATGCGCGTGGCTTGCTCAGCAAACTCGCTGAGGGTAATCAAGGCAAAGTCTGGGGCGCCCAGCACCTGCAGTGACGCGACCGAACCGCCGAGAATGCCCACTTCAAAACCCAGGTCCGCGGCAATGCGTGCTGACATCGGGTCAAAGACCGACGCGGTGTGATAGCAGGTATTGGCAGCGAACAGCTCGCGAAAATTACGGCGCAAATCTTGATGAGATAGCCTGGACATAAGAGTTCCACCAATGGAATGGAATGGAAGGGCTTGAGCAAAAGTGTCAACGCCGAAGAAACAAAAGGCTATCACGGGGACGAAGGGGAAATGATGACGAATTTGCAGAAGGACTGACGCAAGGCGGTTTCTGTGGCGAAGGCGGCGGTGATTACGCCGCCACAGCCTTCAGTTGTCGGTTGACCAGCGGTATGGCTCTTATCGAGTCCCCGGGCTGCAGTTGCAGGCGCTTGGCGGTCTGTCGGTCGACGATCAGGCTGTTGCCATCCTGCCACGCTGGGGCTGCAGTGATACGGCAGTTCTCCATGCGACGATTATGGATCAACCAGACCTGCGCCCGGTTATCTGGCGTGCCGATGGCCAGGATCAGCGGTTCGCTGTCGCGCACGGTGCGGATGTTCGTCATCGGCGCCTCGATGATCGGACCACCGTCGAAGATATCGATGTACCCCTTGTGCGCAAATCCCTCGGCCTCAAGAATCTTCAACGCCGGCGCTGTATTGGGGTGGGCTTTGCCGATCACGGCCTGTGCCTGTTCGGTGAGCAAACAGGTGTAGAGGGGCTGGCGGGGCATCAGTTCCGCGATGAATGATTTGCTGCCCGATCCGGCCAGATGGTCGGCCTGACTGAAATCCTTCTTGAAAAAATGCCTGCCCAGGCTGTCCCAAAACGGCGAGCAGCCATGCTCATCGGCACTACCGCGCAGTTCAGCGATCAGTTTGTCGCCGAACAGGTGCGTGAATTCAGCCACAAACAGCAGACGCCCCAATGACAGCAATCGTCCGTTATTGCCCCAGCGATGATCCAGGCGCAGGAACAGCGAACACAGCTCCGATTGCCCGGTCATTTCATTGTTCAGAAACAGCGTGGGAATCTGACGCTGGATGCCCAGGTCCGGTGCAGAACTGACGGTGACGCCGACGCGATAGTTGTACCAGGGCTCGCGCATACCGACCGCTCCCGTCAGGGCACTTATTCCGACAACCTGTTGATCGTCGTCTTCGAGCACGAACAGGTAATCGGCATCGGCACGTTCGACTTGTTCGGCGAACGTGCGTTGCGCCCAGCGCACCCGGTGGAACAGTTGTTCTTCATTGGCTGGCAGGGTGGTGAACCCGGGACCGGCTTCGCGCACCAGCGCGAGCAACGCAGGCAGGTCGGTAACACTGACCGGACGGACTAGCATGTTGAAGCTCCTTCTTCGCGACTGCCCGGGCGCAGTCGTGGGAAACGTTGTCGGGCGCTCGTCAAAGGGTGATCAACCGTATCCGGCTGCCTTCGCTCACGTTCAAGGCAGCGCGCATCCTGGCGTCAAGTACCACTGGTTGCCCAGGGTTGACGTCCAGTTCGGCGACAATCGCCCGATAGCCCTTAAGTAAATCGTTGCTCACCAGATAGCGGCCACGGGCATCAATGGAGGACCCGGTTTTTACCGTGGCGATATGACTTTGGGCGATGGAGCGGATGTCGCAAAGCCGGGCTTGCAAGGTAGGACCGCCGTCAAACAGGTCGACGTACTGACAGGTATCGAACCCCTCACGCTCGAGGATATCGAAGGCTTCCTGGCCATCGGGATGGATGCGTCCGACGCAGTCGCGTGCCGTCTCGGGCAACATCGGCAGGTAAATCGGGTAGTGGGGCATCAGCTCCGCAAGGAACGTCCGGCTGTTCAAACCGCACAGCTTTTCCGCCTCGGCATAGGGCAGGTCGAAGAAATGCTTGCCGACTGCGTCCCAGAACGGCGACCCGCCTTCATCGTTGCTGAAACCGACAATCTCCGTGATTACTGTGTTGGCAAAACGGCTTGAGTGAGCACCGATAAACAACAGTCGAGCCCGGGACAGCAGTTCGGAAAACGGCGACCGAACCCACTCGGCGTCAATATGAAAACCCCGCAACAAGGTATGGCCGCTCAGGTCATGACACAGCGACAGTGTGGGTACGTCATGCTCGATATTGAGTTCACGCGAGGCACTGGTGTAGTGACGGTTGCGCAGGCTGTAGAAGGGCTCGTTGTAGCCGGCAGTGGCCAGGATTTCCGAACAGCCCACCAGGCGCTGGCACGTCAGATCTTCCAGGACGAAGAAATAATTCTCCGGGCCATGATCTTCAACGTCTTTTTCAAACGAGGCACAAGAGTCGAGTACCCTCTGGCGCAAGCGTTCAGCGTCGTCCGGCAAGGACGTGACACCCACCAGGCTTTCGCGGGCAAGTCGCTGTAACTGGGGCAGGTCGGTTAACTCGACCGGGCGTAAGACCAGCATGGACGTACTCCTGTATCAAAGGGTTCGGTGGCACGCACCCAACCTGACTATCACTGTCGGTTTCCACGCATTGCTCGGGCGGTACCCTGATGTGTGTTCAGGTGCCGCTCTTCTTCTGTGTCAGCTTTTTAGTGTTGAACGGTATTACGATGACGCGTTGAACACCTGCTGTGTCATCGGGCAAACACTGGGTTATCGAAGGTGATCATTCAGGGCGGTTAGACAGAGCGTCCGTGCTTCTGCTGGATATTTTTCCTGTGTTTTCTGCTTTCGCGAAATCAGTATTTATGGAAGCCAGGGTGCCTGTCTAGTGAATTTTTGCCAGGCGTTTCAACGCCTTGAATAAGGCGAAAAGCCCGTATGCCAAGGGCTACAAGAATGACGCTACTGTGTGTAGGCCCTTTCCAAAATTGGTGTAAGACAATGCCTTTTTCTACGCGTTAATTAATGAAAGCCGCGCAAACGAAATGCTCCCGTTGGCGTGGGATACGGCACAATTAAGCAATCATCCACGGCCTGTTGCCGTGCTCCGAACCTTTTGATCGAGTGATTTTTTGTGCAGGCGACCCGTTTGACTTTGATTTGCCACGCCCGAACCGTCGCACAAAAATTAGGGCGTTTTCCTACAAATGAGCCTGTGGAAATAAAATGGCAGTCGGCAGAGGGTTCGCGCGCTGCCTTTTTCAAAAAAGCGCCACGCTTTCTGTGTGGACCGGAATTGCGCACCCGGCAAACTGCTGAGTTTTACGCCAATGATGTCGAGGTTGCCGAGGCATTGCGCGATTGCGATTTCGGCCGATGGAGCGGGGCGCAGATCGATGACTTGCAGCAGTCAGAACCCGAGGCCCTCGAGGCCTGGCTGGCTGACCCGGCTTGTGCACCCCATGGCGGCGAGTCGGTTGCACAACTTCTTGAGCGAGTCGCCGCCTGGTTGACGACCCTTGAGGCAACCGCCGGGCACGTCGTGGCATTCACCCATCCCTTTGTCATTCGCGCCGCGCTGACCCATGTCTTGAACTGTTCGGCGTTTAATCAGATCGATGTTGAACCGCTGTCGTCCACCGAACTTCGCTACAACGGGCGCTGGCGACTGCGCTTGCCAGAGACGGTTATAGAGGACGCAAAACGATGAAAAAGCTTCTGGTGATCGGCATCGGTGCGGGCAACCCCGACTACATCACGATGCAGGCGGTAAAGGCGCTCAACCTTGTCGACGTGTTTTTCCTCATGGACAAGGGGGAAAGCAAAGACAAGCTGATCGAACTGCGCCGCGAGATCTGCGAGCGCTACATCACCGATCACGCCTATCGCTTCATCGAAGCCCACAGCCCGGAGCGCGAGCGCGGTGATGTGGACTACACGACCAGCGTCGATGATCTGAATCTGGCCAAGCAGCGCACGTTCGAACGGCTGATCAACGAGGAAATGTCCGACAACGAGTGTGCCGGTTTTCTGGTGTGGGGCGATCCGGCGTTGTACGACAGCACTGTGCGGATTTTGCAGGCAATCCTGGCATCAGGCGTTTGTGTATTCGATTTTGAAGTGATTCCCGGCATCACCAGCGTTCAGGCGTTGGCAGCGCAGCACAAGGTGCCGTTGAATCGGATCGGGCGGTCGATTGAGATCACCACCGGGCGCCGTCTGGCAGCGGGGCAGGTGAGCGATGCCGACAGCCTGGTGGTGATGCTCGATGCGCAAGATGCCTACCATCAGGTGGCTGATCCGGAGACCGAGATTTATTGGGGCGCTTACCTGGGGACGCCGGATGAAATGCTTATCAGTGGCAAGCTCAAGGACGTGGCGCAGGAGATCGAGCGTGTGCGCAAAGCTGCCCGAATGGCCAATGGCTGGATCATGGATACCTATTTATTGCGTAAGCCTTGAGATGTGTGGTG
Organism: Pseudomonas sp. TNT3; assembly: GCF_010095445.2. Lineage (GTDB taxonomy): Bacteria > Pseudomonadota > Gammaproteobacteria > Pseudomonadales > Pseudomonadaceae > Aquipseudomonas. Next base: position 16,620 of record NZ_WFGV02000063.1, read on the forward strand.
ACTGAGCTGGCGTCATCGCGAGCAGGCTCGCTCCTACAGTGATTTAAGTAGTTCGCAGATTTTGTGTACACCACCTTTCCATGTAGGAGTGAGCCTGCTCGCGATGAGGCCGTCAAAGCACACCTCAAACCTCCAACTTGACCTCGCGCCCAAACCGCTCCCGATACACCGACGGCGGCACGCCGACCACACTGCGAAAGGCCACCCGAAAAGTTTCCACCGATCGATAACCACACCCCATGGCGATCTGCTCGGTGTTCTGATTCGTGCTCTCCAGTAATTCCCGCGCACGCCCCAGGCGCTCATGCTGCAGCCAGGCTTTGGGGGGCAGGCCGGTGGCTTCAGTGAACCGCCGCAAGAACGTTCGTTCGCTCATGGCCGCCTCACTGGCCATATCGCGCACCTCCAGTGGTTGATGCAAGCGTTCCCGGGACCATTGCATGACGCGGGACAGGTCGCTGCGCGGCGTAGGACTGACCGGTGAAGGAATGAATTGCGCCTGCCCGCCGGTGCGTTGTGGCGACATGACCAGGCGACGTGCCACCGAATTGGCGACCTGGGTGCCGAAATCCCTGGCCACCAGGTGCAGGCAGGCGTCGATGCCGGCGGCGCTGCCGGCTGAGGTGATCAACTGACCCGAGTCGACGTACAGCACCTGCGCATCGACCAGGATGTTGGGAAATCGCTCCGCCAGTTCCGTGGTGTAGCGCCAATGCGTCGTGGCGCGGTGACCATCGAGCAATCCGGTCGCCGCCAGCACGAAAACCCCAGAGCATATCGACAGCAACCGCGCACCCCGCGCATGGGCTCGACGCAGGCCGTTGAGCAAGGCTTCAGGCACGGGGGCACTGCGGTCGCGCCAGCCGGGAATGATGATGGTCCGGGCTTCATCGAGCAGTTCCATGCCGCCATCCGCCAGCACCTGAATGCCGCCCATGGCGCGCATCGGGCCTTGATCGACCGCGACAATCCGGTGCCCGTACCAGGGGAATTCGAACTCGGGTCGGTCCAGGCCGAAGATCTCCACGGCGATGCCGAATTCGAAGGTGCAGAGGCCGTCATAGGCCAGAATCGCGACCAATCCAGGGGTTCGTTGCATTTGGCGGAAAGTTCCCGGTGAGTGTCTTGTGCGCCACTTTAGCTCCAAGCGTCAGGCCGATAAAGTGGTCTCACACCCAAAAACACTCTGGAGTACAGCCCATGACCAGTCTTGTCCGTGAGATTCCTGCCGCGCCCTCGGCCATTGCCCTGATGCATTTCAGCAGCCGTCTGACCTTCGAAACCGATTGTTCCGACGTCTTCAGCAGCCAACAGGCAGGCGATGTGGATTTTGTCCTGGTGGACGTACGAGGCCCGATGGCGTTTGACCGGGGTCATGTGCCGGGCGCGATTAACATCCCGGGGCGGCTGCTGACCGCTGACGCGTTGGCGGCCTGGCCGAAATCGACCCTGTTCGTTGTCTATTGCGCCGGCCCCCACTGCAATGGCGCGAACAAGGCAGCGGTAAAACTGGCGGCGCTGGATTATCCGGTCAAGGAGATGATCGGCGGGGTGACCGGTTGGCTGGATGAGGGGTTTGAGTTGAGTGGAGCAGTGCAACGTTCCGTCAATACGGTGATTGGCTGCGAATGTTGAAGTAACCGAAAAGATCGCCCCTTCAAACGCAAGCCTCCCACCACGCATCCAGCGTCACCTGCAGCCAAGCAAAAACCTTTGCGTACGCCGCGCTGTCCGGCTGCCCTCGTGGCAGCGGTGATTCCTCGGCGAAGAATTCATTCAGCGTCGCCACCGACTCGGCATTCCACTCGGGATGAAACTGCAGTCCCACCCGGGTCGGCCCGACGCTGTACATCTGCTGTTCACAGCGATCACTGCGAGCAAGGCATTGCGCCTGCGGCGGCAGGTTGATTGCGTCTTCGTGCCACTCCAGCATGCTCAATGCCTGGCCATCAGTGAATGTGACAGTGGTCCAGCCCGTTTCCGGGCTGTCCATGCGCCGGATGTTCCCGCCAAGACCCAACGCCAGCAGCTGCGCCCCCAGGCAGATGGCGAACACCGGAGCCCCGCGCTCCAGAATGCCTGCCAGCCACTGACGTTCGGCTTCCAGCCACGCCGGCCCGGCGTTCGATTCATAAGGCCCGCCCAGCAGGACGACTGGCTCAGCGCTCATCGGCGGCAACTCGCCCAGATAAGCGCGAAAGACCGTCAGCGACAACCCACGAGCCTGCGCCCAATGAGCAATCGCACCGGGGCCTTCAGCACTGTGGTGTTGAATCACATTCAACGTCGTCTTCTCGCTGCTCATGCCTGCCACCTTTTTATAAGTATTTGTCGCCTAAACACAATTTGCTGCTCTGCAGCCGCTCTAGACTGCCGGCCACTTCGGTCGCCGCCTATAACGCTGACGCCCGAAAGCTACCAATCGAACGCTGCCAATAAAAGCCTCCGCATACAGGAGTTATAAATGAAGAAGCTAGTGATGTTCGGTGCTCTGGCACTGTCGATGCTGTCCCTGACCGCTGTGGCTGATGACGCCAAGCCGATCCGTATCGGGATCGAAGCCGGTTACCCGCCATTCTCGATGAAAACCCCTGACGGCAAGCTCACCGGTTTCGACGTGGACATCGGCGATGCCCTGTGCGAGCAGATGAAAGTCAAATGTACCTGGGTCGAACAAGAGTTCGATGGCTTGATCCCGGCGCTGAAGGTCAAGAAAATCGACGCCATCCTGTCGTCCATGACCATCACTGACGACCGCAAGAAAAACGTTGATTTCACCATCAAGTACTACCACACACCCGCGCGTTTCGTCATGAAGGAAGGCACCGACGTCAAGGACCCGCTGACCGAACTCAAAGGCAAGAAAGTTGGCGTGTTGCGTGCCAGTACCCACGACCGCTTCGCCACTGAAGTGCTGCAACCGGCCGGTATCATCCTGGTTCGTTACAGCTCCCAGCAGGAAGCCAACCTTGATATGGTCTCCGGTCGCCTCGACGCCATGCTGGCCGATTCGGTCAACCTCGACGACGGTTTCCTGAAAACCGACGCCGGCAAGGGTTTCGCGTTTGTCGGACCGACCTATGAAGACGCCAAGTACTTCGGTGGCGGTGCCGGTATCGCTGTGCGCAAGGGTGACAAGGAGCTGGCGGACAAATTCAACACCGCCATCACTGAGATCCGTGCCAACGGCAAGTACAAGCAAGTGCAGGACAAGTACTTCAATTTTGACGTTTACGGCGAGTAAACGATTCGTTTAAAAAATGGCAACCGCTGACAGGGTTGCCATTTTTTTTTCATTAGATATGAGAAACCTGTGGGAGCAAGGCTTGCCCGCGAAGGCATCGTGTCAGGCGCCATTCATATTGAGTGTACCGACGCCTTCGCCGGCAAGCCTTGCTCCCACAGGTGATTTCAGCGCCACTTTTACGGGAGCTCCCCCATGCAACGCATCGACCATCCACTGCCCTGGAGCCACCTGGGGACCGAGCGCACACTCAGCGTGTTCCGTTACGGCGCGGGCACTCGCAAGGTCTACATCCAGGCCAGCCTGCACGCTGACGAGTTACCGGGCATGCGCACCGCCTGGGAACTGAAAAAACGCCTGGCTGAACTCGAAGCCCAAGGGCAGCTGCAGGGTGTGATCGAACTGGTGCCGGTGGCCAATCCGATCGGGCTCGATCAGCACCTGCAAGGCAGTCACATGGGCCGCTTCGAGCTGGGCAGCGGCAAAAACTTCAACCGCTCGTTCGTCGAGCTCAGTGCACCGGTGGCCACGTTGATTGGTGATCGCCTGGGCGACGATGCACTCGCTAACATCACGCTGATTCGCCAGGCCATGGGCCAGGTACTCGACACCTTGCCGGCACCCGCCTCGCAATTGGAGGCCATGCACCGATTGCTACTGCGCCACGCCTGTGACGCCGACATCACGCTGGATCTGCACTGCGACTTCGACGCAGCGATTCATCTCTATGCGTTGCCGCAACACTGGCCACACTGGAAGTCGTTGGCCGCGCGCCTGAAGGCCGGTGTCGCGTTGCTCTGCGAGGATTCCGGTGGCAGCTCGTTCGATGAATCCTGTTCATCGCCGTGGCTGCGCCTGGCGCGCGCCTATCCCGAGGCCGCCATTCCCCCGGCCAACCTGGCGACGACGCTGGAGCTGGGCAGCATGGGCGATACCCGCGTCGATCAGGCCCAGGCCAATGCCGAGGCGATTCTCGGGTTCCTCGCCGAGCAGGGTTTCATCAAGGGAGACTGGTCGCCGGCACCGGATGAATGCTGCGAGGGCATGCCCTTCGAAGGCACCGAGCACCTGTTTGCCCCGCATCATGGGGTCGTCAGCTTCCTGCGTGAGGCCGGCGAATGGGTGGAGCAGGGGGACGCCCTGTTCGAAGTGGTCGACCCGTTGAATGACCGGGTGACCACGGTACGCGCCGGGACCAGCGGGGTGTTGTTTGCCATAGATCGTGGACGCTATACCCAGCCGGGCACGTGGCAGGCGAAGGTGGCGGGGCGCGAGCCGATTCGGGTAGGGAAGCTCATCAACGATTGATGAACTGACCTGTTGGTGCCCTGTAGGAGCGTCGTTTTTGTTAGGCTCAACCTCGAATCCTGCACATGTGAAGGAAGGTTTATGTTGAAGTTTCTCGCTCTGCTGACGCTCCTCGCGTCGGCCGCTGTCCACGCTCAAACCCCGCTGCAAACCGACCTGCCGCTCAAATACCTGGAGCAGACCCAGCCCGATTCCCGTGATCAGCCGCTGGTGATTTTCCTCCACGGTTATGGCAGCAACGAGCAAGACCTGTTCGGTATCAAGAACGAGTTGCCTGCCACCTACACCTACCTGTCGGTACGGGCGCCGATCGTGATGGAAGAGGGCAGTTATCAGTGGTTTCGCCAGAAAGGCAAAGGCGCCTACAACGGCGAGACGGATGACCTGAAAACCAGCGGCCAAGTGTTGCTGGATTTCATCGCGCAAGCCGCGAAGAAGTACCACACTCAACCGAACAAGGTGTACCTGGTGGGTTTCAGTCAGGGCGCGATCATGTCCTACGAAGTGGCGTTGCGGCATCCCGAGGCTGTCGGCGGGATCGCAGCCTTGAGCGGGCGAATTCTGCCGGTACTCAAGTCCGAACTGAAACAGGATGAAAAGCGCCAGAACCTGGGGATTTTCATTGGACATGGCACGGCCGACACGCGCCTGCCGTTCAAGGACGGCACCGACGCCAACAGCCTGTTGCAAAGCCTGTCCCTCAAACCTGAGTTTCATGCCTACGAAGGCGTGGGTCATTCCATCAGTGCCGTGGAGATGCAGGACCTCAGCGCCTGGTTACAGCGCCTCAATCCCTGAGTGTTACTTGCCGCTGACCATCTGCTTGATCAACGTTTCATGGGCGGCCATATCGCCGGGACGGGAAATGACCTGAACCAAGGCCATGTGGCTGCCTGATGCTGCCATCAGCGTGGTGTTGAGGGTCTGGCCGCCACCGCGTGTGGCGGTACTGTCGATCTGGCGCAGCCCTAGCCCGGTCTTTTTCAGCGTCAGGCTTTTTTCGCTCAACTTGTTGTAGTCAGGCAGTGCTTTGCGCTGTGCCACGTCGAAGTCGGCCGCCGTGCCGTCGAGAAACTCGCCATCGTTGTCCTTGACCTTGACGCCCTCGGGCAAGCTGTTTTCAGCCGTGATGATCACGGTTTTGGTGGTCTCGTTGGAGTACATGGTGCCGCTTGCGCCGGTGGAGCTGGCGGGCAGCGGGTTGGCGATGAAACCCTTAGGCAGGGTGAAGGTAAACTTGCCACCCAGCATGGAGACTTTCTGGCTGGGCGCCGTGTCTTTAGCCGTGGCCTTGGCCGCTTGCGCATTCAAAGCCCCGAGGCTGGCAACCGCCATCAGCAACAGGACAACGGCTTTCTTACTCAACAGTGACATTCAAAATCTCCATGGGATGGTCGCGCAATGCGGGCGATCATCCCATGGAGGCCATGAGGCATTCCAGCGCGGGGTAACGGGCGGTAGTGCCCTGGTGCTGTGAGTCAGTCCGCCTGGTTCTGTGAGAACCGATTGCGACGGGCGGGCTTGTTGCGCTAACTGTTCGATTTAACCGAACGTGTTGACGGCAGACTCGCAGGTTTTGCCAGCAAGCGTTTAGTCACCCCCAGCATCAACACCGAGACCGCCACGCTCACAGCAAAAGCGCTCAATCCCATGCGGGGTAGGGTCAATGCCAGTACCAGGCAAAAGGCGGCGAACGAGTACATACCCGTTGCGGTGGCGCGCAGCAACGCGGCAGTAAATGCGGGCCCGCGGGTTTGCTGGGAGAACACCGCCATCACGCTGCCCAGCACCGGGAACACCGCCAGCAGTCCACTCCAGCGTTCGCCCACGGTGCTGGCCAGCAAGGTAACCGCCAGGGTCAGCAAGGCACCGGCGACCATGCGCAGCAGCAATTTGTCGGACTTTGGCGCAGGCCCGGACACGATGGGCTGCACCGCAGGAAACAGGTAAGGCGCTGCCAACAGCGCGGTGGCGGCGGCGATGACCGAGAACACCAGGGACGCAGGGATCAGCGACAGCACTGCGGCCACCAAGGCCCACACCAGCAATGAAATCACCAAGGCCCACGGCCAGCCCTTGCGTTGTGCGACCTGGGCGTAGGTGACGCAAAAGGCGATCATCGCGAACATGGCGGACAACGCCGCTGTCGCTGACTGGGCGGCAAACACCTCACCCTGTTCGATGGCGAGGAAGAACAGAATCGGTCCGACCACCACTGGCAATCCCGATAGCCACCCGGCCACGCTCGGTCCCCAGCGTTTACCCGCCAGGGAAATCAGTAGCAGAAATCCCGGGATCACCAGCAATTTAAGCAAGAGCACGCACGCACCTCCGAACCAAGTGAGCGCCAACGTTAGCATCGTCGGGGATGGATTGCGCTATGGTTTGCCTGTTTTTGTATACAAAAACATCGACGTGGAAAATTGTACAAATTGTCTTGTTGCGTATAAGTTTTTAACAGGCCCCCGAAGAATCGAAACCCCCATGAACAATCTGCGATCCGCCTTATGCCACTGCGTATGGATGTTGATGTTGTTGGGGTCTCAAGCCATGGCCAGTTGGCAGGAAGCGGTGCCCGGTGCGCGGATCATTGGCGCCGGAGAGTTCAGTGTCTTTGGTTTCGATGTCTACAACGCCCGACTCTGGAGCGCAGCGCAGCCGTTATCCGATGACCAGCCCTTCGCGCTGGAGTTGATCTATCAACGCAAGATTTCCCGAGACGATCTGGTGCAAGCCAGCGTCGATGAAATCAAGCGCCTGTCCGGTTCGGCGGTGAGCAGCGAGCAACTCGCCGGCTGGCAGGCGCAGATGCAACGGTCGTTTGTCGATGTGCAGCCCGGAACCCGCATCACGGGCGTGTATGTGCCGGGGCAGGGCGCGCGGTTTTTTGTGGGCCAGCAGTTGCAGCATGAAGTGCAAGACCCGCAATTCGCCCGCGCCTTCTTCAACATCTGGTTGGACCCGCGCACCCGGAATCCTGAATTGCGCCAGCAATTATTGGGTCGATAGAGGCGAGTGTTTTCACCGCAGTGAGCGAAACGTTTAAGCTGCCTCCTCTGACCTGTTGACGGATGACTGCGTGAAATTCAGTTTGCCCAAAATCGCCACTGCACCCTTCTGCCCGCCGGAAGTGGCGGGCAGCGTGGCCGTCGATCCCCGCGCCTCATTCTTCAAACGTGTGCTGCGTTTCGCCGGTCCCGGCTTGCTGGTTTCAATCGGCTACATGGACCCGGGCAACTGGGCGACGGCGATCGAAGCCGGTTCGCGGTTTGGCTACAGCCTGTTGTTCGTGGTGCTGCTGGCGAGTCTGGCGGGGATGGTGGTGCAGTGCCTGTGCTCACGCCTGGGCATTGCCACCGGGCGCGATCTGGCACAGCTGTGCCGGGAGCGCTACAGCACCCGCACGGCGCGGACCCAGTGGGTGCTGGCGGAAATTTCAATCATCGCCACCGACCTCGCTGAAGTGCTTGGCTGTGCGCTGGCGTTTCACTTGCTACTGGGCTGTTCGCTGACGGTCGGCATTGCCCTGACGGCCTTCGACACGCTGTTGGTGCTGGCCTTGCAGAACCGAGGCTTCCGGCGGCTGGAGGCGATCATGCTGGTGCTGGTGAGCACCATCGGTGTGTGTTTCTTCGTGGAGCTGTTGCTGATCAAGCCTTACTGGCCTGAGGTCTTCCAGGGTTTTACGCCGTCATTGTCCGCCATCAGCGACGCCGCACCCTTGTACCTGGCCATCGGGATCCTCGGGGCGACGGTGATGCCGCATAACCTGTATCTGCACACTTCGATCGTGCAAACCCGGATGATCGGCAAGGACCTGGCCAGCAAGCAGGACGCGGTGAAGCTGGCGCGTATCGATACCATCGGTTCCCTGGCGCTGGCGTTGATGGTCAATGCCGCCATCTTGATTCTCGCGGCGGCGGCGTTTCACAAGACCGGGCATTCCGATGTGGTGGACATTCAGGACGCTTATCACTTGCTTGATCCGTTGGTCGGTGGGGCGCTGGCCAGCGTTTTGTTTGGCGTGGCCTTGCTGGCCTCGGGGCAGAGCTCGACCTTCACCGGCACCATCGCCGGGCAAGTGATCATGGAGGGTTATCTGAACCTGAGAATTCCGTGCTGGCAACGACGGTTGATCACCCGGGGGCTGGCGCTGATCCCGGCCTTCATCGGCGTCTGGCTGATGGGGGATGATGCGATTGGCAAGCTATTGGTGTTGAGTCAGGTGGTGTTGAGCCTGCAATTGCCGTTTGCGCTGTATCCGTTGATCCGCATGACCAATGATCATCGGTTGATGGGACCCTTCGTCAATCGACTGCCGACGCGGGTATTGGCGTGGGGGTTGTTCGGGGTGATCAGTGGGGCGAATAGCTGGTTGATCTTTCAGTTTGTGGTGTGAGCCGTGTAAAGAACCCGGTGTTTCTGAAGTGGACGCTGACTCATTGTGGCGAGGGAGCTTGCTCCCGCTGGGTTGCGAAGCGACCCCAAAAGTCCAGGCAGTTGTCGAGGATTTTTGGGAGCGCTACGCACTCCAGCGGGAGCAAGCTCCCTCGCCACAAAAGCTCGCAGGCCAATGCAGTGCCACCGGGGGTGTTACCAGGCTGCAGCGGTTCTTCGTGGGCCCCCGTGCAGCCTGTTGAACGCTTTAAGCCCGTTCGATCGCCAGCGCAACGCCCTGACCACCACCAATGCACAGGGTGGCGAGGCCTTTCTTGGCGTCGCGTTTGATCATTTCATGCAGCAAGGTCACCAAAACACGGCAACCTGATGCACCAATCGGGTGACCCAGTGCGATAGCGCCGCCGTTCACGTTGACCTTGTTCAAATCCCATTTCAGCTCTTTCGCAACGGCCAGGGATTGCGCCGCGAATGCTTCGTTGGCTTCGATCAGGTCCAGTTGGTCGATGGACCAGCCGGCCTTGTCCAGGCAACGGCGAGTGGCCGATACCGGGCCGATGCCCATGATGGCCGGGTCAACACCCACATTGGCGTAAGCGGCGATCTTTGCCAGCACGGGCAAACCCAGGGCCTTGGCTTTTTCGGCGCTCATCAGGATCACGGCGGCGGCACCGTCATTGAGCGACGACGCGTTGCCAGCGGTCACCGAACCGTCTTTCTTGAAGGCCGGCTTGAGTTTGCCCAGCCCTTGAGCGGTGGTGTCGCCGCGAGGTTGTTCATCAATGGCAAAGGACAACGGATCGCCCTTGCGCTGAGGAATCAGGATGGGCGTGATTTCATCGACGAAACGTCCGCCTTCGATAGCGGCCGCAGCTTTTTGCTGTGAGGCCGCGGCGAAGGCGTCCTGCTGCTCGCGGGTCAGTTCGTATTTGTCGGCCACGTTCTCGGCGGTGATGCCCATGTGGTAATCGTTGAACGCATCCCACAGGCCGTCGCTGATCATGGTGTCGACGATTTGCGCGTGCCCCATGCGCAGACCGGTGCGGGCGCCGGGCATGACGTAGTTGGACAGGCTCATGTTTTCCTGGCCGCCGGCGATGATCACATCGGCGTCGCCGCAGCGAATGGCCTGGGTCGCCAGGTGCAGAGCCTTGAGGCCCGAGCCGCAGACCTTGTTCAGGGTCATGGCGGGTACGGTGAAGGGCAGGCCGGCCTTGATCGCCGATTGACGCGCAGGGTTTTGCCCGGCGCCAGCGGTCAACACTTGACCCATGATCACTTCATCGACTTCAGCAGCGTCGAGCCCGGTTTGTGCCAGCAACTGACGGATCACCGCAGCGCCCAGGTCAACGGCGGAGACACTGGCCAGGGAACCCTGGAAGCTGCCGATGGCGGTACGGGTGGCGGCAACGATGACGACTTCTTGCATGGGATGAATCCTCACTGAGCAGCGAACTGCATTTCTGGAACGTGATCAGGCACGATCAGCTTGCCTGCAGTCTTGGCGATAATTTCTTCGACACTGACGCCCGGCGCACGTTCTTTAAGAATGAAGGCGCCGTTTTCGATTTCCAGGTAGGCCAGGTCGGTCAGTACGCGCTTGATGCAGCCGGCGCCGGTCAGCGGCAAGCTGCACTGGTCCAGCAGCTTGGACTCACCGTCCTTGGACGCGTGGGTCATGATGACGATGATGTTGTCTGCACCGGCGACCAGGTCCATGGCGCCGCCCATGCCCTTGACCAGTTTGCCGGGGATCATCCACGAGGCGATGTTGCCTTGCACGTCGACTTCAAAAGCGCCCAGCACGGTCAGGTCGACATGGCCACCGCGGATCATCGCGAAGGATTCGGCCGAGGAAAAAATCGATGCACCGGTGCGGGCGGTCACGGTTTGCTTGCCGGCGTTGATCATGTCGGCATCGATGGTTTCTTCAGTCGGGAACGGACCCATGCCCAGCAGGCCGTTTTCCGACTGCAGCATGACTTCCATGCCTTCGGGAATGTAGTTGGCGACCAGGGTCGGAATGCCGATGCCCAGGTTCACGTAGAAGCCGTCCTGCATTTCGCGGGCGACGCGTTGAGCCATTTGTTCGCGGGAAAGTGCCATTGTTGTTATTCCTTCATTCGGTCCGGGGGCAGGGGATCACTTACGCACGGTGCGCTGTTCGATGCGCTTTTCGAACGTGCCGCAAATGACCCGGTCGACGTAAATGCCAGGGGTGTGGATCTGCGCCGGGTCCAGCTCGCCGGGTTCGACGATTTCTTCGACTTCGACCACGGTGATCTTGCCGGCAGTGGCGGCCAGCGGGTTGAAGTTCTGAGCGGTGTGGCGGTAGATCACGTTACCGAAGTGGTCGGCTTTCCAGCCTTTGACGATGGCGAAGTCACCGGTGATGGACTCTTCCATCAGGTACTTGCGACCTTTGAATTCGCGTACTTCCTTACCGTCGGCGACCGGGGTGCCGACGCCGGTGGCGGTGAAGAACGCCGGGATGCCGGCGCCGCCCGCGCGCATTTTTTCGGCAAGGGTGCCTTGGGGGGTGAGGACGACTTCGATTTCGCCTTTCAACAGCTGTTCTTCAAACAGTTTGTTTTCGCCAACGTAGGAGGCGACTACTTTGCTGATCTGACGATCGGTCAGCAGCACGCCGAGACCGAAACCGTCGACGCCGCAGTTGTTGGAAACCACGGTGAGATCGCGAGTGCCCTTGCGCTTGATCTCGTTGATCAGGTTTTCCGGAATTCCGCACAGGCCGAAGCCACCGGCGATCACGGTCATGCCGTCTTCAAGACCTGCCAGAGCTTCCTCGTAGGAACTCACGCGCTTGTCGAAACCTGCCATATGCACCTCTTTTATTCTTTATGGGCGGCTGGCTAGCCGTAGTGGGTCAAGTGTCTCGTTGCTGGATTGATTTGTTAAGTTGTTTTTTAATGTGAATTAATAGATAAAACTCACTAATTCTGTTCTTTATCCTTCGGTGGGTGCACAGCTTGCTCGCGATGGCGGCCTCGAAACCGCCATCGCGAGCAAGCTGTGCTCCTACAGAAAAACTCCCGCGTTAATCACCGGAACCCTTTGCCCATGACCGTCAAACAGATCCGCGCCTTTCTGGCCGTGGCCCAGAGCCTGAGTTTCGCCGTGGCCTGCGAGCGATTGCACCTGTCGCAGTCGGCGTTGAGCCTGACCATCAAAGCGCTGGAGGAGGGCCTGGGTGGACGCCTGTTCACCCGTAATACCCGCAACGTTGCCCTGACGGCGGAAGGTGAATCCCTGGTGCCCCTTGCGCGCCGCCTGATCGCCGACTGGGACAACGCCGAGGATGAGCTGCGCCAGCGCTTCACCTTGCAGCGCGGCCGGGTGACGCTGGCGGCGATACCCTCGTTTGCCGGCAACCTACTGCCACCGATCCTCAAGGCGTTTCGCGCTCGTTACCCGAAGGTCAACGTGACGGTGAACGATGTGATCAATGAGCAGGTGCTTGAAATGGTGCGTGATCGACAGGTGGAACTGGGGGTGGCGTTTGAGCCCACCATGAGTACGTCGCTGGTCTTCACACCGCTGTATATGGACCGGTTCGTCGCAGTGGTTTCACAGGATTCACCGCTGGCGGAGCTGGGTGATATCGATTGGCAGACGCTGCTCAAGGAGCCGTTTATCACCTTGCAGCGGCCGTCGGCAGTGCGGGTGATGCTGGAAGAACACCTGCAAGCCCGCGGAATGAAGTTGCCGGTGGAGTTTGAAAGCCATCAGCTGGCGACGGTGGGGCGGATGGTCTCCAGCGGATTGGGGGTGAGCGCGGTACCGGCGTTGTGTGCCGGGCAGATGCGTGAGCTGGGTGCGCAGTGCCTGACCTTGCACGACCCCGTGGTGGAGCGGGCAGTCGGGGTGTTGACCAAGCCCGGGGTTGAGCTCTCGGCGGCGGCGCAGGCGTTGTTCGACATCCTCAAAGAAGAAAACCTGAGCGCGCACCTCGACCCATGATCGTTCCCACGCTCTGCGTGGGAATGCTCATCGGGACAGGTGTTGTGTCAGGAGGGGGAGTAGCTGCTCGCACGAGGCCTCAATCTTCAAATCGAGGAGGTCATCCGCCCGGGTCTTCCCCAAATTAATCGCAATCAATGGCTTGCCTTGATCCGCCACCGCCCGGCACAACCGGAACGCCGAGTACGCCATCAACGAAGATCCCACCACCAGTAAACCCGCAGACCTTTCGACTGCCGCCATGGCTTTGGCCGCCGTTACCTGCGCGACGTTTTCGCCAAAAAACACCACGTCCGGCTTCATTCGCTCACCCGCGCAAAGCGGGCAATGGGGCACCTGAAAGCGCGCTTCAAAAGCCGGGTCGAGCAGGGTATCGCCATCGGGTGCTTGCACGGCATCGACGCCGGCCAGGTAAGGGTTCTGCGCCACCATCAATTGCTGAATCGAGTCGCGCTCGCTGCGTTGCCCGCAATCGAGGCATAGCACTCGATGCAAGCTGCCGTGGAGTTCGATGACATCGTGACTGCCGGCCTGGTCGTGCAGGGTGTCGACATTCTGGGTGATCAACGCGCTGATCCGCCGGGTACTTTGCAAACTCGCCAAGGCTTCGTGAGCGACGTTGGGTTGTGCCAGTCGCACTCGCGGCCAGCCCAGCATGGCCCGTGCCCAGTAGCGACGACGAGATTCGGGGGCGGAGAGAAACTCCTGATACATCATGGGCTGACGACCACGCCTGACGCCCTGATTGTCACGGTAATCGGGGATGCCCGATGGCGTGCTGATGCCAGCGCCCGTCAGCACGACAAAAGTTTGTTCGGTCATCAACTGCTCGAGTCGGTCGAGTTGTTCACGGATACGGCCATCGAGCATGTTCAACACTCCGCAAGGTCATGAATGGTTCATTGTAGGAGCTGGCGCGGCTTCGCAGGCCATGATAAGGCACATTGTAGGAGCTGCCGCAGGCTGCGATCTTTTGATCGTGATTGTAAAAAAACAGATCAAAAGATCGCAGCCTGCGGCAGCTCCTACAAGGGCCGTGTTTACTTGCGTGCCTCCAGAATCAGGTTGAACGGCGTTTCTGTCGCCCGACGGAAAGTCGAGAAACCGGCCTCGGTAAACACTTTGCGCAACCGCGCCTCGCCCGCCTGCGCACCGAGCCCGAGGCCGACTTCCTGTGACAATGAGTTGGGGGTGCAGATGAAGGTCGACGCGGCGTAGAACAGGCGTCCGACTGGGGTGACGTTGTCGTCGAGCGCATCGTTGGCGAAGGGTTCCACCAGCAGGACCGAACCGTCCGGCTTGAGCGACTCAAAGGCATGCCGCGCCGCGCCCACCGGGTCGCCCATGTCGTGCAGGCAGTCAAAGTAGCAGACGAGGTCGTAGTCGTTGCCCGGGTAGCTTTTCGCTGTTCCCTGGAAGAACCGCGCCTGTGCGGCCACGCCACCTTCTTCGGCGCGCTGGGTCGCCACGGTGACGGAGGGTGCGTGGTAATCGAACCCGACGAACCGTGAGTTCGGAAACGCCTGGGCCATGATCACCGTCGACGCCCCATGCCCGCAGCCGATATCGGCGACTTTGGCGCCGGCTTCAAGTTTTGCCACCACGCCGTCCAGGGCCGGTAGCCACTCGGCGATCAGGTGCGCTTTGTAACCGGGCCGGAAGAACCGTTCTGTGCCGCTGAACATGCACGGATGGTGGTCGCCCCAGGCCAGTGCACCATTGCCGCGCATGGCGTTGATCAGTTTGTCCTTGTCATGGTAAAACGAGGCGACTACGCCGACGCCACCGGCCACGTAGACCGGCGAGTCTTCAATTGCCAGCGCCAGTGCCTGCTCTTCAGGGAGACGGAACTGGCCGTCGCGGTGCTCCATGTAGCCGGAGGCGGCGTGGGCGCTGAGCCATTCGCGCAGCAGGCGGGTGTTGCAGCCCGTTTTGTCGGCGAGTATTTCCGGGGTGATGGGTTGGCTGTCGGCCATGGCCCGGTACAGGCCGAGTTCCTCGCCGAGAATGACATTGGCGAGCATGGCTGCGCCGCCCATGTCGTTGATCAGTTTGCCCATGAATTCGTTGAGTCTGGCCTCGTCCATCACGTGTGCTCCTTTGGCAGGATCACGGTCCAGAGGTGGTGTTTTCGGGGGTGGCACGTCTGGGCGGTGGTCGTGGGAATGAACAGGACGCACGATGTGTCCTGCGTGGGTTAAGTTTAGTTCGCTGGCCTTGGGGTGTTGGGTGGGGCGACGAAAGTGCTGGGTTGGTGTGGGGGGTGATGACGAGGCGGCCTGTCTTTTTCGGATGTACCCCGATCCCTGTGGGAGCTGGCCTGCCAGCGATGGCGGCCTGACAGCCGACCTGTCTTTTGCGGGTGTACATATCCGTTTCTGCGGTAATGGCCACTGACGGTTTCGCTCTTACAGCGAGTCCCTTTTGACAAACGCCCGGAATGCCGGCCCAGTCAAAAGGAACCAAAAAGGCTCGCCCCAGCGTACGGCACCTCGCTAAAGCTCGGTGTTCCCTCGCTCCGGTGTCCATCTGGGGGCATCGCCTACGGTCTGCTTCGCGACGACCTCCTCTCGATGTGTGCGGCTTCGCCGCACGGCGCTTCGCGCC
>NZ_WFGV02000064.1 GCF_010095445.2 Pseudomonas sp. TNT3
GGGTGGCGCTGGAGCGGCGACAGGCGCGGCCGGTTGCGGCGGTGCTGGCGGTTTCTCAACCGCTTTGGGCGCCGGTTTTGGAACAGGCTTGGCGACCGGTTTCGGCTTGGGAATCGGTTTTGGCGGCGGCGGTTTTACCGCCAGTTCATCCTCCACCGGCGGCGGTGGCTCGACCACGGGCTGAACAGGCTCCGGTGGTGGAGGCTCGACCACCGGCGGTGCCGGTTGCGAAAACTCGATGGTCATCGGTGGTATTTCCGGCGGCACGATCGGCAACACGGCAGTCGGCTGTTGGTTGACCCAATAGATCACCGCACCGTGTACCAGCAGCGCCAGCACACCCAGCAGAATCGTTTCCCGGCGACTGAGAATGCCCTTGGGCGCACGCTGCAAACGCAGCTGCCCCAACGGCACGCGATGTACCCGGCCGAGGTCGACCAACTCGCCACCCGGCCCCTGGCGCCACAGCACCTCTTGTGCGCTGGCGGCGGTCTGGACATTACCCATTGATTTACTCCTGCGGTCTCTTTGCGAATAACCCGATAGGCCGGACCCGACATCCCCCGTACGACGTATCGATAGGTGAATCATTGGGCTAGACGCTTATCTCTGAAAGTAATCTTTAAGGTTATGGATAGACCGAAAACGAATATGAAAAATGTGCGATTCTCTGGGGCCCTTATCCTTCAAGGGGTCTGGCCATGAGGCTGACAACGCATGCTTTTGCGGCATGGAAATTATTCAAGGCAGGCATGGATTCCTGGGTGTTTTTGCACACGCAGTCTTCTGGCCACACGAGCCACCAATGCTTACGGTTCCGGCACATCGAAACAATGCTCTATCTATATTCAATACAGATCTAATAAATGTGAAGATGCCTCGTTGACGGAATAAGCGCTTGCATTTAAACCTCCAGCACTCCTCGTCGCAGATGCCTTCGAGCTATTCTCAGGATGCCGGAAAAGCATATGGATCTTCGCCAGTTGCGTTACTTCATCGCCCTCAACGAGCACCGCAGTTTTGTCCGCGCGGCCGACGCCATGGGCATTACTCAACCGGCGTTCAGCCGCAGTATTCAGGGGCTTGAGCAAGAGTTCGGCTGCGTGCTGGTGGACCGGGGCAACAAGGAGCTGCGCCCGACACCCGAGGGCCAGGTAGTGCTGCAACATGCGTTGACGCTGGTGCAGGGCGCCGCGCTGTTGAGTGCGCAAGTCACGCAGATGACCAAGCTCGACGCCGGCGAATTGCGTTTCGGCTGCGGCCCGGCGCCGGCGGTCAAGCTGGTGCCGGATGCGGTGGCGCAATTCATCAATGCTCACCCGAAAGTGCGCACCTGTTTCCAGGTGGATAACTGGGAAAAACTCAGCCGTGCGCTGAGCCGCGAGGAGATCGAATTCTTCATCGCGGACATCCGACATTTCGAAGCCGACCCCAACTTCCAGACTCAGGCACTGACGCCCAGGCGAGGGGTGTTCTTCTGCAGACCGGGTCATCCGTTGTTGGCGAAAGAAAGCCTGTCGACCAACGACATGTTCGACTACCCGCTGGCGACCACGCTGATCCCGCCGGGCGTTCGCAAGCTGTTGGCGAACCTCAGCGGGCGAACCGATTTTTCACCGAGCATCGAAACCGAGTATTTTCCGGCGCTGGTGAAGATCGTGCTGCAATCGAACGCCATTGGCGTGGGCACTCAGGAGGCGTTTGTCGAGGACATCGCCAAAGGGGCTTTGGTGCTGCTGCACTGGCGCAATCTGCCGCAGAACATTGAGACCATGCATGTACGGTGCGGGATTGTGAGTCGGACGGGATTTCGGTTGTCGCCGGCGGCGAGAGCGATGATTGAGACGTTGGTGGCGGTGGATAAGCAGGAGATGAGTGTTGCGATTTAGGATCGCTATCGCGAGCAGGCTCACTCCTACAGTGGATCTCGGTTGTGCACGGATTTTGTGTTCACCACAGACCCACTGTGGGAGCCAGCCTGCTGGCGATGAGGCCATCAGACCCGCACACCCTCCACGCCCTGCCCCTGAATTTCTTCCTTGCGAACAAACCGGTTCGCCCGCCCAAACGTCCCGAAATCATTAAACCGAACGCCCATCTCACGCATGACTTTATGCGCCACCGGCACGGTCATCTGGCGGATGTAAAACGGTTCCTTCACCACAAAATGGTGGATCCCGTGGCTGCTGCCAAAGTTGAAGCAGAACGCCTGCAACGGCCACATCCACCATGGGTTCAGCACCTGGGTCTGTTGAATCACATTGCCCGGTTCCACATCACCGTAGTAGTGCATGTTGGAACTGACGAAGTGCAAGCAGAACGTGCGCAGAACGTTCGGGCCGATGATCACGACGGCGGCGATATCGATCACCTGCATCACTGACAGCGTGGTCGCCGACCATTCAATCGGCGCCCCCAGCAGATGCGCGACACCGTTGGCGGCATGAAACCCGAGAAACACGTACCACGCGCCCCAGTGCATCAACGCCAGCGGTGCGTACACCTTCAGCATGCGTTTGATGATGCTGAATTTATGCGTCCAGGTTTTGGCCCGCAGCATGCGAATAAACGCCGACATGATGTTGTCGCCGATCATCAGGAATCGCGCAAAACCCCAAGGCTCGCCGTTGGTGATTGCCCGCTCCTCCATGTCGGCCTCCGTGCCGGACACCTTGTGGTGATTGAGGTGCAGATGGCGGCGGATCCACGGGTTGATCGTGCTTGGCCGCGCCAGCCAGACCAGGCCCATCATCAGGTTGTGCGGCACGCGTTTTTTGCGGAAGTACATGCTATGTATCAGGTCGTGCTCGAGCTCGTGGGTCAGGGACGCGAAGAACGCGTTGAGCAACAGGCACACCCACCAGGCCATGTAACCGTTGATATAGAGCGCCGCCGAACCGATCATGCCGGCCAGCGCGAACGCCAGAATGCCCGCGCCCAACGCGTCCTGATGGTTGAGAATCGGGTAGCGCTGACGCAGTTCGACGCCCTTGGCCAGCACCACTTCGCGAATATGCGCTGATCGTTGAGATGCATTCAGTCGCTGGGGACTTGCAGAAGTACGGTCCATGCTTCCATCCTCTGGTTATTGATGTTCGCATCCTGCCCTGCGGACCCTCGCAAGGTGGTAGCCGTGAACGCCAACCTGTTGACCGGAAGCGCCAATCAGCATGACTGAACCGACCTCCCTCGCCAGCTGGACCCGTGCCCTGCGCAAGCAACTCGATGCATTGGGGCTGGACAGCACTGCCCTGTGTCAACAGGCGGGGCTCGACCCGCAGTTGATGGACGACCCTAACGCCCGTTACCCGTTGTCAGGCACCACGCGCCTGTGGGAAATCGCTGTGCAGGTCAGCGGCGACCCGGCGATTGGCTTGCGGGTGTCGCGCTTTGTCAGCCCGACCACCTTTCACGCGCTCGGGTATGCGCTGGTGGCCAGCGGCAGTTTGCGCGAGGTGTTCGAACGTATCGTGCGCTATCACCAGGTGGTCAGCGACGCCCTTGAGCTCGAATTGACCCGCACCGAAGATCGCTATCGCTTTCGCCTGAAGATTCCGCCCGGCAATCCGGCGCCGGCGTATGAAGCCATCGACGCCTTCACCGCCATTTACGTGCGCACCTGCCGCAATCGCCTGGGGCGCGAATATGCTCCGCTGGCGGTGTACTTGAGGCGCCCGGAACCTGCGGACGCGCACCAATGGCACAAAGTCTTTCGCTCCCCGGTGTACTTTGCCGCGGACGAAGACCGCCTGGAATTTTCCCTGGTGGATTTCGACAGCCATCTGGACGATGCCAACCCGGAACTGGCCGAGCACAACGAAACTGTGCTCAAGCGCACCCTGGCGCAACTCAAACCGCTGACCTGGGAACGCAAGGTGCGCGACGCGATTGAAGAGCAGTTGCCCGAGGGCGAGCCCAGTGCCGAGCACATAGCCAAAGCCCTGCACCTGAGTTTGCGCAGCCTGCAGCGGCACCTGGCGGATGAAGGGTGTCGGTTCGATACGCTGCTCAATGAAAGCCGCGAGAACCTGGCGTTGCTGCATTTGCGGGACCCGCAATGCTCGCTGAGTGAAATCAGTTATTTGTTGGGGTTTGCGGACACGAGCAGTTTCAGTCGGGCGTTCAAGCGCTGGACAGGGATGACGCCGGGGCAGTTTCGGGATGGGTTGCGGTGACAGATCCGGGAGGTGGGTTGCCTGGACCGGCTTCATCGCGAGCAGGCTCGCTCCCACATTTGATCGTTAGCGAGCACAAAATAAGTGGCTGGCCGAGATCCCTGTGGGAGCGAGCCTGCTCGCGATGAGGCCAGCTCAACCACCGCAAAAATACTTATCGCCCTCGATCCCGCCGCAACAACTTGCGCACCCGAGCCACCAGCTCGCTCACGGTAAACGGCTTGAGCAGGTAATCGTCTTCATGCAGCTCCAGCCCGCGCAGGCGATCCTCGATGCCGTCCTTTGTGGTGAGAAACAGTACCGGCGTCGCGCCCAGCTTGCGGACCTGTTGCTGCAACTGCCAGCCGTTAAGCCCGGGGAGCATCACATCAAGGATGATCAAGTCGTATTCGCCGGACTCGATGAAGCGGCGACCGTCCATCCCGTTCAGCGCCACATCGACGGAATAACTGGCTTCGCCAAGGCCGTTGGCCAGGAGTTTGGCGGTCTCCGGCTCGTCTTCTACTAACAGCACACGCATGGCACACCTCGATTGTCGTCTGCACAGGCTAGGCGCCTTTGTGGACAAAGCCCACCTTTAAAAGATCGCCAATGCCCGCAACCGACCGGCGTCGAGAATCTCGATCTCGCCGTACTTCAGGTTCACGATCCCCTGCCCCTGCAAGTCCTTGAGGAGTTGATTGGTGGTCTGGCGCGATAACGACAACATGGAAGCCAGCTGGTCTTGCGGGAGCTGCAGTACGCGGCGTGGCGGATCGAGCTCGCCGTAGCTGTCGGCAATCATCAGCAAGCGGTGCGCCAGGCGTGCCGGTGCCGGCATCAGGCTCAGTTGTTCAAGGTTGATGAAGGTCAGGCGCAGCTTCTGGCTCATCAACAATGCCAGTTGCCGCCAGTACACCGGCTGTTCGTCGAGCAGGGCCAACAGCGCGGTTTGCGGGATGTGCAGCAGGGTGCATTCGCCTAGAGAAAACGCATCATGGGTCCGCGCCTGTCCATCGAACAGGCAGATTTCGCCGAACCAGTGAGGCTGCTCGACCAGACTCAGCAGTGCCTCCTTCCCCTGCTCGTTGACGGCGCCGATACGCACGGCGCCTTCGAGCACGGCGTACAACCCGCAGGGCGGATCACCGCGCTGGAACAACCGCTGCCCCGGCGACAAGCTTCGCAACCTGGCGGCGGACAGCAGACTATCCTGTAAGGACGCAGGTAGATGACTGAACCATTGGCCGCTCATCAGGCGCGAACGCCAGACCTGCATGTCCATGAAAACTCCTTGAGATTGTCGCCTGGCTGACAGAGCGAAAGATGAACCCGGGTCATGATCAAGCACCCTACAGGAGGAATAACAATGAAAAAAAGCCTGGTTGACCACCTCAGTCAATATGCCGCCTATCACCGCGATCCGAGAAACATCGCCAGTCACTTCATTGGCATTCCGTTGATTGTGGTCGCAGTGGCGGTATTGCTGTCCCGGCCGCAATGGGCGGGAGGCTGGCTGTCGCCGGCGGTACTGGTATCGCTGGCATCGGCCTGGTTCTACCTGCGCCTGGAACTGCGCCTCGGAGTCTTGATGACGGTGCTCCTCGGGCTGTGTGTCTGGGCCGGCCACGTGTTGGCGCAGCAAAGCACTCTGGTGTGGTTGAGCAGTGGCGTGGCGATGTTCGTGGTGGGCTGGGCGATTCAGTTCGTTGGCCATCACTACGAAGGACGCAAGCCGGCGTTTGTCGATGACGTGACGGGGCTGATTGTCGGGCCGCTGTTTGTGGTGGCCGAACTGGCATTTTTGCTGGGGATGCGACATGACCTGAAAGATCAGATCGAGGCGCGGGCGGGTGGGGTGCGTCTGCGTCAGAAAAACGCGGCGGCTTAGGCCGCTTTAAAAGATCGCAGCCTACGGCAGCTCCTACAGTTGATTGGTGTTGAACACAAAATCTGTGACCAACTGAAAACCCTGTAGGAGCTGCCGCAGGCTGCGATCTTTTGATCTTAAATGTTGGCGACTTTCTGCCAGACCTTCGGCTTGAAGAACAAGGTTTCGCCCTTCGCCAATCCGGTCAGGCTGTCGTGATCCTTGACCACTTCAGCTTCGATCAACTCGCTCTGGCCTTCGACCTTCAGTGTCACCCGGGTCGTTGCGCCCAACGGACGGATATCCCGCACTTCAGCCGCATGGTGATCTTCCAGTTCATGGCGCGACAGCGACACTTCGTGCGGACGGAACAACACGTGGTTGTCCTCGCCCAGGTGCAACCGGTTCGAATCGCCCAGGAAGTGATAAACGAAATCGCTGGCCGGGTTCTCGTAAACGTCGCCCGGTGAGCCGATCTGCTCGATCACACCCTTGTTCATCACCACGATGCGGTCGGCCACTTCCATGGCTTCTTCCTGGTCGTGGGTCACGAACACCGACGTCAGGTTGATGTCTTCGTGCAGGCGCGCCAACCAGCGACGCAGCTCTTTACGGACCTTGGCGTCAAGGGCGCCGAAAGGTTCGTCGAGCAGCAGCACTTTGGGCTCAACCGCCAGGGCGCGAGCCAACGCAATACGTTGGCGCTGACCACCGGAAAGCTGTTCCGGGTAACGATCGGACAGCCAGTCCAGCTGCACCATGTTCAGCAGTTCGTGAACCTTCACCGCGATCTGGCTTTCGCTTGGGCGCTGGTTTTTCGGTTTCATGCGCAGGCCGAACGCGACGTTGTCGAACACCGTCATGTGACGGAACAGCGCGTAGTGCTGGAACACGAAACCGACGTTGCGATCACGCACGTCGTGGCCCGAAACGTCCTCGCCGTGGAACACGATATTGCCCTGATCCGGCGTTTCCAGGCCGGCGATAATCCGCAGCAGCGTGGTCTTGCCGCAACCCGACGGACCAAGCAGCGCGACGAGTTCGCCGCTATGAATGTCCAGGCTGATGTTGTCCAGCGCCTTGAACGCATTGAAATTCTTGCTGACGTTACGCACTTCGATCGACATGAATTATTCCTCCGCGGCGCTGGCGCGCAGGCGGTTAATACGGTTTTCGCTCCACTGCTTCAGCAGCAGGATGAAGAGCGCCATGATCAGCAACAGGCTCGCTACCGCGAACGCGGCCACGTGGTTGTATTCGTTGTAGAGGATCTCGACGTGCAACGGCAAGGTGTTGGTCACCCCGCGAATGTGCCCGGAAACCACCGACACCGCACCGAACTCACCCATGGCCCGCGCGGTACACAGCACCACGCCATAAATCAGGCCCCATTTGATGTTGGGAACGGTGATGTGCCAGAACATCTGCCAGCCATTGGCACCGAGCAGGCGCGCGGCCTCTTCTTCCTGAGTGCCCTGTTCCTGCATCAGCGGGATCAGTTCACGCGCCACGAACGGCACAGTAACGAAGATCGTGGCCAATACGATGCCCGGCAAGGCGAAGACGATCTGGATATCGTGATCCTGCAACCACGGTCCGAACAGACCCTGGGCGCCGAACATCAACACATAGACCAGGCCCGCGATCACCGGCGATACCGAGAACGGCAGGTCGATCAGGGTGACCAGCATGCTCTTGCCGCGGAACGAGTACTTACTGACGCACCACGCCGCGCTGACACCGAACACCACATTCAAGGGCACCGAAATCGCGACGGCGATCAGCGTGAGCTTCAGTGCGGAAATCGCATCCGGCTCAAAGATCGCGGTGAAGAACGCGCCAATCCCGAGTTTCAGCCCTTGGGACACAACGATTACCAACGGCAGCAGCAGGAAGAGTGCAAAAACCAGCCAGCCAAGGCCGATCAGGATGCGGCGTGAACTGGCGCTGCCACGGCGGGCAGCGTTGGAGGAAGCAGCAGCAATAGACGATTGGGACATGTGTGCGCCTCCTTATGGGGTTTCGATGCGCCGCTGCAGCAAGTTGATCAGCAGCAACAGGACAAAGGAAACCACCAGCATCAGTACGCCAATGGACGTGGCGCCGGTGTAATCGTACTGGTCGAGTTTGACCATGATCAGCAACGGCAGAATCTCGGTTTTCATCGGCATGTTACCCGCGATGAAAATCACCGAACCGTACTCGCCAACCCCGCGAGCAAAGGCCAGCGCGAACCCTGTCAGCCAAGCGGGCAAGAGTGCGGGCACGAGGATATGGCGGAAAACCTGTAACGGTTTGGCACCCAGGCACGCCGCCGCTTCTTCCACTTCACGCGGGATATCGGCCAATACTGGCTGTACTGTACGTACCACGAATGGAAGCGTCACAAACGTCAGTGCGAGCGTGATGCCGATGGGGGTGTAGGCGATCTTGAACCCCAGGTCCGCCGCAAACTGGCCAACCCAGCCATTCGGCGCGTACAGCGCGGTCAACGCGATACCGGCCACAGCAGTGGGCAATGCGAAGGGCAGATCGATCATCGCATCGATGATCTTGCGACCCGGGAAGGTGTAGCGCACCAGCACCCAGGCCAACAGCGTGCCGATGACGCCGTTGATGATCGCGGCATACAGCGCGGTGCCGAAGCTGAGCTTCATTGCCGCCAGCACGCGAGGCGCCGAAATGATTGCCCAGAACTGATCCCAGGTAAGTTGAGCGGCATGGATGAACATCGCCGCCAGCGGAATAAGCACAATCAGGCTGAGGTACACCAAGGTGTAGCCCAGCGTCAGCCCGAAGCCGGGTATGACGGGGGAGATACGACGCGACATAAAAGTCCCTGGTTGAGAACGCACAAAGCCCCGACGGTAAAATCGGGGCTCATTTATGACCTATTAGAGATTACTGCGCCTGATAAATCTGGTCGAACACGCCACCATCATTAAAGAATTTCGGTTGCGCTGTTTTCCAGCCGCCGAAGTCCTTGTCGATGGTCACCAGATCAAGCGTCGGGAACTGCTTGGCGTACTTGGCGGCCACGTCCTTGTCACGTGGACGATAGAAGTTCTTCGCCGCGATCTCCTGCCCGGCCGGGCTGTACAGGTGCTTGAGATAGGCTTCGGCGATCTGCTCGTTACCCTTTTTCTCGGCGTTTTTGTCGACTACAGCGACGGGAGGCTCAGCGAGGATCGACAGCGAAGGCACGACGATCTCGAACTTGTCGGCCCCGCCGTCTTCTTTCAGCGCCAGGAACGCCTCGTTTTCCCAGGCCAGCAACACGTCACCCTGACCGTTGTTGACGAAGGTAATGGTCGAACCGCGAGCACCGGTGTCCAGCACTGGAACGTGCTTGAACAAGGTCTGTACGTATTCTTTGGCCTTGGCTTCATTGCCGCCGTTGGCTTTCAGGCCATAGGCCCAGGCTGCGAGGAAGTTCCAGCGTGCGCCGCCGGAGGTTTTCGGGTTAGGGGTGATGACCGATACGTCGTTCTTGACCAGATCGCCCCAGTCCTTGATGCCTTTAGGGTTGCCCTTGCGCACCAGAAACACGATGGTCGAGGTGTAGGGCGTGCTCGCTTCCGGCAGACGCTTCTGCCAATCGGCTGGCAGGGATTTGCCGAGCTTGGCGATTTCGTCGATGTCGCCGGCCAGTGCCAGGGTCACTACGTCAGCACGCAGCCCGTCGATCACAGCGCGGCCTTGCTTGCCGGAACCACCGTGGGATTGCTGGATTTTCACGTTGTCGCCGGCGTGATCTGCCTGCCAGAACCTGACGAATTCGGCGTTGTAGTCCTGATACAGCTCACGGGTCGGGTCGTACGACACGTTGAGCAGTTCATAGTCCTTGGCAACCGCGGAGCCAGCAAAAAGGGCACTGGCCAGGGCGGCCAAAGCGAAATGACGAATCGACGACATGGTGAAAGCTCCTGGAATTCTGAAATGTGTTGGCTTTTTCTTATGGGTTTCTGGAATCGCGGTGCCGTTCAAAGATCGCAGCCTTCGGCAGCTCCTACAGGGGCAATGTGTCTATCTGTGGGTGCTGCCGCAGGCTGCGAACTTTTGATCTTCTGCGTCAGCTCGGTTTGTTGCCCGGCTGCTGCAAACGGAATTTTTCCTTGCGTTCGATCTGCACGACTTGAGCGTTGTGCACGGTGATTTCCACCGCTCCGAAACGCAGGTCACGCAGTGCGCTCTGGATCTCGCGCAAGATGGTTGCTTCGTCCTGGCCGTCAACGCTACGTAGGGATGCGCTCATGGTGCTGCTCCTTCGACTGAGAGGTTGCCTGGCAGTGGCGGTACTGCTTGCGGCGTGAGGCCAATAGTAGATAGGTGCTGATATTCTTAAAAAGACTATTTAAGAATGTTTATATAACCAGAAGTGATTATTTGAGGGGGCGAGGGTTTGCGTGAGGCAACAGGGAGAAAAAGATCAAAAGATCGCAGCCTGCGGCAGCTCCTACGGGGCCTGCGTTCCATGCAGGAGCTGCGATCTAACGGATGACAGGCACGTGAGTCCACTCCAGGCTTTCCGCCGGCACGGGCCGTCCAAACCAATAGCCCTGCCCCAGATCGCAATCGTGATCGACGAGGAAAACCGCTTGTTCGACTTGTTCGATCCCTTCGGCGTGCACCTGCATGCCCATGCTCTGGGCCAGCGCAATGATCACCCGCACGATAGCTCCATCGTCCTCATCCCAAGGCAATCCGGCGACGAAGCCCTGATCGATTTTCAGCTTCTGCACCGGCAGGCGCTTGAGCCGCAGCAGCGACGAGTACCCGGTACCGAAGTCATCGATGGCCAACCGCACGCCCAGCTCGCGTAATCGATGCATCTGTTCCAGCGCGACTTCCGGGTCGTCCATGACGGCGCTTTCAGTGACTTCGATCTCCAGATAGGCGGGGTCCAACCCGGTGTCGCGCAACACTTGCGCCACCTGCTGATACAGCTCGCGGCGAGCGAACAGGCGTGAAGACACATTCACTGCGACAAACGACAACGCCACGCCCGCCTGCTGCCACTCACACATCTGCTGACAGGCTTCACGCATGACCCAGGCATCGATTTCGGCGATCAGCCCGGTGCGCTCGGCAATGGGGATGAACTCCGCAGGGGACACCAGCCCGCGCTGTGGGTGCTCCCAGCGCACCAGTGCCTCGACGCCAACCAGGCGACGGGTCTTGAAGTCGTAAACCGGCTGGTAATACACCCGCAACTCTTTCTGCTCCAGTGCACGGCGCAATTCGAACGCGGTCTCGACCCGCTGTTGGGCCTGGGCGGTGAGCTCTTCGGTGTAGAGGGCGTAGTTGTCGCGACCGGCGCTTTTGGCCTTGAACAGCGCCGAATCGGCATTGTGCAGTAATTGCTCGGCACTCAAGGCGTCGCCAGGGAACAGACTGATCCCGACGCTGGCGTTGATAAAAAGCTGATTGCCGTCGAGATGGAACGGCTCCTTGAGGCCATCCAGGATTTTTTGCGCGAGTGCGGCAGCGTGAACCAATTGCGGACAGCTTTCGGCGAGTACGGCAAATTCGTCACCCCCCAGTCTCGCCAACGTGATTCCCGGCCCGAACATCGCTCGCAAGCGGTCAGCCACGGCCTTGAGCAACTGGTCGCCCATGGTATGACCGAGGCTGTCGTTGATCATTTTGAAGTGATCCAGATCGATCAGCAGCAAGGCGCAACCGCGCTTATGAGTTTGCGCCGAAGCCAGGGCCTGCTCGGCGCGGTCGGTGAACAACAGGCGATTGGGCAGGTCGGTCAGGGGATCGTGGTGGGCCAGGTGTGTGAGCTCGTGCTCGGAGTTCTTGATCGCACTGATGTCGGAAAACACCGCCACGTACTGACTCACTTGGCCTTGGTCGTCACGAAGGATGCGAATGGTCTGCCATTGCGGATAAATTTCGCCACTTTTTCGGCGGTTCCAGATCTCGCCGCTCCACTCGTCGTTGCTGCTGAGGGTCCCGAACATCGCCTGGTAGAACGCCGGTGGATGACGACCGGATTTGAACAGGCTGGGTGGCTGGCCCATCACTTCTTCACGCTGGTAGCCGGTGATGTCCATGAAGGCACGGTTCACATGAACGATCAGCCCTTTGTCATTGGTGACCAGCACGCCTTCACGCGTGCAATCGAATACCGCAGCGGCTTGTCGCAAATGCTCGCGCTCGGCAAGCCGCTCGCGCAGTTGCACATCGATCCCCAGACAACGGAACAATCGCGCCCGGGCAAAGAAAATCAACCCGGCACTGAGCACAACCCAGGCGTAACCGTTGATCAGTTGCCACTGCAGGCGTTCGGTGGAGCTATCGAAGAAACTGTTTAATAAATAACCACTGAACCCCAGCCAGACAACAGACAGCAACAGGTAAAGCAGCGCTGCACGCAAGGCATCGCGAGTGGTGGCAGACATTCGACCGTCCATGTCCCTACAAAAGGGTTCGAATTATAGAGCAAAGACACATTCAGCCACTCTTATCTGAAAGGGCGACTGGTTTTATCTGTGAGCTTAGTGATAATGCATCGGCTATTTTTTTATTTATCGAGGGCCCTACAGCCTATGTGGTACGAAGGTTTTCTTGGCTTGTCGCCCTGGTCACTGGTGGCAGTCACCCTGCTGATGACCCACGTCACAATCATCGGCGTCACGGTCTATCTGCACCGCTATTCAGCCCATCGCTCCCTGGAGCTCAATGCCGGCCTGAAACATTTCTTCCGCTTCTGGCTGTGGCTGACCACGGCGCAGAACACCCGCGAGTGGACAGCTATCCACCGCAAGCACCACGCCAAATGCGAAACCGTCGATGACCCGCACAGCCCGGTCGTCAAAGGTTTGTCCACCGTGCTTCGCAAAGGCGCCGAACTGTACCGCGCCGAAGCGGAAAACCCCGAGACCTTGCGCATCTACGGCAAGAACTGCCCGGAAGACTGGATCGAGCGCAACCTGTACAGCCGCTTCCCGCTCTTGGGTGTGGCGATCATGGGCGTGATCGACCTGCTGCTGTTCGGCACCATCGGCATCACCATCTGGGCCATCCAGATGATGTGGATCCCGGTCTGGGCTGCCGGCGTGGTCAATGGCCTGGGCCATGCCATTGGCTACCGCAATTTCGAATGCCGCGACGCAGCGACCAACCTCGTACCGTGGGGCATCCTGATCGGCGGTGAAGAGTTGCACAACAACCATCACACCTACCCCAACTCGGCAAAACTGTCCGTGAAGAAGTGGGAATTCGATCTCGGCTGGGCCTGGATTCAAGTCTTCAGCTTC
Source organism: Pseudomonas sp. TNT3 (assembly GCF_010095445.2). GTDB lineage: Bacteria > Pseudomonadota > Gammaproteobacteria > Pseudomonadales > Pseudomonadaceae > Aquipseudomonas. The sequence goes on from NZ_WFGV02000064.1 coordinate 13,293, forward strand.
CTGCGCCTGGCCAAGGTCCAGCGGGTCGCACCGATTGCCCACCGCGTTGAAGGTAAAGGCAATCTGGACATGGACACTGCGATGGCGATTCTCAACAACCGCTTCCAGATCATGGCCCAGTACCGCAAGTTGGTGATCGCACCACTGGTCAAGCAAGAGCTCGAAAGAGCCGATCATTCGGTCCGTCACCAGTTCCATCGGGCCAAACGCCTGCTCTCGCGGGAAACCAGCCTGCTGGATGACAAACACCACGTGCGCATCCAGAACATGCTCGAGCACAGTCAGGCGCTGAAGGTCATCTACGAGAAACGCCTGGCTTTGCAGCAGATCTGGGTCAAGACCAGCTCAAACGGTCATGACATGCTGGCCGCCATCAAGGACTGGATCCACGAAGCCGAAGCCAGCGGAATCCATTCCCTGCGCGACTTCGCCAACCAGCTGAAAACCTACTCCCTGCGGCCAACCACTGCCTGACCGCTGCGAATAGGGCGACGCGTTTTTATCGAGAACGCGTCGCCATTACCGCCCGGCGGGAGCCACTCTCTCTCCTGCGCAACCCGGGAACTAACCTCCAAATCCCCTATCTCACAAACACTTCGCCACCCTGGCGGGCTTCGTTGTGGCCGCTGTCGACTCGCGGCACGCTTTGAGATTTGTGTCGATGGTCGATAAAAAACTACAAGACTCATCCGCTCCCCAGTGGCCCGAGGCCGCGCAAACACTCATGGCACTGATGCGTGCCCGAGGCGAAGTCGCCCGGCTTAGCGAGCGCGAACAGCTGCTCAATTCCCTGCTCGTGAGCGTCAATGCCGTGCTCTGGGCGTTCAATTGGGAAACCCGTCAGGTGCTCTACGTCAGCCCTGCCTACGAACGAATATCTGGTCGTTCCACCGACCTGCTGCTGTCGGACTATCACCAGTGGCGTGACAGCGTTTACCCCGACGATCTGGAGCATGCCGAGCGCAGCCTGGCCGAAGTGCTCGAAAAAGGCGCCGTTGAAGACCGTGAGTATCGAATCATCACCGCCGATGGCCAGGTGCGCTGGCTGAGTGACAAGTGCTTCATGAACCGTCAGGCCGAGCCAGGGCAGCCCGTGATCATTGTCGGCATTGCCGAAGACATTACGGAAAAGAAGCAGCTGGAAACCGAACTTCAGCGCCTGGCCACCACCGACGAATTAACGGAAAGCAGCAACCGCCGGTACTTTTTCGAATGCGCTAACCGCGAGTTCGAAAAGGCACGGGAGCAAGGCACCCCGCTGTCGTTCCTGATGCTGGACATCGATGACTTCAAAGCCGTTAACGACACCTACGGCCATCAGGAAGGCGATAACGTGCTGCAACGTATCGCCGAGTGCGGTCGCGCGGCCTTACGCCGTGGGGACGTGTTCGGGCGCATTGGCGGAGAAGAGTTCGCGGCCGTATTTCCCGGCTGCGAACCAGCGGTGGCGTTGCTGGTAGCCGAGCGTCTGCAACGGGAGATTCAACAGCTGAATTTCAGCCACGACGATCAAACTTTCGGCATCACCATCAGCCAGGGGCTGACCAGCCTGATGGCCGAAGATGAAAGCCTCGACGACCTGTATGCGCGGTCAGATGCGGCGATGTATGAGGCGAAGCGACAGGGTAAGAACCGGATAATCACCGGCTGACTGCACCCACACAAAACCTGCAGATACTGTGTAGGAGCTGTCGAGTGAAACGAGGCTGCGATCTTTTGATCTTGCCTTTAAAAGCGAAGATCAAAAGATCGCAGCCTCGTTTCACTCGACAGCTCCTACAGGGGATTTCCAGTGCGAACTACTTTTTGCGCAACCGCATCAATTCCGGCAGCCCTATCTTCAGCAAGCGCGCCGTCCGGCTCTTGGCCAGTGCCTCAAGCCCCTCGTGCTCGCCCAGCCGCGCCAGTTGCGCCGCCATGTTCATCACCAGCGCTTCGCGCGAGTAAACCCCGCCACCGAACTGGTAGACCGCCGCAATCAGCTCACGCAGCTCCAATGGCAGACGCCAGCGGGTTCGCAATGCCGATCCGTAGGCCGCCCCGAATTCAGCCAGCGCCTCGCCAACCTCCTCCAGGTCATCCAGCGCGCCGCCAGACTGCTTCCATTCCTGCAGGCACCGTAGTAACGCCAGATCACCCAGGCGATGCAGCATGCCGGCGCAATAACAGCGCTCCTGATCCAGGTCCAGCAACCGCGCCAGGGTCCGTGCGTATTCAGCGGTGTGCAGCGACAGCTCCCAATAGCGCTCGGCGTAGTCCGCCAGACACGGATCACTGAGCCGGGCGCTTCGCTTGAGGGCCAACCCCAGAATCAGGTTCATGCTTTGTCCGGTACCAAGACGATGCAGTGCTTCAAGCAGGGTCTGCACGGGTGCGCCTTTGTGCTGGGCGGCGCTGTTGGCGGCAGCGATCAACACGGCGGTGACTTGCGGATCCGTTCTGGTTTCGTCGTGCAGCGCCGTCAGATCGAGACCCGTGGGATTGAGGCTGCGTTTGACTGCCAATTCCACGTCGGTCATCAAAGGCGCGCCATCGGCCTGCTCACGACGGCGCTCCAGGTACACCGACAAGGTCATGCCCGGCGCCAGTGTCGGTGCTTCGCACAAGACTTCTTCACCCACGTTCAACAGAAACGCCTGCAGACGCTGGGTCAGGCTCTCCATGTTCAGGGGCTTGGTCAGATACGCCGAGGGTGCCAAAGGCAACGCCTCGCGCACGCTGACGCTGTCATTACGGTTGCTCATCAGAATGAACGGCAGCGGCGGATTGCGTTTACGCTGGCGAATACTGCGCAAGACATTCAAACCATCGACGCCGGGCAGCTCCCAATCGGCAATCACCAGGTCGTAAGGGTTCTGCGACAACAGGTGCAGCGCTTCCTGACCGTTAGCGCACAGGTCCAGCCGTGCGTCGCACCGAACATTCAACAACACCTGCTTGAGCAGATCGCGGGACCAGGGATCGGCCTCGGCAATTAGCACACGCGGTGCCGCAGGCAAAACTACAACAGTCATCTGTACGCTCCGAAGACGATGCTCGCACCTTAGTTCAATGCTGGCCATTCGATACAGCACGATGTCATTCACGGACACAAAAAAACCCGCCAAAGCGGGTTTTTTTGTTGATCAGCTCACACTTTCATACGAGCACTTTAGATCAAAGCTCCGAGAAGCACTCTTCGATGATTGCCAGACCTTTGTCCAATTGCTCGTCGGGCGAGGTCAGCGGTACGAGTACACGCAGAACGTTGCCGTAAGTACCGCAGGACAGCAGGATCAGGCCCTTGTCGCGCGCCTTGGCCACAACCGATGCCACAGCAGCGGCGTTCGGCTTGTGGCTGTCGCCATCAACGAACAGCTCGACGGCGATCATTGCGCCCAAGGCACGAACTTCACCGATCACCGGGTACTTGGCCTGGATAGCTTTAAGGCCAGTCACCAGACGCTCGCCGACTGCCTTGCAGCGATCCAGCAGTTGCTCTTCTTCGAACACTTCCATCACGGCCAGGGCCGCGGCGCAAGCGATCGGGCTACCGGCGTAGGTGCCGCCCAGGCCGCCTGGAGCAATGGCGTCCATGTATTCGGCCTTGCCGCACACACCGGCGAGCGGGAAGCCGCCAGCGATGGATTTGGCGAAGGTGGTCAGGTCAGCGCTAACGCCCATCTGCTCCATCGCGAAGAAGGTGCCAGTACGGCCAGCGCCGGTCTGTACTTCGTCAGCGATCAACAGGATGCCGTGCTGGTCGCACAGGGCGCGCAGACGCTTCATGAACTCTTTAGGCGCGACGTAGAAACCGCCTTCGCCCTGAACCGGCTCGATGATGATCGCAGCGATATCACGCGGCTCGGCGTCGTTCTTGAAGATGCGTTCGATGCTGGCGATCGAATCGTCGACGCTCACACCGTGCAGTTCGTTCGGGTACAACGCGCGGAACACGCCGCCAGGCATCAAACCCATGCCAGCCGAGTAAGGGACGACTTTACCGGTCAGGCCCAGGGTCATCATGGTGCGACCGTGGTACGCGCCAGTGAAGGCGATCACGCCAGCACGGCCAGTGGCGGCACGGGCGATCTTCACAGCGTTTTCTACCGCTTCGGAACCGGTGGTGACCAACAGGGTTTTCTTGTCGAAATCACCTGGCACCTTGGCGTTGATTTTCTCGCACAGCTCTACATACGGTTCGTACGCCAACACCTGGAAGCAGGTGTGAGTCAGCTTGTTCAGCTGCTCAGTCACGGCGGCGATGATTTTAGGGTGCACGTGGCCGGTGTTCAGCACGGCGATACCGCCGGCGAAGTCGATGAACTCGCGACCTTCAACGTCGGTCACGGTGGCGTTCTTCGCGGACTCGGCGAAGATCGGGTGAATCTGGCCAACACCACGCGGTACAGCGGCTTCGCGGCGTTTCATCAAAGAAGCGTTAGTCTTGCTCATACATTCCTCATTCGCCGCTCATCGGTCGGCGTAGCTCAAGGATAAAGCGGCGGGGAGGCAACTACGGCAGCATGCGATGATCGACTGCCACAGCTTTCCCGGCCACCGAGAAAATTTCGGTTGAAACGCGCAAAGGAGCAGCGCTCTCGTGCCCTTTGCGCTTACTGCAGTTCCCGTCTTCCGAGCTTAGATGCCCAGGCAGAGGTATTTGATTTCCAGGTAATCTTCGATGCCGTACTTGGAGCCTTCACGGCCCAGGCCCGACGCCTTGATGCCGCCGAACGGCGCGACTTCGTTGGAGATCAACCCGGTGTTGACGCCGACCATGCCGTATTCCAGGGCTTCAGCCACACGGAACACACGACCCAGGTCACGGGCATAGAAGTACGACGCCAGACCAAACTCGGTGTCGTTCGACATCGCGATCACGTCGGCTTCGTCTTTGAAACGGAACAGCGGCGCCAACGGACCAAAGGTTTCTTCCTTGGCCACGGCTGCGTTGTTTGGCACGTTGGTCAGGATGGTCGGTTCGAAGAAGTTGCCTTCCATGCTCTTGCCACCGGACAGCACGGTCGCGCCTTTGCTGACGGCATCAGCGATGTGCTCTTGCACCTTGGCGACGGCTTTTTCGTCGATCAGCGGACCCGTGGTGGTGCCGTCTTCCAGACCGTTGCCGATCTTGAGTTTGGACACAGCCACTTTCAGCTTCTCGGCAAACGCGTCGTAGACCGAATCCTGGATGTACAAACGGTTGGCGCAGACGCAGGTCTGGCCATTGTTGCGGTATTTGGAAATGATCGCGCCTTCAACGGCCTTATCCAGGTCGGCGTCGTCGAACACGATGAACGGCGCGTTACCGCCCAGTTCCAGGGACACTTTCTTGATGTCCTTGGCGCATTCAGCCATCAGCTGACGACCGATTTCGGTCGAACCAGTGAAGGACAGTTTGCGCACGATCGGGTTGCTGGTCAGCTCGCTGCCGATGTCGCCGGCGCTGCCGGACACAACACTGAACACACCGGCAGGAATGCCGGCACGCTGAGCCAGTTCAGCCAACGCGAACGCGGAGAACGGGGTTTGCGAAGCAGGCTTGAGCACCATGGTGCAACCCGCGGCGAGTGCCGGGCCGGCTTTACGGGTGATCATCGCGGCCGGGAAGTTCCACGGCGTAATAGCAGCGGTCACACCGATTGGCTGCTTGATCACGATCAGGCGCTTGTCGGGTTGGTGACCAGGAATCACATCACCGTAGATGCGCTTGGCTTCTTCAGCGAACCACTCGATAAAGGAAGCGGCGTAAACGATCTCGCCCTTGGCTTCGGCCAATGGCTTGCCTTGCTCCAGTGTCATCAAGCGAGCCAGGTCATCCTGGTTCTCGATGATCAGTTCGAACCAGCGACGCAGCTTGTTCGCGCGATCCTTGGCGGTCAGTGCACGCCAGGCCGGCAGCGCTTTATCAGCGGCTTCGATTGCACGACGGGTTTCAGCAGCGCCCATTTTTGGCACAGTGCCCAGAATTTCGCCCGTTGCCGGGTTATTGACCTTGATCGTCTGACCATTGTCCGCATCAACCCAAGCGCCATCGATGAAGGCTTGCTGGCGGAACAACTGGGTGTCTTTAAGCTGCATGTCGGCTTTCCTTAACAGCACCGCGACCAGCGCGGAGCGAATTATGATTGTAGAAAGGCGCCTTGGAGGCTGCCGTCAGGGAAATCATTCACCGGGCTGAAGCACATAAATAGCGCACTGATCGAACTCGTGCGGTTCAGCACCCAGACAAGAGCGTTTGAAATCTCAAACGAATCCTAGGATCAAAGGGGGTAAAGGACAATAGGTTGTTCGAAAAAAAGAACGAAAACGCCATATTCGCCTGTTTTTTCTGATCAACGTAGCGAACAGCCGTTCAGCGCGCGAAAAACGCAGGCGATTCAGCAGCATGGACGCGTGCAGTGCATATGAGTATCATGGCGCCCGCTTGCACCAGTAGCTCAGCTGGATAGAGTACTGCCCTCCGAAGGCAGTGGTCGTGGGTTCGAATCCCGCCTGGTGCACCATATAGTAGAAACGAAAAAGCCTCAGGCCTTAGGGTCTGGGGCTTTTTTGTGGGTGTCGTCGCGTCCTGAATAATAATTTCACCTTTTTCAAGGCTGGGCGGTGTTTCCTATGAACCGCGTTGCTTCGCTTCGATGCCCTCAAAAAGCATTTCAAGCTCGTCAAATACGGTTGCGGCAGCAACAGCGGGGCGAGGATCATCACGGCTTGCTGCAATAGCCATAACTACTTCGTCGGCCTGAACCGGGTCAAAAACCTGCTGCAAACACTGACCAGCTGAGCGGCTATGGCCAGGAACTGCAACAAACTGCGAATTCGGTTTTTTTCATTCAGTCGTCCAATCAAACTCGTCATATTCCTCATCATCGCCCTCCTCCTCTTCGAACACCTCGTCATCAAGGTCATCCGCCAGAAGGGCCTGTTCCTTTTCCTGCGCCAACAGAAACTCTTTGCGACTCTCAGTCACTGCTCGCCGTAATTCCTCACCCTTGACCGGGCAGTTGAGCATTTGGGCGATGCGGTCGATTTTTTTCGCCATGGCTTCCTCCAACGCATCGGCTATAGGCCGATAGTGCGCGCTTTCGGGTCTCGTTGCCAAATGGTCGACCGCCCCAGCCACTTAGTGTTTCTGCAGTTCCTTGAGTCGAGGGGCGAGGTTTTCCTTGGGAAAGCGTTTGTGCAATGTCGTCATCAGGTCGTCGGCTGCTTTGGTTTGACCGGCCTTTTGCAGGCGAATCACTTCACGTAATTGGTCGTCGATAAACTTCGACGGAGCCGCCGCGGATCTTTTGCTGACCTTCGCTTCATCCGCCATTTCAGCATGGACCGATTCGCTCTGGGCCGGGGCGGCAAAATCGGCCATGGGTGCTGCAGGTGCAGGCGCGGGCTTCGCGCCGGCCGGGGCAGCCATTGAGCGGGCAAGTGATGCCGGCGCTTCTGCGGATTCTTTCTTGGCCGCAAAAGACGAGGTTTTGGGTGCCGGGGTGGAATCGTAGGTTGGCGCGTGCTCGGGCGTGCGTTGGACCAGCGCCAGCATCAGCGCGACGCCGACCAGGCTGGCGAAGGCCACTTGCCAACGGGGTTTTTGGCAGGCTTGGACCCAGCGTTGCCAAACAGAGGGTTTCGGCGTGGGCGTTTCACGGTGTGCAGCGGACAGGATGAAGGCATCCAGATGCGCGGATGGCTCGCCGCTGGCGTGTTCTCGAAAGTGCTTCACCACTTCCTCTTCCGGTGTAGGACGGGCGTCAGTCATGTCAGTACCTCCTCGGCCAGCAGCCGACGCAGTTTTTGCTGGGCGTAACGCAAGCGGCTTTTAACGGTTTCCAGCGGGGTTTCGGTAAGGGTGGCGATCTGCGGCAAGTCGAGATCGCCGTGTGCGCGCAGCAGGAAGACTTCGCGCTGGTCCGCGGGCAAGGTGTGCAGCGCGTTTTCCAGGCGTTGGCTGTCGCGGCTCAGGCTCAGCAGTTGCTCGGGGTCGGCAGAGTCGTCGCTCAAGGCATGCACCTGTTCGTCATAGCTGTCGTGCAACGGGTTGCGGATGCCGTGTTTACGCCAATGATCAATCAGTCGGTTGCGGGCGATCTGATACAGCCATGTACGAAAATTCGCCCGACCTTGTGGCTGACTGGTGCTGCGGATCAGGCTGAGCCAGGTGTCTTGATAAACCTCTTCGGCCAGCTCGGATTTGCCGCTGAGCCCGAGCAGGAACCGATAAAGCCCCTGTCGATGACGGGCGTACAAGATCTCGAACGCCGGCCCGTCACCCGAGCGATATTGGGCCAGCAGCGATTCGTCGCTCGGTTCGGATGCAGACATGTCAGTGGTTGCCTCCTATCTGCGCCTGCTGGCCCGTGGTAGCGGGAAGTTGAAGGCTCTGCGCCAGTTCCACCAACTGCACGAATTCCGCGCGCAGGCCAAAACGGTCATCCCCCCTGGCACCCCGCGCCAGCGCCTCGGTATCCTTCAAGCTGAAAGTGCCGGTGTAACGTCCATCCTTGAGCTGTTGAGAAAACGCCGCCACGGCCGCCGCGAATCGCAAGTCGTCGCTGGCTTTGCCCTCCGAGCCCGCCGCAATCGGCCGCTCGATCAGGCGACTGTTCCCACCTTCCGGCAACTGATATCGCACACGCAGCATCGCCAATTCATCTGAACTCCCGGACTTGGCGACGGTGGAGTCGCCATAACGCAACGGCTCAAGCCAACCCTTCTCACCCTTCGGAACAATTTCATACAAGGCCGTCACCGTATGCCCTGCACCGATCTCACCGGCATCGACCTTGTCATTGCTGAAATCCTCACGCTTCAACGCGCGATTCTCATAACCCAACAGCCGATATTCGCTGACTTGCGCCGGATTGAACTCCACTTGCAGCTTCACGTTTTTTGCCACGACGGCGAGGGTCGAGCCGAGCTGATCCACCAGCACTTTGCGCGCCTCGCGCAGGTTATCGATGTAGGCATAGTTCCCATCGCCGGCATCGGCCAGTTGCTCCATCAAGTGCTCATTGTAGTTATCCACACCAAAACCCAAGGTGGTCAGGGAGACTCCCGTTTTGCGTTTATCCACAGCCATTTGTTTGAGACTGTCGAAGTCGCTGACACCGACGTTGAAGTCACCGTCCGTGGCCAGCAGGATGCGGTTGATGCCTTTGGGGATGAAGGCCTGTTGCGCCAATTGATAGGCCAGCTCGATGCCGGACGCGCCAGCCGTCGAACCGCCCGCCGACAATTGATCGATGGCTGTGCGAATTTTCGCTTTTTCCCGTCCGGAAGTTGGTTCCAGCACCACCCGGGATTCGCCGGCATACACCACCAGCGACACGCGATCCTGTTCGCGCAACTGGTCGACCAGCAATTTCAGGGTGCTTTTAACCAGCGGCAAACCTTCGCGGCGGTCCATGGAGCCCGATACATCGACCAGAAACACCAGGTTCGCCGGGGCCAGCTCCGCCACCGCGCGGTCCGACGCTTTGATACCGATCCGCAACAAACGCGTCTGCGGGTTCCACGGCGAGGGTGCCAGTTCGGTGGTCACGCCAAAGGGCGAGCCGTCCGTGGGCAGGGCGTAATCGTAGGGAAAGTAATTGACCATTTCTTCGAGACGCACCGCGCCTTCGGGTGGCAGCCGCCCCTGATTGAGCAAGCGGCGGACGTTGGCATAAGCGCCAGTATCGACGTCGGCGCTGAAGGTCGACACCGGTGCCTGGGCAACACTGTGGATCGGGTTATCAGCAAGATTTTCATACTGCTCGCGCTGCTCATCCTGGTAGCCCGATGGGGGCGCTTCAGGCATCGGTGCAAACGGTGCCGCGCGCACAGCGCGCTTGGCCATTGCGGCGTCACCCAGCGCCAGCGCCTCTGTCTTCAGCTCGGCTTGAGCCGGCGCCGACACGGAAACACGCGCCGGTTCCGTTTTGGACGAAGCGCCACATCCGGCAATCGACAGCAATAAGCCGGCGGCGAAACCCTGGGCGGCCGGGCGAAGGAAATGCAGAGGAAGGGACATGGGGGCTGACCTCAGGAGAATAATGATCCATTCATCCTCTGAGACGGGCAGCCCGGTCAGTTCGGGTTAAGTCATCCGAAAAAAACTTCAGCGGTGATAACGCCGCACCACGCTGCTGTTCCTGAGCACATGACCTTTGATTTTTTCCAGCAGTTGCACACGCGTCAGGCCGGCGGGCAAGGCATCCGGAGCGAGGTCCAGGGCATAGAGCTGGATGATGTAGTGATGCGCGCTGTCGCCGATCGGCGGGCAAGGACCGACATAGGTCGTGCTGCCTTTGCTGTTGGTGCCACCCACGCCTTCGAGGCCAGGCTTGGCGCCTGTACCCGCAGCGATTTGATGGGTGTTGGCCTTGATCCCGTAATGCACCCAGTGATCGACGCCCTGGCCTTTCTGACCATCCGGGTCGTGCATGACGATCGCATAGCTGAGCGTGCCTGGTGGGCCGGCGTTCCAGTTCAGCGCTGGAGAAAGATTGTGACCGCCACACCCTTCGGCATCGCTGGCGGCGGCAGCCGTGAAGAGTCGATCGTCGGTGACACCTGGAATGTTCAGGGTGAAACGCTCCTGGGCCTGTGCCGGAAACTGCACGCAGAAGGCGACTGCAAGGGCCGCCAGCCAAGGGGACAGAGAGGTCAATCGGGTCATTCCGGAGCACCTTGTGCGGATGGGGCCGTCGTCGGCTTGCGCACTATAGCTGTACCGTTCATGCCGTGGCAGGGGGATTTGGCTGAACCTCGTGATCGGCAATTAACTCTTAACTGAAATGACTGCCCGGAGAGCGATCATGACCCTGCACCGCGCCGCCCGTTTCGCCGATGTGCCTGAACACCACGGCCTGGAGGTCCACATCGGAGAGGCAAAAATTGTTTTGCTGCGGTTCGGCGATCAAATCCGCGCCTATCAGGGTGAATGCCCTCACGCTGGCGCACCGCTGGCAGAAGGCGCGGTGTGCAACGGGCGGTTGATTTGCCCGTGGCATAAAGCGGCGTATCGGATCGAAGACGGTGCCCTGTGTGAACCGCCCTCGCTCGACAGCCTGAAACGCTATCCGGTGGAAGTGCGCGACGACGAAGTCTGGGTGGATGATCGGGCACTGCCGGACGCCCATACTCCGCCTGCGGACGATGATCGGACATTTGTGATCATTGGCGCGGGGGCCGCAGGCACGGCGGGCGCTGCAGCGTTGAGGGAAAAGGGTTTCGGCGGTCGAATCCTGTTGATCGATCGAGAAACCGACGCGGGTTACGACCGTACGGTACTGAGCAAATTCGTGATCGGCGGAGAGATGCCACCGGAAGAAATCCCACCGCTGCGCGATGAACAGTTTTACCGCGAACAACGCATCGAACGAATCACCGGTGAAGTCGCCCGCCTTGATGCCCCGAGCAAATCCCTCCAACTCAAGGACGGCCAGTCCCTGACGTACGACGCTGCATTGCTCGCCACCGGCGGCACACCCAACCCGCTCAAGCTGCCCGGCGCCGATTTGCCACAGGTCTTTTTGCTGCGCTCCAAACAGCACGCGCAGGAGATCCTGAAAACGGCAACACCAGGCCAGAAAGCCGTGATCATCGGCGACAGTTTCATTGCCCTGGAGTCTGCGGGGGCGCTGCGTCAATACGGCATGGACGTGACCGTGCTCGCCCGACATGCCGTGCCCTTCGCCGCGCAATTCGGCGACACCGTCGGCAAGGCTATCCGTGCCCGGCACGAAGCGAACGGCGTGCGCTTTCAGACCGAAGGCGAAGCCACGCACATCGAAGGCAGTGCAAAAGTTGAAGCCGTGCATCTGGACACCGGTCAGCGGTTGCCCGCAGATCTGGTGCTGGTGGGGATTGGTGTCACACCCGCTACTGAAGTGTTCAGTGATTTGCCAAAGGAAAAAGATCAGTCGCTTACAGTCGACGGCGGCATGCGCGTAGCGGAAGGACTCTGGGCGGTCGGCGACATCGCCACCTTCCCGCTCAACGGCCAGCCACAGCGAATCGAGCACTGGCGTCTGGCCCAGCAACACGCGCGCATCGCCGCGGCGAACATGCTGGGTGGCGACGAGCATTACCTCGACGTGCCGTATTTCTGGACCTGGCATTTCGGCAAAAACTACGACTACCTCGGGCATGCCGAGTCGTGGGATGAAGTCGAGTTCAAAGGCGATCCGAACCATCCGCCGTTTATCGGGCTGTTTGGCAAGAACGGCGTGGTGGCGGCAGCGGTGGCGTGCGATGAAGAGCGGGCGATGGCGATGCTTGCCGAGCGGATGAAGCAGCCGTTGTCGGTGGATGAGGCGTGGCGGTTGATTCGGGATGTTGGGTGAACACTTCGCCCTATTCGATCTACTTTTGTGGCCGCGCCTGGATCGGGGCGCGGCCAATGCGACATAAACACATTCAATCTATTGAAAAGGGCGACTTCTTGTCGCCCTTTTCAAGGGTAAGTCTTGATGGTTCTCAACGAGCGCTTGCGCAAGTTTCGTGCAATTAACTACGGCGGATTTTTGTTCTTTCCCATTTCACGGACATCACGCCTTTCTTGTTCATGTATCCAACCGGTTGGTAGTCGCTTTGAAACATTTTCATCCGGGTGGGCTCGAGAGCCACACCTCGAGCCTGCACAGCAAGACGTACTTCTGAGTGTATTCCTGCGCCGGGTCGTGGAATTAGTACGGAGTTTGCCAGCTGTTCATCAGGCACATTCTGAATCGTGCCAGCCCATTCTCTGGTAGCCACCTGAGGATGCTGCCACGGTAACTCACTGAGAGTGGTGTCCGGTACTAATTGAGCTTTATTTGGATTGCGTCCACGAACAGAGGCTGAGGGGCCAATGGTGGAGACAGGACCCTGAGTAATACTTCCGGGTGGGGAGCGCGAAGGTAATGGGGGGGTGGCCGAGACACTTGAATAGGATTTTATAGTTGCGTAACCAGAGGAAGAACTTCCTTGGGAAATGGTTGGTCCGACATCGGCATAAAGAGAAGAGGTTGAGGCTGCTTTGTGAGCGACATGCGATGACTTTCTGAAACCGAGCGTTCTTCCGATAAATTTCAGCATTCCAAAGATACCTGCATGCCCTGTCGGATCCAGTCGGTTCACCGAATCCCCGTCGCAATACGCATACGCATTCAACCCACCTTCGCCAAACGGACTCCAGCTGTCCGGACTGTTAAACCGCATCAACACCGGGCTGAATGCCCGATAGCCATTACCCAACAAATAACACCCGGTCACCGGGTCCGGGCGTTCGCCGTTGAAGCCGAGCAGGCTGAGTAAGCCGCTTTCGGATGGGCGGTGACCATAAGCTGTATAGGCGAGAGGATTTGGCTGGGTTGCGTTCAACACGTTCAACACCGAGCGCTGTTGGTCGGTGGCGAGTAGTCGGGTTGTTGCTTCGGCGCCGGTCTGGCGATGTTGTTGCGCCAGCAGTTGATCGTCGTGCTGCATGATCGAGCGCTGCACCACGCCTTGAACCTCAGTGGCGAGGCGGTTTTTTTGGTAAAAGCGCTGGATGCTCACTTGCTCTGTAACAGGCAACGCGGAATCGGCGAGGCGATCCAGTGGGTCGTAGTAGTAGCGGCAGAGCAGGGTTTCGCGATTGGATGGCATGGGGCGGGCTCCCTGAATGGTGCGTCGGTTCAGGGTTTTACTGTGGTGCATTTCGCGGGTGTTGGGTACTAGCAGAACTGCTAGGGTCACAGTGCCGCAAATCGAGTGTGCGAGCCTGATTGCAATGGTCTGTTTTCATCGCGATCAGGCTCGCTCCTGGAGCTGTCGAGTGAAACGAGGCTGCGATTTTTTGTCTTTCAAGATCAAAAGATCGCAGCCTGCGGCAGCTCCTACAGGGGAGGATGTTTCTGCTGAAGGTGTGGGAAATTTCCCGGGCTGGTGTGCTGCAATCAGGTTTTTGTGATTTGTGTGGGCTGTTCTGGCCCCATCGCGAGCAGGCTCGCTCCTACAGTTTGACCGTGTTTGTTGGGGTTTTCTGTCTGGCTGGGATATGGCTTTGGGCTTGCTGAATTTCGTTTTAGATGGCCCTGTTTAATCGCCGTCAGCTTCACTTCTTGAAAGCTACATCGCCTTGCGTGGATGCCTACAGGTACGCCAGAATCCGCCGGCTTGTGCGCCTTGGGGCGGGTCGGTAACTTCAGCCGGGTCACTGATTCGCAGTGATCGGGTTTAGTAGCCCGTGGTATTTGAAGGGTGCACAGGCGTCTGTCTTGTAGGTATTTCCATACCTGAACTTGATGGTGGCTGTGCGTAGGGCGTCCTTGGGCGCGCCGGCTTTCTTCATTTCCCCGGTCTACTAACCTGCGTACAGCCGCCACCCCTTGTATTAGTAGCGAGGTATGGCAGCCCAATCAGGAAATGAAAATCATGGTCAAACCGACACCCAATCCACCAGGCTCCAGCCCGGTAGAGCCCTCCCGCGATCCCGATTCAAATCCCTGCCATTCAGCACCCGAGCGCACCCCCTCGTTCGCCGACATCAAAGCCACCCCACGCAAACTCTGCACCCTCTTCACCGTCAACCCCGAGGCCGATACCGAAACCCTGCTGGCTTATGCCTGCGAGTCACTCGCGTCGGCCAATGTGATGGCCACTGATCTGGCGGATCATCTGGAAGGGACGTCGCGTAATGCGCTGTTGGGCATTGCGCAGGTGATCATGCTGAGCGAGCTGACAGTCAATCGGGCGCTGGATCGGTTCGAACCGTCGGCGATCAAGTAAAAAACTGGCGCAAAACCCGGACAGCAAAACGCCCGGCGTCTGCAGTGTGCAGAGGCCGGGCGTTTTTTGGGGGCTGCAGGTTTACTGAACTTCGACTTCGCCAGGACCGCCCACTTTACTCATCAGGAAGCCGATGAATTCTTCCACGGTCATTTTCTGGCCGTTGAATTCGACCTGATTATTGGCGTAGTGCAATTTGCTGACGATGTTGTTGCCGTCCAGCTTCGCAAACTGCGAACCGACCGCCATGCTGCTGAACATGTCGGCAGTGGCAGTGGCTTGATCGGCAATGAGCTTGGCGTCGGTCTGACCGTCGATTTGCGACTGCACGGTGAACAGGTCAACGAGCATCGGCTTGGAGACCTGAACATTGACGTCCAGCAGGGCAATCAGTTGGCGGGTCAGCTGATCTGCCGGCAAGTCCATGGATTGCGGCTTGGTCAGGTCGAGCACCAGGTTGGCGCGGCTTTCGCCGTTGGCGGTGTTGAGCGACAGGTTTTCCAGCGCCACCTGCGGGCCGGCAGCCAGCAGTTTTTCCAGACCGGTTTTGACCTGTGCTTCTTCAGCCGGGGTCAGGACCAGTTCCGGCGCGGGTTCACCGGCGGCGGCAGCTTCAGCGGCGGCTTTCTCGTACGGTTGCAGTTTGCTCTGGTAGATCTGCATCAACGACATCGTTGCCGGAACATCGAGGTTCTTCAGGCTCATGGCCATCTGCGCAGAGCCGATGGTCTTGCCGTTCAAGGACACTTCGCCCACCTTGTAATCGGCACGCCCCGAAGCGCTGGTGCCCGATTCTTCGGTCTTGTTCTTCATCTCGAATTTCTTCACGCCCAGGATCGACTGCTTGGCGCCGAAAGTGGTCTTGCTGTCGGTCAGTTCGACCGTGTTTTCGCCGGTGTAGTAACCGTACGTGCTCTTGGTCAGGTTGCTGGCGAAGGTCAGGCCGTTCATCTCGACTTTCACCGGGGTCTGATCCTCAGCCACTGTGCTCAGGGTCAGGCTGTCCATGTACCCGTCGGCCTTGACCTTTTGCGCCTGCGCGCTGGCAGCGACATCCATGTTCAGACCGGAAAATTTCAGGTGGGACTTGTCGTCCAGCGCCACGTCCAGCGGCAGCAAATTCAGCGTGCCGTTGGTGGCCTTGTCATAGCCGATGTTGACCACGCCGGTGAGCGGGGATTTGTCCTTGGCCGCCGCGAACCACTTCTCGGTGAGCGGCGTCTTTTCCAATTCGTAATGACTGGTGGCCATGACCGGCAGCCACTTCAGAGACACGAGTCGCGAGAACGGCAGCGGACCGTGTTCGATACGATCTACGAACAGCAATTCAACCGGCGCCTCACCGAACATCTCGCCTTCGCCCTTGAGGCGATAGTGGGCGGTGCTGCTGAAGACATTGCGTTCCAGCGAAACCAGCTCCAGCGAGGCAGTGCCGTTGGAACCGACCAGCGCCGCTTGCAGTTCTTTGTTGGCATCAGCGATCGAGCTGTTCAGCACACCTTCCAGTTTGGTTCCGGTGTACCAGGCACCGCCGGCGCTGATTGCACCGATGGCCACGACAATTCCAAGAAGCACGCCTGCTGATTTATTCATGAATTACCCAATGTCCGTGATTTGAAGGTGTGGCCGTCTTCCCTGAACCCGTGCCGGGCTATGGATACGACTGCGCTGAAAGTGGGATGGAGATTAGCACCGGCCACGCCGGGCGACCCAATGATTAAAGGTGAAAGAGTGTCTATGGGACCGTGCGAGGGGAGTGAGAGTTTCGGCACACATGAAATCGCCATCGCGGCAGGAGCAAAGCTTGCTCTCGCTGGCGATTTTCAATCACTTTGATGGTGAAGGTGTATTCGCAATCGCGAGCAAGCTTAGCTCCTACAGGGACCTGGGGCCTGACTCAGGAATACTGGACCTCTATCTCATCCAGCTGATGATCAAAGCTTTTCAGCCGCGCGGTCCACGTATAGACCAGCACCTCAAAATCCCGATTGATCACCGCCCCGCCCGTCACGTCCGCGCGCGGGTCGCAGAAGTCCAGTTGATAGCGTTCGCGAGCCATGGCGGTGGCGACGTCGGAGAGTTCACGGGCATTGTTGAGCCAGTGCCGCCCTTCGTCAGCGACTTGCCTGTCCAGTGCCAGGCATTGCTTCTTCAAGGCTTCGAGGCTTTTTTCCAGCGGCGTGCCAGTGAGTTCGCCCATGACTTCCTGAAACGTGCGCCCCGGTTGCCAGTAGCTGCCCCAGAAATAACGGTCGAACACCGTTTCGACCCGCCGCAACGCCACCTTGGTGTCCCAGATGAGCACCAGGGTTTTGCCTTGTTCGAGGTGTCTTTTCTTGATTCGGGTGCCCTGAACCGAAGCCCAGGCGACGACCACAATGGCCAACACCGCAATCAGCGCCGACGCGCTGTCGAGGAACACCAGAGCTTTGTCGATCTGGTGGGCCAGCATGATGCCGTAGAAATAAGTGGCCGACAGCAGGACCAGCGCGGCAATAGCGCACCAGAAGCCGGGAGCATAAGGGTTTTTCATTATTTTTAATCCCCATGACCAACGCGAGCCTTGATCAGTGGACTGGCGTGGCTCGTGGCGCGTCAGCCCAACAATCAAAGCATAGCAACGGCCTCAGGGTTTGCTGGCGTTCGAGCCTTGCGTTCGTCCGCTTTCCCAACCGCCACCCAATGCGAGGAACAAATCGATCTGGCTCATGGCGACTTGAGTGTTGGCGGCAGCCAGTTGTGCCCGCACATCGGTGTAGGTCCGGGTGGCCTGAAGGTCCGCCAGGAATGACGCGCGGCCAGCCTGGAAGAAGCGGTGGGTCTGGTCTGCCGCCTGTTGCGCGGATTGCTCGGCATCGGCGAGGGCATCGCGTCGTTGCAGCAATGCCGAATACTGGGCCAGACCGGTCTGGGTCTCGCGGATGGCGTTGAGCACCACGCCATCGAAATGCGCCAGCGAGCCTTGGGTTGTCGCTTCGGCCTCACGAATGCGCGCCCGTGAGCCGTTGGACGGCACGGTCCAGGTCAGCAATGGACCGAAACCCCAGCGATTGGTGGCCGGCTTGCCAAGGTTTTCCAGAATGCCGACGGTACCGACGGACGCGCCGATGCTGATGTCCGGGTACAACTCGCCGGTGGCAATGCCGATACCGGCGGTCGCGGCGGCGAGTCGGCGTTCGGCCTGGCGTACATCG
>NZ_WFGV02000065.1 GCF_010095445.2 Pseudomonas sp. TNT3
GGGCCTGTTGGGCGGCGGTTTGTGGCTCGGCGCACGCAGCCCGCTGGGAGACTCACTGCTGGCGGACCTGCACACCGGACGGGGCCAGCGGCAGGATTTCAATCTGGCGGACGGCAGCCGCCTGAGCCTAAACGCCAACAGCGCCGTGGACCTGCGCTTCGACGACAAGCAACGGCTGGTGGTCCTGCGCCATGGCGAACTGGTGATTCAGGTAGCGCCCGATCCCCATCGGCCATTGCGCGTACGCACGGACCACGGTGAAGTGCGGGCGCTGGGGACGCGGTTCCTGGTGGCTCAGGAACAGGACGCCACTCGGGTGATTGTGCTGCAGCATTCGGTCGAGCTGCAGCTTCAGGACGGCACGACCCGGACGCTGCAAGAAGGTCAGTCGGCCACGCTGTCTGACAGAACCATCACGCCCATGATCGGCGACCAGCGCGCTCGCGCAGACTGGATGGTCGGACGACTGAATGTGCTCGACGAACCCCTTGAGCAAGTCGTCGACGCATTGCGCCCTTACAGCCGGGGATTTGTCCGCATAGCACCCGAAGTTCGTCACCTGCGCGTTCAAGGTGTTTTTCCCCTCGACGACCCGAACCGCACCCTCAACGCACTGGCCGAAACCCTGCCGATCCGGGTGGATCGCTACAGTCCCTGGCTGACCCTCGTTCGGGCCAAGGAGACAAGGTAACCGCCCAAAAGCCACGCCCAGAACCTGTGGCGAGGGAGTTTATCGAATCGTCGCACCGTCCCGCTCGGCTGCGCAGCAGTCGCAAAACCTGCTGGCGCGGTGTGTCAGGACGATTGCAGAGGGCCGCTTCGCAGCCCAGCGGGAGCAAGCTCCCTCGCCACATGGCCAGAGTGATGCTTGATAATTTTTAACAATAATTCTTATTCGTGTCCGGTTTTTGATTCTCATCCCACCTATCTCCTGACACTTACAAATCATCAGGAGAATGCTGTGTTCAACCCGTGGCCCCACGCCCTTTCCGTCGCCGTTGCCCTTGCCACCCTGGCCAGCCCTGCCCTGGCCCAGGCGCAACCTCTGACTTTCAACCTGCCGGCCGGACCGTTGGCCGCCACGTTGAATGCAATTGCCAGCCAAAGCGGCCATATCGTTTCCCTCGAACCCGTGCTGGTACAGGGCAAACAGGCGCCAGCAGTGGTTGGCCAGATGCTCCCCGAGCAGGCGATGAACAAGGCACTGGCCGGCAGCGGACTGCAATTGCGCGTGACCGGTCAAGGTAATTTCAGCGTCGAGCCGGCTCCGGACAACAGCGCGGCGTTGCAACTGGGCGCAACCAACATCGTTGAACGCAGCGTCGACGCCACCACCGAAGGCTCCGGCTCCTACGCCGCGCGGGCAGTAACCATCGGCAAAGGCACACACACCCTCAAGGAAATTCCCCAGTCGGTCACCGTGATGACCCGCAAGCAACTGGACGATCAGGACCTGACTGACCTCAAGGATGCCGCCAATCACACCACCGGCCTGGTCGGCGTTCAGGGCGTGGGCAAAGGCATGATCCTGACCTCACGCGGCTTTCAGATCGATGACTGGCAATACGACGGCGTCCCGATCCCGCGCAACACCTATGCACTGGGAAACTGGGCGACTCAGGACCTGATTTTCTTTGATCGCCTGGAAATCCTGCGCGGTGCTTCCGGCCTGCTCCAGGGCACCGGCAGCCCGGGTGGCGCGATCAACCTGGTCCGCAAACGCGGCCAGAACGCACCCACCGTGACCCTCACCGGCAAGGCCGGCTCCTGGGACCGCTATGGCTTGCAACTCGACGCTGGCGGCCCGCTGAACCAGAGCGGCACGGTGCGTGGACGCCTGGTCGCCGACGAGGACGACAGCCATTCGTTCATCGACTACGAATGGAGCAAAACCCACTCGCTGTACGGCGCACTGGATTTCGATCTGCGTGAGGACACTACCCTGGGCCTGGCGGTCAGCCGCACCGAGGCCGAGTCGCGCCCGATGATCCGTGGCCTGCCGCGCTACGCCGACGGCAGCATGGTCAACGTGCCCCGTTCCACCTTCACCGGCTCGACCTGGAACCACTCGCAAATTGACGTCACCACGGTCTATGCAGACCTGGAACACCGGTTCAATGACGATTGGGCATTCAAGGTCGGCGCCGTGCAAATGACTGAAGACAACGAAGCCAAAAACCAACGGCTGCAATCCTCAGGCGCAAGCATCAATGACGATGGCAGCGGCGTGCAATATGCCGACTTCGTCTCGGACTTTGACGCCACCAAGATCGGCCTGGACATGAACCTCACCGGGCGCTTCGATGCCTTGTCCATGCCGCAGGAAGTCATGATCGGCAGCAACTACTCAAAGCTGCATTCCGACGACAAATTCGCCCGCACCTTCAACAACAGTACGGACACGATCTTTGGCATTGACCACCATCGTCCCGAGATCAGCTACGAGGGAATACTCAACACCCCGGGTGGTCGCGCCACTCCCAGCAAGTACGACATCAGCCAGAAAGGCCTTTATGGCAGCTGGCGGGTCAAGCCGTTCGAGCCACTCACCCTCGTGCTCGGCTCCCGCGTCAGCTGGTACGACTACAGCTACAAGTCGGCAACCCAAAACGCTTTTGAAGACTTCGCCACCCCCGACGCCCCAAGCAAAATGAGCGAAAACGGTGAAGTCACCCCTTACGCCGGCATCGTTTATGACCTGAACCGCGAATGGGCGGTCTACGCCAGCTACACCGACGTGTTCGAACCCCAGACTTCGCGCACTGTCAGCGGCTCGGTGCTCAAACCGGTGATCGGCAGCAACTACGAAGTCGGCCTCAAGGGCGAACTGATGGATGGCCGGGTCAATACGTCCCTGGCGCTGTTCCGCTACGACCAGGAAAACCGCGCGGTCAACGATGTGGCCTCGGGCTTTGCCTGCGACGGCTGGTATTGCTCCACCGCCTCGGGGAAAGTCCGCAGCCAGGGGCTCGACGCCGAAATCAGCGGTGAAGTGCTCAATGGCTTGCAACTGTTCGCCGGCTACACCTACAACACCACCAAGTACCTCGACGATCCGGACAACGAAGGCAAGACCTTCAGCACCTGGACGCCCAAGCACATGTTGCGGGTCTGGAGCGACTACCAGTTCAGTGGCGACTTCAGCCGTCTCAGCACCGGTCTGGGCTTCACCACACAGAGTCACACCCTGGGTTACGAACACACCTATGAGGTGCCGGGCTACACCGTGTGGAATGCGCGTGTCGGCTATCAGCTCACCCCGGAAGTCGGCCTCGCGGTCAACGCCAACAACCTGTTCGACAAGAGCTACATCACCGCCGGGTACAACCAGCTCAACGGCAACAACAACTACGGCGATCCACGCAACCTGATGTTCAGCGTGAAATACACCCCGCAGTTTTAAGCCGGCTCAATCATCCTCATGCAGCTTGATACCCCGGGCATGCAGCAGATGTGGAATTACCAGCACCAATAGCGTCAACGCCAGGAACGCAGCCGATATGGGCTGCGTGACGAAAATCAGCCAGTCGCCCTGGCTGATGGACAAGGCGTTGCGCAGCTGTTTTTCCGCCATCGGCCCCAGCAACATGCCGACGATCACCGGGGCCACAGGAAAGTCGAACCGCCGCATCAACACCCCGCCCCAGCCAATCCCGAGCATCAGCAACAGATCGAATGACGAGTGACGCATGCCGTAAACGCCAATGGTGGCAAACACCAGAATCCCGGCGTTCAGGTACGGTCTGGGGATCTGCAGCAGCTTGACCCAAAGGCCCACCAACGGCAGGTTCAACACCAGCAAAATGACGTTGCCGATGTACAGCGAAGCCACCAGCGTCCAGACCAGGTCGGCGGACGTTTCGAAGAGCATCGGCCCCGGTTGCAGGTTGTAGTTCTGGAACGCCGCCAACAATATCGCCGCCGTGGCGGATGTCGGAATGCCGAGGGTTAATAGCGGCACCAGCGAACCGGTCGCGCTCGCATTGTTCGCGGCTTCAGGCCCGGCGACCCCTTCGATGGCCCCCTCGCCTTTGTTCGCGGAAAACTCCTTCGGGTACTTGCTGAGTTTGCGTTCGGTGGAATAAGACAGGAAGGTCGGAATTTCCGCGCCGCCGGCCGGAATCGAGCCAAAGGGGAAGCCGATCAGCGTGCCCCGCAACCAGGCGGGAATCGAGCGCTTCCAGTCCGCGCGGGTCATCCACAACGAGGTCAGGCGATGCCGGCCCGAGGTTTCTTCTTTCTGATACAGCAGGCTGTACAACGCTTCCCCCACCGCAAACAGACCGACCGCCACCAGCACCACTTCGATGCCGTCCACCAGTTCCGGCACGCCCAGGGTGTAGCGGGCGATCCCGGAGGTCGAGTCCAGGCCGATCAAGCCGATGGCCAACCCCAGCCCCAACGACGCAAAGCCGCGCAACATCGAAGCGCCGAGCACCGCAGAAACCGTCGTGAACGACAACACCAGAATCGCGAAATACTCCGCCGGGCCGAAGTTCAGCGCCAGCCTGGCGACTACCGGGGCGAACAGGGTCAGCAGGATGGTGGCGATGGTGCCGGCGACAAACGATCCGATCGCTGCCGTGGCCAGCGCCGGTCCGGCTCGACCGTTGCGCGCCATGAGGTTGCCTTCCAGGGCCGTGACCATGGACGACGATTCGCCGGGTGTGTTGAGCAGGATGGAGGTGGTCGAGCCGCCGAACTGCGCACCGTAGTAGATCCCGGCGAACATGATCAGCGCGCCGGTCGGATCGACCTTGGCGGTGATCGGCAGCAGCAAGGCCACTGTCAGCGCCGGGCCGATACCCGGCAACACGCCAATGGCGGTGCCGAGCAAACATCCGATAAAACCCCACATCAAATTGATCGGTGTGAGCGCCGCTGAAAACCCCATCGCCAGGCTCGAGAGAATGTCCATGCTGTCGATCTCCTCAGATCCAGGCGTTGACCAGCGGCGGCAGGGAAACCCCGAGTCCGGCGTTGAACAGCCAGTAAATCGGCAAGGTCAGGGCCATGCCGATGGCCAGGTCTCGCAGCGGATGACGACTGCCGAATCCCCTGGCAGAACAGGCAAAGAGCAACGCGGCCGCCAACACAAAACCGATGACATCGATGAGCAAGGCCACCGCGACAAGCCCCGCCGTCACCCACGCCACCCCCGCCTTGCCACCGGGCAGCGCGCGGGCCGATTCATCCTCATGGTCGGCGAGATCGCGAAAGCCGCCGGTCAGCGCCTGATAACACAACACCAGGCCGACAACGCCGACGAAGGCCGCCAGTGCATAGGGATAGACGTACGCCGCCAGAATGACGAAGCCCATTTCGGCGGGAAACCGATAGGCACCGAGCGCCAGCGTTGCACTGAGGGCCATCAGGCCGACGCCGATCGCCAGTTGCGCGGGCACTATCGAGCGAGTCCCGGCCATTTCAAAGCAGCCCGACCTTGACCAGCATCGCGCGCAACCGCACGTGTTCTTCGTCGACAAATTTGCCGAAATCGTCACCGGTCAGGATGCTCGGCGACCAGGCATTAGTCTGGATGTTGTCCTGCCAGGTTTTGCTTTTAGTGGCCGCCACCACCGCTTCGATGACGGCGTGGCGCTGCTCGGGCGTGAGGTTCGCGGCACCGTAGACACCGCGCCAGTTGCCGATGGTCACGTCGTAGCCACTCTCTTTCAGCGTCGGCGCATCAATGCCCTCGACCCGATTCGGCGCGCCAATGGCCAGGACCCGGAACTGACCGTTCTTGATGTACTGACCCAGCTCTGCATAGCCGCCCGTGATGACCTTGATCTGGCCACCCAAGGCTTGCGCCACCACCTCACCGCCACCGGCGAAGGCTACGTAATTGACCTTGTTGACCGGCACATCCAGCTTGCTCGCCAACTCGGCAATGCCGATGTGATCGATCGACCCCTTGGAGCCGCCACCGAAGGTCACACTGGTCGGCTTAGCCTTGAAATCCTTGATCAGGTCATCCAGGGTTTTGTAGGGCGACTCCTTGCGCACGGCGATCACGTTGTACTCGGTGAACAACCGCGCAATCGGCGTCACGTCCTTCAAGCTGATCTGAGGTTTGTTCTGCTCAATGCCCGCGACCATGATCGCACCGACCACCAGCAACGCATTCGGATCACCCTTGGTGCTGTTGGCAAACTGCGCCAGCCCCAACGTCCCGCCCGCACCGCCCTTGTTCTCGAAGGTCGCGGACTTGGCGGTGCCAGCTTCCACCATGGCCTTGCCCAGCACCCTGGCGGTCTGGTCGTAACCACCGCCCACAGAGCCTGGGGCCATGAACTTGACGGTGTCCAGGGCAAAGGCCGGTGTGGCGAAAACGACAGCGGCCAGGGCTACAGCGACGCAGCGGCGGAATGAATGGACCGAAGCAAACATGGGGGATTCTCCCTGGATTGTTGTTTTTATGGCGAGTCGATTTCAGACAGCGTAGTACACCGGTGGAGGGGCATCCCATTCCCCTGTTCATGGCGCTACCCAGGCCCCATCGCGAGCAGGCTCACTCCTACAGTGAACTGCAGCGATCTCAAAATCTGGGCACACCACACATCCCCTGTGGGAGCTGGCTTGCCGGCGATGGCGGGGTGTCAGGCGATGATGATGTTGAATGTATGGGCCCCATCGCGGGCAAGCCCGCTCCCACAGTGAACTGCGGCGATCAAAAAATCCGGGGAATCCACAAATCCCCTGTGGGAGCTGGCTTGCCGGCGATGGCGGGGTGTCAGTCACTGTGATGTCGGATGTGCGGGCCTCATCGCGAGCAGGCTCGCTCCTACAGTGAACTACAGCGGGCTCAAAATTTGTTCACGGCCACACATCCCCATGTAGGAGTGAGCCTGCTCGCGATGACGGACTGTCATCCAGCACCAATGTCGGCTGATACAACGCCACCGCAGGCTATCAACCCTCTCTCATTTCACCTGCATATTCCCCCGCAGAAACGCCATCAACTCCGCCGCCGCCGGCGACAGGCTGCGGCCTTTGCGGCACAGGATTCCGATCTGCCGTTCGACCTTCGGCTCCGCCAGCGGCAAGAACACCAGCTGTTCATTGCCAACCGGAAACGCCAACGAAGGCAACGTGGTAATCCCGATCCCCTCCTCAAGCATCGCGATCAGCGAAATCATGTTTGAGACAAACAACAGACTGCTCTCCAGCAACCCCGCCGCTTGCGTGCCTTCGAGCAAACGCGAGGTGCCGTTGCGCACCAGCGGGTAGTCTTGCAAGCGAGACCAATGCAACGCTCCACCCTGGGCAACCAGCGGGTGATCCTTGCGACACACCACGCCCACCTGATCGCTCAGGATCGGCACAAACTCAATGTTCTCATCCGGCATCCAGACACTGCTGATGCCGAAATCCACCTGCCCTTGAGACAACAGTTGCTGCACGCTGTCCGCGTTTCCGTCTTGAATGCTGATCTGGATCTTCGAGTGCTCGCTGACAAACCGCGCCAGCAGTTGCTGGCAATAATCGACTTGCTACCGAAGGCACGGTAGCGATGCTGACCTGGCCGATTTCGTGCCGGGCCAGACAACTTCAGCTAAGCGTATTACATGCACTGACTCATCTCTGTGAATACTGGGTATCGCTATGTCAAATAACGGCCATCAAAGAAGAAACCGAACAGCCTGATAGTTGAAGCGAAGATACTCTGCCTTCTCGGTATTGGGGTTGAACGGATTTTTTTTCCGTATTCTTAAAGTATCGTCGAACGTCCCAAGATCCTTTAACTTGGTGGAGTTGTAGAAATTGAATATTTTCGACATTTTGCTTGGCTCATTGTTTGAAAACACCGGACCTATGTAAGCCTTCACTTCCTTTCCGGTTTTCAAGGCCAATTCCGCACCTAACTGGTCCGAAAAACACGCCAGGACGCGAATGCGATCATAGGGTTGGAGGTCAATATTTTTTATTATGTCGTCCGCTCCCCAGAGTGAATTATTGACAATGATTTTCCCTGAATGGGTTTCACTGCCATGCGCATAAATAGTCAACCGGGATTGTCCCTTGTGAGTGCTTTCAAACGTATAGGCATCGTCTGCAAGCTTCGTGATGTTTCTCATCGCCTTTGTTGCCTGGGACGTAGCATTTGCAGCGACTGATGAAGGCGCACCAGCGCCTTTAGCTGAACTTTTTAAGCCAAGAAGCGCTGCAAGCCCACGCACTCGGCCCGTCCGATCTTCATAGTTAACCGGGTCTCCCGCGCAATACGCATACGCATTCAATCCACCCTTCCCGAACGGACTCCAGCTGTCCGGGCTATTGAACCGCATCAACACCGGGTTAAACGCCCTATAGCCATTGCCCAACAGATAATGCCCCGTCACTGGATCAGGTCGTTCACCATTGAAGCCCAGTAAACTCAGCAAGCCGCTGCTGGCAACTCGATGCCCGTACGGTGTGTAGAGGTGCTCATGCGCACCACTTGCATCAACTCCGCGCAACACCGAGCGCTGACCATCGGTGGTAAGCACTCTCGTTGCAACGACCCCGTTCTCGACCGTTCGTTGCGCGAGCAACTGATCGTCATGCTGAAAAACAGAATGCAAGATCGCACCCTGGATTTCGGTAGCCAGCCGATCCTTGAGGTAGAACCGTCGGGTGTTCTCCTGCGTCGATAATCCGCAGTTCACCAGCCGGTCCAGTGGGTCGTAACGGTAGTTGCATAGCAAGATTTCCTGATCTTCGCGCATGATGCCGGCCCTCTGAAGATGCCATCGATTCAGAGGTGAACTGTGCTGCAATCGCTGAGTATTGCCTACTATCAGAACTGTTAGTGTCCAAACGCTGCAAAAGCGTGAATCCTTCATTTCTGAGGAGCAGTCTTCGTCAGGTACGACCCGCCATGCATGTCGCCTGACATGGCCTCATCGCGAGCAGGCTCGCTCCTACAGTGAACTACAGCGGGCTCAAAATTTGTGTACGGCCACACATCCCCATGTAGGAGTGAGCCTGCTCGCGATGACGGACTGTCATCCAGCACCAATGTCATCTGACACAACCCCACTGCCAGCTATCAATCCACCCTCACTTCACCTGCATATTCCCCCGCAAAAACGCCATCAACTCCGCCGCCGCCGGCGACAGGCTGCGGCCTTTGCGGCACAGGATTCCGATCTGCCGTTCGACCTTCGGCTCCGCCAGCGGCAAGAACACCAGCTGTTCATTGCCAACCGGAAACGCCAACGAAGGCAACGTGGTAATCCCGATCCCCTCCTCAAGCATCGCGATCAGCGAAATCATGTTTGAGACAAACAACAGACTGCTCTCCAGCAACCCCGCCGCTTGCGTGCCTTCGAGCAAACGCGAGGTGCCGTTGCGCACCAGCGGGTAGTCTTGCAAGCGAGACCAATGCAACGCTCCACCCTGGGCAACCAGCGGGTGATCCTTGCGACACACCACGCCCACCTGATCGCTCAGGATCGGCACAAACTCAATGTTCTCATCCGGCATCCAGACACTGCTGATGCCGAAATCCACCTGCCCTTGGGACAACAGTTGCTGCACGCTGTCCGCGTTTCCGTCTTGAATGCTGATCTGGATCTTCGGGTGCTCGCTGACAAACC
Organism: Pseudomonas sp. TNT3; assembly: GCF_010095445.2. GTDB lineage: Bacteria > Pseudomonadota > Gammaproteobacteria > Pseudomonadales > Pseudomonadaceae > Aquipseudomonas. Next base: position 9,585 of record NZ_WFGV02000065.1, read on the forward strand.
GCGCCAGCAGTTGTGGCAATAATCGGCTTGCTACCGAAGGCACGGTAGCGATGCTGACCTGGCCGATTTCGTGCCGGGCCAGCAAGCTCACCTCACTGGCGATGCGATCGTGGTGTGCGAGCAGGTCCTGAAACAGCGGCAAGCAATGCTCGCCAAAAGGCGTCAACTCGGTCTTGCCGCCCTTCTCGAACAGCGCCTGACCCAGCTTCTGCTCCAGTTCACGAACAGCCAGGGACAATGCAGGCTGCGTGCGATAGGCCTGTTTAGCCGCGCCGTGGAAACTTTTGAGCTGCGCGACGAGAACGAAATAGCGAAGCTGGGTGATTTTCAGCTCGGGCAGCATGGTAAGTTTTCCTTATCATTTCATTTCTATTATTAATTTTTATTTGCAGATTAATACTCGCAAGATGGGAACCACGCAATCGGAGGTTCCCCATGGCAACGCAAACTTATAAAAACTACATCGCTGGCGACTGGTGCGAAGGTGTGGGCGTCATCGCCAACCGCAGCCCTTCTGACGTCGCCGACCTGATCGGTGAATACCAGCAAGCCAGCGCCGAACAAACCAACAACGCCATCGCCGCCGCCCGCGACGCTCAGCCGCTCTGGGCAGCAACCGGCCTGGAACAACGCCAACAAGTCCTGATGGCCATCGGCAACGAGCTGATGGCGCGCAAGGAAGAGCTCGGTCACCTGCTTTCCCGGGAAGAAGGCAAACCTCTCGCCGAGGGCATCGGCGAAGTCAATCGCTCGGCCCAGTTCTTCCATTACTACGCCGCCGAAGTGCTTCGCCAGATGGGCGAGACCGCCGCGTCCGTGCGCCCTGGTATAGACATTGAAGTGCAGCGCGAACCGGTGGGCGTGGTCGGTATCATCACCCCCTGGAACTTCCCCATGGCCACCGCCGCCTGGAAGATCGCCCCGGCCCTGGCCTTCGGTAACGCGGTGGTGTTCAAACCGGCAAACCTGGTCCCGGCCAGTGCCTGGGCACTCACCGAAATCATCAGCCGTCAGGCGCTGCCAGCGGGCACGTTCAATCTGGTCATGGGCAGCGGCAGTGTCGTGGGTGAAAGCCTGATCCAGTCAGCGGATATCGATGCGCTGACGTTCACCGGCTCACTGCAAACCGGCCGTCGCGTCGCCGTGGCCACGGCCACCAACCTGGTGCGCTGCCAGCTGGAAATGGGCAGCAAGAACGCTTTGGTCGTGCTCGATGACGCCGACCTGGAAATTGCCGTTGAATGTGCCTTGAACGGCGCCTTCTTCGGCACCGGTCAGAAGTGCACCGCCTCATCACGCCTGATCGTCTGCGACGGGATTCACGATCGCTTCGTCGCGGCGCTGACCGCACGTATGCGCCAACTGAAAGTCGGCCATGCCCTCGAACAAGGCGTGCACATCGGCCCGGTCGCGGAAGCCCGCCAGCTGGAGCAGAACCTGCAGTACCTGGAACTGGCCAAGGCCGAAGGCGCCACGCTGGTCGAAGGCGGTGAGTTGCTGGCACTGGAACCTGCCGGGCACTACATGCGCCCGGCGCTGTTCATCAACAGCCGCAACGACATGCGCATCAACCGCGAAGAAGTCTTCGGGCCGATTGCCTGTGTCATCCGGGTCAGCGACTACGAACAAGCCCTCGCCACGCTGAACGACACCGAGTACGGCCTGACGGCGGGAATCATCACCCAGTCGCTGCGCCATGCCAGTGACTTCAAGCGCCGTGCCCGCACCGGCTGCGTGATGGTCAACCTGCCCACCGCCGGCACTGATTACCACGTGCCATTCGGCGGTCGCAAAAACTCGAGCTTCGGCCCGCGTGAACAAGGGCAGTACGCCCGCGAGTTCTACACCGTGGTCAAGACCACATACGTGCGTCCCTGAATCGGAGATCACCATGCACGACTTATTGATGATCGATGGCCTGCAATATTCCAACTGGAGCGAAGACATCTTTCGCCAGATGCAGGCCGGTGGCCTGAGCGCCGTGCACGCGACCATCGCGTACCACGAAAACGCCCGGGAAACCCTCTCGCGACTGGGCGAATGGAACCGGCGTTTCGAGACCTGGCCCGAGCTGATCCGTCCGGTTCGCGAGGCGGCTGATATTCGTCTGGCGCACCAGGAGGGCCGCGTCGGGATCTTCTTCGGCTTCCAGAACTGCTCACCCATCGAAGACGACATCAGCCTGGTGGAGATCTTCCGTCAGTTGGGCGTTCTGGTGATGCAGCTCACCTACAACAACCAGAGTTTGCTTGCCAGCGGCTGCTACGAGGCTGAAGACAACGGCATCAGCCGCTTCGGCCGCCAGGTGATCAGCGAAATGAACCGCGTGGGCATGCTGATCGACATGTCCCACAGCGCCGAGCGCAGCACCCTCGAAGCGATCGAGTTGTCGAGCCGGCCGGTCATTGTGTCCCACGCCAACCCGTCGAGTTTCCACGCGGCCAAGCGCAACAAATCCGACGCGGTGTTGCGCGGCATCGCCGAATCCGGCGGCCTGCTCGGTTTCAGTACCTATCCGTTCCACCTCAAGGGCGCGTCGGGCTGCACCCTCGAGTCGTTCTGCGACATGGTCGCCAATACCGCCGACCTGATGGGCGTCGAGCACATCGGCATCGGCACCGACCTGTGCCAGCAACAACCCCTGAGCGTACTGGAATGGATGCGCAATGGACGCTGGAGCAAAGACAAGGACTACGGCGAAGGATCGGCTGACAACGCCAACTGGCCGTCACCGCTGCAATGGTTCCGCGACAGCCGGGATTTCCCGGTGATCGCCCAGGGCCTGCGCGCGCGCGGATTCACCGAGGACGATGTGCGCAACATCATGGGACTCAACTGGCTGCGTCTGCTGGAAACCGCCACTTCTGCAATCGTCTGACCCCTGATATCCACCGTGAGGACACCATGAACAACAAAAACAATAGCCTCCCGTTCATCTCCCCGACCGGCGATGCACAGCCTCAAGCGCGTATTTTGGAGGCATCATGAAAACATCCACCACACTGCAAGCCGACGGCCAGCCGCTGGCCCTTGCAACGCCGAAAAAAGACATCGACTGGCCGCTGTTCCTGATCAGTGGCGGGTTCCTGGGCGCCTTCCTGATTGCCGCGCTGGTCGACATCGAAGGCACCTCGAATCTGGTGAACACACTGTTCGCCTGGTCGACGAAGTTCTTCGGCCTGTACTGGCAAATCCTGATGCTGCTGACCTTCGCTGTCAGCCTGTTCATCTGCTTCAGCAAGTGCGGACGTGTGCGTTTGGGTGGCATTGACCAGCGACCCGACACCAGCACCTTCAACTGGATCGCCGTGATCATGTGCGCGCTGCTCGCCGGTGGCGGTGCATTCTGGGCGGCCGCGGAACCGATGATGCACTTCGCCAGCCCGCCGCCACTGTTCGTCGGGGTGCAGCCGCACACCGAAGCCGCAGCGCATGTCGCACTGGCGCAATCTTTCGTGCACTGGGGTTTTCTCGCCTGGGCGGTATTGGGCAGCCTGCTGGCGATCGTCCTGATGCACCTGCATTACGACAAAGGCTTGCCCTTGGCGCCACGCACCCTGCTCTACCCGCTGCTGGGTGAACGCGCACTCAAAGGCCCGATCGGTACGCTGGCAGACGCTACCTCGATCATCGCCGTGGTCGCCGGCACCATCGGGCCCATTGGCTTTTTGGGCCTGCAAATCAGCAGCGCGCTGCACTCGGTCTGGGGCATCCAGAACGACCTGACCACCCAGGCCATCACCATCATTCTGGTGACGGTGATGTACACCACGTCCTGCCTGGTAGGCCTCAAGGGCATCCGCTTCGTCAGTGAAATCAACGTATGGCTGATGATCGGCCTGGCGATTTTCATGGTGGTGTTCGGTCCGACCGCGTTCATCCTCGGCGGCTTCCCCACCGCGTTCGCCTTGCACCTGGAGCAGTTCATCCCGATGACGCTGTTCCGCGCCGATCCGAAATGGCTCGACTGGTGGACGGTGTTCTACTGGGGCTGGTTCATTGGCTATGCGCCGATGGTGGCGCTCTACGTGGCCAAGATCTCCCGTGGCCGCACGATCCGCGAGGTCATCATGACCCTGTCGATCATCGCGCCCATCGTCACCATGTTCTGGTTCACCGTGGTTGGCGGAACCGGCATCGGCATGGAACTGCAAACACCGGGCATCGTCACCGCCAACGGCGCGCAACCCGAGTCGCTGCTGCTGGGCGTCACGCAAAACCTGCCCCTGGGCGGCCTGGTCTCGGCGCTGTTCCTGTTCTTGAGTTTTATCTCGGTCGCCACCAACGGTGATGCCATGGCGTTCACCGTGGCGATGGCGATGTCGAGCAATGACAAACCGAAAAAATGGCTGCGGGCGTTCTGGGCGATTGGCATGGGCCTGGCCGCTGTCGTGTTGATCACCATCGGTTCGGGCGGTGTCACCGCACTGCAATCGTTTATCGTGATCACCGCCGTTCCGGTGTCGCTGCTGATCCTGCCGTCCCTGTGGGATGCGCTGAAGATCGCCCGGCACATGGCCCGTGAACAGGCAGTCTGACCATGAATCGTTCAGGAATCACCACGATGTCGTACTCCCCATCCGAAGCCACGCCGTCGGCCCTGCGCCCTGCTGATCAGGTCATGGACCTTGATCGGCTGGGCAGCCATTTCCAGAGTCGCTTGAGTTTCGTGCGCAGCAGCATGCGCCGCATGATGAACGAGCAATGGCGCATCCAGCGCAGCTGTTTCGACCTGGATGCCGACGGCTTCGGCACTGCGATCTATCGAATCGACACCCCTCACGCGCACTACCATTGCGTGATCTTCTCTGCCTATTTGCCGCCGGAAAAACGCAGCGACCGGGTGATCGCTGATCAGTGGGACGTCAGTTTTGTGCTGGTCGCCGGTGATGTGGATGAGCAACAACTGGCGGACTTGCGACGCAACGTTCCGCTGCAGGAAGCCGGCCGGTTTGATGCCCGCGTGCTGGTGCTATCCCGGGCCAACCGCAGCCTGCGCAACTTCGACCGCTTCCTCGATGCCCTCGCCGAGGGTGTTCAGCCACAACCGCAACAGCTCGCCGAAGTCGGCTACCTGTATCGCACCACCGCCGTGTACGGCAACGGCAAGTTCGGTATCGCCGATTTCAGCTGCCTGCAAGGCACTGCGGATTTCACGCAACCGTTCAGCGCTCAGATGTTCACCGTGTACTTGCTGCGGCACTTCAGCATCGAGCAGATCGAACACATGGCACGGGCGCGCAATCCGCAACGGGCGGTCGGGCTGGATGTTGCCCTGCAGCGTTATCTTGGGGTGGGCAACTCCACCGGGCTGGGCATGGCGCCGTTTCTGGTTAATCACCCGCAATTGGTCAATCAATGGGTATGGGCCAGAGAGACCGCCTTGGCGCGGGTCATGGAGCAAGCTGCCGATCTTCCCGAGGTTCAGCGCATGCGGGCATTGTTGAAGCGGGCACACCGGCATGTGCAGCAGAGCGTCACTGACGATCAGCGCCAAAGCGTGATCGATCAGCGCACCCTGGCGGATCTGGATTTGCTGGTCGAGTGGTTCGACAGTCAGCCGGTCTGCGCCGACCTCTGGCCGCGCGTCCAGGCCTGGGCCCAGACCCGTGCCAGCAAGGGCTGTCAGGAATTGCTGGTCAGCCTGCTGCTGGAGTTGTACCCGGAACAGGTAGACCCGCTGGCCGAACAGATGGCCGTCAAGGAAGGCTTTCGACTCAACGCCGACATGCCCCTGGCCGAGCTGCGCGCACTGATCGAAGACCACTACCGCTGGGCGCTGGATTTCGACTTGAACGACCCCGAAGCCAACCATTTTTTCTGGTATCGCTCGGCGGAAAAAGAAGAGCCGCGTTTGGGCGAGCGCGCCATGGAGCCCGGCGCCGAAAAGGAAATGCAGCTGGGCATTGCGCACAATATCCAGCGCTGCCACGCCGCTCTGCTCGCCTACATGGAGCAGCATCCGCAGCAGCAGACCGCACATTTTCTGCTGGCCCGACCGCATTTCAAAGGCACGGTCTGCCGCTTGCAAGGCATGGCCCGCTGCGCCTACGGGGAAATCCGCGCCAACCTGATGGACCGCAGCATGCTGCCGATTGACCTGCTGCGCTGCAAACTGGCGTTCTTCGGCGCGGGCAAGTTCGATCCGAAATCCAGCCGCTGGGTACGGATCACCTTGTTCCAGGGCGCCCCCTTAGTGAGTGAAATCGGCCAGCCTTTTAGCGATGACTGGAATTTTGCCGTCATGCCCACACTGAGCGGAGAAGTCTGATGCGTGTTTCGTTCAACGAAGTGCAGGTGATCAGCCGCAAGGCGTTCGAAGGGCTGGGTTTTGCGCCCGGCGATTGCGACGACGCCGCCGACATGATCGCCCGCCTGCAACAACATGGGCTCGACGGCATCGGCGCGCTGAAAGAAGCCCTCGCCTTCCTTCACGACGAGGTCGATCGACCGATCGAAACCTGCTACGAAGACGCCGCGCAACTGACCCTCGATGCTCACGGCCAGAGTGTGTTGCGCTGCGCCGTCCAGGCCGTCGAGCTGGGTGTGAGCAAAGCCTTGCGTGGCGGCAGCGCGTTTATCCGTATTCGTCACTGCCATAACCGCATCCTGCTGCTCGGCTACCTAGCCCGCTGCGCCGATCAGGGTCTGAATTTTTGCGTGTACTGGCGGGATGCGCGTCAGGAGCTGGTCGCGACATTCAGTGCCGGCGACAGCCAGCCTTCACTGCGGGTGCATGAGCTGCCGCAACCGGCCATGAGCGATGAGCAGAGCATCAATGTGCTGATATCACGCCACTTCACCCTGCTGCCACGCCTCAGCCTGGCTGGCAAACACAGCCAGTCGCTCGTGGACGGTCTGGAGGTGGATGACGAGGTATGGGGGATGTTGAAAAAGCTGGGGGAACGGGTGCTGGTGGAAAGCACCGAAGAATCGCGGCGCCGGGGCGCCGGTGAAAGCAGCGACGCTTGATCAAACTCTTTAAAAACGCTTCAGGAATTCATCAATGAAATATGCGATCAAGACCGACCTCTTCGCCTCCCGCGCACCGATGGAGTGGGCCGTCGTCGGCAACGGCACGCTGTACACCGCGCAAATCCCCATCGACCGTGAAGGCCAGGTGGTGACGGGCGGCATCGAAGCCCAGACCCGACAGACCCTGGACAATCTGCGTCATACGCTTGAAGCCGCTGGCAGCTCGCTTGATGCGGTGACTCAGGTGCTGATTTACGTCACCGACCGCAGCTATCTGGCGACGGTGAATGCGCTGTACACCGACTACTTCAACGCACCCTACCCTAACCGGGCTGCCGTGGTGGTGGCGGGCCTGGCCAGGGAGGAGATGTTGGTGGAGTTGGTGGTGTACGCCTGCGTGGAATCGTAAATACGTACAGCGATCAGGTACCTCCGCTGACGCCCTCGGTCGCTTGCGCAAACGCCGTTCCTGCTTCACGCACCAGCCGGCGCCACTCGCTGCTGGTAATAAGACCGGCACGCTCCATCTCATCGGCGGCTTTAAGCAATTCGTCGTACTGCTCCTCGCTGTCCATGCGGATTTCAGGCTCTTTGAGGAGTTGGTACCAGGCTTCCAAAGCTTGCTTCTTTCGATCGTCACTCATGGCCAGACTCCCAACAGTAGTAATGGTTGGGCGTTTGCCACTAGAAGCGGTTCCTTGATCCCGACATACGGCAGCCATTTTGTGCCAGGAAACTGTTGGTTCAATACACGGCTTTATCGCGCAAAGACTTATCCCCCCGCCGAAACGATCAATGGCACAACTTGCTCTGCATCCGTCAGCGCCCCATGGTGCCCGATCCACGATGTCTGAAACGGTTCCCGCAAGGATCGAACCAACCCTGCGCCCTCACCCGCAATCACCACCAGATCGCCGATGCGCCTGTAAGCCGACTCCGTCACCTGCGGCCCAAACAATCCGAGGGCAACCGCTTCTTCTCGCGCGTGCACCCTGAAGTGTGCCCCCAGGACATCGCGCCACCGCATCAACACTTCAGCCGCCCTATCAGTGTGCAGATAAACATGCCGGGCGCGTATATCCGCACACACACTGGACACGCCCCTCTGCAGGCCGGAATTCAAATCGAAATCCACCACCCTGGCCTCATCCAGCGTCGTCATTCCATGGTCAGCAGTCACGATGAGTACCGTGTCCTGATCAATGCACTCGCGCAAACGCTGAATTCGGCGGTCAATGTCTTGAAGCGCGGCCTGCCAAGGTTCCGATCCCGGCCCCTGCAAATGCCCGACATGATCGAGCTCACTGAAATACACATACGACATCTGCGGTTGAGTGCGCTTGGGAAGTGACCGAAAACACTCAATCAAATGGTCAGTACCACGAACCGGAATCACGTCCGCGCCATTGAACACCCTGCGTGTGTAAGACGAATCCGCAATGGCAGCAGGCAAAAACGCGTTGATCGACACACCGCTCGCCACGCCCTCCAACCAGGCCGAACGGCCCAACACGACGTCATCCTCGCCAGCTGGCCCACGGAGCAAACCCGTAGCCGGTTCGCAGAGTTGCCAGGACAACGGATTGAACTGGTCCTCATCCAGATTGAACGCCGCGCCGACTATGCCATGGCCTCCGCTATCTTCCCCCGTGGCCAGCGAAGCCAGGCTGGAAGCCGTGGTCGACGGAAAGCCCGAGCGCAACACTTGCCCTTCCGCACGGTTCCACAACGACCCGAGATACGGCGCCCGGTGGGCAAAACGACTCAGCAGGTCAGCGCCCAGTCCGTCGACTAGACACACCACCGCATGCCGACACGGTGGCAAGGCAAAACCTCCCGAATAGGCGCCGACACCGAGCGAACTGAAAATTGACTGAGTCAAAACAGCCAAGCCGGACGTTGTTGGCGCAAGCATGATGGATCTCCCTTAACGAACCTCAGCCCTTGGTGCTTATGCACCCGCTAAAGGAACACTAAGTGTTTTGGGAAATGATGCCTAGGCGTTCATTCTGCACCCGGCTCTGTAGGAGCAAAGCTTGCTCGCGATAGCAGGTTGTCGGTCACCTCCCTGTTGAATGCTCCGCCGTTATCGCGAGCAAGCTTTGCTCCCACAGAGCCGTACGCCCCAACGGGAACTAGCCTCGCCACAACTTCATGCACAGCCGCTAAACCAGCCTCTCGCAGGCAGCCAGATCAATGGGCAATACACACCGATTTCAGCTCGGTGTACGCCTCGATCACCGCACGGCCGAACTCGCGGCCCATGCCAGATTGCTTGACCCCGCCAAAGGGCATCGCCGGGTCGAGCAGGACGTGGGCGTTGACCCACACGGTGCCGGCTTCGATGCGTGGCACCAGGTTCATCGCTTTGCTCAGGTCGTTGGTCCACAAACTCGCCGCGAGGCCGTAGCGGTTATCGTTGGCCAGCGCGATGACGGCGTCTTCATCGTCAAACGGCATCACGCCCAACACCGGGCCGAACACTTCTTCCCGCGCCACGGTCATGCTGTGGTCGATGTCGGCGAGGATCGTCGGCTGCACGTAGAAGCCATCGCCTTCAATCAATTCGCCCCCGGACACCACCCGCGCCCCTTCCTGTCGAGCCAGTTCGATGTGTTTGAGCACGCCTTGCTGCTGCTTGCGCGACACCAGCGGGTTGATCGCCGCATTACAATTCATGCCCGCGCCAATCGGCATGGCCGATACCGCTGCCGCGAGACCCTCGACGAACTGGTCGTGGATCGAGCGGTGCACGTAAAAACGTGAAGCCGCCGCACAGACCTGGCCATTGTTCAGCAGGCCGCCGAGGATCGCGCCCTGAACGGCTTTTTCGATGTCGGCATCGGCGAGCACGATCATCGGATTCTTGCCGCCCAGCTCCAGGGCGAAGCGCGTCATGTTTGCCATGCATGCCACCCCCACACTTTTGCCCACAGCGGTAGAGCCGGTGAAGGAGACTTTGCTCACCAGCGGATGCGCCGTCAGCACGCCGCCCACCGAGGCGCCGCCACCGGTCACAACGTTGAACACGCCCGCTGGAATACCTGCTTCCAGCGCCAGTTCGGCCAGGCGCATGGCAGTCAGCGGGGTTTCCATCGCGGGTTTGATAATCACCGTACAACCGGTGGCCAGGGCCGGCATGAGTTTCCAGGCGGCGATCAACAGCGGGAAGTTCCACGGCACGATCCCGACCACCACACCCACCGGCTCACGTTTGGTGAAGGCGGTGAATTTGGCGCCGGGTGGCAGCGGGATCGACACGTCAAAGGTCTGCCCTTCGATCTTGGTCGCCCAACCGGACATGTAGCGCATGAACTCGACCGTGGCATTCAAATCCAGCGCGCGGGCCATGTTGATCGACTTGCCTTGGCTGAGGGTTTCCAGCTGGGCCAATTCTTCGGCGTGTTCTTCTACCAGACGGGTGAAGTTCAGCAGGATGCGTTCGCGGTCGGCCGGGCGCAAACCCGACCAGACGCCGGATTTGAAAGCCTTGTGGGAGGACTGCACGGCTTGCTCGACGATTTCCAGCGGCGCATCGAGGGTTTCGCACAAAGTTTGTCCGGTCGCCGGGTTGACCACGGCGATGCTTTGCCCTTCGCCAAACACCCATTGGCCATCGATAAAGCAGCCATGACGACGCTCAAGGAATGCAGCGACCTGGGGCAGAATTTCAACGTTGCTCATAAATCACCTTTGACTCAGTCGAGTGGCTCAACCGGAAAACCGGCTGATTACTGTTGTTCTTTGAGGAAACACACGACCGCCTGACGGTCTTCCGCCGAGGCCAGCCCCATGTAAGGCATGTAAGTCCCCGGCACGAATGCCTGGGGTTGGGTGATGAGTTGCGCGATGTTCTCGGCTTGCCAGTTGATGTCTTTGTTGCGCATGGCCTGGGAATAGTTGAAGCCTGCCAGCGAACCGGATTTGCGCCCGACCACGCCCGCCAGATTCGGCCCCATCATGCCCGTCGCGCCCTGGGTCACCGAGTGGCAGACCGCGCATTCATTGGCGAACACCTGGGCGCCGTGGCCCTGGTCCGGCGTGCAGTCTGCGGCGAACGCGGCGCTGGCCAGGGTGATTGAAAGCAGACCGAAAAGAGGCAATCGCAGCGAGGTGAACATAAGAAAACGACCTTGAAATCCGCGTGCTCGTCAGGCGACGAACACCAACACTGATAAGGCCGGTGCGGGAGGCATCGGCTGGGTTGGTACGGATTGTCGATGGTCATCGATGCGCAGGATTTTCCCTGCGTGCCAGTCGTATTGGCGAGGCTGCCAAACCGGGCATTTTGGCAAGCACAACCAACTCTTTGGCAACCACACAAAAGGGCGGAAAAGTTCACGGCCGTAGTATCGAAAGAGACCGCAACCCTGCGCTCAAGAACAAGAACGGATGCCACACGATGCTCAAGTCCCCCTTGCTTCGCCTCTCGACGCTCGCGCTGATGATCAGCGCCAGTCACGCCGGCGCCTATGAACTGTACGCCGACGACGACACCCACCTGAACGCCACCCTGGAAGCGGTTTTCGGCATTTTCCACAGCCAGGAAAACTATGCGCTGTCGGGCCGTCTCGACCAGGGCTCATCGTCATGGCGCGAGGGCTATCTCAAATACGGTTTGAGTTTTGACAAGGGTCTGGCTGGCGCAGGTACCGCGTATGGCGCCGCGAACCTGCTCAGCTCCGGCACCTGGGGCGACGGCGATGCCGCAGGTTTCAGCGATGGTTCGGAACGCACCACAAAATTCGAAGACGCTTACCTGGGCTGGCGTTCGAAAGACCTGTTCCCGGTGTTGGGGGACGACGGTATCGACCTGTCCTTCGGCCGCCAGAACATCGTGGTCGGTGACGGTTTCCTGATTGATGGCGACGCATTGAACATGGGCAAGGGCCTGGCCGACGGTGAGTTCAACCGTGGCGGCGCCTACTGGCTGGCCGCGCGCAAGGCATTCGATGAGACCGCCGTGTTGCGCATCGGTGGCAAGGAAGGCTGGCGTGGCGACCTGATGTGGTTGAAATCCAACAACCGCGCCCAGGCCATGACGCAGATGTATGTGGGCACACTGGAACACGTGTCCGACGTCGGCACCGTCGGCTTGACCTACATCGACACCACCGACGTCGACGAGCAGTACGCCTCGCCGATTCAACTCGAACGCGACGGCATGAAGACCTACAGCCTGCGCGCCACCGGCAACGCCGGCGTCAAGGACCTGTTCCTCTCCGGTGAATACGCCAAACAGGACAAGCCTCACACGTCCACTGAGGACGCCTGGTACCTGGAAGCCGGCTGGACCTTTTCCGACGTGGCCTGGTCGCCCTATGTCAGCTACCGCTACAGCCGCTTTTCGGAAGGCTACGACACGTTGTTCTATGGTTTCAGCCGTGGTTTCGGCACCTGGTTCCAGGGTGAAGTGGCGGGCAACTATGCCGGTCCGTTCAACAGCAACGCGCGCATCCAGCAGGTCAAGTTCAGCGTCTCGCCACTGGAGAACCTGACGGTGGGTGCGATGTATTTCAACTTCGACACCATCGATCGCAACCTGGGCAACGCCGATGGCCACGAAGCCGACCTGTACGCCGAATGGCACGTCAATGAAAATCTTAGCGTGATGCCGCTGATCGGCCTGTTCCAGCCGGACAAGAGCGCCGATCAGGGCGGTACGCAGTTAGGCAACAACGACAAGAACCTCTACAGCCAGGTGATTTTCGCCACGACGTTCTAAGCAAGCCCTTCACATCAGTGGCGCACTATGCCCCCCTGTAGCAGCTGGCGAAGCTGCGTCCTTGTGGCGAGGGGATTTATCGAACGTCGCACCGCCCCGTTCGGCGACGTAGTCGCCGCGAAACCAGCGCACGCAGAATGCTTGATTCACCTGGTCGTCCTGATTGGGGTTGCTTCGCAACCCAACGGGGATAAATCCCCTCACCACAAGGATGCAGCTTCGCCAGCTGCTACGGGGTTTGTGCCGTGAGGGTGCGTTCAGGTATTCAAGTCTTCGGGCGGTTCGAATCGATCCAGCGCACGGTTTACCGCCAGTTCGCCCAGCATGATGACTTGCGCGATGCCGAGCAGGGAGTTGCGGCTCGGTCCTTCCAGATGATCGGCCAGGTCGATGGTCATGACATTGGCCGAGGCCAGCGATTCGCAGGCGTGAGCCAGGAGGGTTCCGACGTCCAGCTCGGGGTTGACGATGAACATGGAGGGAAGTGTGCGAGGAGTGGCTTTGATGTCGGCGATTGAGGGGCGGTTGACGGTTGGGTCGGTGTCTGGCGGATTGGGTGTGACTTTGAACATGGTGAACTCCTAGAGTAATGGAGCTGCCAACATTCGCTGCGAAACGAAAAAAGGTGGCAACTGTACGCGGGTTCGCAGACCAGGACTCTAGGAACCCGGCAGGCCCGAAGACCTCCCACGCACAGCCGCCATGACAACGACAACAGACCTGAAAATGATCTGCTCTCGGACGGTAGACGTTGTGCATCTAGAGTTGACCCAGGCTGCGAAACCCGATCACTGATGGCAGTGACGCGAATCAAGTTACCGAGGGCGCCCAAGGCGCACAAGCCGGCGGATTCTGGCGTAGTCGTAGGTCGTTACGCAAGCTGGCGTAGCTTTCAGGACGTATCCTTAAACGCAATTAAACACGCACTGCAAAACACCCCTTTTGCCCACGACGAAACATCTATTCATCTCGCCGCCGACCCGCTCTATGTAGCAGCTGGCGAAGCCTGCGTTCGAGTGCGAAGCAGTCGCCAAACCAGACAACGCGGTGTTTCAGGTGAACCGCGTGCTCAGGTTTTACGACTGCTGCGCACTCGAACGCAGGCTTCGCCAGCTGCTACATAGAGCGGGTCGGTGGTGGTGCGGTGGTGTGGCGGCATTGAATCATGGATCGGTGTGGATTCAGCAGGCCGCAGCCGCATGCTCCAATCGGTGAAACAGCCGATTGAAATACACCAGGCTATCCCCTTCCCCGCGCATGCCCACCTTCGACAACTCCACAAACATCACCGAATGCGACCCCACTTCCTTGCACTCGCTGATCCGCCCTTCCAGCTGCACCAGCGCATCTCGCAGCACCGGCACACCCGTTTCACCGCCGTCCCACAAATCCCAGGTAAACCGCTCCTCCATCGACACTTTAGTCATCCCGGCAAAGTGCCGGGCCAGCTCTTCCTGCTCGCCGCACAGGACGTTGATGCACAGGCGCCCGTTCGCGCGAAATACATCGTGGGTCGCGCTGCCACGGTTCACGCACACCAACACGGTCGGCGGCGAATCGGTCACCGAGCACACCGCGCTGGCGGTGATGCCGCAGCGTCCGCCGGGGCCGTTGGTGGTGATGATGTTCACCGCGGCAGGCAACTGCGCCATGGCGTTGCGAAAGTCGATTTGCTGCTGGCTCAGGTCGGCCATGTCGATGCCCCTTCCTTCAGGAGGACCGCCCGTTCGCGGCCCGTAGGTGATGGAACAAGACTAAAGCCCGACGGTGTGCACAACTATCCTGACGATCCCCATGACGAGGTTGGCTTTCCGCTAGTCGACTAGGTGGTTTCTTTATCGTCACAGCCCTTCGCAGTGGGTATTCTGCAGACTGGCTCCGATGAGAGCTGATGTCCGCCGCAGCGTGCTCGCGTGCGAAAACAATAATTAGAAATTCTCGTGGCAGTCCCTGATGGAAAACCGCAAACCGATTGTTTACATCGTTGATGACGACAAAGACCTGCGCACCTCACTGGCGTGGTTGCTGGAGTCGGTGAGCGTGCAAGCGCAATGCTTTGCCGGCGCTGAAGAGTTCCTCAGCCAATACGACCCCAAACAGCCCGCGTGCCTGGTGCTGGACGTGCGCATGCCCGAGACCAGCGGCTTCCAACTGCAGGAAATCCTCAACCAGCGCGGCAGCACCCTGCCGACCATCTTCGTGTCCGCCCATGGCGATATTCCGATGTCAGTGACCGCCATGAAGAACGGCGCGCTGGACTTCGTCGAAAAGCCCTATAACCCGCAGCAGATGATCGACCGCATCCAGGCCGCGCTGAAGGTCGCCGTGCACGCCCAGGCCGATCAACAGCAACGTCAGCACATGCAAGGCAAACTGGCGCTGCTGACCAGCAGGGAACGCGAAGTGTTGATGCTGGTAGTGGATGGCAAGGCCAGCAAAGTCATCGCCAGGGAACTGAACATCAGCGTGAAAACCGTTGATGTTCACCGGACCAAGATCAAGGAAAAAATGGGCGTGACCAGCATCGCCATGCTGGTGAGAGAAGTGCTGCATCTGCCGGCTGATGAGCCTGTTCGGCACTAATGATTGGCGGCGACCATGACGCCGCCATCGCTAGCAGGCTAGCTCCCACGAGAGATCGGGGATGTACACAGAATCAGTGTTACCCCATTCCAATGTGGGAGCTAGCCTGCTAGCGATGAGGCCATCACATCCAAAATCAATGCCGCCTGACACTCCGCCATCGCCAGCAGGCTAGCGCCTACAGAGGATGTGTGGTCAGTTCTGGCTATACCGCTTGCGATACGCGCCGGGTGACACGCCAAAGCGTGACTTGAACGCTGAAGAGAAGTAGCTGGAATCAGAAAAACCCCAGGCGTAACACAGCGCCGACAGCTTCTGTTCATCGCGGGAGCGGCGCAGGTTTTCCGCGCAGAAATCCAGGCGGCGGTGCTTGATGTATTGCGCCACCACCAGGCCGCGCTTGGAGAACATCCGGTACAAACCGCGCACCGATATTCCCACCTCGCGCGCGATCAGTTCGGGGCACAGTTCTTCGGTGCTGATGTGTTCGTCGATGTAAGCGATGATCTTGCGGAACTGCCGTTCATGGGCGTCCCCACCACTGTCGTGAGCACTGATCCCCGGCAACAACAGGCTGACCAGCGCATCGAGGACCGCCTCGCTTTCCTGCATGTCCAGGCCTTCCTGCTGCCGGGTTTCCAGTACCAGCTTGTTGGCCATCGCCGCCAGCGGTGTGCTGGCCGAGATACGGGTGGCGCAGTTGAGCGCTTTGAGGTGCGAACCACGTTCGACCACCTGGCGTGGCAGGATCAATGACAACTGCCGGGAGTCGTCGTTGTAGGTCATGTCGCTTGGGCGGCAGGCGTCGATCAGGGCGATGTCGCCACACCCCAACTGAGCGCGGTTGCCGCCCTGCTCCAGCTGCGAACTGCCGCGCATCTGGAACACCGCGTAGTAATGACCATCGCTGCTGACACTGACGTCCTTGCTGGTGCGATACAGGTGCACGTGCGCCATATCGACAACACTGAGGTTGATCGCACCACTGCGAAACTCCGCCAGTTCACCGTAGAAATCCGTGTCCAGCGCGCGGGCATCGAAGCGCCCACACGCCTGGTTGACCTGGCTTAACCAATGTTCGAACGCCTCGTTGCGAACCGCCGAAGAAGTCATCATCACTGCAAAGCCTCACGCGTATTTATTGTTATTTTTCGACCGCTTCGTCGAGCGGTTCGGCAAATAGTCTTACCTGGCTGTCTCCTCCCTCGACGGCCGCCGGAGCGCTATTCTTCCGGCTCAGGCTTACGCTTGCCAGTGTTCAATGCAATTACAGGTCCAATACCAGACGAGCGGAAACAGCGCGGGAAACACAGGCGCAGATCTGCTTGTTGGACGCCTTTTCCTTGTTCGACAAACAGTTGTCGCGGTGCTCGGGTACGCCGTCCAGCACCTCGACGATGCACGTGCCGCAAATACCTTCGCGACACTCGGTATCAATGTCGCAGCCATGGGCCTGCAGCACATCGACCAGGCTGGTGTTGGCGGGCACCTGAAGCACCACGCCGGAACTGGACAGTTCGACTTCAAAACCGCCGCTGGGGCCGGCATTGGCGGCCGGATCGGCGGCAAAGTGTTCGAGGTGAATGGCGTCATCGCCGCGGCTGCGAGCCGCCACTTCCACCACTTTGTTCATGAACGGCGCCGGGCCGCAGGTGTAGACGTGGGCGGCGCTACCCGCCTGGTTCAGGCACTCACTTAACGCGGCGTCCAGATCAGCCGGTTCGACGCCGTAGTGAAACTGCACATGATTGGCGAACGTACTGGCCAACAGCTCGGTAAAAGCGGCGTACTCCGGCGAACGAGCAAAGTAATGCAGGCGATACGGCTGACCGCTTTCCGTCAATCGGTAGGCCATGCTCAACAGCGGCGTGACACCGATCCCGGCCGCGAACAGCACGTGCTCGGTGGCACTCGGGTCGAGATGAAACAGGCTGCGCGGCGCGCCCATTTCCAGCTCCATGCCCTCTTGCACGTTTTCGTGCAGCGCCAGCGAACCGCCACGCGATTGTGCCTCTTTCTTGACCGCCACCAGGTACGCACGGCGATCCTGTGGCGGGCTGCATAGCGAATACTGGCGCGTCACCCCCGTCGGCCCGGTCAGGTCGACATGGGCGCCCGGTTCATAAGTGTCGAGCGGCTGGCCGTCACTGCGCACGAGGCGAAAGGAACGGATATCCAGCGCTTCGTCGACGATCCTTTCGATCTTCACTTTCATCATTGAGTCACCTGAAATATGGTTGTTTTTGTGAATGAAAAACCCGCTAACCACCACGGCCTTGCTAACCCCCCCACGGTCCCTGTAGCAGCTGCCGAGCCTGCGAGGCTGCGTCCGGCTGCGAAGCAGTCGTAATCCGGTATGCACAGTCTTCCTGAAAAACCGCATTGTCCTGGTTGACGACTGCTTCGCAGCCGGACGCAGCCTCGCAGGCTCGGCAGCTGCTACAGGGTTTGTGGCGTGGTCAAAATTCATGTTCAGCGCATGAACAACCCGCCATTGACGTCCCAGCACGCGCCGGTCACGGAGGTGGCGTTGTCAGCGATCAGCAGCAACACGCTGTCGGCGATGAACCCAGGATCACCGAGGGTGCCCGCCGGGATCATTTTCAGAATCTGTTCCAGACGCTCAGGCGCCACGCTTTCACGCACCACCGGCAAATCCAGCGGACCCGGCGAGAGGCTGTTGACCGTCACGCCTTGTGCCGCCAGTTCACGGGCAAACACCTTGGTCAGCGTCGCCACACCGCCCTTGGCTGCCGCGTAATGCGCGCCGGTGGCGGTGCCGCCGTTCTGCCCGGCCAGCGAGGCGATGTTGACGATGCGCCCAAACCCACGCTCGGCAAAATGCGCGCCGAACACCTGGCACGCCACGAAAGTGCCGCGCAGGTTGATCGCCATCGACTCATCGAACTCTTCGGGCGTGATGTCCATCAGCGCCGCCACCTTCGAAACACCGGCGTTGTTCACCAGGATGTTTGTACCGCCCCAACGCTCGGTGAGCAGGTCACGGGCCCGGACGAAATCGGCCTTGTTGCGCACATCCAGTTCGATGGCGACGGCACTCGCGCCGCTGCTATCCAGTTCGGCAGCCAGACGCTGCACACCGTCGAGGCGCACATCGGCCAGACCGACGCGATAACCTGCCGCGTGCAGACGTCGGGCGATGCACTCGCCCAGTCCGCGTGAAGCACCTGTTACGAGGGCTACTCGACTCATGATGGTGCCCTCACAGAAGGAAGCCGAGCGCGCTCAGGCTGTCGGTGGAATTGATCAGCCGCACGACTTTGCGTTCCAGGGTCGGCACGCCATGGGTGAAGCGGATGCGGTGGTTCAAATCCGCCACGAACGGCGTGTGCACGCCGCGTTTGTAGGCGTACAGCAGCTGCGCGGAGTTGACCTCAACAAGGTCGCCCGCCGCTTCCACCATACGGAAGCGCGAGACACTGCGGATGGTCTTCGCCGCGTCCACGGCCGACGGCGAGTAGCCGGCGGTCAGGCGTTCGATGCGCAGGTCACGCATGCGCGCATCGTCGTAGGCATAGTTGAGCGTTGCCTCGAAGTCTTCGGTCTCCGGGTCGATCGGCACGATGTAAAGGCCGCTGTCGCTCCACAAGGTCGCCCACTCGGCGTAGTGCTTGCGGTCGAGCAGTTCGGCTTCGCGCCAGATGAATTCGATGGCCTGGGCCAACGGGCCGGAAAAACCGTTCAGGGTGTCGTGATTGCTCATTGGCTCATCATCCTTTTCCACATGTCGTAGGCACCGCGCATGCCGCCTTCGTCGGTGGCGTGGCTGACCTTGTCGCCATTTTCAGCGGTGGTTTCGCGATTCAGGCCGCGGTTGACCAGGATTGGCGCGTCGACGCCGGCATACGAGCCGCGCTGCACGCGATCCCAGGCTTCGGCATCGTCGGGGCTGCCAAAACCGAACGGACCCTGGAAGTGTTCGTGAATGCGCATGCGCTCGCGGTTGGCGATTTGCGGGCCGCCGTCCATGCCGAGGGCCACGTGACGGATCTCGGTTTCGGTGACCGACACCGGACGCAGCACGCGGAAGAACGACATCGACATCGCCACGTTCGGGAACAGGTTCAGGTTGAAACCCGCGCCGTGCAGCGAGCGCACGATGCGACGCACCTGATCCGCCGGCATGGTTTTCGACAGCTCTTCGGTAACGTGGGCGAAACGCTCCTGCAGTTGTTCAGTACCGTCGTCGTGATCCAGATCCACGTGCTCCGGCACCATCACCATCACGCTGTGGCCGTTGCCCAGGGAATGGGTCACTGCCTGTTCATCGGTCATGAACGAGAGCATTTCCGAGGTTTCTTCATCCACCGACGACATGAACGACTTGTGCACGATCGGGAAGTGGTAACCGTCAGTGGTGTTTTCCAGCTGGATCTTCCAGTTGCCCTTGAAGCTGAACTTGTGTTCGCCCTGGGTCTTGATCGGGTAACCGGCGCCCTGCTTCATGAACAGGTCCATCCAGTGTTTGGCACCGCCCAGGAAGTCTTCCAGCGGTTCGATCTCGTCGTTGTAGCTGGCGAACACCATGCCGGCGTAGCTTTCCACGCGCAGGCTGGTCAGTGGCAGCTCGGACTTTTCCAGAATGCCTTCATAGCCATCCGGATACGGCAGCGCACGCAGCTTGCCGTCCAGGCCATAGGACCAGCTGTGGTACGGGCAAGTGAAACCGGTGGCATTGCCTTTGTGCTTTTCGCACACGGTGGCGCCACGGTGGCGGCAACGGTTTTCCAGCACATTGATGGTGTTCTTCTTGTCCCGTACCACAATCACCGGACGACGGCCGATGGTGGCGGTCTTGAAGTCGCCGCTGTTGCGCACTTCGCTTTCGTGGGCGACCCACACCCAGGTGCGGTAGAAAATCTTCTCCAGCTCGGCCTCGAACAGTGCGGGATCGTTGTACAGCGAGACGTCGACGCGGTCATGCTGGACCAGGTCGTCCGGGCTTTTCGACGAGGCGATCAGCCGATATTCATGAGTGCTCATGTGGTTCTCCTCATGGCTTGTTTTTATGATTTTTGGGAGGCTGGACGTTCGCCGGCCATGCTGTGTTGCAGCTGCGCACCGAAGGCGCAGACCTGTTCGTCCTGGCCTTTTCGTCCGACGATTTGCAGGCCGACTTTCAACCCGCCGCCATCGAGTTCCACCGGCACCGTCAGCGCCGGATGGCCACTGAGGTTGAAAGGTCGAACCAGCGGGGTCATGCCGGCCACGGCTTTGCTTGCGCTGCGGGCTTCGATCAGCGTGGGGGGCAGGCTTGGCATCGTCGGCAACAGCAACACTTCAAATTGCTCCAGTGCGGCATCCACCTGCTGGCTGAAGCGCGTGCGTATCTGCTCGGCTGCAGCCAGTTCGGCAGCGCTGGTGCGGCTGGCGGCCAACAGGCGCATCTCGACATCCGCCCCGATCAGGCCCTGGCCGGTGAGGTGTCCGAACGCGGCCCAGTTTTCAACATTGATCACCGTCAGGCCGGCGGCAAACGCTGCTTCGAATTCACTCAATTGCAGGCTGCTGCGACGCCAGCCGGCACGGTCGGCGGCTGCGACGAGGCACGCTCGCACCTGCGCATCGCAGGCCACGTCGAGAAAGCC
>NZ_WFGV02000066.1 GCF_010095445.2 Pseudomonas sp. TNT3
GCCAACAACGGTAAACGCGCCGCCCGCAGCAGGCTGTTGGCGCCGGCCAACAGGGCCCCCAGCAGACTCAGGCCCACCCCGCTGATCCACCACCCGGCACTCAGGCTCAACTGCCCCGCGACCTCCGCGCCATATAACCCGCGCAGACTGGCAACGACATCCGGCAATAGCACACTCGCCAGCAAGTACCCACTGACGACCCCGGCCACTCCGCCGATCAACGCCAGAGCACCCAGTTCAACGATCAGGCAGGCGATCAACATCCTTGCACTGACCCCACAAGCGCGCAGAGTCCTGAGCAACCCCCGACGCTGCTCCAGTGCCAGGCCAATCGCGGCGTGGACAATGAACAGGCCGACCAAGAATGACAGAAAACCCAAGGCATCGAGGTTCAGGTGAAAACTCTCGGTCAGCCGCGCGAGGTTGTTCTCTTCGCCACTGGTCTTGAGCTGCAGCTGACCTTTGAATTGATCGGGTAACGGCGCGCTGAAATCCTTTGGCAACAGCAGCCGCGACAGTTGATCCGGTTGTTCGAGAATCTGCTGGGCGAACCCGATGTCCACCAGCAACACACCGGGGGCCATGTCCGTCTGCGCGAGCATCGGCGGCAAGGACTGACCGGTGGTACTGACCGGCCGATCACCCTCTCGAAAACCCAGCGCCTGCAACGTCTGGGGCGAGATCCAGGTACTGCCCGGCGGAGTAAAAAAACCGACGATCTGCTCAATCGCCAATGCCTGCCCGGCCACGGCCGACCCCGCGGGCAACGAAATCGGCTCGATGCCCATCAGCTGCAAGCGCTGATCTTCATGCCCCTTGAGTACCACCCTGCCTTGCAGCACCGGAGACACCGGCCATCCGGCGCGCCGCAAGTCGACAAACACCTGTTGGGAAAAAGTGGCACCGTTGGGTGCACTGAGACTGGCTTGGGGCTCACCACCGATTAACTGGCTGGCCCGGGCATAGCTTTCCCGCGCCTGACTGTTCAGGGCCTGCACGCCCGTGAGCAAGCTGGTCGCGAGCCAGAGCCCGGTCAGCACGCTGAAAAACTGCACCGGGTGCTGCCGCCAATGACTCAGCAGAGCCCGTAACGTCTCGCGGAAAACCCGCACCTCAGCGCTCGTCCGCGCCGACCAGGCGGCCACGGTGCAGCACCACTTTCTCGGCCAGCCGCGCCGCCACCCGAGGGCTGTGCGTGACCATCAACAACGTCGTGGGGCTGTCGTCGATGAGCTCCAGCAGCAGCTTCAACACTTCATCGCTGGTGGCTTCGTCCAGGCTGCCGGTAGGTTCATCGGCCAGCAGCAGCCTGGGCTGTGACGCCAGCGCGCGACCCAGCGCGACCCTCTGCTGTTGCCCGCCGGACAACTGTTCCGGGTACCGGCGCAGCAACGCCTGCAAACCCAGGCGCTGCACCAGATGTGCTTGCCAGCGCGGATCATGACGCCCGGCCAGGCGCGCCTGAAACGCCAGATTGTCCTCCACGCGCAGGCTGCCGATCAGGTTGAACTGCTGGAACACCAGGCCGATTTCGGTACGGCGCCAGTTCGCCAATTGCCCTTCGTTCATCTGGTCCAGCTGATGCTCGCCGCTGCGAATACTGCCGCGATCGACCTTGTCCAGCCCCGCAATCAGGTGCAGCAACGTGCTCTTGCCGCTGCCCGACTCACCCATCAGCGCCAGGCTGCTGCCCGGTTTCAACTGCAGGTCGACGCCTTGCAGGACCGGCAACGGGCCTTGCGGTGTGGCATAGCTTTTGAAGACACCGTGGACTTCGAGCATGGGTGAACCCGTTCGATGAGCGTGGGCCAAGGATAGCGGCCATGCAGGGTGTTTGTCCGATGACGATTGCTGCCGGGGTATCTGCGGAGCGCAGTTCTATTTAATGACGCCAAAAAACCGCTCAGATGATGTTTTCGTGCCGCAGCACCTACAGCAGGATCAGGTATTTCTACAGGCGCTGCGGCGCCCTGTGATCTTTTGCTTTTTTACATTGCGAACAGCCATTTTCCAGCTACAAATGACAAGTGGGGTACGTGTCCAAAATCTTGACAGCGAGTGTCACGGGTCGGACGTCTATGGATAGCTTCAGCTAAGGGATGTTCAGGCGCATGACTCAAGGCAAATACCGTTCCGACATTGATGGCTTGCGGGCTGTGGCGGTCATCGCAGTGCTGTTGCATCACCTCAATACCAGCCTGCTCCCAGGCGGATACGTGGGCGTCGATATCTTCTTTGTCATCTCAGGTTTCCTCATCACCTCCCAGGTCTTTTCCGAGGTCAAGCGCAATGCGTTCTCGCTGAAGTCCTTTTATCAGCGACGCATCAATCGCATCGTTCCCGCATTGGCTACGGTACTGCTGGCGACCGTGATTGTCGGGGCTTTCATTCTTTCTCCGGTCGACCTGATCCGGCTCAACGTCAGCGCCCTGCTTTCTTTGTTGGGTGTGTCCAATGTCTATATCTGGGTCAAGTACGGCAACTACTTCGCCGCCGACGCCAGCGAGGCGCCCCTGCTGCATACCTGGTCGCTGGGGATTGAAGAGCAGTTCTACGTGATCTGGCCGCTGTTCATCGTCTTGCTTTACCGCCTGGCGCCGCGTTATGTGCTGCCGGTTCTGGCCGTTGGCGTGGTGCTCGCGGTGGCCGCGTCCGAATACGCGACCGGGATTTTCGCGACGGCCGCCTATTACCTGCTGCCGACGCGGTTCTTCGAACTGATGCTGGGCGGACTGCTGGGGATCTACCTGCATCAGCCGCGGATCATCAGTAAGCTGGCGGCACATGGTTTTGCGCTGACGGGCTACCTGCTGATCGGTTTTTCGTTGTTTGCCTTGAACGCCGGCTCCACATTCCCCGGCCTCAATGCCCTGATCCCGTGCCTGGGCGCCGCGCTGTTGATTCTGGCCGGCAGCGGTGACATGCGCTCGCGCTTGCTCACGAGCCGGCCAATGGTGTTCATCGGCTTGATTTCCTATTCACTGTATTTGTGGCACTGGCCGCTGATCGCGTACCTGAATTATCTGGAAATTCCGATCAATCTGCCGGTCGGGGGCATGCTGATTGCGGTATCGATCCTGCTCTCGTGGTTGTCCTGGCGCTACGTCGAAGTGCCGTTTCGGCGCGGCGGAGCAACGTGGCACTTCTCGCAGGTCTTCGTTCGTCGATTTGCCCTTCCGGCGCTGGGATTGGCCGCATTGGCAGGGCTGAGCGTTGTGTTCAACGGCTTCCCGCAGCGCTTCAGCCCTGGGGTTGCGGAACTGGAAGCGATGACCCTGAAAAAACCCAGTGAAATCCGTAGCGGTTGCCACGTGCCCAATGCGTTGTACAGCACCGAGCCCAATGAGCACTGTCGTTTGGGTGCAAAAAAAGAAGGGCTGGACGGCATCATGATTGGTGATTCGTTTGCCAACCACTTTACCGGCATGGTCGATATCCTGGCTAAACCCGACAACCTCTCGATCATGGATTACACCATGGACTCCTGCCCGCCGATCATCGGCTACACCGCCGACATGCCACCGGTGTACGCAGCCCATTGTGCAAAACGCAACGAACGGGTTTTCAGCATGATCGAGCAGAACAAGTACCCCTACGTGATCATGGCGGCCATCTGGCCCAGGGACGCCATTGCCAAGGACATCGTCGAGGCGAGTATCAAGCGGGCGGTGGATAACAGCGGTGAGGTGATCGTCATTCTGAGCAATCAGCACATTGAAAAAGCCGCAAGCTGCCCGATCCGTCGTCTGATGTTCGGCACCGACCGTGATTGCTCGGTCAGCCAAAGCGCACTGCCCTCTTACTGGGCGCAAGTGCGGGCAAAATTTCCGCAGGTACGTTTTATCGATCCTAATCAGGTGATTTGCCCAGCGGGTGTTTGCAGTCCGATCATCCAGGGGCAGTTGTTGTACCTGGACGATTCGCACTTGAATGAAGTGGGTTCGCAGTTCATTGGCCACACGTTGCTGGAGCGCGGGTATTCGCTGTTGCATGATCCGATGGCATCCCCGCGTACGGCCGAGGCGGGACTGGGTGCGACGGTCGCGAATTGAAACGGGGCTGCGATCTTTTGATCTTGCCATTGCTTCGGCGGTAACGCTCTACCGAGACGGTAAGTGAACAACGCCCGCGACGAAGTAACTGGGCAAGTAACTATGACCGCTGCCGGGCCGGGCACTTGTTCCAGCCTGGCGTGCTGGAGCAGGTGGTCATTTCATACCGGCTGCGATTCTTTGCTGTTTACCTCATTCACCCACCGCCACATTCGTCGTTGACTGCGACGGCGTCACGATGCTGTTCAGATCGATATGCTTCCATTGAGGCTTTGCCCCCAACCGTGCGTTGAAGCGGTAGTTGAAAGTGAAATCGTCTGCCGTCGGCACGCTTAACGATTTGCCATACACCGCCTCGATCCCCGCAAGGTCGTAACCCATCAGCTGCAGCAGCGTCGGGAAGATGTTGTAGTGGCTGGAACGATCCTTGTTGCCGGCCAGTTGCGCCTGCCAATCAAGCGTTTTCAACCCGCTGCCCTGGATCACTACCAACGGCACCAACCCTTCTTCCTCCACCGGATCGCCACCACAGTGCGTATTCAATCCGGGATTACCTCGCTCGTGCAGATCCTGCCCATGGTCCGAGGTATAGATCAGCACGGCGTTATTCAGATTGGCTTGAGCAAAAATTCTTGAGAAAAACTCCCCGACGTTCCACAGCACGGTGTTCTTGTAAGCATTGCGATACAACAACCAGTCGTCCGGCTGACCATTGAAGCCATCCCGCGTGCCAGTGTCCGCGACTTCGACAAACTTCCCGCGAGGCAAGGTTGGACGGTAGGCCATGAAGGCATCGGGGTACTTGTCGTGGACCGGAAAATGCGCCCCCACTTTGTTGATCACCACCAATTCGGACGTGTTGTCGTTGAGCAGTTCGATCAATTTCGCGGCTGCAGCCATGTCGCGGTCACGCACACTGGTCTGGTCGAATTGCACGAACTTATCAATGTCTTTCATTTCGGTGTCGTTCATCAGGTTCTGCAGGTTGCCGCCCGTGCGCTGGGCGTCGATATAAACAGTACGCAGTCCGGCCTTTTTCGCGTACTGCCAAATAGAAGGCAAGGTGCTGTTGATGCGAACGTAATCAGCCCTGGTACCGCCGTAACGCAGGGTGATGTTGGTGTCGGCACTGCAATTGGCTATGGAAGCGGCATAGCCGTAATTGAAAATATCGACGCCAGGGCGCGGCTCCTTGAGATTGCTGTTCACACCGAACGGCGCATTGATGTCCAGGTAGTTGCCGGAAATGCTTTCATCAATGATCAGCACAATATCGTGGCCCACCGGTTGATCCACACGCGCCAGATTCACCGGCTCACGCGGGCCGACCGTGTTATGCAGCGACTCATAGGCAAACAGGTTCAGGTAAGCCAACGGCGTGTACATGATCGGCAGGCCCCGGGCGCCCTCGCCGGCCCTTATAAACAGCACCGAGCTAAGTACAAACACCCCGATGACCGGTGCAGCCACCAACAAGGCGCCCGGCAACGGCATCCGCCGACGCGGTTTAAGCCCGATCCCGAACAACAGCAGCAGACCACCCAGCACTGCGCTGATGATCGCGTCGCGGTACTGATACACCGCTTCCTGAATGAAGCCGCCGGAATACACCATGGACACGAAGCCGCTGTACGTCAGGTAGTCAGCCGTGACCCGCGTATAGACGTCGAAAAAAACTGCAGAGCTGAACATCGCCAAGGCAAACACGTGCCGGATCAACGTCTGGCGAATGTACGCTGTCATAAATAACGCAATCGTTAACGCGACAAACATTCCGCCAAACAGCAACACAGGAATACCGATCCCCATGGCGCTGAGTCGTTCGAGGTAATAGTCGTAATTCTTTAAAAGATACAGCAGTAACAGCAATTCTTTGAGGTATCGAATCATTGTATTTCCATTCGCCGGCTGGACTTTTGGCCAATAGATTGTCGGCCATTTTTTGACACTAGCACCGGGCCATCAAATCGCAAGAAATGTCGGACATTTGAGTAAAGCGTCAAAAAATTGTTGACTCAAATCTGACACACTCAGGCCCTTCCGACACTCGGCGAAAACGCCTCATGACCGTTTATCGCTTTCTTGAAACTCGCTCAAACCCTTCAAAACCGCGGCAAATCCAGCGGTGGCAAGCACTTGATGGCAAATAGCCCCCAAAATCGGGGATGTCTTACGACTGCAACACGTCATTTTGCTGACACGGTTTTCCACGGCTGGGCTATACCCCTTTTGACAGTCTCATTTTGATCTCTCAACCGTCTTACGAGGCACGCCAATATGGACGTGAGCGTATTTGGTACGGGCTATGTTGGCCTGATACAAGCAGCGGCACTGGCCGATGTCGGACATCGTGTCTTATGTGTCGATATTGACCCGAATAAAATCAGGCAACTGCAGCAAGCAGTACCGCCCATTAGTGAACCGGGACTCTCCAGCACGCTGGAAGAAAACATTAAAGCCGGTCGTTTGTTATTCACGACCCAGGCCAGCGATGCGGTCGAACATGCCGAACTGATTTTCATCGCGGTCGGTACGCCTGCCGATGAAGACGGCTCCGCCGACCTCAGCCATGTCCTGAATGTCGCCCGGCAGATCGCCAGCTTCATGGAGGCCGATCGCACCTTCATCATCAAGTCCACCGTGCCGGTCGGCACCGCGGACCAGGTGACGGCCGCCGCCAACGAAGAACTGCAGCGCCGGGGCAAGGCGTCCTTGAACGTGCGGGTGGTGTCCAATCCCGAGTTCCTCAAGGAAGGCAGTGCACTGGCCGACTGCATGCGTCCGGACCGGATCATTGTCGGCACCGACGACGATCAGGCACGCGAGCAGCTCAGCGAGCTCTACGCGCCCTTCTGCCGCAACCATGAAAAAATCATGTTCATGGACAACCGCAGTGCCGAGCTGACCAAGTACGCAGCCAACGCCATGCTCGCCACCCGTATCAGTTTCATGAACGAGCTGGCCAACCTCACCGAGTTGCTGGGGGCGGACATCGAAGCCGTGCGCAAGGGCATCGGCTCGGACCCGCGCATTGGCTATCACTTTATCTACCCTGGATGCGGCTTCGGCGGTTCGTGCTTCCCCAAGGACCTGCGCGCCCTGCTCCATACCGCCGAACACAACGGCATGCCTCTGCGTTTGTTGCGCAGCGTCACCGACGTCAACGACAGCCAGCGCCATATCCTGTTCAGCAAACTCAAAGCGCAGTTCCCTGGCGGACTGGCCGGTAAGTCCATCGCGCTCTGGGGCCTGGCGTTCAAACCCAATACCGATGACATGCGCGAAGCACCCAGCCGTTATCTGATGGATGCACTGTGGGCCGAAGGCGCAAGCGTACAGGCCTACGATCCGGAAGCCATGTCCGAGTGCCGACGCATCTACGGCTATCGCAAGGACCTGCACCTGTGCGCGACCCGTGATGACACCCTGGAAGACGCCGACGCGCTGGTGATCTGCACCGAATGGAAAAACTTCCGCGTGGTGGACTTCGAACTGCTGGCCAGCAAACTGCGCTCGCGGGTGATCGTTGACGGGCGCAACCTCTACAACCCTGAACACGTTGCGGCAGCCGGTCTGCATTACAGCGGCATCGGACTGCGGCACGTCGTGCCCCAGGGGCCGCGCCCATGAAGATACTGGTGACCGGAGCCGCAGGCTTCATCGGTGCCCACTGTGTGTTGCGGCTGCTTCGCGACGGGCATCAGGTGTGCGGCCTGGACAATTTCAATGACTACTACGACCCGCAACTCAAGCACGATCGCGTCGCTTGGGTGCAGGAGCAGGCTGGCCGTTTCCAGCTCGCAAAGATTGACCTGGCCGACGCCTCGGCCATCGAGTCTCTGTTTGTCCGTGAACAACCGGAAGTGGTCATCCACCTCGCCGCTCAGGCCGGGGTGCGTTATTCCCTGGAGAATCCCCGGGCTTACCTCGACAGCAATCTGAGCGGCTTTCTCAACATCCTCGAAAGCTGCCGGCAGCACCCGGTCAAACACCTGATCTACGCCTCGTCGAGTTCGGTGTATGGCGCCAATCAGCACACGCCTTACTCGGTCAAGGATGGCGTCAATCACCCGTTGTCGCTGTATGCCGCCACCAAGAAAGCCAACGAACTGATGGCCCACAGTTACAGCCACCTGTTCGGCATTCCCTGCACCGGTCTGCGTTTTTTCACCGTGTACGGTCCCTGGGGCCGGCCGGACATGTCGCCGATCCAGTTCGCCCGGGCGATTGCCGAAGGCTCACCGCTGAAGCTGTTCAATTACGGCGAACACCAGCGGGACTTCACCTACATCGACGACATCATCGAGAGCATCGCCCGACTGATCGATCGTGCGCCGCAAGCCGATGCTCAATGGGATCGTGAAACACCGGACCCGGCCAGCAGCATGGCGCCGTGGCGGATCTTCAACATCGGTGGGCAGCACCCCGTGGAGCTCAAGGATTACCTGGCGCTCCTGGAAAAACACCTCGGCCAAAAAGCCGTGGTGGAGTTACTGCCCTTGCAACCCGGTGACGTGCTCAACACGTGCGCCGACGCCAGTGACCTGGCCACGGCTACAGGTTTTCAGCCCCGGATCGAGCTGGACGAGGGACTTGGGCGCTTCATTGCCTGGTTTCGCGATTACTACCCACTGCCTATCGCCCACGCGCCGTTCGCGGCTGAACTTCAGCGGAGGAATCCATGACTGGACATGAAAAAGGTGTACCGCTCAAAAATCTCAGGCGTGACCAGCGCCTCGATCCCGAGCACCGAATCCGGATGGACGCGGCCATTCACATGCAAGGTCGCGGCTGGATGTCCGGCCGTGACGGCGGTCGGCCCTGGACATTGTCGCGCACCAATCGGGTGGTTGCCTGCATCGGCGCGCTGGCGATTCTGCTGCTGATCTCGCCGTTGATGTTGGGCCTTGCACTGGCGATCAAATTCAGCAGCAAAGGGCCGGTGATGTTCGTGCAAAAACGCACCGGCTACCGCGGCCGTTCGTTCGGCATGTACAAGTTCCGCACCATGGTGGCTAACGCCGAAGAGCTAAAAGAGTCCTTGCGTCACCTGAACAAGCACGGGGCCGACGCCATCGATTTCAAGATCGACAAGGATCCGCGCATCACCGGTATTGGTGGCTTTCTGCGGCGCAGCAGCCTCGACGAATTGCCCAATCTGTTCAATGTAGTGGCTGGCGACATGCGCCTGGTGGGCCCTCGGCCAACTTCGTTCAACGCCTATCGCTACAAAGACAATCACCTTGCACGCCTGAGCATCTACCCCGGCATGACCGGCCTTTGGCAGATCTCCGGGCGCAGCAATATCGACTTCGACCAGCGCGTTGAGTTGGACCTCAGCTATATCGCCGAGCAGAGCCTGCTGCTTGATCTGAAGATCCTGTTGAAAACCCCCTTCAAAGTATTCAGCGGCCACGGAGCGAGTTAAATGGACGGTTCAACTGCAAAAAGCCTGACTATCGCAAACCCGAGCGAGTCCAACCTGACCTCGACTGTGCTCGATCAAGATCTGCGGATCCTGCTTCTGACTGCCGCCAACCCCGGCGCAGGCACGACCACCAGCGCCCTGGTGCTGGCCACGCAACTGGCGCAAATGAGCAGCGGGCAGGTGCTGCTGGTGGATGCCAGCCAGTCCTCCAGCAACCTGACCCAACAACTGGGGCTGTCCAAGGAGCGTGGTTTGCGCGACCTGTTGTTCAACACCCAGAGCCCGCCGTTGTTGCAGGACTGTGTGGTGAACGTTTCCAGCCTGCCCTTTCACGTCTTGCCCAACGGCAGGTTTGCACGGGGCGCCGAACACCTGACGCCTGAAACACTGAGCCCGTTGCTCGATGAGTTGGGCAGTCAGTACCGGTTCGTGGTGATCGACGGCGACGCGGTGTATTCGGCCGCCGACACCCTGGTCATCAGCACCCAGGTAGACGGCGTGATCATGGTCGTTCGCGCTGAAGACACGCGCTGGGAAGTGGCCCAGGCCGCGGTTCAGCGCCTGACGCAAGCCGGCGCGAAACTGGTCGGCAGCGTGTTTAACCGACGCAAGTACTACATGCCCAAATGGCTCTACAAAAACCTGTAAGCAATCGCCAAAGGATGACGACATGAACGCCAAGATGCTTGTCCTGCTGTTGCTGCCGCTTGCAGGCTGCTCCAGCCATAACGAAACCCAGAGTATGCCGGTGCAGATCCTCACGGCCGCACCGTCCGACGCTCAAGCCACCGACATGAACATGTCCAAGACCGAGCAGACCCTGCGACCAAAAGACGTGCTGGAGGTGATCTTTCGCATCAGCACCAGCGGTTCCGAAGCATACCGCGTGCAGTCCGGTGACAGGGTGGCCCTCAACTTCACAGCCGCCAGCCAGCTCAATGGCGAACAGTTGGTGCTGCCCGACGGCACTATCGAACTGCCAGGGGCGAACACCTCGGTGAGAATCGAAGGCATGACTCGCGAACAAGCGCGCAATGAAATACAGCAGGCCTATCAACGCAAACAGATGTTCCAGCCCAACCGTAACCAGCTGTCAGTGATCATTCTCAGCCCGCTGACGAATGAAGAAAACCTCAGAAGCTCACTGAACCACCCGGGCACCGGCATGAGTCGGGATATCACCGTGGGCACCGACGGCTACGCCAGTTTCCCGGAAATAGGCTCCGTGGCGCTGCAAGGCATGACCGTCACTCAGCTGGAGACTTACCTCAATAAACGCTACGCCACCCTGCCGGGTCGCATGAGCGTGGACGTGTTGCTCAAGTCCACTGCGGGTAACGAAATCTACGTACTGGGTGAAGTCGGCCAGCCGGGGGCCTACCCGATTCGCCGCCCGGTGTCGGTGCTCGAAGCCCTGACCATGGCCCGAGGTTCGCTGATCAAGGCGCGCCTGGACTCGGTGATGATCATGCGGCGCAACGGCAACCAGGTGACCGCGCACAGTTACGACGTGGAAAAAGCGTTGTCCGGTGACGCAACGCAGATCGCCTACTTGCAACCCGACGACATGCTGTATGTGCCCAAGACCAAACTGGCCAGCGCCGGTGAGCTCGCACGGCAACTGGCAGACGTGGTGTTGTTCCAGGGCGTGGGCATGAGCTTCAGCTACCGCGTCGACAACAAAGACAGTGACAGCAACTAACTCTCAGGTGAACCGACATGAACCCAAAGGAAAACTACCTGCACGAGTTCTTCAGGATCTTCTTCGCCAACAAGCAGTTGGTGAAGCGAGTGTTCCTGGTCTTTGCAGTGATCGCGCTGGTCTTGCCGCTGATGCTCAAACAGAGCTTCGATATCACCGCCCAGGTGATCGTGCAGTCCAAAAAACTCTCACAGGGGGATGCCACGACTTCCCTCAACCAGGAAAACGCTTCCTTCGTGCCTCCGACGCTTTCGGACATGGAAACCGAAAGCAATATCCTGCGTTCGCCGGGATTGATTCGCCAGACCATCAGCGAGTTGCGTGAAAAGGGTGAATACACCTCCCCTCCAGGCATGCTCAACAAACTGGTCAGTGAACCGATCAAACGCTACATCACCACGCCGCTGCGCGAGCATGTGATCAATCCAGTGAAATCCGCGCTGGGCATGGAAACCGATCCGGTACGCGATACGACGCTGGACGCGCTGACCCAGGAGGCCATGGATAAACTCAAGATCGAAACCCTGCCGGGTTCCAACGTGATCTCGATCATCTACAGCTTCCCGGACCCGACCCAGGGCACCAGGTTTGTCGCAGCACTGCTGCAAAATTACCTGGCCAGCCGTCAGGAACTGCAGTCCATCGACCTGCCGCAAAGCTTCTACGAAACCAAGAAGCTGCAATACCAGGCGCGCCTCGATGGTCTGGAAAGTAATCGCCAAGCCCTGTTGGGCGCGGTGGGTTCGTCCGACCCCAAAGAAGAAATCACCTTCCGCCTGAACGCCATCAACACCGAAGAGCAGGCGCTCAACCTGTATCAGGACCGCCTGCTGCAAAGCAAACGCTGGCTCGATTACCTGAAAACCAGCCTGGCCGCCGCCAACAACTCCAAGCTCAACGATTACACCTTCCCCTACACCTTCACCACCACCGTGGACAACGTCGCGTTTGAAGACCGCGAGATCAAACAAATGGGTGAGGCCCTGACCACTCAGGTCAGTCGTTACATGAATGACCTGGCGATCTTCCAGCCAGGCAGTGAACCGATGCTGCTGACCCGCGAGCAAATCGCCCGCACCCGTCAGCAATTCCTGAAAGTCGTCGCCAACCGGATTCAGGAGCGCACCAGCGACCTGGCGATTGTCAGTTCGGTGATCGATCAGAAAACCGGGCGCATTGCCGAGTTCAAGGATCGCATCCATACGTTGCAAGAGACTCAGAGCAAACTGCGGCAAGTGGACACCGAAATCGATGCGTTGCACACGGCGTTTTCCACTTATGCCCAACGGTTTGCCGAGAGCAGCACCGCGCGTTCGCTGGACAACGACCTGTCCAACGCACGGGTTCTCAGCCCACCGTTCGAGCCTACCGCAGCCGCCTTTCCGAAACCGATGCTGATCATTCCGTTCGGTTTGTTCACTGGCCTGTTGCTGGCGATTGCGTTGGTCTATGTCCGTGAGTTCTTCGATCACCGCTTCAAGCATCCTGCGCAAATCACCCACGAACTGGGCCTGCCGGTGCTGTTGGTGATCAACGATCAGAACGTCGAACCGGTCAACCCGCACAAGAGCTGGACCGTACCTGGCTTCGTGCATTGGGTGCGCAATTGAACGCGCCGCTCAGCCGGACTCCATCTGACAGCGCCCTGCCGATCATTCATTTGCTCAGCAGTGGCGGTTTCTATGGGGCTGAGCGGATGCTGCTGGACCACTGCCTGGCGACGCCGGGGCAGCATCAAGTGCTGTTCCTCGATGCGCCGCCAGAACTGATCGCCAGGTTTCGCGACGCCGGCGTCGACTGCCAGGGCTGCGCGGGGTTGGGGCAACTGTTGGGGCATTTACGTCAGCGGCGCGCCGAACGGCCGCTGATCAACACCCACAACTTCAAGGGTCTGCTGTTTGGCTGGGTCGGCGCGACGTTGTTGCGCCTGCCCCTGGTGATTACCCAGCACGGGTTCACGCCGCGCAGTCGCAAGCAAAAGTTCTACACCTGGCTGAGCTTGCAATTGTGCCGCACCGCGTCGGTGGACCGTGTTGTCTGCGTCGCCGAAAGCATCGCCGTGCTGCATCGCCAGGCCAGTGTGGGTGCGCAGAAGTTGCAGGTGATCCCCAACGGTTTGCCCGCGGCCATCGGCCTGTTGCCGCACAGCGTCAATTGCCAGCGGTTCCTGGCCGGTTACGTCGGGCGGCTCAGCAGTGAAAAAGGTCCGGACCTGTTTCTCGATGCACTGATTCCGCTCTGTCAGCAACACCCGCACCTGGACGCCGTGATGCTCGGCGACGGCCCGGAACGCGAAACCCTGATGGCCAGAATCAATGCAGCAGGGTTGCAGGAGCGCATCGCGCTGCCGGGTTATCAGACCGACATGAGCGTGTGGTGGCGCAAGCTTGATGCGCTGGTGATCAGCTCGCGCACCGAAGGCACGCCGATGATTTTGCTGGAAGCCATGCAGGCCGGTGTGCCGGTAGTGGCGTTCGGGGTCGGCGGCATTCCCGATGTGCTGGAAGATCGGCACAACGGCTTGCTGGCGACGCCCGCCGACAGCACGGCCCTCGCCCGCCAGATCGGCACCTTGCTGACTGAGCCGGCACTGACCAGCACGCTGGTCGTCAATGCAAAACGTACACAACTGGATCGCTACGACCTCAAGGCCTTGGCTGAACGCTGGTCGCAGCTTTATATCCGTACTGCACGGGAGGCTCGCGCGTGATTTTTCCGCTCTCGATTGTCAGTTTGCTCGGCCTGGTCTGCCTTGGTTTGCTGGCCAGCCCTTATCCGTATCTGGCGCCGGGAGCGGTGCTGGGCCTGGTCGGTGTGGCGGTGCTTTATCGCAAGCCGACCTGGGGCATACTCGGCATTGCCGCCATGTTGCCCTTCGAAGGCCTGTTCAAGGACAGCGCCATTTCGGGCTCCAAGTTCCTCGGTATTTCACTGGTGTTGATTCTGATGCTGCAGCTGGCGATTCATCAGCTGCCGTCCGAACGTTTGCGCAGCAATATCTGGCGCTTCCTGATCGCATTCATGACGCTGTACCTGCTCAGCCTCTTGACTACCGATGAGATGAGCATGTCCCTGGGACACCTGCGGGAGTTGAGTGTCGGCTTGGTTCTGTTCGTCATCACCCTGCTGATCGGACGCGAACTGAACCTGACCGTATTCGCCAAACTGGTCACCCTCAGCGTCTCCGCGACCTGCGTGATGGCGATGTTTTCCGCCAAATACCAGGATCAGGGACGGGCCTCCGGCCTGCTGGAAGACCCGAACAGCTTTGCGCTGATGATCGCCTTCGCAATTCCCATGGCGCTGTTGCTGGTGGTCCGCAGCCCGAACTGGCTGCACCGGCTGGTCTGGGGGGTGTGCTGCCTGTTGCTGCTCGGCGGCATGACCAAGACCGAGTCCCGCTCGGGTCTGGTGGTGTTGTTCCTCAGCCTGATAATTGGCGCCTGGCACTACCGCGCGCAGATTCCACGTATCCGTCCGCGTCACCTGGGTTTCGCCATGCTCGGCGCGGCGATCGTTATTCCGCTGGCGCTGTATGCGATGCCAGCCGGTTATGTGGCGCGCATTCAGTCCTTGAGTATTTTGAGCGCCGGGGCCAAGAGTCAGGATGCATCCCTGGGCCGGCGCGCGTCGTACATCGTGGTCGGCGGTCAGATGATTAGCGAGAGTCCGTTGCTCGGTACCGGTCCCGGCACATTCCCTTTGCACTATGCCACCACTGGCTACGCCCAGGCTTTTTCCTCCAACCGCAAGGCAGGTGATCTTTACCGCCGCGCCCACAACACCTACCTGGAGATCTTCAGCGAATTGGGGATTCCCGCCGGCCTGACGTTTGTCGGCATGCTGGGCCTGGGCTTGTACAACCTGACCCGCGCCCGCAAAGCGTGGATGCTGCGCCGTGACTGGCATCAGGCTGACATGATGACCCACCTGGGCATGAGTTTTCTTTCGTTGACGTTGTTCCTTATGTTCCTCAGTGCGCCGAACCATAAGTACCTTTGGATCATGCTGGCACTGACCAGCGTGCTGCGCACAAAAGCCGAAGAAGCTCCATTGACGGAGGCCAGGGCATGAGCAGCATCAGCATCGTTATCCCGATGTACAACGAAGCGCGGCACATCACCCGCACCCTGATCGCCGCGCTGCACGCCGCCGATGCCGCCGGGCTGGAATGCGAGCTGATCGTGGTCGACAACGGCTCCGACGATCAGGGCCCGCAGATCGCCCGCCAGTTCGGCGCCCAGGTGCTGCACATGCCCGGTTTACTGATCGGTGCGCTGCGCAATCGTGGGGCCAGCGTGGCGAAGGGGGAATGGCTGGCGTTCATCGACGCCGACATCGAAATGCCCGAGGATTGGCTGACGCGTCTGATCAAACTTGAAGCCAGCGGCCAGGCGGACGTCCTCGGACTGGACTTGCACACCCCGGCCGAGGCGCCGTGGTTCGCCGATGCCTGGCAGCGCCGAACCCTGCGTCCGGCCACCCATAACCTGCACAAGGCGCAGTGGCTACCCACCGCCAACCTGCTGATGCGGCGCACCTGGTTCGAACAGGTCGGCGGCTTCAGCGAAACGTTGCGCACCGGCGAAGACAAGGATTTCACCCTGCGCCTGAGCCAGGCCGGCGCGCGCCTGCTCGCGGCCAACGAAAGCGTCGCCCTGCATTGGGGTTACGAAGGCAGTTGGCGGGAATGGATGGGCAAGGAAATGTGGCGCCAGGGCAGTCATTTGCAATTGCTGCGCAGCCACGGCCTGAGCCTGCGACTGCTGCGCTTTCCGCTGCTGTCGATGGTCGCCTGGTTGCTGGATTTCATGGCCATCTGCGCCTTGCTCGACGGTCGCTTGCACCTGGCGTGGGTGCTGTTGCTGGTGACTTGTCTGCCGCCGCTCGTCTTGAGCCTGCGTCAAAGTTTGAAACACCGGGACGCGGGTCTGACCCTGCAACTCTGGGGCTTGCATTGGGTGCGTCTGCACCTGGCCGGCGCCGCGTTCATCCTCAGCCTGTGTCATTGGAATGCCAGGAGGCCCGCACGTGGCTGAATTCATTTTCTGGTTGTGCCTGTTGTTGCCTGTCTACGCGTACCTCGGTTATCCGCTGCTGCTGACACTGCTGGCGCCGTTATTTGCGGCTCGCCGCCACACGTCGGCCGAGCCGATGAACGTCAGCATCGTGATTGCCGCGCACAATGAGGCCCGGCACATCGAAGACAAACTGCGCACGCTGCTGGCCCAGGACTATCAGGCCCGTTCGCTGCAGATCATCCTGGCCAGCGACGGCTCCACCGATGACACCGTGGCCTGCGCGCACAAGGTCATCGACCCGCGCATCACCGTGCTCGACCTGCCCCGCCAGGGCAAGGCCGCCACGTTGAACGCAGGCGTCGCGTTGAGTACCGGCGAAATCCTGGTGTTCACCGATGCCGACAACCAATGGTCCACCGACACCCTCGGCCACTTGCTCGCGCCCCTGGCGGATCCAGCCGTGGGTGCTTGCGCCGGGCACATGGTGATTCCCGTGACCGGCAAAGGCCTGAGCATCGGCGACAGCCTGTATCGGCATTACGAAGGCTGGCTGCGCAAGGTCGAGAACCGCACGGGCTGCATGGTCTCCGCCGACGGTGCGCTGTTGGCACTACGCCGTGAGTTGTTCCAGACCGTGCCGGCAGAGGTCAACGATGACTTCTTTATCAGCACCTGCGCGCCGGTGGCGTTCAAACGCATCGTGTATGTGCCTCAGGCGCAAGTCATCGATCAGGGCGTGGACGAGGCCGACAAACAATTTCGCCGGCGTCAGCGTGTCACCGTCGGTGGCCTGCAAAGCCTGGCCCAGCGCCGCGAACTGCTCAATCCGTTCAAGCATGGCCTGTACGCGATTGCACTGATCAGCCACAAGCTGATTCGCCGGCTGGCGCCGATCCTGTTGGTGCCGCTGCTGCTGAGCAATTTCTGGCTGTGGAACGAGCACGGTTTCTATCGCCTGAGCCTGATCGCGCAATTGGCGGGTTACACCATCGCCATCGCCGGCCTGCTGGATTCGCAGCACCGGTTACCCAAACCCTTTCGCCTCGCCGCCTTCCTTCTGGTGACCCTCGCCGGGATGAGTATCGGTCTGTGGCAGTTCCTCCGTGGCCAGCGTTACGCCCAGTGGAATCCTGAACAAAATCGTTGAGAGAACAGCACCATGGCGATCAAGCAATTGTTCAAGCGCACCAGTGGTTGGCTGTACCTCAATTCGCCGGTGGGGCGTAATCAACTGCACGGCGCCGGGGTCATCCTGATGCTGCACCGGGTGCTGGCCGATGACCGCGCCGCCGACCTGCCCCATCGCAACGAACTGTGCGTCGGACCCAAGGCGTTCGAACACTTGTTGGTGTGGCTCAGAAAACACTTCGACTGCGTGCCGTTGATGGACATCCTGCAGCCGACCTCGTTGAAATCGTCGCGCCCCAAAGTCACGCTGACTTTCGATGACGGCTGGCGCGATAACGCCGTGAATGCCTTTCCATTACTGCAAAAGCATCAGGTGCCAGCGAGTATTTTTCTGTCCAGCGACTTCATCGGCAGTCGCCAGCGGTTCTGGTGGGAAAGCATTGGTGAAACCCTCTGGGGCAGCCATGGTGAAGCCCCGCGGATGCACCTGAGCCAATGCTTGCAGCGACTGGGCCGCCCCCTGCCGGCCGCGTTCGAGAATGTGGACGAACAACGCCGCAGCCTCGCACTGGCGCATTTTCTCCAGAGCCTGAAAACCCTGTCGCCCGACGACCTGAATCACCTGACCGATGAGTGCCCGCATGATTCGCTGCCACAAGCGCTGGACTGGCAACAAGTGCGCAACCTCGAAGCCTCGGGCCTGGTGCGCTTCGGGCCCCATGGCGCCAGTCACGCGATACTCACCGGTCTCGACGATCACACCCTGTCAGCCGAACTGAGGCGCAGTCGAGACGCGTTGCTCAACGGTTGCAACCGGCCGCTGCCCGTCTACTGCTACCCCAATGGCGACAACGATGCGCGGGTACGGCAGCAGGTCGCCGACCATGATTTTCCGTTTGCTCTGGGCACCGGCACCGGGATTTATCGGGGGATCGAAGACCCGTTGGCGCTGCCCCGTTTCGGCGTCAGCCAGCGGGTGGCGCGTAATCCGGAATTACTGTCCTGGCGCATCTACCGCGGGGCTCGCTCATGAGTCGTAGTAATTACCTTAAACACCTGGCGCTGAGCATGGGCACCAAGCTGGCGATGATCGCCTTGCGACTGATGCGCAACGTGCTGCTGGCGCGGATTCTCGGACCGAGTGAACGCGGCCTGTTCGCACTGCTCAGCACCCTGCCCGACCTGATCAGTGCCGCCACCAGCGGCGGGTTGAATTCGGCCATCGGTTTCCAGGCGGCCAAGCAACGTCCCATGGGTTTGTTGTTGAGCCAGGTGCTGGTGTTCGGCTGTCTGCTCGCGGCGATGCTGACCTTGTTGGTGGTGGCGTTGACCCGTGAGTTCGGCACTGAACTGGACATCACCACACAGTTGGGGCTGCTCGCCTGGTTGCTGTTGCTGGCGGTGCCGCTGACCGTGCTCAAGAGCGGTTTGCTGACCTTGCACAACGCCTCGGGCGGCGTGGTGGCGTTCAACGCGTTGCGCTTGCTCGAATCCTTCGCGCCGTTGCTGCTGTTCCTGGCGCTGTTCTGGATGTGGAAAAGCGCAGCCCTGGAAGCGGCGTTGATCAGTTGGCTGGCGGGCATCAGCCTGGTGGTCCTGGCCGGTTGGGTGTGGCTCAAACGCTCGCAGCCGGTGACCCTGCAATGGGACCGCGCGAGCCAGAACGAACTGCTGCGCTACAGCGCGCGCAGCCATCCGGATCTGTTGTTCCAGCAAGTGATACTGCGCTCCGACTACCTGTTCATCGGCGCCCTGCTCGGCAGTACGGCACTGGGTCATTACGCGATGGCCAGCGCGGCCGCCGAGTTGCTGCTGATCGTTCCGGAAGCCGTGACCACGCCGCTGATGAAGCGCCTGCTGCAACAGGAAAAAGGCATCGAAAAACTCACCCCCCTGGCGCTGCGCCTGACCGCCACGGTGATGATCGGCGCCTGCCTGACCATGGCGTTGATCGGTGAATGGCTGATCGTGACCTTGTTCGGCGTGGCGTATCAGCCCGCCTATCCGGCTTTGTTGGCCCTGCTGCCGGGGCTGCTTGGCCTGTGCTACGCGAGCATCCTGCGCCTGGATCTGCTGGGCAAGAATCGCCCGGGGACGATTTCGCTGATGATGGGTCTCAGTGCCCTGCTCAACCTGGCACTCAACCTGGTGCTGATTCCTGCCTACGGCATCGTCGGCGCGGCGGCGGCTTCGTCCATTGCGTATGTGGCCGTGACCATTGCGCTGCTGGTGATGTATTGCCGGTTGAGCCATGTGTCGATCTGGCAAACCCTGATCATCCTGCCCAGCGACGTGGCCCCCATGCTGCAAATGCTGCAACGGAAGTCGGCATGAGACGCCTGTTACTGCTGTTGAGTCTGGGGCTTGGTCTGAGCGCCGAGGCTGCGCCCATGCGTTGGGCGGACATCCGCGACGGCAGCCTTTACCTGCAACCGGATCGCCCTGACACCGTGACAGTCCAGTGGGTACCGGCATGGCAGGCGGACGCCAACGAAGAACACCTCTATCTGCTCGATGGACAGGGCAAGTTGCAGGCAGAACGGCTGATCGCCGCCAGCGAATCCCGGGGCAGTCAAAGCTGGCCGCTGGCGCCGAGCGCCGCCAGCTATCGGCTGGAAGTGCCGGGGTACAGCTTTCGCCGTTACACGGTTGAACATGACGATCATACGGTGGCGCTGTTCGCGCCTGCCAAAGTACATTTCAGCGCCGAAACCCGCGACGGCGACGAACTGTTTTTTAAAGTGGCAGCAGGCGAACGCGCAGTGCTGGCGGGCAAGTTCCATGGCGGGGTCGGCGCCTTCCAGGCGCAACGGGTGGGTGACGGTAAACAGCTGTCGCTGGCGCTAAAGTCCTACCCGGCGTACTGGGAGTTTGACCAGATCGAGTTGCCGGTGGCCTCGACCGATCAGGTCTGGCGCCTGCGCCTGCGAGGCAGCGGTAAAGCGGCGTTCTGGCTCGATGGCACGGCCAATCTGTTTGCGCAGAACCCGCAGCAGCTCAAACCGTTGCGCGAAGATCCTGGCCAGACCCGGTTGATGCTGCACAAGGAAATCCTCGGCAAGGCCGCGAATCTGGGCATGGCCTTGCCCTATGCGCTACCGCCGGCCAACCCGTTAGCCTTGCTCAAATCGCTCAACCCACGGGCCGCGAGTTATTACAGCGTGGTCGACATCATGGCGTCCCGGCCGCACTACGAAGATGCGTTCCGTCGGCTGTACCAGGACCGCTTAGGCATCAAACAGGACATCACCCTGCTGGCCGGCAGCCAGCGCAAGGCCGATCTGCAAGCTGACGCCACCAGCAACGCCGGCCTCGAGGCTTGGCTGGCCGCCACCCGAGCCCTGGGTGGCGAGGGTACGCATTACATCGGTTTTGCCGATGAGCCGAACCTCAACTACCCGGACTACGCCAGCTATCAACGCCTCTTCAGCAGCATGGCCCGGCAAGTGCGCAGCAATCCCGACAACTTCAAGGCCGGTGTGCGCATCGCCATGCCCGCCAGCACACGTTTGGTCAACGGCCCGTTCGCCGACAACGCCACCGACAAGCGCGGCATCGACTGGGCGCGGCGTCTGCTCGCGGAGTCGGGCGACAGCATCGATGCCCTGGCCTGGCACGAATGGATGATCCGCGACCTGTTGGCCACTCGCGTCTATCGCGACAACGTGCGCCGCGCCGCCGATCTCGTCGGGCTCGATGCGCAGGGTCGGCCACGTAAAGCCTTGCTGCTGGACCAGACCAACATATCCAGCGGTCCAACCCTCAGCCCGTACGAGCAGGAAACCCATTACGCGTCGTTATGGTGGGCTTCGGTGGCCATCAACTCGTCCCAGGACGGCTTGCTCGACATGCTCAACTGGTTTCAGGCCGATGACGAATCGGATCACCGTAAGGGCATGCTGCGCCAGCTCGATGATGATCGCTACGAACTCAAACCCGTGGGCTTCGCTCAGCAATTCATCCAGAAATATTGGCTACAAAACGTAGTGCGCCTGGAGAACGACGCCTTTGAAGTCGATGTCCTCGCCATGTCCACCGATTTGCAACACTGTCTGTTTGGCGTGAACAAAGGCACGCGCCTGCAGCGGGTAAACCTGAGTGGTGCGGGGTGCCCATTAAGCAAAGGCTCATTGCGTTACTTCGGCGCGGATAACCGCAGCCGCGACGCGCCTTTCAGTTGCAAGGACGGCAGTGTCAGCTTCGATTTGCCAGGGGAAACCCTGTTCGCCCTGAGCTGGACTGCCACATGAGCGTCATTGAATTTTTTGCCGCGCAGACGCCACGTCGCGCCCTGCATTACTCCACTCACGGGCAAACCCGCCAGGAGGCAAAACCATGAATGTTCTGAAAACACTCCGCGTGCACCTCAAACAAAAAGGCCTGCGCGCCACCGTCCAGAAAGTGTGGAAGCACTACGTGTTTTTCCACGAAGAACTGATCTGGATGGAGCGCGATCTGGTCAGCCCCGTGCCTGCGCACAAGCTGCGGCCTTATCCACCGCTGCAACTGGAAACCATCACTGCGCAAAACGCTGTCGCGTTCACCAGACACTTCGGCGACCGCGTCGCCACCATGGCCGAACTCGCCAACGAAGGTCACACCGGGCACATGTACCTGGACGGTAAAGGTGACGCGGTGGCTTTCATTTGGGGCAGCAAACGCGATTACCACGACCGCCACTATTACGGTTGCCGGTTCCCGGTGAAGGCCGGTGAATTTTTCGAGTTTGGCGGCGAACAGATCCGGGCGTACTGGGGCACGATGTTGTCAGTCGATATCCAGCTGAACCTGTGGAAAGCCATGGCGGATCAGGGCTGCAACAAAGTGGTGGATGTCTGCGAATCACACAACATCCCGGCCCTCAAGCTGCACATTCGTATGGGCTACAAAGAGCAAGGGCGGATCATGAACGTCTACAGCCTGTTCGGTTGGCGTTTCTACCGCGAAACCCGTTACAGCAATTCGCGCCTGGATCCCCTGCGCAAACCCACCCGTGAACCTGTTACAGCATCGGCGACCTGAACCTATGGCGGCACGATTCGAATGGCGCACCTCGCTGTGCGCCGATGACTTCCCGGCAGCGGCTTATGAAGCGCTGCGTCTGCGGGTGACGGACCACACGCCGTTTAACACGCTGGCCTGGATGGTCGCGTCTGAACGGGCATTGACGTCCGGGGAGCGCTTGCACGTGCTGCTCGGCTGGGAAGGTGACGAGCTGGTTTTATGCCTGCCGTTGGTGGCGTCCGTCGAGCGTTTCGGCCGGCTGCCATTTCGGGTCTTGCATCACCTGGGCTATCCCCTTGCCGACCGGCTG
Organism: Pseudomonas sp. TNT3; assembly: GCF_010095445.2. Taxonomy (GTDB): domain Bacteria; phylum Pseudomonadota; class Gammaproteobacteria; order Pseudomonadales; family Pseudomonadaceae; genus Aquipseudomonas. Next base: position 22,646 of record NZ_WFGV02000066.1, read on the forward strand.
GCCCTGCTCGCCCGCACCGACAGGGACAGTATTCAGCGGGCGCTGGTGGAGATTCGTCGACAGCTGCCCCACGCCTTGCTGCAACTCAATGAGTTGTCCGACCCGACCGACGGCGAAAGCGCGCTGACGGGCTGGACGGCCCACAGTTCGATGGGTGAGCGACGGTTGAGTTGTCGTGTGCCGGTGCACCTGATCAGCGAGGCTGACCGCCAGGAAGTGTCTGGTGATCCGCGCTATAAATTGCGCCGTGCGCGTAAACGCATCGCCGCGATTGGCGCCGAAGTCCGGCGGATCACGCCTGACGCCTCGACCATGGGACCCTTGCTGCAGGCCATCAGCGAAGTCGAAGCGGTGAGCTGGAAAGGCGATGAAGGGGTCGGGATCTTTGCCGACGAGCGCCACCGTCAATGGATGGACCGCGCCTTTACCGCCCTCGCCGCCCAAGGCCTGGTGCGCGTCGTGGTGCTGGAACTGGAAGGACGGTGCATCAGCTATCGACTAGGGTTACTGGAGCAAGGTCGCCTGTACGACTACAACCTGGCATTCCTGCCGCAATACGCTGACCTGGGCAGCGGTCGGGTATTGCTCGAAGAATGGATACGCTGGGGCCTGGACGACAACTGGCGCTGGATCGATGCATCGCGGGTCAGCCTGGAAAATTCCAGTCATCAACTCCACGAGCGCATGACCGGGCAGCTGGAACACTGGCGCTGGAGTTTCTATTCCTGGCGTCCCAGCGGGATTGCCTTGGGTACGGCCCTGCGGGCCTGGCAATGGGTCAAACCTTCATTGCAACGCTACAAGGCCTGGCGTGCCGCGAAGGCCGCCAAACCCGTTGCGGCGCCTGCGCCCGTGGTGGCGCCTGCTTCAAAGCAAGCCAACCTGAAAAAAGAATCAGCCATGGAGAGCGAACATGCCTCGCCAAGTCATAGTCAACGCTGACGATTTCGGCCTCAGTGCAAATGAAAACGCGGTCATCCTCGGTGCCTTTCAGGCCGGCGTGATCAGCTCGGCCACAGCCATGGCCAACATGCCGGCGTTCGAAGCCGCGTGCGTCATGGCCCAGCATCCACTGCTGTCAGGCCGGATCGGGTTGCACTTCAACCTCACCTACGGCCGACCGTTGAGTCAGCGCATTCTGTCTCGCCCCAATTTCTGCGACACCGCGGGGGTGTTCGACCTCAACCTGACCCGCCACCGCCTCTGGCTCAGCCGCGAGGATCGGGAGGCGGTACTGGAGGAGCTTGAGGCGCAATGGCAACGCTGCCTGGACAACGACGTGCGTCCCAGCCACCTGGATTCTCATCAACACGTGCACAACATCTGGCCCATCGGCGAGATCGTCGCGCGCTTCGCCGCCCGCCAGGGAGTCCCCGTGCGCCTGGCGCGAAACCTGGGGCAGAACCTCAGCCTGCCCAAGCGTGTGTTCAAGGGGTTGCTCAACAGCCGCCTGCAACGTCTGGCGGGCACTACTGCGGATTTCGTCTGCACCCCGGTGGACCTGCGCAACGATGCAATGCCGACCGACGGGGTGCTGGAGATCGTCGCGCACCCGAACAAGATTGGCGCGGATTTTGGCGACGCTTATCTGCTTCCTGGCGAGTCACTCACACAGGTGCTGGAGCAACGTTTGCGCGGCGTTCCACGAATTTCCTATGCCGCGCTAAGCGCCGTATCGCCTGGCGTCGTGACGGCACTCGAGCAATAAAACATATTTAGTAACACATTCAAAAATGGCGTTTTGCTATTAATTTCCACCGTTGATCTATACCCAATTCAAGCGTCATCCACATGATCCTGGCTCAGGCCAAGAAGGGCTCTATGACTGTCATTCACAAACTCCTTGATCGTATAAAACAAAAAGGTTTGGGCCGTACATTTGGCACGTTGTGGAAACGCTATGTGTTCTTTCACTGGGAGCTGTTGTGGATGGAGCGCGACCTCGTGAGCCCGGTGGCACCGCACAAGTTGCGCCCCTATTCCGGGTTGCGCATGGTGAGCATCACCCCGGAAAATGCCATCGCCTTCAGCAAGCACTTCGGCGACCGCGTCGAGACCATGGCCGAACTCGCGGCCGAAGGTCACACCGGGCAGATGTACCTGGATGCCGATGACAACGCGATTGCCTTCATCTGGGGCAGCAAGGTCGACTACCACGACCGCCACTATTACGGCTGCTGGTTTCCCGTGAAACCCGGCGAGTTTTTTGAATTCGGCGGCGAAATGACCCGCGCCTATTTCGGCACCAGCCTGTCGGTGGATGCGCAGATCAACATCTGGAACGCGATGGCGGCTCAGGGCTGTGACAAGGTGGTGGATGTGTGTGAAACGCACAATATTCCGGCGCTGAAACTGCACATTCGCATGGGTTATCACGAGCAAGGGCGCGTCACTCACGTTTACGGTTTGTTCGGGCGCTGGCGCTTCTTCCGCGAAACCCGCTACACCGGATCGCGCCTGGACCCGCTGCGCAAACCGGGACGTCCGGTGGTTACGGACGCGGCGCGGGCTTGAGAAGATGGCCCGGCTTTAACATCGATGTCGCCTGACCGGGCGCCATCGCTGGCAAGCCAGCTCCCACATTGGATCGGCAGTGGACACGGTATTTGCGCCCAACACAGCCCCCCTGTGGTAGACACCGGATTTTCATTCAGCATTGGTCACTGTGGGAGCGGGCTTGCCCGCGATGGCGGCCGGTACATCCAGCATCGATGTCGACTGACACGACCCCATCGCTGGCAAGCCAGCTCCCACATTGGATCGGCGGTGGACATAAGATTCATGTCCACCGCCGATCCTCTGTAGGAGTGAGCCTGCTCGCGATAGCGGTAGCACATTCAACATCGAAGTTGCCTGACACACCTCCATCTGAGGAACACCACCCGGACCCGGCTCGACTTCTGCTGCCACTGGGCGGGTCTGCTCGAAATCCGATACGCTTGGCGAAAGCACACCAAGGTATCTCCCATGCTCGACAATTCACTGCAAAACTCCGCCGCGCCAGATGGCGTCTGCTACGGCTGCGGCGGCAAGAACCCCCATGGCCTGCACATCGAGAGCTTCTGGCATGAAGACGGCGTGCACGTCATGGCCGATCACCTGCCGGATGCCAAGTACTGCGGCTGGCCGGACCTGGTGTACGGCGGACTCATCGCCATGCTGGTCGACTGCCATTCAAACTGGACCGCCATGGCCTATCACTACCGCGCCGAAGGCCGCGCAGCCTCGAGCCTTCCTCGTATCGACTGCGTCACGGGCAACCTGGGTATCAAGTTCATCAAACCCACCCCGATGGGTGTCCCGCTGACCCTGCGCGCAAGGGTCGAGGGTGAGGTTGGCCGCAAGAGCCGGGTGATCTGCGAGGTGTATGCCGACGGTGTCCTGACCGCCGTCGGCGATTCGGTTTTTGTTCGCGTCGATACCGGGCAACTGGCAGCCGCCGCGCATGGCAAGAGCAGCTAGTGCCGCCGTAGATTTTACTTGGAAGAACACGCCATGACACAGAAGGATCGAGCACCGGCAATCACCGCGCGCGAGGTGTACCAGGTGCTCAAAGATGCCGCGATGGGTACGCGTGCGCTGCGTGTTATTCGCGACGACACTGATCATCGAACGGTCGACATCGACGGCTGGCAGCTCAGGCTGTTCATTCAGGACACCTGTCTACGTCAGTGCGAAGAATGCACGACAGCGGACGGGCGAGTCGCGACGCTCGACGCCTGGCAACGTTACGGCACCGATCCGGTTGCGTTGTTGAGTGGCTGGGAACATCAGCAACTTGAGCGGTTGTTGAACCTGAACGCCCATCACCTCGGACCGTGACAGGCGCAGGTTCGCTGGCTGTACACGCAGAGATTTAGCTAAGCTGCCCGCCTGATGCAAAATAGAACGCACAAACCCTGTCGGGTACGCAGTGCTACGAGAGCCGATATGAGAACCCCTTTGATCGAAGTCACCGAAGTGTCCATTGCCCAACTGCGCGCAGCGCTCGAATCCGGCCAGACCACGGCGGTCGAGCTGGTGCAGGCCTATCTGGCGCGCATTGACGCCTACGACGGCACGGACACCCCTACCGCGCTGAATTCCGTGGTAGTGCGCAATACCGAGGCACTGGCCGAGGCGCAGGCGTCAGATGACCGTCGCCGCAAAGGTCAGACGCTGGGGCCGCTGGATGGCATTCCCTACACGGCCAAGGACAGTTATCTGGTGAAGGGGCTCACCGCCGCCTCTGGCAGTCCGGCATTCGTCGACCTGGTGGCTTGTCGCGACGCGTTCACTGTTGAACGGCTGCGCGCCGCCGGGGCGATCTGCCTGGGCAAGACCAACATGCCGCCGATGGCGAATGGCGGCATGCAGCGCGGGGTGTATGGCCGTGCAGAAAGCCCTTACAACGCTGACTACCTCACCGCCCCGTTTGCCTCGGGTTCGTCGAACGGTGCCGGTACGTCGACGGCCGCCAGCTTCGCGGCATTCGGGCTGGCGGAAGAAACCTGGTCGAGTGGACGCGGTCCGGCTTCGAACAATGGCTTGTGCGCCTATACGCCGTCGCGCGGGGTGATTTCGGTGCGCGGCAACTGGCCGTTGACGCCGACCATGGACGTGGTGGTGCCGTTTACAAGAACCATGGCCGATCTGCTCGAGGTGCTCGACGTGGTGGTGGCGGAAGACCCCGACACCCGGGGCGACCTGTGGCGGATGCAACCGTGGGTGCCGATTCCGAGCGTTGCCTCGGTTCGTCCGGCGTCTTATCAAGCACTGGCCGCAAAGCCCGATGCACTCGCCGGCAAACGCCTGGGCGTCCCTCGCATGTACATCAATGCAGATTCCGAGGCGGGCACCGCTGAGTCACCAGGTATCGGCGGACCAACCGGCCAGCGCATCATCACTCGAGATTCGGTGATTGCCCTTTGGCAAGCAGCGCGCAAGGCGCTTGAAGCCGCGGGTGCCGAAGTGGTCGAGGTGGATTTCCCGCTCGTGTCCAACTGCGAGGGTGATCGTCCCGGTGCACCGACGGTGTTCACCCGTGGCCTGGTGTCCAAGGAGTTTCTGCATCACGAGTTGTGGGATCTGACGGCCTGGGCTTTTGATGATTTCCTGCAGGCTAATGGCGATCCGAAGTTGAACCGTCTGGTCGATGTCGACGGCGCGCTGATTTTCCCCCATGACCCAGGGACGCTGCCTAATCGCGAAGGCGACCTCGTGGCCGGCATGGACGAGTACGTGCGGATGGCCGAGCGTGGGATCACGCCGTGGAACGAGATCACGACCGTGCCCGATGGCTTGCGTGGGCTCGAGCAGACTCGTCGCATCGATCTTGAGGACTGGATGGATCGCCTGGGGCTTGATGCGGTGCTGTTCCCGACAGTCGCCGATGTGGCGCCGGCGAATGCCGATGTCGATCCGGCGGCGGCGGATATTGCGTGGAGTAATGGTGTCTGGGTGGCCAACGGAAACCTGGCCATTCGGCATTTGGGCGTTCCAACGGTCACCGTGCCGATGGGCGTGATGCAGGACATCGGTATGCCGGTTGGTCTGACATTTGCCGGCCGGGCGTATGACGATTCGTCGCTGCTGCGGTTGGCTTCGGCGTTTGAATCGACGGGGTCGAAGCGTTTGATCCCGCCTCGTACGCCGGCTCTGTAGGGTGTAGTTGCTGAGCGTTTTTGTAATCCGGTGAATCCTCGCCCCGCCGCTCTCACCGTGGCGTTTCGATCAAACGGTGAGAGCTGGCCTGCCGGCGATGGCGGCCTGATCGGCGGTGAAATTCTTGACGGTGTACATATCCATTACTGCGGTTACGGCGGCTATTGGTTTCGCCCTTACGGCGAGTCACTTGGAAAAGCGCCAAGTAACCAAGCGCTCTTGCCCCTTTCGTCCGGTGCCTCGCCTGGGCTCGGCATACCCTCACTCCGGTCCTGCTCCGTGGGCCCGCCGCGATCGGCCATCCATGGCCGTGCGCGGCTAACCCGGCATCCATGCCG
>NZ_WFGV02000067.1 GCF_010095445.2 Pseudomonas sp. TNT3
CGGGCAGCTCAACGCCGAGCCGGCCAGTGCCACACCGGCGGCGCCCATGCCCATCAGCACCCGGCGGCGCTGAAGGTTGAATTGCTCTGAATCGTTCATCGGTTTGAGTCTTCTGCTTACAGGCCGGAGAGGCCAAGGGCGGGATCGATTCCGTCGAGTGCATTGGCCAGGACCTTGGCCTTGTCGGCGATTTGTTTGCGCTGCTCGGCGCTCACGCTGTCGTAGCTCGCGTAGCCATCCTTGGTCTTCAAGCCGTTCAGGTCTGCGTCGAGTGCAGCGAGGGCGCTGTCGATCTTGGGCAGCAGGTCGGCGGCGGACTTGGTGAGCAGCGGTCGCAGCAGGTCTACGACCTTGTGCGTCACTTCCAGGTTGGCGGCGAAACCGTTCAGGTCAGTGTGGCTGTAGCGTTCTTCTTCACCGCTGCTGGCACGCACGTCGGCGAGGCTGTTGAGGGTGCGGATGACGATGCTCACCAGTTGTTCCGGCGGCAGTGATTGCGCAAGCAGCTGTTGTTTGAGCGTGGTCACGTCGGCGATCAAACGCTGAGCGACAGGCGCCAGGCCGTCGAGGTTGCGTTGTTGGAACAGCGCGTACTCGATGCGGTGGAAACCTGTGAACCCTGGATCCTGTTCGCGTTTTTCGAAGTAATCGGCACGGGCATTGATCGCGTTGTCCAGTTCTGCCAGTCGCTGGGACGCCGGTGCAAGGCGTTGATACGCGGCGCGGGCCGGCGCATACAAGGCTTGCGCCTGAGCCAGATCGCCGGTTTCGATGGCCTGTTCCAGCGCGGTGACGGCTTTGATCAGCGCCGTGCCCTGACTGCTCAGGTAAACCCGAAACTCCGACAATGGCCCGACGAAGGCGACCAGCGACGGTTTTGCCTTGGACGCGGCGTCGGAAGCCGCGGTGGGGGTGACGTGCAACGTGCCGCGAGGGTTGCTCAACAAACCGCAGGTGATCGCGTAATCGCCGGGCATGAGGTTGGCGTTGATCACCTGGCTCAGGCCCGGTGCGATGTTTTCCCGTTCTTCGACCACCAGCACACCGTCGAGGATTTCCCATTCCACCGCTCTATCCGAACGATTGACGATGCGGAAGCTCGCGCGACCGGCCGGAACCGTCAGGGCGTTCGGCTCGCAGCTGTGCGGGTGAATGGTGATCAGCACTTCGTTATGGTTGGTCTGGCGCTTGGCCGCCGCCATCTGCGAGGCGTAATAGAACAGACCACCGGCGGCGATCATCACCACGATGGAACCGGCCACCGCCCAGCGCAGCGCGCGGGGAGCAGAAACCGGGGGAGGGGCTTGGTTTGGCATGTGTGCCCTTACTGGCTGGAAACTGAATGGGGTTGCTTTGCAGGGGGCGATGCCGGCAGGAAAAACATCACCAGCGCCACCACCAGATACATCAGATAAGCCCCGAGGGTGCTGACGGTGGGTGCGTCCTGATAGCCGAACATGCCGGCCAGCACCGAGCCCAAGGGGCCGTCCATGGGCAGCGTGGCGCTGAAGTCGAACAGTACGGTTTGCAGGTGGTTCCACACGCCGGCCTCATGAAGCGCCTGTACCGAGTTGGCGAGAATGCCGGCAGCCACCACCAGGATGAACAGCCCGGTCCAGCGGAAAAATGCGCCGAGGTTCAGGCGCATGCTGCCGGTGTAGATCAGGACGCCAACGATGATCGCCAGGATCAGGCCGAGCAGGGCACCGATCGGTGCTGCAGGGCCTTCGCTTTGCTGGAAGACGGCGAGCAGGAAGAACACGGTCTCGAGGCCTTCGCGGGCCACGGCGAAAAACACCATGGCGATCAGGGCGGTGACCTGATGTTTGGAACCGGTCAGTGCCTGATCGAGGGAAGCATGCAGCGAATGCTTGATCGACCGTGCGACTTTGCGCATCCAGAACACCATGGAACTGAGGATGCCGACCGCGACCAGCCCGACCACGCCTTCGAACAGTTCCTGTTGTTTTTGCGGGAATTCGGCGCTGACCAGTTCCAGGCCGCCACCCACCAGCAGGGCCAGCGCGGCGGCCAGGAAGACGCCGATCCAGACGGCGGGCATCCATTGACCACGTCCGGTCTGTTTGAGGTAGCTGGCGATGATGCCAACGATCAGTGCAGCTTCAATGCCTTCGCGCAGCATGATCAAAAATGGAACAAGCATTCAGCACCGGATCGAATTAGATAGGGTGCTAAGTTGTAACATAATGACACTCATTCGCATATGGTAAGCGTTGACATTAACCTGAACGCAGCCTGAACGACCTCGAGATAACGCCTCCCGCCTGTAGGAGCAAAGCTTGCTCGCGATGGCGGCTTCATAACCGATGAGCATTCCCCTGAAGTACGCGATCAAACTGTAGGAGCTGGCCTGCCGGCGATGTCGGCTTTATAGCCGATTAGTATTCCCCTGATGTACCCGGATCAACTGTGGGAGCTGGCTTGCCGGCGATGGCGGCCTGATCGGCGGTGAGATTTTTGCTGGTGTACATATCCATTCCTGCGGTCACGGCTGCTATTGGTTTCGCTCTTACAGCGAGTCACTTGGAAGAGCGCCAAGTAACCAAACGCTCTTGCCCCTTTCGTACGGTGCCTCGCCTGAGCTCGGCATACCCTCACTCCGGCCCTGCTCCGTGGGCCCGCCGCGATCGGCCATCCATGGCCGTGCGCGGCTAACCCGGCATCCATGCCGGGTTGCCCACTGCGCAGAACCTGTGCTCGGCCTTCCCATGGGGCAAGAAGATCAAGATCAACAGCAGATCAAAAGCCAAAGCGAGGCGGCCTGCCAGCCGACCTGACTCTGGAAGCCCACGCATTCACCTGTGGGAGCCGAGCTTGCTCGCGATGACGGCCTCAAAGCCGACTCATATCTCCCAGATACACCCAGATCAAACTGTAGGAGTGAGCCTGCTCGCGATGACGACCTGATCGGCGGTGAGATTCTTGCTGGTGTACATATCCGTTCCTGCGGTAACGGCCGTTATGGGTTTCGCTCTTACCCAATGGGGCAATCAGATCAAGATCAAAAGCAGATCAACGGCGTTTCTCAGGCAGCTGCGCTAAGATGCGGCGACTCAAACCCACAATACGGTTCGCCTCACTCCATGTCGGAAAAAGACACCATTTCCATTCAACTGGTGCGCGAAGCGCTGTTGCAAAGTTGCGCCTCAGGCGCCGCGACCGATGAGGTGTTGAATAAAGTCGGTATCGATCCGGCGTTGCTGGAGACCACCAGCGCCCGTGTCCCGGCCACGTCTTATGCGCGGTTGTGGCGTTTGCTGGCCCGGCGTGGTGATGACGAGTTTTTCGGCATGGACCCGCGCAAGCTCAAATCCGGCAGTCTGGAGTTTTTGTGTCGCTGCGCCATGGTCCAGCCGAGTCTGGCGGCAGGGCTGACCTCCGGGCTGGGTTTTCTGTCGTTAATGCTGGAGTACTTGCCGGCGCAGTTGGTGCGTCAGCAAAGTCTGGCGGAAATTGTCTTGGTCGAGGACGAACAGGACCCGCGCCGAGCCTTCACTTATTTCACCTACTGGATGATCGTTCATGGGGTTGCCTGCTGGCTGGCCGGGCGACGCATTCCGATTCTGGCCATCGAGCTGCGTTGCCCTGAGCCGGACTTTTGCGATGACTATCAGGTGATGTTCTCCGAGAATCTGCGGTTCAACCGAGCACGCACCCGCATGATTTTCTCCGCCGAATGCCTGGATTTGCCGATCAAGCGCAGTCCTGAAGAACTCAAGCGTTTCCTTGCCCATGCGCCGGCCAATATCCTGGTGAAGTACCGTGATCCGCAAAGCCTGGCGAGCCGGATCAAGCATGATTTACGGCAACTGTCGGCGCAACATTGGCCGGAAACCGACCTGCTGGCGCAGCAGCTGTGCATGTCGGCGTCGACGTTGCGGCGGCGTCTGGCGGAGGAAGGGCAGACTTATCAAGGGCTCAAGGACAGTGTGCGAAAGGAATTGGCCATCGTCTGGCTGGCAGAGCCGAGCATCAGCTTCGCCGAGATCGCCGCGCGGCTGGGGTTTGCCGATGCCAGCTCGTTCTACAAGGCATTTCGCAAGTGGTCGGGGTCCAATCCCGGGCATTATCGGAGTTTGATTCTTAACGAGGCTGACTGATCCCGAAGGGATAGGAGGGTCAGCCCCGAGACCCCAGCCCTTGAGCCTTGGCCAAACCAGTCACGCAACTTGATAACTTTGACCATTGTCCCGCGCACCGCGTAGAGCGAAGATTTCCCTGTTGATTACGGTTCCCCCCCAACCTAATAACAATACGAGGGATTCTGGCAATGCGCGATTACTTGTCTGCCACTTCACAGTTCAATTATCAGGACACCGTTGACGCTGCACTCGCAGGCGACCTGACGGCCGTTAATGCCTGCGTCGAATGCTGCGACCGGCATGCGTTGCCGGGGCGCATTGCATTGTTCTGGGAGGGACGCGATGGGGCCAGCGCCACCTACACCTTCAGCGACCTGCAGGACAAAGCCGCGCGTTTCGCCAATTTCCTGCTGGCCCAAGGGGTGCAGAAGGGCGACAAGGTCGCCGGTCTGTTGCCGCGCAACATCGAATTGTTGATCACTGTGTTCGCCACCTGGCGCATCGGTGCAGTCTATCAGCCACTCTTCACCGCCTTCGGCCCCAAAGCCATCGAGCACCGGCTCGGCAGCTCTGGCGCAAAAGTCGTCGTCACCGACGCCATCAATCGCCCCAAACTCACTGAAGTCATCGACTGCCCGACGACCGTTACCGTCGGCGGCCCGAAAGGCCAGGGCATCGTGCGGGGCGATTTCAGTTTCTGGGCCGAACTGGCCAACTATTCCAACGACTGCGAACCGGTCATGCTGACTGGCGAAGATCCGTTCCTGCTGATGTTCACCTCGGGCACCACCGGTCCCTCGAAAGCGCTGTCCGTGCCGCTCAAGGCCATCGTTGCCTTCCAGAGTTACACCCGCGACGCGGTGGACCTGCGTCCCGAGGACGCGTTCTGGAACGTTGCCGATCCGGGTTGGGCCTATGGCATCTATTTCGGTGTCACCGGACCGATGTCGATGGGGCACCCGATCACCTTTTACGATGGCCCCTTCACCCTCGAAAGTACCTGCCGGGTCATCAACAAATACGGCATCACCAACCTCACCGGTTCTCCAACTGCCTACCGTTTGCTGATCGCAGGCGGCGACGAGTTCGCCCGTTCGATCAAGGGCAAGCTGCGCATCGTCAGCAGTGCCGGTGAGCCGCTGAATCCAGAAGTGATCCGCTGGTTTGCCGACAACCTCGGCGTGGTCATCCACGACCATTACGGCCAGACCGAACTGGGCATGGTTTTGTGCAATCACCATGGCCTGGAGCACCCGATCCACATGGGTGCGGCGGGTTTCACCTCTCCTGGTCACCGTATCGTGGTGCTGGACGAGGAGTATCAGGAACTGGGCGTGGGGCAGCCGGGCATCCTGGCCATCGACCGCACCCAATCGCCGATGTGCTGGTTCGCCGGCTACGAAGGCGCACCCACCAAAGCCTTCGTCGGCAACTACTACCTGAGCGGCGATACCGTGGAGTGGAACCCGGACGGCAGCATCAGTTTTGTCGGGCGCAGTGACGATGTGATCACAACTTCTGGCTACCGGGTCGGCCCGTTCGACGTCGAAAGTGCGCTGATCGAGCACCCGGCGGTGGTCGAGGCGGCAGTGGTTGGCAAACCCGACCCTGAGCGCACCGAACTGGTCAAAGCCTTCGTTGTGTTGAGCTCGCAGTACCGCGCCGAACCTGCCCTCGCCGAAGAACTGCGCCAGCACGTGCGCAAGCGATTGGCAGCGCATTCCTATCCCCGGGAAATCGAATTTGTCAGCGAATTGCCGAAAACCCCTAGCGGCAAATTGCAGCGCTTTATCTTGCGCAACCAGGAAATCGCCAAGGCTCAAGAGGCCGCCGCGAAGAACGTTCAAGCTTGAATTCAAGGAAACAATGATGCAGATCGAAAACAAGGCTTTTCTCGTCACCGGCGGCGCCTCCGGACTGGGTGCGGCCACCGCTGAGATGCTGGTTGCGGCCGGCGCCAAAGTGATGCTGGTGGACATGAACGCCGAGGCTGTTGCAGCTCAGGCTCAACGACTGGGCGCGCAAAGCGTCGTCGCGGACATCAGCAACGAAGCCGCCGCCGAAGCTGCCGTGCAGGCGACCGTCAAGGCCTTTGGTGGCCTGAACGGCCTGGTTAACTGCGCCGGCATCGTGCGAGGCGAGAAAATCCTCGGCAAAACCGGCCCTCACGCGTTGGCCAGTTTCAGCCAGGTCATCAATGTGAACCTGATCGGCAGCTTCAACATGCTGCGTCTGGCGGCAGCTGCGATTGCCGAAACCGAGGCCAATGAAGACGGCGAGCGCGGGGTAATCATCAATACCGCCTCCGCTGCTGCTTACGACGGCCAGATCGGTCAGGCGGCGTATGCCGCGTCCAAAGGCGCCATCGTCAGCCTGACGTTGCCTGCGGCCCGTGAGCTGGCGCGCTTCGGCATTCGTGTGATGACCATCGCCCCCGGCATTTTCGAAACGCCGATGATGGCCGGTATGACCCCGGAAGTCCGGGCTTCTCTGGCGGCTGGCGTGCCCTTTCCGCCACGTTTGGGCAAACCGGACGAGTATGCTGCGCTGGTCAGGCATATCATTGAAAACAGCATGCTCAATGGCGAGGTGATCCGTCTCGACGGTGCCTTGCGCATGGCCGCCAAGTAAGGAGAATTTGTCATGACACTTGCCAACGATCCGATTGTTATTGTCAGCGCCGTCCGCACCCCGATGGGTGCTTTCCAGGGCGAACTGAAAAGCCTGACGGCGCCGCAACTGGGTGCTGCTGCCATTCGCGCTGCCGTAGAGCGCGCGGGTATCAAGCCTGAATCCGTCGAAGAAGTGCTGTTCGGCTGCGTACTGTCCGCAGGCCTGGGCCAGGCACCTGCACGCCAGGCTGCGCTGGGCGCCGGGCTGGATAAGTCGACCCGCTGCACCACGCTGAACAAAATGTGCGGTTCGGGCATGGAAGCGACGATGCTGGCCCATGACATGCTCGTCGCCGGCAGCGTCGACGTGGTGGTCGCCGGCGGCATGGAAAGCATGTCCAACGCGCCGTACCTGCTGGACCGCGCACGTGCCGGCTACCGCATGGGCCACGGTCGTGTGCTCGATCATATGTTCCTTGACGGCCTCGAAGACGCCTATGACAAAGGCCGCTTGATGGGCACCTTCGCCGAGGATTGCGCCGAATCCAATGGTTTCACCCGTGAAGTCCAGGACGAATTCGCCATTGCCTCGACAACCCGCGCACAGCAGGCCATCAAGGATGGCACCTTCAAGGACGAGATCGTGCCGCTGACGGTGACCATCGGCAAAGAGCAGGTGCTGATCAGCAACGACGAACAACCCCCGAAAGCCAAACTGGACAAGATCGCTTCGTTGAAGCCGGCATTCCGCGAAGGCGGGACCGTGACGGCGGCGAACTCCAGCTCGATTTCCGACGGTGCCGCAGCGCTCGTGCTGATGCGCCGTTCCGAGGCCGAGAAACAAGGCTTGAAGCCTCTGGCAGTGATTCATGGTCACGCCGCGTTCGCCGACGCTCCGGGACTGTTCCCGGTGGCACCGGTGGGTGCGATCAAAAAGCTGATGAAGAAAACCGGCTGGTCCCTGGATGAAGTCGACCTGGTTGAGGTCAACGAGGCGTTCGCGGTGGTGAGTCTGGTGACCATGGCCCAACTGGAGATCCCTCACGAGAAGGTCAATGTGCACGGAGGCGCGTGTGCCTTGGGGCATCCGATTGGTGCGTCTGGCGCGCGGATCCTCGTGACCTTGCTCTCCGCCTTGCGCCAGAAGGGCCTGAAACGCGGTGTTGCAGCCATCTGCATCGGCGGCGGCGAGGCAACGGCTATTGCAGTTGAGTGCCTGTACTAAGGCTTGCTGATCACTCTGCGCGGTTTCTGTAGGCGCTGCTGCAAGCTGCGAACGTTTGATGTGGTGATGATGATTGCCAAAGATCAAGATCAAAAGATCGCAGGCTGCGCCAGCTCCTACAGGGGCGATTGCATTTTTAAGGATTTCGCATGATTCCCAATGACGAACAAACACAGATCAGCGACGCGGCCCGGCAGTTTGCCCAGGAGCGGCTGAAGCCGTTCTCCGCGGAGTGGGATCGCTTGCATCGCTTCCCGACGGAGGCCATCGGCGAAATGGCCGAGCTGGGCTTTTTCGGCATGTTGGTCCCGGAACAATGGGGCGGTTGTGACACCGGTTACCTGGCTTACGCCATGGCGCTGGAAGAAATTGCCGCCGGTGATGGCGCGTGCTCGACCATCATGAGCGTGCACAACTCGGTGGGTTGCGTGCCGATCCTCAATTACGGCACCGATGACCAGAAAGAGCGCTTCCTCAAGCCGCTGGCCAGCGGCGCAATGCTCGGTGCCTTTGCCCTGACCGAGCCCCAGGCCGGCTCCGACGCCAGCGGCCTGAAAACCCGCGCACGCCTGGAAGGTGACCACTACGTGCTCAACGGCTGCAAACAGTTCATCACGTCCGGGCAGAACGCCGGTGTGGTGATCGTGTTCGCCGTCACCGATCCGAGTGCCGGCAAGCGCGGCATCACGGCGCTGATCGTGCCGACCGACTCGCCGGGCTACAAAGTCGCACGCGTGGAAGACAAGCTCGGCCAGCATGCCTCCGATACCTGCCAGATTCTGTTCGAAGACGTGAAAGTGCCCGTGGCCAATCGGTTGGGCGAGGAGGGTGAGGGCTATCGAATTGCCCTCGCCAACCTTGAGGGCGGTCGTGTAGGCATCGCGTCACAGTCGGTGGGCATGGCCCGCGCTGCGTTTGAAGCGGCCCGCGACTATGCACGCGAGCGTGAAAGCTTTGGCAAGCCGATCATCGAACATCAGGCGGTAGCGTTCCGTCTCGCGGACATGGCGACGCAGATTGCCGTGGCCCGGCAGATGGTCCATTACGCCGCCGCGTTGCGCGATAGTGGCAAGCCTGCGTTGGTCGAAGCCTCAATGGCCAAGCTGTTTGCTTCGGAGATGGCCGAAAAAGTCTGTTCCGCGGCGTTGCAAACCCTGGGTGGCTACGGTTACCTGAACGACTTCCCGGTGGAGCGGATCTACCGTGACGTGCGGGTTTGCCAGATCTACGAAGGCACCAGCGATATTCAGCGCATGGTCATTTCGCGCAGTCTTTAACAAGGAACCCTACGGGGATTCGGCGTAAACAATACTTAGGAGTCCTGGATGAGTTACGAAACGATTTTGCTGGAAATCCACGGTCGAGTGGGCCTGATTACCCTTAACCGTCCACAAGCGCTAAACGCGTTAAACGCGCAGATTGTCAGCGAGCTCAACCACGCTCTCGATGGCCTGGAAGCAGATTCGAACATCGGCTGCATCGTGCTGACCGGCTCGAAAAAAGCCTTTGCTGCCGGCGCCGACATCAAGGAAATGGCGGAGCTGACGTACCCGCAGATCTACCTTGATGACCTGTTCAGCGACAGTGATCGCGTAGCCAATCGCCGCAAGCCGATCATTGCTGCGGTTAACGGTTTTGCCTTGGGCGGCGGTTGTGAACTGGCGCTGATGTGCGATTTCATCCTGGCCGGCGACAACGCTCGATTCGGCCAGCCGGAAATCAACCTTGGCGTGCTGCCAGGCATGGGCGGCACTCAGCGCCTGACCCGCGCCGTGGGCAAGGCCAAGGCCATGGAAATGTGCCTGAGCGGGCGGTTGATTGATGCTGTTGAAGCGGAACGCTGCGGGATCGTGGCGCGGATCGTGCCGGCTGATGAGCTGCTGGAAGAAGCGTTGAAGGTTGCCGAGAAGATCGCCCAGAAGTCGTTGCCGATTGCGATGATGGTCAAGGAAAGCGTCAACCGTGCGTTTGAAGTGAGCCTGTCCGAAGGTGTGCGCTTTGAGCGCCGAGTGTTCCATGCGGCGTTTGCGACGCAGGATCAGAAGGAAGGGATGGCGGCATTTATTGCCAAGCGTGACGCGCAGTTCCAAGGGAAGTGATGTAGCGTTTTCAGCGACGTCATCGCGAGCAAGCGATGCTCCCACAGGGTTTCTCATCAGCACTGGAGATCTACTGTGGGAGCAAAGCTTGCTCGCGATGCTTTTAACGGTTCAAACCAGGTAATGCTTGAGTTCGCGAGCAATCACCATCCGCTGTATCTCGCTCGACCCTTCATAAATCTGCGTAATCCGCGCATCCCGGTAGTAACGCTCCACCGGGTAATCTTCCAGATACCCATACCCGCCATGAATCTGCATCGCTGACGAGCAGACCTTTTCGGCCATTTCCGACGCAAACAGCTTGGCTTGTGAAGCCTCCGACAGACACGGCTTGCCGGCACTGCGCAGGCGTGCGGCATGCAGGATCAGCAAGCGCGCGGCGTTCAGACGGGTGTGCATATCGGCCAGCAGATTGGCAATGCTCTGGTGCTCAATGATCGGCTTGTCAAACTGCACGCGATCACGCGAGTAGGCCAATGCCGCTTCAAACGCCGCCCGTGCAATGCCCAAGGCCTGCGCCGCGATGCCAATGCGTCCGCCTTCGAGGTTGGACAGGGCAATCGCCAGCCCTTTACCACGGTCACCCAGCAGGTTGGCTTCGGGAATCGTGCAATTGCTCAAGGTCACCGCGCAGGTATCGGACGCACGAATGCCCATCTTGTGTTCGGTGCGATCGACGATGAAGCCAGCGGTGTCGGTGGGTACCAGGAACGCCGATATGCCGCGTTTGCCCAAGTCCGGGTCGGTGACCGCAAACACGATCGCCAGCTTGGCGCGTTTGCCGTTGCTGACAAATTGCTTGGCGCCATTGATGACCCACTGGCCTTCGCGCAGTTCGGCGCGGGTGCGCAGGTTGTGGGCTTCGGAACCGGCCTGGGGTTCCGTCAGGCAGAAACAGCCGATGGCCTGACCGCTGGCGAGGTCCGGTAACCAGGTTTTTTTC
The DNA here is from genome assembly GCF_010095445.2 of Pseudomonas sp. TNT3. Taxonomy (GTDB): domain Bacteria; phylum Pseudomonadota; class Gammaproteobacteria; order Pseudomonadales; family Pseudomonadaceae; genus Aquipseudomonas. Next base: position 10,983 of record NZ_WFGV02000067.1, read on the forward strand.
TGCTCTTCGGTGCCGTAGTTCAGGACCGGCCCGCAACCTACGGAGTTGTGGATGCTCATCAGTGCACCCGTGGCGCCGTCACCGGCGGAAATTTCCTCCACTGCCAGGGCATAGGCAACGTAGTCCACGTAAGTGCCGCCCCATTCTTCGGGCACCACCATGCCCAGCAGGCCCAGCTCACCCATCTTCGCCACCAGACCGTCGTCGATCCAGCCGGCCTTTTCCCAGGCTTGTGCATGGGGCGCGATTTCGCCGCGGGCAAAATCCCGGGCCATGTCGCGGATCATCACTTGTTCTTCGCTCAATTCGATATCGTGCATGACTCAGCTCTCGCTCTGGTCGAAGCCTGTGAAGAAACTCGCGATATGCTCGGCGTCCAGCGCCTGCAAGGTCGGCGGATTCCAGCGTGGCGTTTTGTCTTTGTCGATCAGCAACGCGCGTACGCCTTCGATCAGGTCACCGCGCTCGAACCACTGACGGTCCAGATGCAACTCAAGGGCAAAGCAGTCTTCCAGGCTCAGGTGCCGACCGCGTCGCAGCATCTCCAGCGTGACGCCCATTGCCAATGGCGAGCGGCTTTCCAGCAGGTCTGCGGTGGCGAGTGCCCATTCATGACTGTCCGCAACCGTTACTTCACGCAGTTGCTCCACCATACTCGGCACATCGGGCAGGGCGAAGAAGTGGTCGATGGCCGGGCGCAACGTCGCCAGAGGCGCATCGGACAGCTGTTGTACCGCAAGTTGGGCGAGGACGCCTTGCAGGTCCTTGAGCGGCGAGTCTTGCCAATCCAGTTGATCGAGTTTTTCGTCGAGCAATTCCAGTTTGACGCTTTCCAGGTACCAGTCCGCCAGCCCGCAGTAGAGCGCGTCGGCCGCGCGAATCTGCACGCCACTGACCCCTAGATAGATTCCCAGCTCACCGGGAATGCGCGGCAGGAAATAGCTGCCGCCTACGTCCGGGAAATAACCGATGCCCACTTCCGGCATTGCCAGGCGGCTTTTCTCGGTGACGACGCGTAAGTCGGCGCCTTGTACCAGACCCATGCCGCCACCCAGGACAAAACCGTCCATCAAGGCCAGGATCGGTTTACGGTAGTGGTGGATCGCGAGATCGAGGGCATATTCCTCGACGAAGAAATCCTGATGCAGCGTGCCGCCGCTTTTGAAACTGTCGTACAGCGAGCGGATGTCGCCACCGGCACAGAAAGCCTTCTCGCCAGCACCGCGCAGCACCACGGCGTGCACGTTCTCATCGATCGCCCAGGCGTCGAGCTGGCGCTGAAGGTTGCGGACCATGTCGAGGGTCAGGGCGTTAAGCCCGGCGGGGCGATTGAGGGTCAGGTGACCGATGTGGTTGCGGACCTCGGCCAGCACCTCGTTTTGCGTGGCATCCATCGACTGAGTCGCTGGAGAAGAAACCTGAGCAGTCATCACTAACTCCCTGCTTTTATTGTTCTTTATCAAGAAGCTCGCACGCGAGCGATCCCGGATCGTACCAGTGCAAATTTGTGATGTACAACCGGGATATGTGCAGGCTCTGTTTGCATATTTACCTTAGGGCACAATGAGAAGATCGCAGCCTCCGGCAGCTCCTTCTGTGGATCGCGTACACCTGTAGGAGCTGCCGAAGGCTGCGATCTTTTGATCGTCAATCCTGCCGAGAAAAAACGTCTCCAATACTGCGCCGCCTGGCGTGCAGTTCACTGGCATGGATTAGTTGCTCAAGGTCTTCGGGGGTGACGTCGTAGAAGGCTTCCATGTCGGCCAGGGCCAGTTTCAGGTCCTCGGCGGTGATGGCCTGACTGTCGACGGGCAGGTGATCGGCCGGCAGCACGACGACCGGTTCTGCGGCCCGTTTGGGGTATCGAATCCGCGTCAGGTTGTTATAGGCCAATGCCCACAACAGCAGAATGGAGGCACCGAGCATTGCCGGCGCCAGTGCTTTCCAATCCAGGGCAATGGTCGCCGGATCGGCCAGTACCAGTATCAGCGCCAAGGCACCGGCCGGTGGGTGCAAGCAACGCAGCCAGCACATCAGAATCAGTGCCAGACCGGCCGCCAGGCAAGCACTGGTCAGCGTCCGGCCCATAACGTGGGCCACCAGCAGGGCAACCACGGCTGCACTCAGGTAGCCGCCCATAATTGACCATGGTTGCGCGAGGGCGCCGGAGGACACGGCGAACAACAGCACCGCCGACGCACCCAGCGGGCCGATCAGGTGTTGCGCCACTTCAATACCGAACACCTGGCTACACAACCAGACGCTAAACAATGTGCCTGATGCCATGCCAATCGCGGCTCGGCTCCATTCGGTAGGGCGGGTATTGATGGCGGCGGGTAACCAGCGAGCAAGCATCAGGCAAAAGGTCCGTTCAAAATCAGGGCAAAAAAAAAGGCTCGGCTGGGAGACCCAGAAAGCCCTTGAAGGTGTTCCAACTGTTGGGGGAGGAACGCGCACAGTGTGCCGCGCCCGATGATCGCTGACAAATTCATATTAATGCTGTTTCAGTGCATTTTATTTGATGTTATAGGGTGCGAAAAATCCTTTGGCCCATTGTGTGAGCTGCCGCAGACTGCGATCTACTGATCTTCATAAAGATCGCTGCCTGCGGCAGTTCCTACAGAGAGCGCAGGTTGTTCAAATTGCTCTAAAGTATGAACAAGTTGTTTAATGAACTGATTTCTCTTAGGGCCGTTTCGTTTGATTGACTTACCCGCTACCGATTCCAACTTTTCAAAACCCAATCCTCTGACCCTGTACCTGGCTCGATTGGCCCCCTCCAGCCAATTGACCATGCGCTACGTTCTGCAGGACGCGGCCGACCGCCTGGGCTTCGAGGACGTGAACATCGAGGAGATTCCCTGGCATCAGTTGCAGCCGGAGAATGTCGTTGCGCTCGTCGCCGCCCTGCGCGAGGACGGCTATGCGCCGAATACCTCTTCGCTGTACGTCAACGCCGTACGTGGCGTGATGAACGAAGCGTGGCGCATGAGTTTGATCAGCCAGGATCACTTGCTGAAGATGCGCTCGGTAAAGGGCATGGCCGGGACGCGGCTTTCTCAGGGCCGTAACCTCAGGCGTTCGCTGATCCAGGAATTGATGGCCGTGTGCGCGGCTGATCCACGTCCCCAAGGTCTTCGGGATGCGGCAATCATCGCGATTCTGTATGGGTCCGGGATGCGCAAGTCGGAGTCAGTCAATCTGGACCTTGGCCAGGTTGATTTCAACGAGCGCAGCCTGCGGGTTACCGGCAAAGGCAACAAGCAATTGATCAAGTATGCGCCGGCCTGGGCGTTCGCCAAACTCGATGCCTGGCTTGAACTGCGTCGTTCGCACCTCAAGGAAGGTGAAGAGGACGACCCATTCCTGTTCAACCGCATTCGCCGTGGCAGCCATATCACCCGCGAGCGCATTACCAAACATGCGATCTATTACATTGCCCGGCAGCGGGGCGCTCAGGTCGGGGTTAACATCATGCCCCATGACTTTCGGCGCTCGTTCATCACCCGGGTCATCGAAGAGCATGACCTGTCGATTGCGCAGAAACTGGCGCATCACAGCAACATTCAGACCACTGCGAACTATGACGTGCGCGATGACAATGAGCGTCGGCGCGCGGTGGACCGTTTTGATCTGTGACGGGCAGGTCTGTAGATCGATAGCGCTCAGGGTCGGCAGGACCAGCGCACCCCACAGGGGATCTGTGCTCGACGCGGATTTTGTGTTGCCCGCAGATCAAAGGTAGGAGCGAGCCTGCTCGCGATAGCAGTGTGTCAGGTAGCGTTGATTTCGTTTGATACTCCGCCATCGCCGGCAAGCCAGCTCTCACAGGGGGTGTGAGTTTGCCGCAGAGTGTGTGTTCACCGCTGATCAAAGGTAGGAGTGAGCCTGCTCGCGATGGCGGTGTGTCAGGCAGCGTTGATTTCGTTTGATACTCCGCCATCGCCGGCAAGCCAGCTCCCACAGGGGGTGTGAGTTTGCCGCAGAGTGTGTGTTCACCGCTGATCAAAGGTAGGAGTGAGCCTGCTCGCGATGGCGGTGTGTCAGGCAGCGTTGATTTCGTCTGACATGACGCCACCACGAGCAAGCTTTGCTCCTACGACGCGGGGCATCCTCTTTGTGTGCCATTGGCTGCCTGGCTGATCAGCGCGGCCAGGCGTTTGATGTTGTTTTGCTGGGCCGCCACCAGGTCATCAATCGTCGGTCCGGACGGTGTCTGCAGAAAACTACGGCACGTCACCATCGAGTTTTCGCTTTGATTCAGCTCGCGCAGTCGCCACTTGACGTCGATCAACCCGTATTGCCCCGGAATCGAGTCAAATCGCTGTATATCCAGGCGCACCGACATCTTGCGTTGCGGATTGCTGTTGACCATCTGATCGACCAGTGCGCTGCGCAACTCGTCTGCCAGACTTGCCCCCCACCAATCGGTCTCGAGAATCGCCATGCCGGTGTTGCCCTGGCGTACAACGATCTGGGGACGATCGACCTGTGGCGGGACACTCAGGCTCTCAATCCTGATGTCCGCGTTGGTCCTTGAATTCACGTTCGGCTGGGCCGGGGTCAAGGTATGGAATTGAATAGGGTCGCTGCGACAGGCGGCGAGCAACGCCAATGCGGCGATCAACGTCATCTTCAGCGGAAAAGCCATGGGTGATGCTCCTGTGGTCATTTGCTCGGCGGCCCTTGCAGATCAATAGGTGCGGCATTTTCCGGGCGGCCACGGATCAGCGATTCCGGATGCCGCCCGAGGTAGTCCGCAAGGTCGCGCAAGGAGCGCGATGTGCGGCCGAGATCGTCCAGGGTCTCGGACAGTTTTTCCCGTTGCGGTGAGTCTTCAGCCAGGGTCGAGTTGGCTGATTGCAGGGTCTTGCTGACATCCGCGAGGGTGTTCTGCACGCCGGGCAACGTCTTGGCATTGAATTGCGTCAGGCCTTTGCGCAGTTCGACGAGGTTGCTGTCCAGGTTGTTGGCGATGCGCTCGATAGGCAGTTTGTTGATCTTGTCGACCATGGCCTCCAGTTTGCCCTGCAACTCTTCGAGACTGCCCGGCACGGTCGGAATGCTGACAGGGCGGGCCGTCGCGTCGAAGGCGACTTTTTCAGCTTTGGGGTAGAAATCCAGTGCGATGTACAGTTGCCCCGTCAACAGGTTGCCGCTACGCGCCTGGGCGCGCAGACCGTTTTCGACAAACGTGCCCATCAACCGAATGCTGCCGGCCTCGTCGTTGGGATCATGATTCAACGCCTTGAGCATTTTGGTGTGCGCCGTGCCGAGTCGCTGCGGGTAGATCACAATGCCGACATTGACCGGAAAGCTGCGTTTTTTTGCGTCGTAATCGAGGTTGATCGAGACGACCCGACCAAACTCCATACCGAGGAATTCCACGGGTGCACCGACTTTCAGCCCGCGCAACGCCTGGTCGAAGCGCAGTGTCAGGTACTGCGCCTTGCCATTGGGCGGGGCGAGGGCGGTTTGCTGATCTTCAAACAGGTCATAGGCATATTCCTCCGGGGCCGGTTTATCGTCGGGGCTGTATTGCGGCGCACGAAAGGCAATGCCGCCAACCAGCATCGAAGACAACGATTCGGTTTTCAACGCAAAACCGTTGGCGCCCACACTCACGTCGATGCCACTGGCGTTCCAGAAGCGGGTGTCTTGCGTGACATAAGCGTCATTGGGCGAGTGAATGAACACTTCGATATTCACGCCCTTGCCATCGGCATCCAAGGCATAAGCCACCACCTGACCGACCTGTATCTTGCGGTAGTAAACCGGAGAACCGATGTCCAGCGACCCCAGGTCGGCGGAGTGCAGGGTGAAGCGCTTGCCCGGCTCACCGTAGGTAATCGGCGGCGGGTTCTCAAGCCCCTGGAAATTCTTCGCGCGGCCGTTGGCCTGGCCGATGTCGGCACCGATGTAATCACCGGACAGCAGGGTGTCGATACCCGATACGCCGCCAGCGCCGATACGTGGACGCACGACCCAGTACTGCGAGTCCTCACGGGTAAAGCTTTCAGCCTGCTTGGCCAGTTTGATCGTGGCGTTGACGCTCTTCTGGTCATCGCTCAATTCGACGTCCGAAACATGCCCGATGACCACGTTGCGGTATTTGACTTCGGTCTTGTTGGCGACCAGGCCGCTGCCGGTCTTGAAGTTGATGGTGATCGTGGGCCCTTCCTGCATGAGGCTGTGAACCACCAGTGAAATGCCCACCAACACGGCAACGATGGGCACGATCCATACCAGCGAAACACTGAAGCGACGCGTCTTTATCGGGGCCTGGCCAGGGGGCTGGGCCCCATCAGTGACTTGCGACTTCATCCATGACCTCCTCGTTAATGTTCTTTTCGGTCCAAATCAGCCGCGGATCGAAACTCATTGCCGACAGCATGGTGAAGATCACCACCAGCCCGAAAAACAGAATGCCCGGGCGCGGCTCGATATCGGCCAATGCTTGAAACTTCACCAGCGCGGCCACCAACGCGACCACGATCACGTCGAGCATCGACCAGTAACCGATGACTTCGACAAAGCGGTACAACTGCGAACGCTCTTTGCGTGCCCACTGGCTGTCACGCTGAACCGTCACCAGCAGCAGCGTCAGGGCGACAAACTTGATGCCTGGCACCGCGATGCTGGCGATGAAAATAATCAGGGCGATGTCCCAGGCACCGGCCTCCCAGAACTCGATGACGCCGGTCATGATCGTACTGTCGGCGCCGTTGCCGACCATCTTGGTGTTCATCACCGGCAGCAGATTGGCCGGTACGTAAAACGCCAGGGCGGTGAACATGTAGGCCCAGGTACGTGTCAGTGAGTTCGGTTTATACCGATGCAACGGCGCGCCGCAGCGTTCGCATTCATCCGGCTCGTGGGTCATGTCACAGGCCAGTCCGCAGGTGTGACACAGGCACAGGTTGAGTTCGCTCGCCACTGGAGGTCGGTTCATAAGGTATCCCACAGATCACGGACGTCGCGCCCGGCGATGCGGATCATCATCAAACTCAGCACGGCCAGCGCAAACAGGCCGATGCCGGGCAATACGTCGAGCAGTCCCGCGAGTTTGATCACGGCGACCATGGCGCCCAGCAGGCAGACTTCGAGCATGCTCCAGGGCCTGAGGGTTTCCAGCCAGCGCATGCAGAATTTGAAACCGGGCGCTCGCTGGTGGGCCAGGCCGAAACTCAGCACCCAGATCAACAGCAACAGCTGGAAAATCGGCGCGATGATCATGGCGATCGCCGCCACCATCGCGATAAAGGTGATCGGCCCCTGGCTGAGCGCCAGGACTGAATCCCACAGCGTCGCGCTGTTTTTCAGGCCCTTGAGGCTGATGCTCATCACCGGATAGAAGTTGGTAAAGATCCACACCACCAGCGCGGTCAGGCTCAATGCCAGGCGCTGTTCGATCGTCAGGCCGTTATAACGCTGAAGCACCCCGCCGCAGCGTGTGCACAGGGTTTTCTGGTGCTTGGCGAGCGTCACTTTTTCATACACGCAGTCACAATGCTCGCAGATGATCAAATGGTCAGTGGTGGCCATGGGTCGCGCTCAATAGGAGGCAGGAAAGGCAGAGCACCTCCTCAATATAGAAGTGAGTGGCAATTGAGCAAATCGAAAGGTGAGCAAAAGACAGGAACGCAAGCGTATTGGTAACGAATTGCCCCCTGTAGGAGCTGTCGAGTGAAACGAGGCTGCGATCTTTTGATCTTGTTTTTTAAGAGCAAGATCAAAAGATCGCAGCCTCGTTTCACTCGGCAGCTCCTACGGGGGGGGGTGTTTCAGACACAGCGGCTCAGCCCAACACCTCTCGCAAGCGATACCAGAGCATCCCCATCGCCAGCAATGGCGAGCGCAGCAGCGGGCCTCCGGGGAAGGTCATGTGCGGCACGGCGCTGAACACATCAAAGCCCTGGCTATGCCCGGCATGAATCGCTTCGCCCAACAGCCTGGCGCACCAGTGGGTCACGTTCAGGCCATGGCCGGAGTAACCCTGGGCGTAGAACACGTTCGGGTGCTGGCTCAAGCGGCCGACCTGCGGGAAGCGATTGGCCGAGATGCCGATCTTGCCGCCCCATTGATAATCAATGCGCACATCCGCCAGTTGCGGGAACACCTTGAGCATGTGCGGACGCATGTAGGCGGTGATGTCTGCCGGGTCCCGTCCGGAGTAATGACAGGCGCCGCCGAACAGCAAACGCCGATCCGCCGAAAGCCGGTAGTAATCCAGCCCCACCTTTTGATCGCACAACGCCAGGTTGTGCGGGATCAATTGTGCAGCCACTTCAGGCGCCAACGGCTCGGTGGCGATGATGTAGCTGCCGGCCGGTAGCACCTTACCGCTGAGTTTGGGTTCGAGTTCGTCCAGATGCGCATTGCACGCGAGCACCAACTGGCCGGCGCGGACTGTGCCGCCGGCGCAGCGAACCTGCACCGTGTCGCCATGGATAAGCTCCAGCACCGGGCTCTGCTCGAAGATCTGCACACCGAGGGCGTGAGCCACCCGTGCTTCACCCAGGATCAGGTTGAGCGGGTGCAGATGCCCCGAGCCCATGTCCACCAGACCACCGGCATATACCCCGGCATTCACCACTTGCTCGCGAATCTGTTCAGGCCCGACGAGGCGGGTCTCATGGGCATAACCGGATTGCGCGAGTGCCTGCTGCTCGACGTTGAACGCCGCAAATTGCGCCGGGGTATTGGCCAGTTCGCAAAAGCCCCAGCGCAGGTCGCAATCGATCGCGTGTTCGCGGATCCGAGCGCCGACCAGTTCCACCGATTCGGTGCCGGCACGCTCCAGATAGCGCACACCTTCCTGCCCGACGTAGCGGGCGAACCCACTGACGTCATGCCCGATACCGCGAATCAGTTGCCCGCCGTTGCGCCCACTGGCACCCCAGCCGATCCGTCGCGCCTCCAGAAGGATCACCGAGAGCCCGCGTTGCGCGAGTTCAATGGCGGTGTTGACCCCAGTGAAGCCGCCGCCGATCACACAGACATCAGCCACCAGGTCCGTTGCCAGGGTCGGGTAGGGCGCCATGCCCTTGGCTGTGGCGGCGTAATAAGAATGCGCGTGTTCCTGGGTGTACTGATTCATTTGTTGGACTTCACTTTGCTCCAGGAGCGGGTCATCAGTCGCATGATCGACTGGGGCGGGGTGGTCGAGATGTAAAGTTTATCGAGCACTTCCTGAGGCGGGTACACCTCTGGATTGTTCACCAGTTCCGGGTCCATGTACTGCTTGGCGGCCGGGTTGGGGTTGGCGTAACCGACCGACGCACTGACCTTGGCGATCACTTGCGGGTCGAGCAGGTAGTTGATGAAAGCATGGGCTTCTTTCGGGTTGCTGGCGTCGGCCGGAATCGCCAACAGGTCGAACCACAGGTTGCTGCCTTCCTTGGGAATGGCATACGCGATGTTCACGCCGTTCTTCGCTTCCTTGGCACGGTTCGCGGCCTGGAACACGTCACCCGAGTAACCGAACGCTACGCAGATGTCGCCGTTGGCCAGGTCCGATACGTACTTGGAGGAGTGGAAGTAGGTGATGTACGGCCGGATGCTGAGTAATTTGGCTTCGGCTTTTTTGAAGTCCTCGGGGTTCTCGCTGCGCGGGTCCATGCCCATGTAATTGAGGACGGCCGGGAACACTTCGTCCGCCGAGTCCATCATCGATACGCCGCACTGGCTGAGTTTTTTCAGGTTTTCCGGTTCGAACAACACCGCCCAGGAATCGATGTGATCGACGCCCAGCACTTGCTTGACCTTGTCGACGTTGTAGCCGATGCCGTTGGTGCCCCACAGGTACGGGACCGAATGCTCGTTGTTCGGGTCGTTCTTCTCCAGCAGCGCCAGGAGTTTGGGGTCGAGGTTCTTGAAGTTCGGCAGCTGCGAGCGATCCAGTTTAAGGAACGCGCCAGCCTTCACCTGGCGAGCCAGAAAGTGGTTGGACGGGACAACCACGTCGTAACCGGTGCGGCCGGCGAGCAACTTGCCTTCCAGTGTTTCATTGGAATCGAACACGTCGTAGATGACTTTGATCCCGGTTTTTGCCTGGAAGTCGGCGAGGGTGGTTTCGCCAATGTAATCGGTCCAGTTGTAGACACTGACGGTGGGCTGAGCCTGGGCAATAGCGCTGAAGAGCAAAGCCAGTGTGGCCGGAACCACGGATTTCAATAGACGCATTCGACACCTCTTGGATTTATTGGATTTTTTCAGGTGGTTCTCTGGTGTTTGGGTAGCCGCTATCGCCAGCAGGCTAGCTCCTACATTTGGAATGCATTCCCCTGTGGGAGCTAGCCTGCTGGCGATAGCGGTGGTACTGGCAACGAAGGACTAGACGCTGAACAACAGAAACTCCCGCTCCCACGAGCTGATCACGCGTTTGAAGTTCTCGTGTTCTGCACGCTTGACCGCGACATAGCCGCGAACGAATTTGCTGCCCAGCACCTTCTCGATGGTTTCGCATTCTTCCATCTGCGTCAGAGCGTCCTCGATGGTGATCGGCAGGCGCAGGTTGCGCCGCTCATAGGCCCGACCTTCGACCGCTGCGCTCGGCTCGACGCGCTCGACCATGCCGAGGTAGCCGCACAACAGGCTGGCGGCAATGGCCAGGTAAGGGTTGGCGTCAGCGCCTGGCAGACGGTTTTCCACGCGCATCGATTCAGGGCTCGAGGTCGGCACACGCAAGCCGACGGTGCGGTTTTCCTCGCCCCATTCGACGTTCACCGGCGCCGAGGTGTCCGGCAGAAAGCGGCGGAAGGAGTTCACGTTGGGGGCGAACATCGGCAGTACTTTTGGAATGTACTTTTGCAGGCCGCCGATATGGTGCAGGAACAGCTCGCTCATCGTCCCGTCAGCGTTGACGAAAATCGGCTGACCGGTGGCGATGTCCACCACACTCTGGTGGATGTGCATGGCGCTGCCCGGCTCGTCACCAATCGGCTTGGCCATGAACGTGGCTGCCACGTTGTGCTTGAGCGCAGCTTCGCGCATCGTGCGTTTGAACACGGTGATCTGATCGGCCAGGTCCAGCGCGTTGCCGTGCCGGAAGTTGATCTCCATCTGCGCCGGGCCGTCCTCGTGGATCAGCGTGTCGAGGTCCAGCCCTTGCAATTCGCACCAGTCGTAGACGTCTTCGAACAGCGGATCGAATTCGTTGGCAGCGTCGATGGAAAACGACTGGCGGCCACTTTCCGCGCGGCCCGAACGGCCCAGGGGCGCTTTGAGCGGCAGGTCCGGGTCTTCGCAACGTTGCGTGAGGTAGAACTCCATTTCCGGCGCAACAATCGGCCGCCAGCCTTTGTCGGTATACAGCTGCAGGACTTTTTTCAACACGTTACGCGGCGACAGTTCGATCGGGTTGCCGAACTTGTCGAAGGTGTCGTGGATCACGATGGCGGTCGGTTCGATGGCCCATGGCACCACGTAGACCGCGTCTGCATCGGGCTTGCAGACCATGTCGATGTCAGCCGGGTCAAGCAGGTCGTAGTAGATGTCGTCGTCGACGAAGTCCCCGGTTACCGTTTGCAACAGCACACTTTCCGGCAGGCGCATGCCTCGCTCATGCAGGAACTTGTTGGTGGGTGCAATTTTGCCGCGTGCAATGCCGGTCAGGTCGCTGACGACGCATTCGACTTCGGTAATCTTGTGATCTTTCAGCCACGTGAACAGCTGATCGAAGGGGACATTCATAAAGACCTCGTTATTGGTTTTATTAACGCCGGGGAGGGTGGTTTCATCCACCACACACTTCCCCTGAGACGCGTTGACGACTATCTTGGGCGAGCCTTGCAGATCCATCTATCCACTTTCAGCAGCACCAAAACGCACCAAAAGAGTGCGCAAGGTCACCCATGACAACGTCCAGTCCGTTACACGTCCAAGCGTTCAACACCGAAGATGTCGCCGAGCAAATCCGCGCCACGCCGGGTTGGGTGCAGCAGTACCAGCAGATGTCACCGGGGCATTTCGCCGGGCGGGTGCGCTATCTGGACCTGCAGGGCGTGGAAATCTACGAAGAGCAGATGAACACCCGGGTCGAGCAGAATTTCAGCGCGCCCGAAGGCTCGTTGGCGTTCTGTTTCGATCGCAGTGACAACGCGCTGTATGTGCTCAATGGCGAGAGCCGCAACATCTGGATCACCCCGGAGAACTACCAGGAAATCGCCGTGGTGTTTGGTCCGGAGTTCGTTCAACGTCATGGGCTGGATGTCGCCAGGCTGGAAGGGTTGTTCCTGGCGCCGCTGAATTCGGGGCAGAACGCATTGTTCAGTCGCTGGCTCAGCAGCACCTTGACCCAGCTCGCGCAGACACTCGACCCCCCGAGCAAGGAAGCCTTGACCCAGCAGTTGCTGGAAGACTGCCTGTACCTGCTCGACAACGCCTGCGTGTGCCTTGATCGTGGGGCGTTGCAACGTCGCACCGAGGAGCGTTCGGTGATGAAGCGCATCGGTGAATGGGCGGCGGATTCGCCTGAAGAAACGCTGAACCTGCTGGAGCTTTCGCAGATTGCCGGGGTGTCACTGCGTCAGGTGCAGCACGCGTTCAAGGCCTATACCGGCATGACCCCGACTCATTGGCTGCGCCTGCGCCGCCTCAACAGCGCACACCGCGAACTGCTCAGCCGCACGCCGATGGAAACCACCGTGGCCGAAGTCGCCATGAACTGGTCCTTCTGGCATCTGGGGCGGTTTTCCAGCAGTTATCGCGCGTTGTTCAAAGAGCTTCCTAGCGAAACCTTGAAGCGTAGCGCGCAAAAACGAATTCTGGCCTGAACACGCATTTGTAGCAGCTGGCGAAGCCTGCGTTCGGCTGTGTTGTGGCGAGGGGATTTATCCCCGTCGGGGCGCGCAGCGGCCCCAAAATCTTTACGACTGCTGCGCAGCCGAACGCAGGCTTCGCCAGCTGCTACATTTCGAGGGTGGCTAGTGATCACACCGCCGCCGGCTTGGCCAGTTCAATGCCTGCCGCTCCCAAGCGTTTCAAAACCTCGAACAGCAAATCACTTTTGGTCGTGCCGACAATGCGCGGGCTGCTGACGTAGCCGGTGACGGTCAGGGTGATACCTTCCGGGCTCAGTTTGCTGAAGCGCACGGTCGGCGCCGGTTTGTCGAGGATGCTTTCGTTTTCGCAATAGGTGTCGTACAGCAGGTTCCTGACTTGTTCGGGGTCGATGTCCAGCGGGAAGGTCAGCTCCAGCGACGCCACCCCTTGAGCGCTGCCACCCAGGGTGACGTTGCGCAGGTTTTGCGAGATCAATTGCGAGTTGGGGACGATGACGATGGAGCGATCGCTGAGTTGTATTTCGGTGGCCCGTACGTTGATACGCCGGATATCGCCTTCCACGCCACTGATGCTGATCAGGTCGCCGACTTTCACCGGGCGTTCAGTCAGCAGGATCAGGCCGGACACGAAGTTTTTGACGATTTCCTGCAAGCCAAAGCCGATACCCACGGACAAGGCGCTGACGATCCACGCCAGGTTCGTCCACTGGATGCCCAGTGACGACAACGTCAGCAAGATCACTAGGGCGTAGCCGATGTTGGCGAACAGCGTGCTGAGCGACGCACACATGCCGGGATCCATGTCGGTTTTCGGCAGGAATTCGTTATCCAGCCAGCGGCGCAGGGATCGAATCAGGTAGACACCTACTAACAGCGCCAACACGGCATTGAGCAGGTGGCCGGGGATGATGTTGAGTTTGCGCAGGCCATCGCCACCGAGGATGGCGACGGCCTGGTCAAACAACTGCCCAAGGGTGGTGCCAACGCCGCCGACAATCATGCAGATCAGGGCGAGCAACAGCAGCGCGGCGCGCCCGACGCCAGACAAGACGATTGAAACCTGTTCCAGGCGTGTATCGCCGATCCCGAGCAATTGCTTAATGGCTTTGCCGCTGGGGCTCCTGGCTGAAAACAAGTACTCGCAACTGTCCTTGAACAATTGAATGAGCAGGTAAAACCCGGACAGGATGATGAATCCCCACACCAGTTCATACGTGATGAACCTCGCCAGTGAAACGTAGCCGATCAGCAGCGCAATCAACGAGATGAATATGGCGATGCTGACAACGGTATAGATCAGGCCGGCCAGCGTGGTGCTTGCTTCTGAAGGTTCACCGGTCGCGGCCAATGCTCGGCGGGCTTTGCTGGCCTGATGGAACAACGCTACAAAGACCAGCGTAACGGCCAGTGAAATCACACCACGTCCCTGTAATACCGCCGCGTTGCTCATGCCGGTGACATAGATGACTTGCGAAAGACCGACCAGCAGTAAAAGCACACAGGCCAGGAGGCGGGGATAGCGTTTGAGCGCCAGTGCCACGGAATCGGCCATCACGGGCAGGCGCCACGACGGGTGCTCTGTCGACAGCAATGCCCGACTCAAACCGGTCACCAGAACGCAGGTGTAAATCAGTTTTTCGAACTCGTCAGCGAAGTTCTGCACGATGGGGGTTAGCGGCAGTTGCCGGTTCAGCGCGTAGAACAGCAGTTGCATCGCGCAGGCGGTGGTCAGCACCGTGGCCACCACCGAGGCGAAGGCGAGCGAACTTCGACGCAGACGCCCCTCAGGCATTCGGTGAATGCAGATCCACGTCAGTGCGCGATCGGCCACTCTACGGCCCCAGATCCAGACGACCAGCGCCAGCAGGATGATCGCAGCGGCCAACAGGCGTTCGCCCGGTTGCCAGGCAAGCGCCAGGGAGATTCGGACATCGCGGATAAAGTCCTGCAGTCGCTGGCGATCTTCAGGCGTCAGATTAAACAGAGGCGACCAGAAACGAGGTGACAAGATGCTGGCGTTGCGCTGGGTGACTTCGCTTTCCAGAAGGCTGCGTCGAATACCGGCGATCTGAGCAATGAGCCCGGCGGCGCTGTCCCTGAGCGCTGCCAGTGTTTTGAGTGTGGTATCGATCTTTCTCTTCTGTTCGGACAGAACGGCCCGTTGGGTGGCGATATCCGAAAGGTCTCCACCGATCTCGACGGATGATATCGGGCCCAGTACGTCCAGTTGGGCCTGCAACTGTTTCTGTTCGGGCAGCAACGCGGACTCGAGGGTATCCACGTCACTGATATACCGCTGAACCGTATCCTGCAGACCGACCATCTGGCTCAGGTTATTGGCCAGCGATATCTGTTGTTTGATGCGATCCAGCCTTAGCTGCAGGCCTGACAGATCGCTTTCGGAAACCGCATGCGACGACGTCCCGGCAGACCCGGCAATCGACACTGGCGCCTCAGCGGCTCCCAGCGCTGCACCGCTGGACGCCAGCAGCGTGAGTGCGGTCAAGATCATCCACTTCAGTGCATGACGCATAGGCGAGTTCGGCTCTGTTGTTGAGTCTCAGCCTATGAGGTTAGGCCATCACGCAGAAAAGCGAGCGGTGTCATTCATCGCTCTGCACGCGGTCGCCCGGGGGGGTGACCTAAACTGGTTTTGGCTCATTCAGTCAACGAGGTGTGCAACATGAACAGTTTGTCGTCCCTTGGCTTATGCCTGGCGGTATCGGTGTGCGTTGCCCCGGCATGGGCCCAATCGGTAGTGCCTCTTAAAGGACAGACCTCACAGCAACTCCAGCTGGACACCACCGACTGCCAGAACGTGGCCGCCAGCCAGAGTGCCGCCGCTGCGCCATCGTCTTCCGGCGGAAGATTGAAAGGTGCTGCCGTGGGCGCTGCGGCGGGTGCGGCAGGGGCCCAGGTTCGCGGGAACCGCCATGACGAGGTGTATGACCGTGTCGACGATGACACCAAGCAGGATTATCGCCAGAACCAGGCCAAAGGCACCGCCGCCGCCGGTGTGGTCGTGGGCGGCTCACGGCAGCGTCAGGATCGCCGGGAACAGGAAAAAACCAGCGCCGCCAACAGTTCGGCCGCCTACGTGGGTTGCTTGCAAGGCCGGGGCTATCAAGTTAATCCTTGAGCGGGTCCCTGCCGCTGCTCCAGTAGGTGAACCATCAGCACCGCGTACAGCGTCACGACGATGAACAAGCTCATGCGGACAGCGAACGCCGTATAGACGTCTTTGCCCGCAGCACTGTCCTGCACTGACTGGCCGAGCAGGATGATCAGCGTGATCAGCGTGTTGACCCAGAAGCCCGGACTGAAACGCGTCCGGCTCAGGGCGTATAACTTGCGCGCCAATACCAGGCCGAAGAGCAGCATCCACAGAAAGAACATCCACACATGCACGAACAGACTCAGGGCACACCAGAACAAGACCGCCAGTAGTCCACCGAGCAAGGTAGAGCCGACGAGTTCGCGGCCGGCATGCCGGGCATTCGTGGTGGAGCTTTGCTGTCCCAAGCCAACCGCCTTGAGGATGATCGGCAGGTAGCTGGCCGGATCGATCAGTGCCAGCAGGAATGTCGGCAAGACGATCAGGGTTGCCCGTAGCGCCACCCTTGCAGACTCTTCAGGGGAGGGAACGGGGCCAACCGGTGGCGAAGGAAGATTCGCCGGCTCGGGAAACAACGCGTGACTCACCGCGACCACCGCGATGGCGAGAAGCAGCCCTTTGACCAGCGCACCGATGACCGTCGCCGCCAGATCGAACTCGGCGACGCCCGCCGCGGAAATCATCGTCAAACCGATCACCAGAAACGTCACAATCAGGACGTTGCCACCCTGCAAGCCAAACCGGAACGCCAGGAACAGGCAGGTACCCACTATCAATACACCGGGGAACGGGTAGTAACGCAGAACCGGGATCAACACCAGTCCGACGCCAGTCGTGAGCATCGCTACCAGTGCCAACACCAATCCCGCCTTCAACGTCAGCGCCCGGTTGAGCGCCGTTAACAACAGCACCGCCAATACCGGCGAAATAAACGGAATCGGCAGTCCCGCCGCGAAGCTGATTGCCAGGCACAACGCCGTGCCGGTAGCCAGGCGCAACGCGCGCTGATCCCGAACGGTGCGCTCAATAGGCATACGACATCCAGCTCATCGACCACAGAAACAGGCGGCCCAGCGGGTTCAGCGGATTACCCTGGGAGGGGAAGGCCATGATCTCTGCTTGGCCACCGGCACGGATGGCGCGGCTGTCGCGCAGCACTTTTCGAGCGTCCTCGGAAAATTCGACAATCACCGGAAAACGCTGCGCCGGTCGCAACCAGTCGCGGCTGTTCTGCACGGTGGGCAAGGTGCCGGGCGCCGCCGTTTGGCCGACGCTGAC
>NZ_WFGV02000068.1 GCF_010095445.2 Pseudomonas sp. TNT3
GCTCGGTTAGACATAATTCAACTTTATTCTTATAGGGGAAAGTGGTCACGAGACGGCTGGATCGTCTTATTTTTTGTCTGATGTGTCCAGTGTCCTGTATCGGAAGCGGGGCTTAGTCTCTTGAGCTGCGTGCAAGGCCCGTGGCTGGCGCACGCTGTTGCTGTCCGGCGACAGCTCGCCCATGGTCGCCAGCGTTGCCGCCGAACTGGGCATCGATGAAGCCCGTGGCGGCTTGCGGCCGGACGACAAACTTCAAGTCCTGCGACAACTGCACAAGGAAGGCCGCAAAGTGTTGATGCTCGGAGACGGGGTCAACGATGTGCCGGTACTCGCTGCGGCGGACATCAGCGTCGCCATGGGATCGGCGACCGATCTGGCAAAAACCAGCGCGGATGCGGTGCTGCTGTCGAACCGTCTGGATGCCCTGGTACAGGCCTTCAGCCTCGCTCGGCGAACCCGTCGGGTGATCATCGAGAATCTATTGTGGGCCGGGTTGTACAATGGCCTCATGTTGCCGTTCGCCGCCCTCGGCTGGATCACGCCGGTATGGGCCGCGATCGGCATGTCCATCAGTTCGTTGACCGTGGTGCTGAACGCGTTGCGCCTGACTCGCCTGCCGAGTACGCCGACCGTCCGTGCCACGCCAGAAACCCGCCCGCTGCCGGCCTGAGCCGCGCGGGCATGGAGTTGAACCCATGCCAGCCTTATACGTGATGATCCCGGCCGCGCTGCTGATCGTGGGCATCGCGATTTACATCTTCTTCTGGGCAGTCGACAGCGGTCAGTACGACGACCTCGACGGCCCGGCCCACAGTATTTTGTTCGACGACCAGGACCCTAAGCACCAGGCTGCCGTCGACGAAATCAGCGGCCACCCGGCCAAACCGGAAGACAAGGCACCGCCCCATGCTTGATTTGGCGCCACTGCTGGTGTCTGCGGTCATTCTGGGTCTGCTCGGTGGCGGGCATTGCCTGGGCATGTGTGGCGGCCTGATGGGCGCGTTGACCCTGGCCATTCCCAAGGAGCAACGCAGCCGACGCTTCCGGCTGTTGCTGGCGTATAACCTCGGACGCATCCTCAGCTACGCAACGGCCGGCTTGCTAATCGGCCTGGCGGGCTGGGCAGTGGCCAACAGTCCGGCGGCGATGTTCATGCGGGTCATTGCCGGGTTGTTGCTGATCGCCATGGGGCTGTACCTGGCGGGCTGGTGGAGCGGGCTGACACGCATTGAAAGCCTCGGTCGCGGCCTGTGGCGGCATATCCAGCCGCTTGCCAACAAACTGCTGCCGGTGTCGAGCCTGCCCCGGGCATTGCTGCTGGGCGCGCTGTGGGGCTGGCTGCCGTGCGGCCTGGTTTACAGCACGCTGTTGTGGGCGGCGAGCCAGGGCAATGCGCTGGACAGTGCATTGCTGATGCTCGCGTTCGGGCTCGGCACCTGGCCCGTACTGCTCGCCACGGGGCTGGCAGCCGAACGGGTAACGGCACTGTTACGTGAACGCAGCGTGCGCATGACCGGCGGATTGCTGGTGATACTGTTCGGCCTGTGGACATTGCCCGGACCGCATCAACACTGGCTCATGGGCCACTGACCCTGCAGCATCGACAGCGGTGCACATCGCCCCTGTAGCAGCTACCGAAGGCTGCGACCCCGGCGCGGACGCAGCCTTCGGCAGCTGCTACAGGTCGGTGTTCCCCGTACAAAAAATCCTGTGGGAGCCGAGCTTGCTCGCGATGGGGCCATCACCTGCGACTCACATCCCCGACCTTGATGCAAATCAAGATGCCCCAACGCCTCGCCCCCTAGACTCGCCAACACTGCCAGCCTATCCGGGGGAATGCCCGCATGATGCTCGACGCCATTCGTTGGGACACCGATCTGATCCGCCGTTATGACCTGGCGGGACCGCGCTACACCTCTTATCCGACCGCTGTGCAATTCGACGGGCTGGTCGGTACGTTCGACCTGTTCCATGCATTGCGCGAAAGCCGCAAAGCCCTGCGCCCCTTGTCGGTGTATGTGCACGTGCCGTTTTGCGCGAACATCTGCTACTACTGCGCCTGCAACAAAGTCATCACCAAGGATCGCGGGCGAGCCCAGCCTTATTTGCAGCGTCTGGAGCAGGAAATCCAGCTGATTGCGTGTCACCTCGACCCGGCGCAAAAGGTCGAGCAATTGCACTTCGGCGGCGGCACGCCGACTTTTCTCAGTCATGACGAGCTGCGCCAATTGATGGCGCACTTGCGCAAATACTTCAATTTGCTGGACGACGATTC
The DNA here is from genome assembly GCF_010095445.2 of Pseudomonas sp. TNT3. Classification (GTDB taxonomy): domain Bacteria; phylum Pseudomonadota; class Gammaproteobacteria; order Pseudomonadales; family Pseudomonadaceae; genus Aquipseudomonas. The sequence continues at coordinate 2,276 of NZ_WFGV02000068.1, forward strand.
CGGCGACTACGGGATTGAAATCGACCCGCGCGAAGCCGACTGGTCCACCATGGGACTGCTGCGCGAATTGGGCTTCAACCGCGTCAGCATTGGCGTGCAAGACCTCGATCCCGCCGTGCAGCGAGCGGTGAATCGCCTGCAAAGCCTGGAAGAGACCCGCGCGGTCATCGATGCGGCGCGCACTCTGCTGTTTCGCTCGATCAACATCGACCTGATTTACGGCTTGCCGAAGCAGACGCCGGAAAACTTTGCCCGTACCGTTGAAGAAGTCATCGCGCTGCAGCCCGATCGTCTCTCAGTATTCAACTACGCGCATTTGCCCGAACGCTTCATGCCACAACGGCGAATCAACAGTGACGAACTGCCGACACCGGCACAGAAGCTGGAGATGCTGCAGCGCACGATCGAACAACTGACCGCTGCCGGTTATCGCTACATCGGCATGGATCACTTCGCCCTGCCCGACGACGAGCTGGCGATTGCCCAGGAAGAATCGACCCTGCAACGCAACTTTCAGGGCTATACCACCCACGGTCACTGCGATTTGATTGGCCTGGGCGTCTCGGCCATCAGTCAGATCGGTGACCTGTACTGCCAGAACAGCAGCGATCTCAATCAGTACCAGAACGCCCTCGCCTCTTCTCAACTGGCCACCAATCGCGGCCTGGTGTGCAATGCCGATGACCGTGTACGCCGCGCCGTCATCCAGCAACTGATCTGCACGTTCAACCTGGAGTTTTCCGACATAGAGCGGTCGTTCAACATTGATTTTCGTGGCTACTTCGGCGAACTCTGGCCGCAGCTGCAAGCCATGGCCAAGGACGGCTTGATCGAACTCGATAACGACAGGATCAACGTGCTTCCCGCTGGGCGATTGCTGGTGCGCTCGGTGTGCATGGTGTTCGACGCGTATCTGGAGCAGCAAAACCGCCAGCGATTTTCGCGAGTGATTTAACACCTGCGGCAAAATCGCCGCGGACTGGCTTGAATGTCCTCTCGTGAGTTACCCTTACGTCTTATGTGTGTTTTTTCCCACAAGGATTGAAGAAATGTCCGAGCCAGTTAAGCTGCGCGCTCATAACCAGGCCCATTGCAAGGATTGCAGCCTGGCACCTCTGTGCCTCCCACTTTCCCTGAATCTGGAAGACATGGATGCGCTGGACGACATTGTTAAACGTGGCCGCCCGTTGAAAAAAGGCGAGTTCCTGTTTCGCCAGGGCGACACGTTCGATTCCGTTTATGCAGTCCGCTCCGGCGCCCTGAAGACCTTCAGCCTGAGCGATGGCGGCGAAGAGCAACTTACCGGTTTCCACTTGCCGAGCGAACTGGTCGGCCTGTCGGGCATGGACACCGAAAAGTACCCGGTTTCGGCACAAGCCATGGAAACCACCTCGGTGTGCGAAATCCCGTTCGATCGCCTCGACGAATTGTCGGTGCAATTGCCGCAGCTGCGCCGCCAGCTAATGCGCGTGATGAGCCGCGAAATCCGCGACGATCAACAAATGATGTTGCTGCTGTCGAAGAAAACCGCAGACGAGCGCATCGCCACGTTCCTGGTCAACCTCTCGGCCCGCTTCCGTGCCCGGGGTTTTTCGGCTAACCAGTTCCGCCTGAGCATGTCGCGCAACGAAATCGGCAATTATCTGGGTCTGGCGGTGGAAACCGTGTCCCGGGTGTTCACGCGCTTCCAGCAAAACGAGCTGATCGCCGCTGAAGGCAAGGAAATCCACATCCTGGACCCAATCCAGCTGTGCGCGTTGGCCGGCGGCTCACTCGACGGCTGATTCAGCGATGGCGGCTGAGCGAAACGGTTCAGCCGCCGTTATACTGCGACGTTTGCAGCCTGCCAGGACACCTCGACGATGGTCTTCGACTCCTTCGACATCAAATCCCTGATTCGCCCCGTGATCGACTTCCCGAAGCCGGGCGTTATCTTTCGTGACATCACCCCGCTGTTTCAGTCGCCGACGGCCTTGCGCCTGGTGATGGACAGCTTCGCCCACCGTTATGTCGAGGCCGATTTCACGCACATCGGTGCGATGGACGCGCGCGGCTTCCTGATTGGCTCGGTACTGGCCTATCAGTTGAACAAGCCGCTGGTGTTGTTTCGCAAGCAAGGCAAACTGCCTGCTGACGTGCTGGCCGAAGGTTATGCGACCGAGTACGGCGAAGCGTTTCTGGAAGTGCACGCGGACAGCCTGTGCGAGGGCGATTCGGTGGTGATGTTCGATGACTTGATCGCCACCGGCGGCACCCTGATTGCAGCGGCGAACCTGATTCGTCGCATGGGCGCCCGGGTGCATGAAGCGGCGGCGATTATAGACCTGCCGGAGCTGGGTGGATCGCAGCGCCTGGAAGACATGGGTATTCCCACTTTTTGCCTGACGCAATTTGCGTTGACGGATAAGTAAGCGGCGGCCTCAAGGGCCTCATCGCGAGCAGGCTCACTCCTACAATTGATTCGTGTCGTAACCGGGTTTCGTGTACGACAGCGATTCAATGTAGGAGTGAGCCTGTTCTGGGCGGCATTCCGACGATAGCGTCAGCCGCAACACCACAAATGCCCCTCAAAGCCCCATCTGTTTACTGATAATCTCGTTCATCACTTCCCGCGTCCCCCCACCGATCGACAGAATCCGGTTATCCCGATACAACCGTTCCACCAGGCTGTCACGCATGTACCCCATCCCCCCCAGAATCTGCACCGCATCGTTGGTAATGCGATCCGCCGTGTCGGTCGCGAAATTCTTGGCCATGGAAATTTCTTTGATCACACTCTTTCCCGCCGCCATTTTCGCCGCCTGGCGGTAGGTGAATTCCCGGGAGACTTCCAGTGCCGTGGCCATTTCAGCGAGGCGGTGCTTAAGCACCTGGAATTTGCCGATGGGTTTGCCGAACGCCTCGCGCTGACGGGCCCATTTCAGGCTCTCCTCCAGGGCTAGCTGTGCGGTCATGTTGGCCATCAATGCCAAGGCAAGGCGCTCACTTTGAAAATTGCCCATGATGCAGGCAAAGCCCATGTTCTCGGCACCGATCAAATTTCCTACCGGTATGTGGCAATCGTCGAAGAACAGCTCCGCTGTGTCTGACGCCCACCAGCCCATTTTCTTGAGCTGTCGACCGACCGTGAAACCGGGGGTGCCTTTTTCGATCAGCAGCAGGCTGATACCACCGAAACCGGGGTCGCCCGTGCGCACCGCGACGGTATAAAGATCCGCGCGCACGCCACTGGTGATAAAGGTTTTACTGCCGCTGACCCGATAAAAATCGCCGTCGCGGACAGCGCGGGTTTGCAGGTTGGCGACGTCGGAGCCACCGCTGGGCTCGGTGACGGCCAGGGCGCTGATCTTTTCCCCGCTCAGCACCTGCGGCACCACGCGATCACGCACTTCAGGCCTGGCCCACTTGAGAATCGGCGGCAGACCGATGTCCAGCGAGCCGAGCCCCGCCACCAATCCTCCGGAGCCGCAACGCATCAACTCTTCACTGGCAGCGATTTTGGCGAACAGATCGCCTTCATGGGAGCCGCCCAACGCCTCGGGATAACCGATCCCTAAAATGCCGGCTGCACCGGCCTTGAGATAGAGCTCCCGCGGAAAGCTTTCGGCTTCTTCCCATTGGTCGATGTCCGGGAGAATCTCACGCTCGACGAATCGTCTGACGCTGTCACGGACCAATTGGTGGCTGGGATCGAAGTATTCCTGAAAGGCAGGCATCGGCGAACTCCACTGAAGGTTCAGCGAAGTTAACCGAGCGCTTGCTTGGTTTTCAACAGGAATGTGTGATTCAGATGGACCGAGGTGTTTGCATCGCTAGCAGGCTAGCTCCCACAGGGATTTTGTGAGCACCCTAATTCCTATGTGGGAGCTAGCCTGCTAGCGATGGCGTCAGTACAAGCACTACAAAGCGATCGGCTTACGCCCGGCAAACGAATGCGCCAGCGTCCCGCCATCCACCAGCTCCAATTCCCCACCCAACGGCACGCCATGGGCAATCCGCGAAGCGATCAGGCCCTTGTTGCTGAGGAGTTGGGCGATGTAGTGCGCCGTGGCCTCACCTTCCACCGTCGGGTTGGTGGCCAGGATGACTTCGGTAAATGTGCCGGCCTCTTCGATGCGGGCCAGCAGCTGGGGAATCCCGATGGCCTCTGGCCCCAGTCCATCGAGAGGCGACAGGTGGCCCTTGAGCACGAAATAGCGCCCCCGGAAACCGGTCTGTTCTACCGCGTAAACATCCATCGGCCCTTCCACCACACAGAGCAAGGTGTCGTCACGACGGGTGTCGGCGCATTGCGGGCACAGGTCTTCTTCGGTCAGCGTGCGGCACATCCGGCAGTGACCGACCCCTTCCATGGCCTGGCTGAGGGCCAGGGCCAGTCGCGAGCCGCCGCTGCGATCACGCTCGAGCAACTGCAACGCCATGCGCTGGGCGGTTTTCTGACCCACACCCGGCAACGTTCGCAGGGCATCGATCAGTTGGCGAATCAAAGGGCTGAAGCTCATGGGGAAACGTCCGACAAATCAACGAGACGCGGTTTATACCCGCGCCTCTCTTTAGCGTCAATTACTCAGTCTTGGGCAACCCGTACGACCAGTTTGCCGAAGTTGCGTCCTTCCAGGAGGCCGATGAACGCCTCGGGGGCGTTTTCCAGGCCATCGACCACGTCTTCGCGGAATTTCACCTTCCCATCACGGACCCACGGCGCCATGGCGCTTACGAATTCCGGCTGGCGATCACCGTAGTCGTCAAACACGATGAAACCCTGAATACGCACTCGCTTGGTCAGCAGCGTGCGCTGCAACTGCGGCAGGCGATCCGGGCCAGTGGGCGCTTCATGGGCGTTGTAGCCGGCAATCAGACCGCAAAGAGGTATCCGCGCCTTTGCATTCAGCAGCGGCAGCACGGCATCGAACACTTTGCCACCGACGTTTTCGTAGTAGATGTCGACGCCTTTGGGGCACGCCAGGGCCAGCTCATGCGAGAAGTTCTCGGCCTTGTGGTCGATGCAGGCGTCGAACCCCAGCTCTTCGACCACATACCGGCACTTCTCTGCGCCGCCGGCCACACCGACCACGCGCAAGCCTTTGATCTTCGCTACCTGGCCGACCACGGAACCGACAGCACCCGACGCGGCGGCAACCACCAGCGTCTCGCCGGCTTGTGGTTGGCCGATGTCCATCAGGCCCATGTAGGCAGTCATTCCGGGCATGCCGAGCACACCCAGCGCCATCGACGGACTCGGCAGCCCGGACGGCACCGGAATGACATTGCGCCCGTCGCTGATGCTGTGGCTTTGCCAGCCCGTCGCGCCAACCACCAGATCACCTTCATGGAATTTCGGATTGCGCGAGCGCTCGACCCGGCTGACAGCGCCACCGGTCATGACCTCGTCGATTTCGACCGGAGCGGCATAGGACGGTGCGTCACTCATGCGTCCGCGCATGTAAGGATCAAGCGACAGGTAGAGGGTCTTGAGCAGCAGCTGACCGTCGGCCAGGTCGGGCAACGCCTCGCGCTCCAGGCGAAAATTCTCCGGCGTCGGCGCGCCTACCGGGCGTGACGCCAGGACGATACGTTGGTTGAGGGTCAATGCGTCTGGCATGTGAGCGTCTCCTTGATCGTGAATTTGGGGGTATAGGGAGCAGACCGTTGTGGCGGTATGGCGTTCGATGTTTCTGCCCGAGACCGGGTCGACTTCATCGCGAGCAGGCTCACTCCTACATTGGAACCCGGTCACCTGTGGGAGTGAGCCTGCTCGCGATTACGGCCTTATGGATACCGAATCTCATCAGGCAGAAACAAAAATGCGAGGCGCGGTGCCTCCCACATTGGAACCCGGTCACCTGTGGGAGTGAGCCTGCTCGCGATTACGGCGTCATGAACACCGAATCTCATCAGGCAGAAACAAAAATGCCAGGCGCGGTGCCTGGCATTTTTTTGTAGCCCATCTGACGCGTTTTGGCGAATCAGAATGGCAGTTTCATTCCCGGCGGCAGTTGCATGCCAGCGGTTACGCCGGACATTTTGTCCTGGCTATTGGCTTCGATCTTGCGGACGGCGTCGTTGACGGCGGCGGCGAAAACAGCCTCCAGCATCTCCCGGTCGTCTTCGCTCAGGCCTTCAACCATGCTTGGGTCGATGGTCACGCGCTTCACGTCGTGACGACCGGTCATGACCACGGTGACCATATCGCCACCGGCTTTGCCGGTGACTTCGGCGTTGGCCAGCTCTTCCTGCATCTTGGCCATTTTTTCCTGCATCTGCTGCGCCTGCTTCATCAGGCCGGCCATGCCACCTTTCATCATGGGAATCACCTCAAAAGTACTTGGATAAAAACGGCGCCCGACGCTTGCGGCCGAACACCTTCAGTTATTAGCCCTGACTGACCAGGGCTTCGACAGGTTCAATAGTATCGTTACGGATGACCGCACCGAACTGCTGCATCATTTGCTGGATGAACGGATCACCGTGGATCGACTCCTCCGCCTCGCGCTGACGGTTGACCCGGCGCCGGGACGCAGCCTGAGCAGGGGTTTCCTGCTCAGGCTTGATCAATTCCATGCTCAGGGATAGCGTACGCCCGTGGTACTGGTTCAATGCATCGTTGAGACGGCGCTGCTGGGTCGCGTTGAACAAGGCGCTGTGGGCCGGGTCCAGGTGCATCAGCCAGTGGTCGCCCTCGATCGAAATCAACGTGCAGTTGGCGGCGATGCTGCCCGTCATGCCGGAGATCGGCAATTTCGGGAACAGCTCAAGCCACTGCAGGGCCAGACCGGTGGCCGGCATGGCCGCCGGTTCTGGCTCGGGCTCCGGTGCAGGCTCGGCGGCATGTTCGCTGGCCAGTTCGTCGAGGTAGCTGTAGGCCGAATCGATGTCCGGCTCGATGTAGTCTTCGTCCAGTGGCGGCTCGTCATCGAGGTCCACGCCCGGCGTGGCAGCATCGACTTGCGCCACGGTGGGCTCAGGAATCGGTGCAGCCGCCCATTCCGGCGCGTCCGGCACAACGCTGTCGGGCGTCGGCAGGGGCATCGGCGGCAGTTCGGGCTGCTCGCTGGCGGTATCCAGCATGGGCTCGACAGCGGGCTGCTGAATGACTTCAGGTTCGACCGGGTCATTCCAGGGCAGGTCGACGACCGGTTCGACCGCTACAGGCTCGACCACCGGCTCAGGCTCGACGACGGGCGCAACGGGCTGAGGAACGGGCACTGGCGCAGTAACAGGCGCAGGGATGACCGGTGCAACTGCCGTAGCGACTACCGGCGCAACAACCGGCGCGGCAGCCACTGAATTTGCGGAATCAACTGTGGCCTGGCTGATCCCCACTGGCTTTAGCGGTTGCCTCGGGGCGTCCGCCGTGTCCGCCGGCCGGAAGGCGAGCATTCGCAGCAGGACCATTTCGAAGCCGCCACGAGGGTCCGGCGCCAGCGGCAGATCGCGACGACCGATCAGGCCCATCTGGTAGTAGAACTGCACGTCTTCAGCTGGCAAGGCCTGGGCCAGGGCCAGCACCCGGTCGCGGTCGCCGTGACCGTTGTCGACACCCTCAGGCAAGGCCTGGGCAATCGCGACACGGTGCAGCACGTTGAGAATTTCCGAGAGCACGCCATTCCAGTCCGGACCTTGCTCGGCCAGGTGACGGACGGCTTCGAGTAACGCCTTGGCATCGCCTTCGATCAGCGAATGCAGAACGTCGAAGACCTGACCGTGGTCGAGAGTGCCGAGCATTGCCCGCACATCCGCCGCCATGACCTTGCCTTCACCGAAGGCAATGGCCTGATCGGTCAGGCTCATGGCATCGCGCATCGAACCGTCGGCGGCGCGACCCAGCAACCACAGGGCGTCGTCTTCAAACGGCACGTTCTCGACGCCCAGTACGTGGGTCAAATGCTCGACCACACGTTCCGGTGTCATGTTTTTCAGGGAGAACTGCAGGCACCGCGACAGAATCGTTGCAGGAAGTTTCTGCGGGTCGGTGGTCGCCAGGATGAACTTGACGTAGGGCGGCGGCTCTTCAAGGGTCTTCAGCAGCGCATTGAAGGAATGGCTGGAGAGCATGTGCACTTCGTCGATCAGGTAGACCTTGAAGCGCCCACGGCTTGGCGCGTATTGCACGTTGTCGAGCAGCTCGCGGGTGTCCTCGACCTTGGTCCGGCTCGCGGCGTCGATCTCGATCAGGTCGACGAAGCGACCTTCGTCGATCTCGCGGCACACCGAACACTCGCCGCACGGCGTCGAGGTGATGCCTGTTTCACAGTTCAGGCATTTGGCGATGATCCGCGCGATGGTGGTCTTGCCGACGCCGCGCGTACCGGTAAACAGGTAGGCGTGGTGCAGCCGCTGGCTGTCCAAGGCATTGATCAGAGCCTTGAGCACATGGGTCTGGCCGACCATTTCGCGGAACGAGCGCGGACGCCATTTACGTGCAAGAACCTGATAACTCATCGAAAACCGTCGCCACTGGGAAGCAGAAGCGGCTAATGCTAGCGGAGCAAGGCTAAAATTGCATCCGGTGTGCTCGTCTAATCTGGCTAAGATGCATTCAGGGAGCTTTCAAAGGCTCGGGATTCAGCCGTACCGGAGCGTTTATGCGGTGTGCCTTGGGGGCATTGTGCTTGATCAGTTTGAGTGGCGTAGCTGCAGAAGCGCCATTGCGCTTCGTGGTGCCCGATAGCTGGAGTATGCCGATGGTGCAATTCGAATCAGGGCGACCGACGCAGGGCATTTTGTACGACGTGATGTTGAGCCTGGCGACCCAAGTGGGTGTCCCTGCCGAATTTCATGTATTGCCCCGGGCGCGGGTGCAGGGCGCCATGGAGCACGGTGAGGTCGACGTGCGCTGCTATGCCGCGCAGTCTTGGCTGCCGAATCAGTCCGGCGACTACATATGGAGCATCCCGCTCTGGGTTCAGCCTGACGTGTTGATCAGCCGGCCAGACCCGCTGACCGCGGTGATCCCGGCAAACCTGCCACGACAATCCATCGGCACCGTCCGCAGCTACACCTACCCCACCCTGCAACCGTTGTTCGACGCGGATAAATTGCAGCGCGAAGACGCACGCAATCAGGAACAAGTGCTGGAAAAGCTCATGGCGGGTCGCTATCGCTACGCGGTGAGTAATCAGTGGGCTCTGGACTGGTTCAACCAGCGCCTGCTGCCTGAGCGGCACCTGCAAAGCGTGGCATTGCTGCAGGAGCAGCGCGTGGGTTGCTACGTGCGCAACGACCCCAAGGTGCCTGTGCAACGAATTCTGCGTACGTTGGTGCGGATGAAAATGTCCGGGGAGATCGACGACATCATCCGCCTGTACATCGGCCAGCCTTAGCCCTGAAGTCAAAACCCGGACACTGCAAAAGGCCGCCTGGACAACACCCATGGCAGACACAGCATAAAAGTATTTTTTTCAGATAACGCGAGAGGACTCTCGCGGGGCGTTATGGAGGCAACCCCACCAGCCACACCCCGGCACACAATGTTCCCGCTGTGGCTGCTTCCTTCCGGATCTGACCAGGTTCACGGGTAATCGTTGCGGGGGGACCGATGGGGTCACCATAACGACGCTCACCTGACGGCGAGCCGCGCCATTGTACCTATCTGAGACGAAGTTACAACCGTTCGAGCAGATTAAAAAATATGAGGCCGGTCAATGACATGCGCCATTGCCAAAATGTTTGACATTCGGTTAACGCAACACCCGGCACACAGAACACCTGTAGCAGCTGGCGAAGCCTGCGTCCGGCTGCGCAGCAGTCGTAAATCCGGTAAACACGGTTCTCCTGTTACACCGCAGTGTATGGTTTTACGACTGCTGCGCAGCCGGACGCAGGCTTCGCCAGCTGGTACAAGGATCGGTGGTGCTACAAGGATTGATGTTTTGCTTCGGGCCTGTAGTGGCTACAGAACCTGCACCACCTCATCCGCTTTGCCGCCCTCTTCCTGAATCACCAGGTGTATGAAGTGCAGCTTGGCGATCACTGCTGGCGGCAGGACGAACGGATAGAAATCCGGCTGACCCATGCTGCTCGACAACTCGTTGAGCATGCCCGCAAGCTCGATCCACGCGTTCACGAACGACAGGAACGCTGCGCCACCGGGGTGCTGTGGGTCATACAAGGTTTCGGGGGGAAACGGCTGGTAGTCGAAATCCATTTCCCGGGCGCTCATGCCAAATCCGAGGGCGGTGTCCACCGCGTCCATCATGTGCAGGTAGTGAGCCCAGGTCTCGGCCCAGTCTTCCCACGGATGCATGGTGGCATAGGCACTGACGGCATGTTGCTGCCAGTCCAGCGGCGCACCTTGCTGGTAATGGCGCTCAAGCGCATCGGCATAGCTCTGACGCTCATCACCGAACAGGCTTCTGAACGGTTCCAGCCAGTGGCTGTTGGCGATCAAGCGGTCCCAGTAGTAATGCCCGACCTCATGACGAAAATGCCCGAGCAGCGTGCGATATGGCTCGTGCATCTGTACGCGGATTTTCTCGCGGTGGACATCGTCGGCTTCCTTGATGTCCAGGGTGATCAGACCGTTGGCGTGACCGGTAGTGGGTGGTGTGCCTTCGAGATCGACGCCGATGAAATCGAAAGCCAGTCCGGTCTCTTCGTGGACGGTCTTGGGAATCACCTGCAAACCGAGGCTGACCAGTTGAGCGACCAGACGACGCTTGGCCGTCTCGACCTTGCGCCAGCGCTCAGGGTTCTCGGGAATGGAGAGATCGGGGATGGTGTGGTTCAGGCTGCAGGCGATGCACAACGCATTGTGGTCATCCGCCGCCAGCAACCAGTTACAGGCGGCCGGGGAATCGAGGTTGGCACAGCGACGGAACAGCCCCGCGTCGGGCTCGGCGTCGAGGACCCAGGTATCGACTTGCGGCCCTGGTTGCAACGACGATAACCGGCTTTTCTCCGGCTGATACCCGAGCATTGCCGAACACGCCAGGCACTGGCTGTTGCGAAAGAACAGCGCCTGCCCGCAGCGGCATTGCCACACCTTGCTGTTGCGCGAACTTCCACTGATGAAAGGCGCGGCGATGCGTGAGCTGAGTTGTTCGAAGAAGCGGTACATGGCGATCTCTCCCTGGGGCTTGCCAAGACTAGATCATTGCCGCGAGAAGTTGGTTCCAACGCCATGCGTGGTGCAATCAAAAGATCGCAGCCTGCGGCAGCTCCTACAAAAGCGGAATCGCACCTTCCAACGAATTGCATACACATCCCTGTAGGAGCTGCCGCAGGCTGCGATCTTTTGATCTTGAGCGCGTCAGATCGAAATGCCATGCGAACTCAAAAACGCGACAAACGCCTCTTCATCCAGCACCTTCAACCCCAACTCATTTGCCTTGGCCAACTTCGAACCGGCACCCGGACCTGCCACCACGCAATGAGTCTTGGCCGACACCGAACCCGCCACCTTGGCGCCCAGGCTTTCCAGCTTGTCCTTGGCTATATCCCGACTCATCAACTCGAGCGAGCCGGTCAGCACCCAGGTCTGCCCTGCCAGCGGCAAACCTTCGACCACTTTTTTCTCGCTCTGCCAGTGCATGCCGAAATCGCGCAGTTGCTTCTCGGCAGCTTCAGCGATCTGTCGATTCTCGGCGACTGCAAAAAACGCCCGAACCGAATTCGCCTGTTTCTCCGGCAGCGTCTGGCGCATGTCCAGCCAGTCGGCGCTCATCACCGCTTCCAGTGAACCAAACTTGTCTGCCAGCTTCTGTGCACCACCCGGGCCCACCGAAGGAATGTGCAGCTTGTCGAGGAAACCACCCAGGGTGGTGCTGGCGGCGAACTCGGCGCCCAGCTCACCTTGATCCTGAATCTGCATGCCGTGCTTAAGCAGATCAGCGATCACCTGCTGGTTATGCGCGTCTTCGAAGAAGCTATGAATCTCATGAGCCACTTCCAGGCCGACATCCGGCAAGTAGGTGAGTACTTGCGGCAAGGCCTGCTGCACACGCTCCAGCGAGCCGAGAGAACGCGCCAGCACCTTGGCCGTCTCTTCGCCGACATCGGGAATCCCGAGGGCGTAGATAAAGCGCGCCAGGCTCGGCTTCTTGCTGTCTTCGATGGCGCTGAGCAGCTTTTTACTCGACAGCTCGGCGAAGCCTTCCAGGTCGACGACCTGTTCAAACGTCAGGGCGTACAGGTCAGCGGGCGAATTCACCAGGCCTTCATCCACCAGTTGCTCGACGCTCTTGTCGCCCAGCCCCTCAATGTCCAAAGCACGACGGGAGACGAAATGGATAATCGCCTGCTTGAGTTGCGCACCGCAGGCCAGGCGACCGACGCAGCGATACACCGCGCCTTCACTGACGGTCTCACGACCCTTGCTGCGTTTGACCAGTTGCGTGCGCTCGACGTGGGAGCCGCAGACCGGGCACTGCTGCGGAATGTGCACCGGCCGCGCATCGTCAGGGCGACGCTCAAGGACCACTTGCACCACTTGCGGGATCACATCACCGGCACGGCGGATGATCACCGTGTCGCCAATCATCAAGCCCAGGCGCGCCACTTCATCCATGTTATGCAGGGTGGCGTTGGCCACAGTGACGCCAGCCACCTTGACCGGTTTCAAGCGCGCCACGGGCGTGACCGCGCCAGTGCGACCGACCTGGAATTCCACGTCGAGCAACTCGGTGAGTTCTTCCATCGCCGGGAATTTATGGGCAATTGCCCAGCGCGGTTCGCGCGCGCGGAAACCCAGTTCACGCTGTGACGCAATGCTGTTGACCTTGAACACCACGCCATCGATTTCATAGGCCAGATCGTTGCGGCGCTCACCGATGTCGCGGTAGTAATCCAGGCACTCATCGATGCCATGGGCGAGCTTCAGCTCACGACTGATCGGCATGCCCCACGCCTGAAGCTGCTTCAAGTTGCCGATGTGGGTGTCGGCGATGTCCGCCGACACCTGGCCGATGCCGTAGCAGCAAAATTCCAGTGGACGGTTGGCGGTGATCTTTGAATCGAGCTGCCGCAAACTGCCGGCCGCGGCGTTGCGCGGGTTGGCGAAGGTCTTGCCGCCGACTTCCAGTTGCGTGGCATTGAGCCGCTCGAAGCCGGCCTTGGACATAAAGACTTCGCCGCGCACTTCCAGGGTGGCGGGCCAGCCGGTGCCCTGCAGCTTGAGCGGGATATTGCGCACAGTGCGCACGTTGACGCTGATGTCTTCACCGGTGGTGCCATCGCCGCGCGTAGCACCGCGCACCAGCACGCCGTCCTGATACAAAAGACTGACCGCCAGGCCATCGAGCTTGGGTTCGCAGCTGTACTCCACCGCCGCCCCGCCACCCAACAGGTCGCCGACCGGCAGATCCAGTCCTTCAGTGACCCGGCGATCGAATTCACGCATGTCGTTTTCTTCGAAGGCGTTACCGAGACTGAGCATCGGCACTTCGTGGCGCACCTGAGTGAACGCCGACAGCGCCGCGCTGCCCACTCGCTGCGTGGGCGAGTCGCTGGTGATCAATTCGGGATGGGCCACTTCGAGGGCCTTGAGCTCATGGAACAACCGATCGTACTCGGCGTCCGGAATGCTCGGCTCGTCCAGCACGTGATAGCGATAGTTGTGCTGATCCAGCTCAGCGCGCAGCGCTTGAATGCGGTTTTTGGCGGCGGTCATGGGTGTTCTCTCATAAAGCAAAAAAGCAGCCGAGGCTGCTCCTGTTCTATCTCATTTAGGATCAAAAGATCGCAGCCTCGTTTCACTCGACAGCTCCTACTCAGCGCCTACAGAACATCGCGATCGCTGTAGGAGCTGTCGAGTGAAACGAGGCTGCGATCTTTTGCCTTTATCGCTTCTGGGTCAGGGCACGACGTTCGAATTCAACAATGCGCTGACGGTAATGCTCGATCGTCTGGGCGGTCAGCACGCTGCGCTGGTCGTCCTTCAGTTCACCATTCAACTCCTGGGACAGCTTGCGAGCTGCTGCCACCATCACGTCAAAAGCTTGCTTGGGATGACGAGGACCTGGCAGGCCGAGGAAGAAGCTCACAGCCGGCGTGCTGAAATGATCGATGTCGTCCAGGTCGAAGATGCCTGGCTTGACGGCGTTGGCCATCGAGAACAGGACTTCGCCATTGCCGGCCATGCTTTCGTGACGGTGGAAAATGTCCATTTCGCCAAAACGCAGGCCACTCTCCAGAATGTTCTGCAACAGTGCCGGCCCTTTGAAGCCCGCGGCGTCGCGGCAGATCACACTGATCACCAATACTTCTTCAGCTTGCGGCTGATCCCGCTCCACCGCCGAACTGGACGGCTTGGTGTCATCCGGGAAATCATCGTCACGGCTGCTGAAGCTCGGTCCGCCATCAAGGTCCAGGTTAAGGTTCAGGTCGCCCTGAGAGGGCTCGCCGTGACCTCGCTTGCCACGCTTGGAACCCGATTCACGGGCTTCACGGGCAGGCATGCTCACCGACGGCAGGTCATGCTCGTCCAGTTGCGGTTCCTTATGGGTATCCAGAACACGCGGCGGGCCCAACAGCTCGGCGCTGGTGTCCTCGTCCGGCAAATTGGACAGGTTTCGATCAAGACGAAACTTCAGTTTCCCCTTGCCGCCGCGCATACGGCGCCAGCCATCGAAAAGAATACCGGCAATGACAATAATGCCGATGACGATCAGCCACTCGCGCAGACCGATTTCCATGTAATCCCGTGCCTCTATAAAAAATGCTGAAAAATAAGGGGTTTACAACTCGCAAACCGCTTTAAAACGTGGCGCCAACTCTATGTTCTGACAGGCGTTTTGCCCACGCATACGAAAAATTGATATTAAACTAGCACGACCAAAGGCAACTTTACAGGGCTTCGCTGCTACAAGCTCCAAGCCAGGTGCCGCAAGCTCGTCACTGACCGCTCAAAGCTTGCCGCTTGTGGCTACGCTGCTAGGCGTCCACCAACGCCATCGCCTCCTCGACATCCACCGCCACCAGTCGCGAACAGCCCGGTTCGTGCATCGTCACCCCCATCAGTTGATCGGCCATTTCCATGGCGATCTTGTTGTGGGTGATGTAGATGAACTGCACTGTCTGGGACATCTCTTTGACCAGCCGTGCATAGCGTCCAACGTTCGCGTCATCCAAAGGCGCATCCACTTCATCGAGCATGCAGAACGGCGCAGGATTGAGCTTGAAGATCGCAAAAACCAGGGCCAATGCGGTCAGGGCTTTTTCGCCACCGGAGAGCAAATGGATGGTGCTGTTCTTCTTTCCTGGCGGCTGCGCCATGATCGTTACCCCTGTATCGAGTAGATCTTCGCCCGTCAGTTCCAAATACGCGCGTCCGCCACCGAAAACTTTTGGAAAAAGTGCCTGTAAACCGCCATTGATCTGATCAAAGGTATCTTTGAAGCGGTTACGGGTTTCCTTGTCGATCTTGCGAATCACGTTCTCGAGGGTGTCGAGCGCTTCGACCAGATCGTCGTTTTGCGCATCCAGATAATGCTTACGCTCCGATTGCTGCGTGTATTCGTCAATGGCCGCGAGGTTGATCGCACCCAGGCGCTGAATCCGTGCAGCAATGCGTTCGAGTTCTTCTTCGGCGTCTTTCTCGTTGGCCTCTGCCGTCAGCGTGGCGAGCACGCCGTGCAGGTCATAGCCATCTTCCAGCAACTGATCCTGCAGGGTCTTGCGACGCACCGTCAGCGCTTGCCATTCCATGCGCTGCATTTCCAGTTGACTGCGAATCAGCTGGGATTGTTGCTCGGCCTGGGTGCGGCGCTTCTCGGCCTCGCGCAATTCGCGGTCGGCGTCTTCCAGGGCGATCTGCGCGGTCTTGAGTTCTTCGTCGACAGTCATGCGCTTGTCGAGCAACTCTTCAAGCTTGAGGCGCAGCTCTTCCAGCGGTGCCTCGCCCTCCTCCAGATTGAGGCTCAATTGCTCGCGCTTTTCGGTCAGGCGTTCGGACTGCATTTCCAGTCGTTCCAATGCTTGCCGTGTTGAATCGTGCTGAGCCTTGAGCGAACCAAGTCGCACCGCCAACTGATGCGCATGATCCTTATGCTGGCGGGCTTCCTGCCGCACGCGATCAAGCCGTTCGCGCAGGCTGTCGCGCTGGGCCATCAGCAGCTCGCGTTGTTCAGTGTCGAGGGCCATGCTGTCGAGGGCTTCTTGCAATTGCAGGCGCGCCTCTCCGATGTTTTCGTGTTCCTGGGCACGTTGCTCTGCGAGTTCGGTGAGCTCTTCGTCCAGCCGTGTGCGGCGCAGGGTCAATTGTTCGACCTTGGCTTTGCCGGCGGACAACTGGGCTTTCAGCTCGCCTTGCTGACGCGCTTCGTCTTGCAACAGGCGACGCAAATGTTCGCGGCCGTTCTCCTGCTGACGCTGCTGTGCCCTGAGATTTTGCAGCTGGGTTTCCAGGGTTTCGACCGTGGCTTCGCGCTCTTCACGCTCAATGCTCAGGCGCTGGATTTCCTGACCGCGGGCCAGCACGCCGCTTTCCGCTTCACTGGCCCGACGCACGCGCAGAAAGTGCCGGCCGACCCAGTAACCGTCGCGACTGATCAGGCTCTGGCCGGCGCTCAGTTGACTGCGCTGGGCCAGGGCCTGTTCGAGGTTGTCGACCGGTTTGACCTGCCCCAGCCAAGGCGACAGATCGATCAGCGCCTCAACCTTGTCGAGCAAACTGCCGGCAACACGCAGCCCGTCACTGGCCGGACTGAGCAAGCGCAGATCGCCCTGCGCGAACCCGGCCAGGTCGTAATCACCAAAATCATCCACCAGCACTGCTTGCAGGTCGGCACCCAGAACGGTTTCCACCGCCAACTCCCAACCGGCTTCAACCTTGAGGCCTTCGGCCAGACGGGGACGGTCCGCCAGGTGTTGCTCGCGAAGCCATTCAGCGGTGCCGGTGCCAGGGTCGAGCGCAGCTTGCTGCAGGGCCTCGAGGGATGCGAGGCGTCCGTTCAGACGCTGCAGATCACCCTGTGCCTGTTGCTGATTCTGTAGCGCGAGCTGTAATTCCTGGCGCAGTTGTTCGAGGCGTTCGACCTGGGCCTCTTCACTGGCCTGCAAGTCTTCCAGCGTCGCTTCACTGGCGGCCAACTGCTCGCTGAGTTCCATGATCGCGGCGTCTTCCGGGTCCGCCGACAGCAACGCACGCTCTTCGCCGAGACGCTTCTGACGATCGGCCAGACGCTCCATGCTGGTTTCCAGCTGCTGGATGCGCGACTGCTGAACTTCGGCCTGGCGACGGGGCTCGGCAGCCGTCAGGTTGAACGTGTCCCACTGCTCCTGCCAGCCGTGCATGGTGGTTTCGGACTCTTCCAGCGCGGCAGCGGCTTCTTCAGCGGCTGCGCTGGTGACTTCCTGTTCTGGCGTGAGCATGTCCAGCTCTTCGCCGAGGGTCAGCAGCAGCGTGCGGTCGTGGCCCAGGTGCGATTCGGTTTCCAGGCGCGCGCGTTCGGCTTCTTTGAGATCGTCCTGCAGTTGGCGCAACCGTTGCTGGCCGTGCTGGATACTCTGTTCGACCCGGGCAATATCGCCACCGACCGAATAGAAGCGCCCTTGCACCAGATTGAAGCGCTCGGACAGATCGTGGTGCCCGTCACGCAGGCGTTCGATACTCGCGTCGGCGTTGCGCTGCTCGGCGACCAGGGCTTCGAAGGTGACTTCCTGGGTGCCGATGATCGCCTCGCGCTGGCCGACCTGATCGTTCAATGCCTGCCAGCGCAAGGCCGACAGTTGGGCCTTGAGCTGACGCTCCTCGCCTTTGTATTCCTGATACTTCCTGGCCGACTCGGCCTGGCGATGCAAGCGCTCGAGTTGACGCGTCAGCTCTTCGCGCAGGTCCGTCAGGCGCTCAAGGTTTTCGTGGGTGCGACGAATGCGGTTTTCGGTCTCGCGTCGGCGCTCCTTGTACTTGGAGATGCCCGCCGCTTCTTCGATAAAATTGCGCAGGTCCTCGGGCTTGGACTCGATCAGCTTGGAGATCATCCCCTGCTCGATGATCGAGTAGCTGCGCGGCCCGAGGCCGGTGCCGAGGAAGATGTCGGTGATGTCGCGACGACGGCATTTGGTGCCGTTGAGGTAATAGGTGGTCTGGCTGTCGCGGGTCACTTTGCGGCGAATGGAAATTTCCGCATAGGCAGCGTATTCGCCCAGCAGCGTGCCGTCAGAGTTGTCGAACACCAGTTCGATGCTCGCCTGGCTCACGGGCTTGCGGCTGGTGGAGCCGTTGAAGATGACGTCGGTCATCGACTCGCCGCGCAGGTTCTTGGCCGAGCTCTCGCCCATCACCCAACGAACGGCGTCGATGATGTTCGACTTGCCGCATCCATTGGGCCCGACCACCGCCGCCATGTTACTGGGGAAGTTCACCGTGGTCGGGTCGACGAAGGATTTGAACCCCGCCAGCTTGATGCACTTGAGCCGCACGCTTAGGCGTCCGTCAGGGCGGAAACCACCAGATCGCAGCTGCGTTGGCCATAGGCGGTCAGCACTTCACGGATTTGCGCAAAGTCACGCGCCAGCACGGCGGCGAGCAAGCGCTCGAACAGCTCAAGGAACTCGCTCATCGATGCCTTGCGCTGATCCAGTGCGAGAAAATACGCACGGCTCATGGCCGGCTGCAGATTTTCGACGGTTTCCTGCAAATACGGGTTATTGGCGAACGGATACGCAGCGCGCATCACATTGAAGCTGTCATCCACAAAGGTGCGGATGTCCTGGCGCTCGAAACTGTCGGTCAGGCGCTGCTGGATCTGCACGAACGGCGCCATGTCGGCCTGGACTTTCCAGCCGGCAGCTACTGCATTGCCGAGCAGGATATAAAGCTCGCTCATCAATGTGCACAGGCTCTGAACCTTGTGCGCCGTCAACTCGGTCACGTGCGCGCCCCGTCGCGGCAGGATCGCGATCAGGTGGCGACGCTCGAGGATCAACAAGGCCTCACGGACCGAGCCGCGACTGACATTGAGGGCCAGCGTGACCTTTTGTTCCTGGATCCGCTCCCCGGGCTTCATTTCACCGCGAATGATGCGTTCGGCGAGGTGGTGAGCAATTTGCTCGGCGAGGCTATCCGGCGCCTTGAACGTCATGATTGTCCTTCAAACTCTTTCGATCTGCACAGGCGGCGCAGTGTAGCGCACATGAGGGGTTGTGGCGGAGTGCCCACTCAGCGGTTTTTGGCACGATTCCCGCAAAAAAGCAGGCTATCCCGAGAGGGTCAATACTGATGGAACGCGTTGTTGATCGCCAAAATGGTTTTTCCTGACCTTTAAGTCAGAAAATCATTGACCGAAAAGTCAGACCTGATAAATTCGGTTCAAAGCGGTTAACAACAATAATGAGTCTGCGAGGCCTTCCGTGATCCAGTTTTTACTTAACCAGGAACTCCGTAGCGAGCACGCCCTGGACCCAAACCTGACCGTGCTCAATTATCTGCGCGACCATGTGGGCAAACCCGGCACCAAAGAAGGCTGCGCCAGCGGTGACTGCGGTGCCTGCACCGTGGTGGTTGGCGAGCTGCAAACGGATGACGACGGCCGCGAGCACATTCGTTATCGCAGCCTCAACTCTTGCCTGACTTTTGTGTCGTCGCTGCACGGCAAACAGCTGATCAGCGTTGAAGACCTCAAACACAAAGGCGAACTGCACAGCGTGCAGAAAGCCATGGTCGAGTGCCATGGTTCGCAGTGTGGCTTCTGCACCCCAGGCTTCGTGATGTCACTGTTCGCGCTGCAAAAGAACAGCGACCAACCAGACTCGCACAAAGCCCACGAAGCCCTGGCAGGCAACCTGTGTCGCTGCACCGGGTATCGCCCGATCCTGGAAGCCGCCGAGCAGTCTTGCTGCGGTAAACAGCCGGACCAATTCGACGCCCGCGAAGCCGACACCATCGCCCGCCTGAAAGCCATCGCGCCCACCGACATCGGCGAACTCAACAGCGGTGACAAGCGCTGCCTGGTGCCGCTGACCGTGGCCGACCTGGCCGACCTCTATGATGCATACCCACAAGCTCGCCTGCTGGCGGGCGGTACCGACCTGGCGCTCGAAGTCACGCAATTCCACCGCACCTTGCCGGTGATGATCTACGTCGGCAACGTCGCCGAAATGAAGCGCATCGAACGCTTCGACGACCGTCTGGAAATCGGCGCCGCGACCGCCCTCTCCGATTGCTACGAAGCGTTGAAATCCGAATACCCGGACTTTGGCGATTTGCTGCAGCGCTTCGCCTCTTTGCAGATTCGCAACCAGGGCACGCTCGGCGGCAACATCGGTAACGCCTCGCCGATTGGTGACTCGCCGCCCCTGTTGATCGCCCTGGGCGCGCAGATCGTTCTGTGCAAAGGCGAAACCCGTCGCACGATGGCGCTGGAAGATTACTTCATCGATTACCGGGTCACGGCGCGCCAGGAAAGCGAGTTCATCGAAAAGATCATTGTGCCCCGCGCCAGCGTCGAACAACTGTTCCGCGCCTACAAGGTTTCCAAGCGCCTGGACGATGACATTTCCGCGGTCTGCGCTGCGTTCAATCTGCGCATCGAAAACGGCGTGATCGCTGATGCCCGCGTCGCCTTCGGTGGCATGGCTGCCACGCCGAAACGCGCGAAAAGCTGTGAGGCGGTTTTGCTCGGTTCACCGTTCAACCACGCCACCGTCGAACGCGCCTGCGCCGCCCTGGGTGAAGACTTCACGCCGCTGTCGGACTTCCGCGCCAGCAAGGAATACCGCCTGCTCAGCGCGCAAAACCTGCTGCGCAAATACTTCATCGAACTGCAAACACCGCACATCGAGACTCGGGTGACCGCTTATGTCTAATCATCACGCTGTAGAGAAGACCCAAGCCGAACTGGCTGAACTGTTCGCCAAGGACCTGACCAGTGGCGTCGGCCGCAGCGTCAAGCATGACAGCGCCGCCAAGCACGTTTCCGGTGAAGCGCAGTACATCGACGACCGCCTGGAATTTCCAAACCAGCTGCACGTTTACGCCCGGCTGTCGGACCGCGCCCACGCGAAAATCATCAGCATCGACACCACGCCCTGCTACGCCTTCGAAGGCGTGCGCATCGCAATCACCCATGAAGACGTCCCGGGCCTGAAAGACATCGGCCCGTTGCTGCCCGGCGATCCGCTGCTGGCCATCGATGACGTGCAGTTCGTCGGTCAACCGGTGCTCGCCGTGGCCGCGAAAGACCTGGAAACCGCACGCAAGGCCGCCATGGCTGCGATCATCGAATACGAAGACCTCGAACCGGTACTGGATGTCGTCGAAGCCCTGCGCAAACGTCACTTCGTGCTCGACAGCCATACCCATCAGCGGGGTGATTCGGCCAGTGCATTGGCGAGCGCTGAACATCGTATTCAGGGCACGTTGCACATTGGCGGCCAGGAGCATTTTTACCTGGAAACCCAGATCTCTTCGGTGATGCCGACTGAAGATGGCGGGATGATCGTCTACTGCTCGACCCAGAACCCCACCGAAGTGCAAAAGCTGGTCGCTGAGGTGCTGGACGTGTCAATGAACAAGATCGTCGTCGACATGCGTCGCATGGGCGGTGGTTTTGGCGGCAAGGAAACCCAGGCGGCGAGCCCGGCGTGCCTCTGTGCCGTGATCGCTCACCTCACTGGCCAGCCGACCAAGATGCGCCTGCCGCGTGTCGAAGACATGCTGATGACCGGCAAGCGCCACCCGTTCTACGTCGAGTATGACGTCGGCTTCGACAGCACCGGTCGCCTGCACGGGATTGCGCTGGAACTGGCCGGCAACTGCGGCTGCTCGCCAGACCTGTCGGCCTCGATTGTCGACCGTGCGATGTTCCACGCCGACAACTCGTACTACCTGGGCGATGCGACCATCAACGGTCACCGCTGCAAAACCAACACCGCCTCGAACACGGCTTATCGTGGCTTCGGCGGTCCGCAAGGCATGGTCGCCATTGAAGAAGTGATGGACGCGATTGCCCGCCATCTGGGCGTCGATCCGCTGGCGGTGCGCAAGGCCAACTACTACGGCAAGACCGAGCGCAACGTCACCCATTACTACCAGACCGTTGAGCACAACATGCTCGAGGAAATGACCGCCGAGCTGGAGGAAAGCAGCCAGTATGCCGAGCGTCGCGAAGCGATTCGCCGCTACAACGCCAACAGCCCGATCCTGAAAAAAGGCCTGGCGCTGACCCCGGTGAAATTCGGTATTTCCTTCACTGCCAGTTTCCTCAACCAGGCCGGTGCGCTGATCCACATCTACACCGACGGCAGCATCCACCTGAACCATGGCGGCACCGAAATGGGTCAGGGCTTGAACATCAAGGTTGCGCAAGTCGTGGCCGAGGTCTTTCAAGTCGAAATCGACCGCGTGCAAATCACCGCCACCAACACCGACAAGGTCCCGAACACCTCGCCGACTGCAGCTTCCAGCGGTGCTGACCTGAACGGCAAAGCCGCGCAGAACGCCGCCGAAATTATCAAGAAACGCCTGGTCGAATTCGCTGCCCGTCAATACAAGGTCAGCGAAGAGGACGTGGAATTCCACAACGGCCACGTGCGGGTTCGCGATCACATCCTGACCTTCGAAGCGCTGATCCAACAGGCCTATTTCGCGCAGGTTTCGTTGTCGAGCACCGGCTTCTACAAGACCCCGAAAATCTTCTATGACCGCAGCCAGGCACGAGGTCGGCCGTTCTATTACTTTGCGTTTGGCGCAGCCTGTTGCGAAGTGATCATCGACACCCTGACCGGCGAGTACAAAATGCTGCGCACCGACATTCTTCACGACGTCGGCGCCTCGCTGAACCCGGCCATCGACATCGGTCAGGTCGAGGGCGGTTTCATCCAGGGCATGGGCTGGCTGACCATGGAAGAGCTGGTGTGGAACAACAAGGGCAAACTGATGACCAACGGCCCGGCCAGCTACAAGATCCCGGCGGTCGCGGACATGCCGCTGGACCTGCGGGTGAAGCTGGTGGAAAACCGCAAGAACCCGGAAGACACGGTGTTCCACTCCAAAGCAGTGGGCGAGCCACCGTTCATGCTCGGCATCGCGGCGTGGTGTGCGATCAAGGATGCAGTGGCAAGTCTGGGCGACTACAAACATCAACCGCACATCGACGCGCCGGCGACCCCGGAGCGGGTGTTGTGGGGCTGTGAGCAGATGCGTCAGTTGAAGGTGGCGAAGGCGGTTGAGGCAGAGCCGGAGTTGGCTTCGCTTTAAGACCGAGTCGCCTCCAATCGCTAGCAGGCTAGCTCCCACAGTGGATTTTTAGTGAGCACACATTCTGTGGCTAACAGAGATCCAAAGGTGGGAGCCAGCCTGCTGGCGATGAGGCCCGAACTGACTACACAGATGTCGAGGTGAAACATGTACAACTGGATCGACGCCCTCGCCGACCTGCAAAACCGCGGTGAACCCTGCGTGTTGGTGACCATCATCGAAGAGCTCGGCTCGACGCCACGCAATGCCGGCTCGAAGATGGTCATCAGCGCCCACCAGACGTTCGACACCATCGGTGGCGGGCACCTGGAATACAAGGCCATGCAGATCGGCCGCGAAATGCTCGCCAGTGGCAAGCAGGACACGCACCTGGAGCGCTTCAGCCTCGGCGCCAGCCTGGGCCAATGCTGTGGCGGCGTGACCGTGTTGCTGTTTGAACCCATGGGCCAGGTCCAGGCGCAGATCGCCGTGTTCGGCGCCGGCCATGTGGGCCGTGCACTGGTGCCGCTGCTGGCGAGCCTGCCCTGTCGCGTGCGCTGGATCGACTCGCGGGATGCGGAGTTCCCTGAGCAGATGCCCCACGGCGTGCGCAAGATCGTCGCCGAAGAACCGGTGGATGAAATCGACGATTTGCCCGCCGGCAGTTACTGCATCGTCATGACCCATAATCACCAGCTCGACCTCGAACTCACCGCCGCAATCCTCAAGCGCAACGACTTCACCTACTTCGGCCTGATCGGTTCGAAGACCAAACGGGTGAAGTTCGAACATCGCCTGCGTGATCGCGGTTTCGACAGCGCCGTGCTGCAACGCATGCGCTGCCCGATGGGCATCGGCGACGTCAAAGGCAAGTTGCCTGTGGAAATCGCCATCTCCATCGCCGGCGAAATCATCGCCACCTACAACGCCAATTTCGGCCAGCAAACGTCCAGCGCCGAACCGATTGCCAAGCTGCTGCCCGCTTCACGTCGCAGCCACGCTTCAAACCTGAAAGCCACGAATTGAGAACGACAATGCCTCTGACTCGAAAAGCCTACCGCGCCGCCATCCTGCACAGCATCGCCGATCCCGCCGAAGTGGGCATCGAAGCCTCCTACGAGTATTTCGAGGACGGCTTGCTGGTGGTCGATAACGGCCAGATCAGCGCCATAGGCCACGCCAGCGAATTGCTGCCGACCCTGCCTGCCGATATCGACATCACCCACTATCAGGACGCCCTGATTACCCCGGGCTTCATCGACACCCACATTCACCTGCCGCAAACCGGCATGGTCGGTGCCTACGGCGAGCAACTGCTGGACTGGCTCAACACCTACACGTTCCCGTGCGAAAGCCAGTTCGCCGACAAGGCTCACGCTGACGAAGTCGCGGACATTTTCATCAAGGAATTGCTGCGCAACGGCACCACCACGGCACTGGTATTTGGCAGCGTGCACCCGCAATCAGTGAACTCGTTCTTCGAAGCTGCCGAGCAGTTGGACCTGCGCATGATCGCCGGCAAAGTGATGATGGACCGCAACGCGCCGGACTACCTGACCGACACCGCTGAATCCAGCTACGTGGAAAGCAAGGCATTGATCGAACGCTGGCACGGCAAGGGCCGCTTGCACTACGCGGTCACGCCGCGTTTTGCCCCGACCAGTACGCCGGAACAATTGACCCTCGCCGGGCAGTTGCTCAGCGAGTATCCAGATCTGTACATGCAGACCCACATCAGCGAAAACCTCAAGGAAATCGAGTGGGTCAAGGAACTGTTCCCTGAGCGCAAAGGCTATCTGGACGTCTACGATCACTACCAATTGCTCGGCGAGCGCTCGGTCTTCGCCCACGGTGTGCACCTGTGCGACGACGAGTGCGCGCGACTGGCAGAAACCGGTTCGGCCATTGCTTTCTGCCCGACCTCGAACTTCTTCCTCGGCAGCGGCCTGTTCAATCTGCCGATGGCCGAGAAGCACAAACTGAATGTCGGTTTGGGGACGGACGTCGGCGGCGGTACCAGTTTCTCCCTGCTACAAACCTTGAACGAAGCGTACAAAGTCATGCAGCTGCAAGGCGCACGACTGAGCCCGTTCAAATCCCTGTACCTGGCGACCCTGGGCGGTGCCCGTGCGCTGCGTCTGGAAGACAAGATCGGCACGTTGCTGCCGGGCACCGACGCGGATTTCCTGGTGCTGGATTACAACGCTACGCCGCTGCTCAGCTATCGCTTGAAGCAGGCCAACAACATTGCCGAGACGTTGTTTGTACTGATGACGCTGGGCGATGACCGGACGGTGCTGCAGACCTATGCGGCGGGTGCGCTGGTGCATCAGCGCTAAGTCTTCAGGCATAAAAAATTCCCCGCCGCTTTTCAGCCCGGGGGATTTTTATTGCCTGCCAGAAAGATCAAAAGATCGCAGCCTTCGGTGTAGTGGTTCAGTTTTTTTAAACCATCCCGTAGGAGGATTAAGCCGCCTGTTGCTCGAACAGCGCAGGCGGCAAGTGGTTCGAGGCGGAGTGGCAACGGCGATAGTTGTAATGCGAGATGAAT
>NZ_WFGV02000069.1 GCF_010095445.2 Pseudomonas sp. TNT3
CATGACGCAAGCTGCGCGTCAGCCTGGGCTGCAGGCTGGCCGGGTCGCGCTCGGCGGTTTCACTCAGGTACCCGACCACCGCTTCGGCGGATTGCAACTCGCGCTCCACATCCGCCAACGCCTGATGCACCAGCAAGCCCATGCAGGCCAGCGTGACCAAGGCGAAAAATCCGCACACCCACAGGTTGATCCGCCACAGGGCCGACATCCCTAGCGCCCCTGTATCGCTGGCATGACCGCCAACGGCGCGAGACGCGGGCCGTGGAGTTTGTCGACGCCGATCAGACTCAGGATCAACAGAAACGGCAGGAGCAGCGCTTTGAGAATACGCATGGTCGATCTCCTTTGAGTAATGGCCGTTGTTGACGGTGCTGCTGTCCATCCTTCTTTCCATCCTAAGTCGGCGCCGCCCAGGGCAAGTTACTACCTTGGTACTGGCTGACTGGTACTTTCTGCATATTTCCTATCACCCACCGGGTTCCTATGCTGGCGCTACCCGGAATGGAGTGTCCTATGCGCCAGCTTGCCCCTTACGCCCTGTTCTACCTGCTGGCGATCGCTTGCGCCGCCGGGCTGGCGACCCAAAGTCAGGCGGCCGATGCGCCGTTGCAGGTGCAGATCGGCTACCTGGGTTACCGCCCCGACCCTGGACCGCTGCTGTCGAATGTCATCCCCGAGCCCGCCGATGCCGGACTGCGCGGTGCCGAGCTGGCGATCACCGACAGCAACAGCACCGGACGTTTTCTCAATCAGCATTACAGCCTGCTCAGCGCCAGCGTCGACCATCCCCAGGCCCTGATCGACGCTGCCAGGGTTCAGCACGAACAGGGTGTCAGGCTGTTCGTGGTGAATGCCCCGGTCGACACCCTGCGCCAACTCAGTGCCGCCCTGCCCGACAGCTTGCTGTTCAACGCCGGTAGCGCCGATGACACGTTACGCACCACCGATTGCCTGCCAAACGTGCTGCACAGCCTGCCGAGCCGGGCGATGCTGGCCGATGCGCTGGCGCAATTTCTGGTGGTGCGCAAATGGCAGCGAGCGCTGCTGATCGTCGGCCCGACCGCCGATGATCAAGCCTACGCCGCCGCCCTGCGACGCGCGGCCAAGCGTTTCGGCCTGAAATTGGTGGCGGAGAAAGCCTGGAGTTTCGATAACGATCAACGCCGCAGCGCCCAGGCCGATATGCCGCTGTTCACCCAGACCGCCGAGTACGACGTAGTGCTGGTGGCCGATGAGCGCGGTGACTTTGGCGAGTACGTGCCCTACCAGACATGGTTTCCGCGCCCAGTCGCCGGCACACAGGGCTTGACCCCGGTGGGTTGGCACAAGACCGTGGAAACCTATGGCGCCGCGCAGTTGCAGAAACGCTTTGAAGCCCTGGCCGGACGCTGGATGAATGACGGCGATTTCGCCGCCTGGATCGCCGTGCGCAGCATCGCCAGCGCCGTGAGCAAACTGCGTCAGGCCGATCCGATGGCGATCCGTACGTTGGAAATCAGCGATCAACTACCGCTGGACGGCTTCAAGGGTCGCAAGCTCAGTTATCGCCCATGGAACGGCCAGTTGCGTCAACCGATTCCGATCGTGCAGCCCCGGGCACTGGTCAGCACGTCGCCCCAGGACGGTTTCCTGCACCCCTTCAACGAAATGGACAGCCTCGGCTACGACAAGCCTGAGGTCAGCTGCCGCTTTCCCTGATTCAAACCTCCAAAAACAATAAGGAATCCGCCATGCGCCGCACCCTGCTTTCATGCGCCCTGTTGCTCGCCGCCGGGCACGCCGCGGCCAGCACCGCCTGGGTCTCCAACGAGAAGGACAACAGCCTGAGCCTGATCGACATGCAGACCCTGCAAGTCACCGATACCCTGCCCGTCGGGCAACGACCCCGTGGCCTGTTGCTGTCCCACGACAGCAAGCTGCTGTACATCTGCGCCAGCGACTCGGACCGGGTCCAGGTAATGGACGTGGCCACGCGCAAGATCATCAAGGAGCTGCCTTCCGGCAAAGACCCCGAGCAATTCGCCCTGCACCCCAACAACCGCTGGCTGTACGTCTCCAACGAAGACGATGCACTGGTCACCGTGATCGACACTGAAACCTCCAAGGTGCTGAGCCAGATCAATGTCGGCGTCGAACCCGAAGGCATGGCAGTCAGCCCGGACGGCAAGTGGGCCGTCAACACCAGCGAAACCACGAACATGCTGCACTGGATCGATACCAGTACCCAGACGCTGGCGGACAGCACCCTGGTGGACCAACGCCCGCGTTTCGTCGAGTTCGCGCCGGACGGCTCACAGTTGTGGGCCTCGGCGGAGATCGGTGGCACGGTCACGGTGCTGGATGTCGCGACTCGCCAGATCCTCAAGACCCTGACCTTCCAGATCAAGGGTGTGCACCCGGACAAGGTGCAACCGGTGGGTATCAAGCTGAGCGCCGACGGCAAATACGGTTTCGTTGCCCTCGGCCCGGCCAACCATGTGGCCGTCATCGACGCCAAGACCTTCAAGATTCTTGATTACCTGCTGGTGGGCAAGCGCGTCTGGCAGATGGCGTTCACCCCGGATCAGAAGCAATTGCTGGCCACCAATGGCGTCAGCGGCGATGTGTCGGTGATTGATGTCGACAGCCTCAAGGTGACCAAGTCGGTCAAGGTCGGGCGTTATCCATGGGGCGTGGTGGTCACGCCATGAACGCGCTGGAGGTCAGCGACCTGAGCTTTGCCTACGGTGCACGGGAGGCGTTGCGCCAGGTGAGTTTCAGCCTGGCGCCGGGGCGTTTCGCGGCACTGCTGGGGCCTAACGGCGCGGGCAAATCGACGCTGATTGCACTGCTCACGCGGCTTTACGATCTGCAACGGGGCGAGATTCTGGTGGGCGGCTGTTCACTGCGCAATACGCCGCGCCCGGCGCTCAAACAGCTGGGCGTGGTGTTCCAGCAAAGCACCCTGGACCTGGACCTCAGCGTTGAACAGAACCTGCGCTATCACGCCGCGCTGCATGGCCTGTCACGGCGCCAGACCAGTCTGCGGGTGGACGCAGAACTGGAGCGACAGGCGTTGACCGACCGTCGTCGCGAACGGGTGCGCGAGCTCAATGGCGGCCATCGCCGCCGGGTGGAAATCGCCCGCGCCCTGCTGCATGAGCCGCGCCTGTTGCTGCTCGACGAAGCCAGTGTCGGCCTCGACCCGGCCAGCCGCCTGGCACTCAATCAACACATCCGCAGCCTTTGTTGCGAGCAACGCATCAGCGTGCTCTGGACCACGCACTTGCTCGACGAAGTGCAGCCCAGCGATGACTTGCTGATCCTTCATCAAGGGCGATTGGTCGCCAGCGGCCAGGCCGATGCCTTGAGCCTGGAACATGGCGGCGATCTCGGTTCAGCCTTCGCGCGCCTCACCACATCTTCACCTTCAGGAGCCGCCGTTCGATGAATGCTTACTGGCAGTGTTTCAGCGGCATCGTGCTGCGTGAGTGGTTGCGCTTCGTGCTGCAACGAACGCGGTTCCTCAGTGCATTGGTGCGACCGTTGCTGTGGTTGCTGGTGTTCGCCGCCGGTTTTCGTGCCGCATTGGGGATCGCGATCATCGAGCCCTACGACACCTACATTCCCTACGAGGTGTACATCATCCCGGGGCTCGCTTGCATGATTCTGCTGTTCAACGGCATGCAGGGTTCGCTGTCGATGGTCTATGACCGGGAAATGGGCAGCATGCGCGTGCTGCTGACCAGCCCCCTGCCCCGGACGTTTTTGCTCTGCAGCAAACTGCTGGCGACGTCGCTGATTTCGCTGCTGCAGGTGTATGCCTTCCTGGCCATCGCCTGGGCGTATGGCGTGCAACCGCCGCCCATGGGCTTGTTGGTTGCCTTGCCGGCGCTGTTGCTGGTGGCCCTGATGCTCAGTGCGCTGGGGCTGTTGCTGTCGAACGCCATCCGCCAGCTGGAGAACTTTGCCGGGGTGATGAATTTTGTGATTTTCCCGCTGTTTTTCCTGTCGTCGGCGTTGTACCCGCTGTGGAAAATGCGTGACTCGAGCGAGTGGTTGTACTGGTTGTGTGCGTTCAATCCGTTCACCCATGCGGTGGAGCTGGTGCGGTTTGCGTTGTATGAACGGTTCAATACGCTGGCCATGGGCGTGTGCGCAGGATTGACCCTGGTGTTCGTCCTGCTCGCGGTCCTCACCTTCAACCCGCAACATGCGGCGTTGCGGAAAGCCACCTGACCCCACACAGTAGGACGGTACGACTGTAGGAGCTGTCGAGTGAAACGAGGCTGCGATCTTTTGATCTTGCTTTTAAAAGCCAACGTCAAAAGATCGCAGCCTCGTTTCACTCGACAGCTCCTACACAGCTCCTACAGTCCTATCAACAGGGAGGGAGAGTTCGGGCATTTACTACTTTAGTACCGGTTTACCTGTCTATCGTCGCATTCCCAACGCACCGCAACTGGCATGTAATGGGTTCATAACTATAAGGATTGAACCCCATGCTGCGTGCCCGACGTTGCCTTCTGCGTCCCACTCTTGCCGCGCTGTCCCTGAGCCTGCTGCTGGGCGTTGCACACGCCGAAACGGCGCTGTTCTCCTCCGACGGTTATCGCATCGCGCTTTACCGCAGCCCGACACCGAATCAACTGGATGGCGCCGCCATCATTGACACCACGGCCCTGCAAGCATTGCTCAAGCAAACCCCTCGCCCGGTATTGATCGACGTCTACCGCCGCCAATGGCTGCAGGGGCGTTTTATCGAAGATCAGCCCCACGAAAATGTACCCGGTAGCCACTGGCTGGCGAACACCGGCGACGGCGACTTGAGCGCCGAGTGGGCGGGCTATTTCGCGCGTCACCTGACGGCACTGACCGCAGGCGATCTGGCGCAACCGCTGGTCTTCTATTGCCGCTCCGATTGCTGGCTGAGCTGGAACGCGGTAAAACGCGCCGCCGCAATGGGCTATAAGACACTGTATTGGTACCGCGACGGCCTGGATGCCTGGCAAGCGGCTAACCTGCCCGTGATGGCCGCCCAGCCCGAACCCTTTCCCTGACCTTTACGCTTGCGTGTTGTTGCCACACCATAATGAAAATAATGAGGTGAAAGGCCATGTACAAAATTCTGATTGCCGACGATCACCCGCTGTTTCGCGAAGCCATTCATAACGTCATCAGCGACGGATTTCCCGGCAGCGAAGTGATGGAAACTGCCGACCTGGACAGCGCTCTGCTGCTGACCCAGGATCACGATGACCTGGACCTGATCCTGCTCGACCTGAACATGCCCGGCATGCACGGCCTCAACGGCCTGATCAACCTGCGCAACGAGGCTCCGACCATTCCCGTGGTGATCGTCTCGGCCGAGCAGGACAAACAGATCGTGCTGCAAGCCATCACCTATGGCGCCGTAGGATTCATCACCAAATCCTCGCCGCGGGTGCAGATGACCGAAGCCATCCAGCAAATCCTCAATGGCAACGTCTACCTGCCGCCGGACATCATCCGCACGCAGAAAAGCGGTACGCACCGCCGGATGAACGACAACCCGAGCTTTGCGCCGGAACTGCTGCAGGCGTTGACCCGCAAGCAGCTGCTGGTGCTGGAGCGCATGACCAAGGGCGAATCGAACAAACAGATCGCCTACACCCTGGAAATCGCCGAAACCACGGTCAAGGCCCACGTCTCGGCGATCCTGCGCAAACTCAATGTGCACAACCGGGTACAGGCGATTCTGAGTGCGGGGGATATTGATTTCGGGTCTTATCTGCGACGTTGAGCGCGTCCTCCGGCTCCGATACCAACCCTGTGGCGAGGGAGCTTGCTCCCGCTCGGCTGCGAAGCAGTCGTGAATTCAGTCAATGCGGTGTATCAGGAAAACCAAGTTGTCAGGGTTTACGACTGCTTCGCAGCCGAGCGGGAGCAAGCTCCCTCGCCACAGGTTATCGGTTTTCGCAGAACAAATGACTCATCGCCCTCTCCCCACATTGATCGGCATTGAACGCAGAGTTTGTGCACGACCAAGATCCAGTGTGGGAGCTAGCCTGCTAGCGATGACGCCGGCCAAAGCACCGCAGAACTTAAGGCCTGCCGAGCAAATGACTCATCGCCGTCTTCAGCTTCATCGGCCGGACCGGTTTGTGCATCAGCGTATGGCCCAGTTCACGGATCTGCAGTTTCAGCTCGTTGCTGTAGTTGGCGGTGATCATCATTGCCGGTATCGCGCTGGCCCGTCGGGCATTGATGCGGGCCACGGCGTCGACGCCGTTCTGGTCGTCATCCAGGTGATAGTCGGCAATCAGCAAATCCGCCTGGGCATGGTAGTTGTCCACCTGGCGTGCCAGGTCCTGTTCCGACAACGCCGTCACCACCACACAGCCCCAGCCCTCCAGTAACGTGCGCATGCCGGCGCAAATGGCCGCGTCGTTATCCAGCACCCACACACGTGCCCCGCGCAGACGCTCCAGCATCGGCTCACTCATCAACAGACCGGGCAGCGCCTTTGGCGCGGTGGCGCTCAGCGGCACCTCGACGGAAAACATCGAGCCCCTGCCCGGCCACGAGCGCACGTGGATGCGATGCCCGAGAATCCCGGCAATTTTTTCCACGATCGCCAGGCCCAAACCCAGGCCACGGTCCTGATCCGGCCGTTGCACGTCACCGCGCTTGAACTCCTGAAAAATCTCTTCCAGCCGATTTTCCGCAATGCCCATCCCGCTGTCCCACACCTCGATCGACAGGCGCTGGTGATGACGTCGGCAGCCCAGCACCACTCGCCCGCTGTAGGTGTAGCGAATGGCGTTGCTCAGCAGGTTGCGCAAGATCCTGGCGAGCAACTGGATGTCGCTGCGCACCAGCGCCGAGCAGCCAATGAAATGCAGTTCCAGCCCCTCGCTGAGGGCGACCTGGGTGTATTCGGCGGCCAGGTTATCCAGCAGCTCGCTGAGGGCGAACGGCGCAATGTCGGCTTTGATCACCCCGGCATCGAGCTTTGAAATGTCCACCAGTGTGCCCAACAGGTTTTCCACGTCCTCAAGCGAGTTGCTGACGTTGCGCACCAGGATTTCGTTGGCCATCGGCTCCCGGCGCTCCAGCAATGCACTGGTAAACAGCCGCGCCGCGTTCAGCGGTTGCAGCAGGTCGTGGCTGACGGCGGCGAGAAACTTGGTCTTTGACAGGTTGGCCTGCTCGGCTTCCAGTTTCGCTTCGCGCAAACGCGACTCGACCCGCCGGCGCTCGTCGATTTCCCTCAGCAGCTGGTCGTTGAGGGTGGTCAGTTCCGCCGTACGTTCCCGCACCCGAAGCTCGAGATTCTGATACGCCTGATGCAATGCCTCGGCGGTGCGACGGCGCTCGGTGATATCACGGATCAACACGAAAATCCCCACCACCTCTCCGGTGGCCAGGCGATTGGGCACGTAGGAGCGCAGCATGTAGCGCTCCTGATTGTTGATGTTGGTTTCGGCGAATTCGAACGTCACGCTTTCACCCGCCAGCGCCCTGGCGACGTAGGCTTCCAGGCGTTGGTAATGCTGCTCGCTGTGCACTTCGCGCAGGCTCTGGCCGAGCATCACGCCCCGTGGCCAGCAGTACCACTGTTCGTAGACTTTATTGGTGAATTCATAGACCAGGTCGGCATTCAGGTAGGCGATCAATGCCGGTACATGGTCGGTGATCAGGCGAATCCAGCGCTCGCTTTCGCTCAGCGCTTCGGCGTGCTGATAGCGCTCGGTGATGTCGGTGAAGGTGTTGACGAAGCCCCCGGTGGGCAATGGATGGGTGCGAATTTCCAGCACCCGGCCATCGTAAAGACGCTGCTCGCACTCCTGCACCGGGCGGCCGTTGACGTCGCGACTGGCCGGTGTCAGCAGGTGCAATTCGCTGTCGGCGATCACCTCGGCAAATGGGCGGTGGGCGGCCACTGGCGCCAGGCCGCTGAGCTCAAGGAACCGCCGGTTCCACAGTTCCAGCACGCCGTCAGCGTTGACCATTGCCACGCCCTGGGACAGGTTGTCGACTGCCCGTTGCAGCAAGTGGGATTTCTGCGCCACGGCTTGTTCGCGGCGCATCGTTTCGCTGAGTTTGACGTCGGTAATGTCAGTGAACAGGATCACCCGTCCACCCTCCTGGGTCGGCCGTTCACTGACTTGCAGCCAGCGCCCGTCTTGCAGGCGATAGAGCAGGTTTTCGTCGGCATGCCCGCGAGGCTCTTCGGTGAACAAGCCGGTGGCACTCATCAAGCGTTTGACTTCGGCCAGACGCATGCCGGCATTGATGCGCACCCGGCTGTTGCCCCAGAACGCCTTGAAGCGGCTGTTGAACAAGACGATTCGCTGATCGGCATCGAACAACACAAACGCGTCGGAAATGCTTTCGATGGCGTCGATCAAATGCTGATGGGCCGTCTCCGCCCGCAGCCGCGCTTCGCTGAGCAGGTGATTGCCGGACTTGAGTTCGGCCATGGCCTGGTTCAACGCATCGGTGCGCTCGCGCACCTGTTCGGCGAGCACCACCGAATGCTGGAACGCCGCGTAGGGGTCATTGCCGCGGGTGGCGCCCGATTCGATGCGCTCGATCAGCGCACTGTTGATGCGCTGGAGTTTGTGATTTTCACGTTGCAGGCTGGCGAGTTGGGCCTGGAGCTCAACGGTGTCCAGGGGATCGGCCCCGGGCAATGGCAACGCCGGTGAAGGTCTGGTTGATGTGCATGCCATTGAACTGTTCTCCGTAGGTGTTGAAACCCATCACCCGCTGGTCGCGCAAAAACGC
Source organism: Pseudomonas sp. TNT3 (assembly GCF_010095445.2). Lineage (GTDB taxonomy): Bacteria > Pseudomonadota > Gammaproteobacteria > Pseudomonadales > Pseudomonadaceae > Aquipseudomonas. The sequence continues at coordinate 8,752 of NZ_WFGV02000069.1, forward strand.
ACCGACGTGCTCCAGACTGCCGCTGTTTTCCAGTTCCATGCGCCGTAGAAAACAATCGCAACCGAGGGTCAGTAGCAGATCACCGAGTCGCTCGTGCAAGCCTTCGAACAGGTTTTGCAGGTTGGGCAGCATCGGCCCCGGCGCCATGACGGTGAGGACGATGCCGTTTTCCACCGCGCAGTAAAAACTCAGGCTCAGGTCTGGATGAACCTGCTGGATCGCCCGTACGTAGTACTGATCGTTGATCCGCACCGCCAACGGGTGCGCCGCAAACACCCGATGATCCAGTTCGGCGACGGGGACACCGATGTGCCGTGCGTACTCCTCGGCGGCGGGTTCGGCGTTGAGCTCGAAGACCCGACGGGACGCACTGTCGGCCCCTGTCACCACGAGTTTTTCGGCTCGGGGCAAAATGTGGTGGGTGGTGAAGACTTCAAAGTCCAGCCAGGTGTTGACCAGCACCACCACCGCTGCACCGCTGTGAAATTCGCCCCCGAAGTAGACGTGGGTGTGGGTCAGGTAGTTGTCGTCACCGGCCGAACCACCGAAATGCGGGATGTCGCCCAACGCTGCACTCAGGGCGCCGAGGACCATTTCTTCGCGGCTGGACAAGCCGTCGAGCAAGGTCAGGGCGAAGCTGTTGCCCTTGATCGGCGCCAGGGTGTTGCTGCGACAGCCGCTGACCAGCCGTTCGACCATCTGCTGCGCGTCGATCAGGCTGAAGCGCTCCATTTCGTCGATCAGTTCGGCGTCGATGGAAAAATGCCGATGATCGAAACCCACCGCCGTGACGCAATTGCGCCCGTAGCCCAGCGGCGTGATTTCCCCGGCACTGGTGCAACCCACCAGGCGAATGCCGCCGAAGCTTTGTTGCAATGCCTGCCCCAGCGCCTGGAGGTCGTACTCGGCGGAACAGAAAAACAGCACGAAGCCCAAATGCGGGTGCAACAGCTGTCGCGCCAGCTCCTGGGCAACTTGCTGCGCATCGGTGGCCTGAGACATCGCACTGACCACACCTTCATTCCCGACCTGCTGCATTGTCGCCTCCCGCAGGTGCGCGTGTATGAGGTTCGAGTGTACGAAGGCCGGGTAGCGCGACCTATGCTACTTGGGTAGCGGGTAGGCACTTCGATGGGATGAGAACAAGCCCCTCCGCACCGTCGCACCGTCGCACCGTCGCACCGTCGCACCGTCGCACCGTCCCTGTAGCAGCTGCCGAGCCTGCGAGGCTGCGTCCGGCTGCGAAGCAGTCGTAAACCCTGCGCGCGAGGGTTATCTGACACACCACATTGGCTGGTTTTACGACTGCTTCGCAGCCGGACGCAGCCTCGCAGGCTCGGCAGCTGCTACAGGGGCCTGTGTTGTTTGGGCGTTACCAGGTCAGCACCGCCCCCACCGCGAACGTATCGGTGTCTTCATTCTGCGCATCGGTGTCGTGGCCGTTGATTTCGAACTGGTTGTACTCGGCGACCAGTTTGAGGTTGTCGTTGACGTCATGAAACAGCGCGACGCCCCGGGTTTCGTAGTCTGCGCCGCTGCCGACCGCGCCGTTGCCGTCGTCCTTGGTCTTGCCGTAGGACAAGGCCAGGCGGTTCTTGCCCAGCTTGTACGAGCCCTGCAGCAAATAGCCGTCGCTGTCGATGTTGCGCAGCGTCGGTTCGCCAGCGTTGTTGGTGTAGAACGGGTTGATGCCCTTCGCCTGGAAACCCGAACCGGTGAGCGACAAACCGCCCATCTTCGCCTGCACGCCGTAGCCAACTCCTTTGGAAGTCACGGACTCGACGCTTGCATCGGTATTGTCCGAGGTCTGGTAGCTGCCGTTGACCCAGCTATAAATCTTCGCCCCGGCGAGATCGAACTGGTAGGTGATCTCACTCTCGGTGCGCGGGTTTTCCTGGTAGGCCTTGCCGGTCGGGCTGCTGTCGTTGGTGTCGACCGGGTCCATGATCCCCACCGCCACCCGCAAGCCCTCCATCACCGGCGTGCGGTAGGTGATCTGTGAGGTGGGAAACGGGTACGGATAACCGGTGCCGATGTTGCCGAAGGACACGCCGCCGCCATCCACCAGGCCGAGCGTATCGCTGACCTGGCCATAACCGGCGAGCAGTTCATCCAGCAGAATGTTGGAGCGCGCAAACAGACCGAAGTCCTTGCCGATCAGCACTTCGCCCCACTCGGGGTTGGCCACCGTGCCGTAGAACTGCCGCACGTCGATGGCGGTGTCGGTGCCGTTGGTCTCGCTGTCGTTGATGGTCACCCAGAATGAAGCACGCGCGCCGAGCTTCAAGTCATCGACCTGCTTGCCCATGTTGAAGCCCAGGTAGTTGGGCAGGAACCCCATCTTCACCCGCGACTGTCGACGGTCGTATTGGTCGCCGGCGCGGTCGACGTCACTGTTCACGTAGAAGGCGTTGATGTAGCCGTCCGTGGAAAAGGTCGTCTGGTCCTTGTCGTACAGCATGATCTCGGCCTCGGCCATCGGGGCCAAACCCAGGGTCGACAGGCTGGCAATCAAGGCAGGCAAGTAACGATGCTTGAAATTCTTATTGTTGTGCATGACGCGCTCCGCAACGTGGACTGGATGTCGGAGGCGATTATCGAAAGCTGACCGGCGGCGTCATACGCTGCCTTGGAGGCGTTTATGAAGTGCTTTGGGTTGGCGGGTGCGGCGCGGCAAGTTCGGTGTAAGACCGGGCCGCGACAGGGCCCGGGACCAAGGGTGTAAGACTGTCAGACGCTCGCCCGGTACAACATGCAGGCCGCAATCAGTACACACAGACTGGCGAAACCGACCTGCAAGGCTCTGGCCGGGACTCGCGCGCAGAGGCGTCGACCGATGATCATGCCGACAATGCTGGCGGCAATGAATGCTCCGCCGCTGGCGTCGATCCGGACGCCGGCGTGGAATGCGCCAATCACCCCGATGGCCGAGATCAGGCTGATCACCATTAAGGAGGTCGCGACGATTCCGCGCATCTGCACGTCGGTCAATTGCTTGAACGCCGGGACTATCAGAAACCCGCCCCCGACGCCGAGCAGCCCGGAGACGACACCCGTCACCGCGCCCAACGCCGCCAGGGTCGCGGTGCATTTGGCGGTCCAGGAGAAACGCCCGGTCTGCTGGTCGAGCATGCAGTTTTTCTGGCCCCAGTTGGCGTGGCCGTGGTCGCTCGGTCCTTCTTGGTGGCGCTCGCGGCGCAGCATGCGCCAGGCGACCATGATCATCAGCAGGCTGAACAGGATCATCAGGATTGTTTCCGGCAACTGATGGGCGAAGAAGATGCCGAGTGGCGAAAACAGTGCGCCCAGCAATGCAATCAACAGCGCCGCGCGATAGCGCACCAGTCCATGACGCAGACCGTCGATGGCGCCCACTGCCGCTGCGCTGCCCACTGCGAACAACGCAACGGGGGCGGCTTGCGTCATCGTCAGGCCCATGCCCAGCACGAGCGCGGGCACCGCAAGAATCCCACCTCCGGCCCCGGTCAATCCAAGCACCAGCCCCATCACCACACCAAAGAAACTAGCCAGCAACATAAAAACCCGAGATCCATGAAAAGCCGGGAACGCCCGGTATCGATTGGTTTACAGGATAGAGCCCTCACGGCTTTTTTCCTTCACTGAATTGACCAGGGCTGGTCAAGCCGGTGCAAATGACTCTACGCTCAACAGCTGTCCCACGAAGAAGCGGCCATCATGCCTGCCCAGATTGAAGCTTTTCTAGACCCCGCCTCATCGACCTACAGCTACGTGATTTACGAACACGATGGCAGTGCCTGCGCCATCGTCGACCCCGTGCTGGATTATGACGCGGCGGCCGGTCGGACCCGTACCGTGCAGGCCGACCGGATCGTGGCTTTTGTGCGCGATCATCAGCTGCAGGTGCAGTGGTTGCTGGAGACCCATGCGCACGCCGATCACCTGTCTGCCGCGTTCTATTTGCGTCGGGAACTGGGCGGCAAGATCGCCATCGGGCAGACCATCAGTAAGGTTCAGGACGTATTCAAAAGCCTGTTCAATCTGGAGCCGGCGTTTCGTGTCGATGGTTCTCAGTTCGACCATCTGTTCGCGGCGGACGAATCCTTCATGATCGGCAATCTCAAGGCCAAGGCCTTGCATGTGCCCGGGCATACTCCAGCGGACATGGCCTACCTGGTCGATAGCACGATGATTCTGGTGGGCGACACGCTGTTCATGCCGGATGTCGGCACTGCCCGCTGCGACTTTCCCGGTGGCGATGCCCATCAGATGTTTACCTCGATCCGCAAACTGCTGGCATTCCCGGCCAGCGTCAGCCTGTACGTGTGCCACGACTACCCGCCCGAGGGCCGCGAGCCCCAGTGCATGACCACGGTCGGCGAGCAGCGCAAAAGCAATATCCATGTGCGTGACGGCATCGATGAAGCCGCTTTTGTTGCCATGCGCAACCAGCGGGATGCGGGTTTGGGCATGCCGAACCTGTTGCTGCCGGCGATTCAGGTGAATGTGCGGGCGGGGAATTTGCCGCCGGCAGAAAGTAATGGCGTGACTTACTTGAAGATTCCGGTTAACAAATTTTAAAGTCAAAAGATCGCAGGCTTCGCCAGCTCCTACAGGGGACGAGTACAGCCGTGGAATTACGGTTGCAGGCGATCCGCGTAGGAGCTGCCGCAGGCTGCGATCTCTGGATCTTCAGCTCGTCAGGGTCAAGCCGTTGGCCGGCAATGGCAGCGCCGTCTTGTAGCGCACCTGCTTGAGCGCAAAGCTCGAGCGGATGTTCGCCACCCCAGGCACCTTGGTCAAAAAATCCATCATGAAGCGTTCCAGCGACTGAATGGTCGGCACCAGCACCCGAATCAGATAATCCGGATCGCCCGCCATCAAGTAACACTCCATCACCTCCGGGCGATCCGAAATCGCCTCTTCGAAATGCTGCAGTGCCTCTTCCACCTGTTTCTCCAGGCTGACGTGGATAAACACGTTGACGTGCAACCCCAGCAGCTCGGCATCCAGCAGCGTCACTTGCTCGCGAATGAGCCCCAATTCCTCCATGGCCTTGACCCGATTGAAGCATGGGGTCGGGGACAGGTTGACCGAGCGGGCGAGGTCGGCGTTGGTGATGCGTGCATTCTCCTGAAGGCTGTTGAGAATGCCGATATCGGTACGGTCCAGTTTGCGCATGAGACAAAATCACCTGTTTTTTATGTTTATGCAGATTTTTTATCCTCAAATGATCTCAAGCGCAACGAAACAGAGAGAAATATTCTTCTTGCGCCGGCCTATGATTGTTGTAGGACAAGATTTCTTCCACAGAAGAAAGACGGTCAGCTCACTACAAGAAATTCACAAGATCGAGCGTAGAAGCCATGAACCAAGCGTATGAACCGCTGCGCCTGCACGTTCCCGAACCTTCGGGCCGTCCAGGGTGCAAAACCGACTTCTCCTACCTGCGTCTGACAGACGCCGGTACGGTGCGCAAACCCCCTATTGACGTTGAACCTGCCGACACGGCCGACCTGGCCAAGGGCTTGATTCGCGTACTCGATGACGAAGGCAACGCCCTCGGCCCATGGGCTGAAGGGGTTCCGGTCGAGATCCTGCGCAAAGGCATGCGTGCCATGCTCAAGACGCGCATCTTCGACAACCGCATGGTGGTCGCCCAGCGTCAGAAAAAAATGTCGTTCTACATGCAAAGCCTTGGCGAAGAAGCCATCGGCAGCGCCCAGGCCCTGGCCTTGAACATTGACGACATGTGCTTCCCGACCTATCGCCAGCAGAGCATTCTGATGGCGCGGGAAGTGCCTCTGGTAGACCTGATCTGCCAACTGCTCTCCAACGAACGCGATCCCCTCAAGGGCCGCCAGCTGCCGATCATGTATTCGGTACGCGATCACGGGTTCTTCACCATTTCCGGCAACCTCGCCACTCAATTCGTACAGGGCGTGGGCTGGGGCATGGCCTCGGCGATCAAGGGCGACACCAAAATCGCCTCGGCCTGGATCGGCGACGGCGCCACCGCCGAATCCGACTTCCACACCGCCCTCACCTTCGCCCACGTTTACCGCGCGCCAGTGATCCTGAATGTGGTCAACAACCAATGGGCCATTTCCACCTTCCAGGCCATTGCCGGGGGTGAAGCCACTACCTTCGCCGGTCGTGGCGTTGGCTGCGGGATTGCCTCCCTGCGGGTCGATGGCAACGACTTCGTCGCGGTCTACGCCGCTTCTGCCTGGGCCGCCGAACGTGCGCGCCGCAACCTCGGCCCGACCATGCTCGAGTGGGTCACCTACCGTGCCGGTCCGCACTCCACCTCCGATGATCCTTCCAAATACCGTCCTGCCGACGACTGGAGCTACTTCCCGTTAGGCGACCCGATTGCGCGCCTCAAGCAGCACCTGGTGAAAATCGGTCAGTGGTCCGAAGAGGAGCACGTCGCTGTCAGCGCCGAACTGGAAGCCGAAGTGATCGCCGCGCAGAAAGAAGCCGAAAAATTCGGCACCCTGGCCGGTGGCCAGATTCCAAGCGCCGCGACCATGTTCGAAGATGTCTATAAAGAGATGCCGGAGCACTTGAAGCGCCAGCGTCAAGAGTTGGGGATCTGACATGAACGATCACAACACTACTATCGAGCTGGAAACCGCCATGACCACGACCACCATGACCATGATCCAGGCCCTGCGCTCGGCCATGGATGTGATGCTTGAACGTGATGACAACGTTGTGGTCTTCGGCCAGGACGTCGGCTACTTCGGCGGCGTGTTCCGTTGCACCGAGGGTCTGCAGACCAAGTACGGCACCTCCCGGGTGTTCGACGCACCGATATCCGAAAGCGGCATCGTCGGCGTCGCGGTGGGCATGGGTGCCTACGGTCTGCGGCCAGTGGCTGAGATTCAGTTCGCCGATTACGTTTACCCGGCTTCGGACCAGATCATTTCCGAAGCCGCCCGCTTGCGCTACCGCTCGGCGGGCGAATTCACCGCACCGATGACCCTGCGCATGCCTTGTGGCGGCGGCATCTACGGCGGCCAGACCCACAGCCAGAGCATCGAAGCGATGTTTACTCAGGTCTGCGGCTTGCGCACCGTCATGCCCTCCAACCCGTATGACGCCAAGGGCTTGCTGATCGCCTCCATCGAAAACGATGACCCGGTGATCTTCCTCGAGCCGAAACGCCTGTACAACGGCCCGTTCGACGGTCACCACGACCGCCCGGTAACTCCGTGGTCGAAACACCCTTCGGCACAAGTGCCTGACGGCTATTACACCGTGCCGCTGGACGTCGCAGCCATTGCCCGTCCGGGCAAAGACGTGACCATCCTGACTTACGGCACCACGGTGTATGTGTCGCAAGTGGCCGCTGAAGAAACCGGGATCGACGCTGAAGTCATCGACCTGCGCAGCCTGTGGCCGCTGGACCTGGAAACCATCGTCAAGTCCGTGAAGAAAACCGGCCGTTGCGTCATCGTTCACGAAGCGACCCGTACCTGCGGTTTCGGCGCTGAACTGGCCGCGTTGGTGCAAGAGCATTGCTTCCATTACCTGGAAGCGCCTATCGAACGCGTCACCGGTTGGGACACCCCTTATCCGCACGCGCAAGAGTGGGCGTATTTCCCTGGCCCGACCCGTGTGGGCGCGGCTTTGCATCGGGTTATGGAGGTCTGAATGGGCACGCACGTTATCAAAATGCCGGACATTGGCGAAGGCATTGCAGAAGTTGAGTTGTCGGTGTGGCACGTCAAGGTCGGTGACCTGGTCGTTGAAGATCAGGTACTGGCGGATGTCATGACTGATAAGGCGATGGTCGATATTCCATCGCCTGTTCACGGCAAAGTGATTGCGCTGGGCGGTGTGCCGGGCGAAGTCATGGCCGTTGGCAGCATCCTGATCAGCATTGAAGTCGAAGGCGCGGGCAACGTTAAAGAGTCTGCCCAGCCTGCGGCTGCTGTCGTTAAAGAAGCCCCTGTCGCGGCCCCCAAAGTCGAAGCCGTGGCGGCGAGCAAACCGGTCGCGGCTGCAGCGCCGCGCCCTGCTGTCAGCCAAGGCCCTATGGTTGCTCGCGAGGCCGATGAGCGCCCGCTGGCCTCCCCGGCGGTCCGCAAACACGCACTGGACCTCGGCATTCAACTGCGCCTGGTACGCGGCACCGGCCCTGCGGGTCGGGTACTGCACGACGACCTGGAGGCCTATCTGGCTCAGGGTCAGTCGAACGCCTCTACCGTTTCTACCGCGTACGCCCAGCGTAACGACGAAGAGCAGATTCCGGTCATCGGTATGCGCCGCAAGATTGCCCAACGCATGCAGGACGCCACTCAGCGCGCCGCTCACTTCAGTTATGTCGAGGAAATCGACGTCACTGCAGTGGAAGAGCTGCGCGCCCATTTGAACGAGAAACACGGTGCAACCCGCGGCAAGCTGACCTTGCTGCCGTTCCTGGTCCGCGCCCTGGTTGTCGCCCTTCGGGATTTCCCGCAAATCAACGCCCGTTACGACGACGAAGCCCAGATCATCACCCGCCTCGGCGCCGTGCATGTCGGCATCGCCACCCAAGCCGACATCGGCTTGATGGTTCCGGTGGTGCGTCATGCGGAAGCCCGCAGCTTGTGGGACAACGCCAGGGAGATATCACGCCTGGCGACCGCCGCGCGCACCGGCAAGGCCAACCGGGACGAACTGTCCGGTTCGAGCATTACCTTGACCAGCCTGGGTGCACTGGGCGGCATTGTCAGCACTCCGGTGCTGAACCTGCCGGAGGTGGCCATCGTCGGTGTGAACAAGATCGTCGAACGCCCAATGGTGATCAAAGGCCAGATCGTGATTCGCAAGATGATGAACCTCTCCAGCTCCTTCGATCATCGCGTGGTCGATGGCATGGACGCGGCGCAATTCATCCAGGCCGTTCGTGGCCTGCTCGAACAACCCGCCACCCTGTTCGTGGAGTAAGGAACTGCAATGCAAACTCTAAACACAACACTGCTGATCATCGGTGGCGGTCCCGGCGGCTATGTCACGGCGATTCGTGCGGGTCAGTTGGGCATCCCGACCCTTCTGGTGGAAGGCCAATCGCTGGGCGGTACTTGCCTGAACATCGGCTGCATTCCGTCCAAGGCGTTGATCCATGTGGCCGAACAGTTTCACCAGACCCGGCACCACAGTCAGCATTCAGCGCTGGGGATCAGCGTTTCGGCACCAAGCCTGGACATCGGCAAAAGTATCGAATGGAAAGACGGCATCGTTGATCGCCTCACCACCGGCGTTGCCGCCCTGCTGAAAAAGAACAAGGTGCAGGTCATTGAAGGTTGGGCCCGCATCATCGACGGCAAGACTGTCGAAGTGGGCGATACGCGGATCCATTGCGAGCACCTGGTGCTGGCCACGGGTTCGAAAAGCGTGAACCTGCCAATGCTGCCGATTGGCGGGCCGGTCATTTCTTCCACTGAGGCCTTGGCGCCGACATCCGTGCCCAAGCGTCTGATCGTCGTGGGTGGCGGGTACATTGGCCTGGAACTGGGTATTGCCTATCGCAAGCTGGGCGCCGACGTCAGTGTGGTCGAGGCGCAGGATCGTATCTTGCCGGCTTACGACGCGGAACTGACCCAACCGGTTCATGAAGAACTGAAGAAGCTTGGGTTAAAGCTTTACTTGAAGCACAGCGTTGAAGCATTTGATTTAAAAGATAATTCACTTAAAGTTCGCGACCCTGAGGGTGGCACTGTCCTCCTTGAAACCGATCAGGTGCTGGTCGCGGTCGGGCGCAAACCCAACACCCAGGGTTTCAACCTGGAAGCGCTGAATCTGGACATGAACGGCTCCGCGATCAAGATCGACAATCGCTGCCAGACCAGCATGCGCAACGTGTACGCCATCGGCGACTTGAGTGGCGAACCGATGCTGGCCCACCGGGCAATGGCTCAGGGCGAAATGGTCGCCGAACTGATCAGCGGCAAATCCCGCGAGTTCAACCCGACCGCCATTGCCGCCGTTTGCTTTACCGACCCGGAGCTGGTGGTGGTTGGCAAGACACCGGATGACGCCAAGGCTGCTGGCCTGGATTGCATCGTTTCCAGCTTCCCGTTCGCCGCCAATGGCCGGGCGATGACACTGGAATCGAAAAGCGGCTTCGTCCGGGTCGTGGCGCGGCGTGACAACCATGTGATTGTCGGCTGGCAGGCGGTGGGTGTTGGTGTATCGGAGTTGTCGACCGCGTTCGGCCAGAGCCTGGAAATGGGTGCGCGACTGGAAGACATCGCCGGCACCATCCATGCGCATCCGACGCTCGGTGAAGCCGTCCAGGAAGCCGCGCTGCGTGCCCTTGGCCACGCGCTGCATCTGTGATTCAAAACAATGGATGTTGGCAGAGATGGCCTCATCGCTAGCAGGCTAGCTCCCACATTTGGAATGCGTTCTCCTGTGGGAGCTAGCCTGCTGGCGATTTCTTGAGGTCCACTGGATTTATCTGTCTGTCATCCGATAGTCCGGGCTGCGAAACAGGCCCGGAATGAAGTATTGTTGTCCCCATCCAAAAAAACGTCAGAAGCCTTGAACCGCTTTGGCGGTTGTTCAGTGATAGAGGGTGTCATGGGTAACGAAAGCATCAATTGGGACAAGCTGGGTTTTGACTACATCAAGACAGACAAGCGTTTCTTGTCGTACTGGCGTGACGGTTCCTGGGACAAAGGCACCCTGACCGAAGATAACGTGCTGCACATCAGCGAAGGCTCCACTGCGCTTCACTATGGTCAGCAATGCTTCGAGGGCATGAAGGCCTATCGTTGCAAGGACGGCTCGATCAACCTGTTCCGACCGGACCAGAATGCCCTGCGCATGCAACGCAGCTGCGCACGTCTGCTGATGCCGTTCGTGGAAACCGAGCAGTTCATCGAAGCCTGCAAGGAAGTGGTTCGCGCCAACGAGCGTTTCATTCCGCCTTACGGCACCGGCGGCGCGCTGTACTTGCGTCCGTTCGTGATCGGCGTGGGTGACAACATCGGCGTGCGTACAGCCCCCGAGTTCATCTTCTCGATTTTCTGCATTCCGGTCGGCGCCTACTTCAAGGGCGGCCTGACCCCGCACAACTTCCTGATCTCCAACTTCGACCGTGCAGCCCCTCAAGGCACTGGCGCGGCGAAGGTCGGTGGCAACTACGCCGCCAGCCTGATGCCAGGTTCCCAGGCCAAGAAGGCGCACTTCGCCGACTGCATCTACCTGGACCCGATGACCCACTCGAAAATCGAAGAAGTCGGTTCGGCCAACTTCTTCGGTATCACCCACGACAATAAGTTCGTCACGCCGAAGTCGCCTTCCGTGTTGCCGGGCATCACCCGTCTGTCGTTGATCGAACTGGCAAAATCGCGTCTGGGCATGGAAGTGATCGAAGGTGATGTGTTCATCGACAAGCTGTCCGACTTCAAGGAAGCCGGCGCTTGCGGTACCGCTGCGGTGATCACGCCAATCGGCGGCATCAACTACAACGACAAGCTGCACGTGTTCCACAGTGAAACCGAAGTCGGCCCGGTCACCCAGAAGCTCTACAAAGAGCTGACCGGCGTGCAAACCGGCGACATCGAAGCTCCAGCCGGCTGGATCGTCAAAGTCTGACCTGACACCCGCGCCATCGAAACCCTCCATCTGCCTCGGCAGTGGAGGGTTTTTTATGAGCCCTGATCTTGCTTGTGGGCGCCCGCCCCGATGCGTTTACCCGCCCTACCCTTGATTCCGCTGGCCTGGCCGTCTTGCTGCTTGCCGGTTCTCGCCTGGGAAATCAACCCGGGGATCAATGCCCCCTCAGGCAGGTTCTTCCAGAATCGTGCCGGCAGATGCCCTTGCATGACAGTGGGGTTGAGCCGTGCAGGGTTGAAGATGTGGCTGTAGTACGTCAGCCACATGACGCTGTGCGGGTCTTCGACGTTTTGCGCCAGCTGCTGCCATTCCACCGGACACTGGCGCTGGTGGATCAACTGCTGGCCGTCATAGTAAACACCGTCCCTGGGCGTTGCGATCATCCAGCGGTCGCGCCCCATGCGACCAATGAAATGTTCACTGGCGCTGTGCAGGATGTCATGGGCCGGCTCATGCCAGGCCACGTACTGCGGGCCTTCATTTTCAGGCAACGCAACGAACCTTACAAATGCATGTAGATGATGAGATTCACGCTGTATCTGCTTGATTCTTCTCTGTAATTCACTGCCGAGCTTATCACCTGCCATCATGGCGGTACGGTCACCATGGCTGACTCGCCACAGTACTTCATACAGCAGACTCCAACGCTGATCGCCGCGATAACGCGCCGCGCGCTCAAGCGTGTCGAGCAGCGTTCGCGGAATCCGAGCCAGAAACGGACCCTGTGTCTTGGGCAGCACGTCATCGCTGCCGAACAAATCCGACACGCCCTCACTGGCCCAACTCACCTGGCTCGGATCAACTTCATGACTCAGCAGCCAGCGCGCCTGCCCGCGCCAGGTATCGAACAGGTCGTCGCAATCCAGATGGATCATCCCCACAACCCCATTTGCTGTGGCTGCGGCCGGTCGCGCAGTTGTTGATAGAGCAAATGACTGGTGACTTCGGCCTGCTGCGGATGGTAATCGCTGGTGATGAAGAAGGGTTTGGCTTTGGTCAGCACACAGCGCATGCGCGCCAGGTCTTCATAGCGGATGCGGCGCTGACGGCGCAGTTCCACCAGCCGTTCGGCGGTGCGCAGGCCTATCCCGGGGATGCGCGCGATCAACGAGGGCTCGGCACTGTTGAGGTCCAGCGGGAAAACGCCGCGATTCTCCAGCGCCCAGGCCAGCTTGGGATCAATGTCCAAGGCCAGGTGCCCGGGCCCTTTGAACAGCTCACCGGCGGTAAAACCGTAGCTGCGCAACAGAAAATCGGCCTGGTAGAGACGGTGCTCGCGCATCAGGGGCGGCGCGGCCAGCGGCACGCTTTTGGGGCTGTTGGGGATCGGACTGAATGCCGAGTAATACACACGGCGCAGACGGAAATTGCCGTAAAGCGCCTGGGCACTGTGAAGGATGGTGCTGTCATCGGTGTCATCGGCGCCGACAATCATTTGGGTGCTTTGCCCGGCCGGGGCGAACTTCGGCGATCTAGGCTCGTTTAACACGGTCTGGACACCGGTATAGATGGTTTGCATCGCCTGCTTGATCGAGCCCAGCTGTTTTTCCGGGGCCAGGGTTTGCAGGCTGGCATCCGTGGGCAGCTCGATGTTGACGCTCAGCCGGTCGGCATAGCGCCCGGCCTGCTCGATCAGCGCCGGGTCGGCTTCGGGAATCGTCTTGAGGTGGATGTAACCGCGAAACTCATGGTCTTCACGGAGCGACTTCGCCACCCGAATCAGTTGCTCCATGGTGTAATCCGCCGAACGAATGATCCCCGAGCTGAGAAACAACCCGCTGACGCAATTGCGTCGATAGAAATCCAGGGTCAGCGTGACCACTTCTTCTGGCGTGAACCGCGCCCTCGGCACGTCACTGGAGCGGCGGTTGACGCAGTACTGACAGTCATAGAGGCAGAAATTGGTCAGCAGGATTTTCAGCAGGGATACGCAGCGCCCATCTGGCGTGTAGCTGTGGCAGATGCCCATCCCGTTGGTCGAGCCCACACCACTTTTGCCCTCGGAACTGCGCTTCGGTGCACCACTGCTGGCGCAGGACGCATCGTATTTGGCGGCGTCGGCGAGAATGCTGAGTTTGTCGATGAGTTCCATGGGGGCACGCCACTTACTGTTTGGATATACAGTATAGGTTAGATACCCCAGGAACAAGCCATCAAACTGCCCTTGGTCTGATTGTGGGTTCGTTGAAGTCAGAAACGCGCGTTACACGCTGTTCTCGACATCGGCACTGGCAGCAATGCCAACCAGTGCATTGAACTTACTGTCATCCAGAGGGCAACTCAGGTAATACCCCTGACCTTCGTCACACGAGACGGTTTTGAGCAAGTTCAGGTGTTCGGCCGTTTCGATGCCCTCCGCCGTGACCGTAAGTGATAACGCGCGCCCCAGCCCTACGATTGCCTGGATAATAGCCTTGTCATCGTCGCTTTCGTCGAGCCTGCTCAGGAAGCTGCGGTCTATTTTCAACCCGTCAAACGGGAAGGCCCGAAGGTAGCTCAACGATGAATAACCCGTCCCGAAATCGTCCATGGCGATCCGCAACCCAAGGCGTTTCAGTGTGTGCATCACCCCAAGAGCACCCTCGGTGTCTTCAAGCATGACGCTCTCAGTGATCTCAAGCTCAACTCGGGCAGGGTTGATTCCAGAACTGTGCAGCACTTTCTGAACCCGCTCCACCAGATTGCCGCGCTTGAATTCGGTCGGTGACAGGTTGACTGACACGAACAGATTTTTTGGCCAGCGTGCAGCGCTACTGCACGCCGCATCAAGCACCCAGTTACTCAGGGAAAGGATTAGCCCGGACTCCTCGGCAATAGGGATAAACACGTCAGGTGGTATCAAACCTCGCACAGGATGCTGCCAGCGCACCAACGCTTCGGCGCCCATCATTTGACCGTCAGCGATTCGATAGCGGGGCTGGAAATGCAGCCGCAGTTCACCGTGCTTGATGGCAAATCGCAGATCGTTTTCCAGACCCCGGCGTTCGATTATCCGGATGTTCATATCGCCCGCGTAGAATCGCCAGGTGTTCCGACCTCCGGACTTTGCCTCGTACAGTGCAATATCCGCATAGCGAAGCAGTTCGGCAGCCTCGCAGGCGTCGTTGGGTGCCATCGCAATCCCCATGCTGGCACTGACGAACACTTCCTGATCGTCAATCCTTATAGGACCTTCGATAGAGTCTATGAGGCGCTGACAGAGTGCCTCGACCTCCTCCTGGGAGCTCATGTCGGTGAGGATCAGCACGAACTCATCGCCGCCAACGCGAGCAACCAGATCCCCGTGACGCACACAGTCTGCCAGGCGGCTCGACACTTCGTTGAGTACCAGGTCCCCTGCCGCATGCCCGAGCAAGTCGTTCACCGGCTTGAATCTATCCAGATCCAGGCTGAGCATCACCAAAGGTTGCTCGACGGACGGCATCGCCTTGAGCTTACCGTCCAGAAACTCCCGTAGACGTGTTCGGTTGGGTAATCCGGTCAGGGCATCGTGCTGAGAGAGAAACTCGATTCGCCTGCGGGCTTCGACTTCTTCGGTCACGTCAGTCGCCGTGCCGCGGAACCCTTTATTCGGCATACCTCGCGCTGAAAGCCGCGTGATGCGCTCCCGCCCCTTGGTATCAACGTATTGACACAGAAGGCTGATATCAGGGCGTCGATTCGGGATAGCGAGCCACTGGGACAACGACCCCAGTTCAGTGCTCAACAGATCGTTGATCGCCTGACCGATCCAGGCGGCCCTGGAGAGCCCGGTGACGACTTCGAATCGTTCGGACAAATAGGTGAAACGCCAGTCCTCGTCAATTTCCCACACCCAGTCTGAACTGGCTTCAACCACGTCACGAAACCGTGCTTCGCTGATGGCGAGCGAGTCCTGGCTGTTCTGCAGAGAGGCGTAGCTCGCGTCCAGCGCGAGTGCCCCTGCGGTCGTGCGACGCAAAATGACGAAAGTCATAAAGCACACCAGAAGTGCACCGAGACCGATAAATGGCAATCCTGTCCCCAGTAATCGCCGCCCGGGCTTTTCCGGCGTCCAGCGCAAACTGCCGGCGGAACCGTCTGCGCCCAATGGAAAGGCTGGCGCCCCGCCGATTTCATCGTCAGTGGCGACGTGCAAGTCTTCCACGCCGAAATCACTGCCTATCGACTCGAGCTTGGCGCGGTCCAGAAAGTCTACGAATATCAGCACCGAGGGCAGCCGGTCATCACGCGTCACTGTCGGGTCGGTGCCCGGTGTAATCGCGGCGGCTGCGACCAGGGCTGGCACCCCTCCCACGTTTATAAAAGTTGTAATGGTCGTTTCAGTTTCGGCCCCTGCGCGGGCTTTATCGAGAATGTCCGACATGGACTGCTGGAGCCAGTCTTCGACTGCTACAGCCTCAAGCTCACCGTTAACGACTGAATAGACCGTGCGATTGGCATCGTTGACAACGAACAGCCCCCGAAATCCGAAATCCGTATAAAGCGTCGGTCCCACATTTTGCCGCGTGAAAGCCCAGTCGGTGTCCACTTCGACATGCAGATGTCGGTAAGTGTCGCCCCAAAATGCGTAATCCTTGATGGTCGAGCGTGATGTTTTTTCCAGCGCCTGCACGGCTTTCTGCGTGTAGAAAGCACTTTCCAGCTGTTCCGTCCGGTCCAGGTCACGGGCCAGATAAAATAGTGAGAGGCCGGCGAGCAAAAACACCCCGGCCAATAAACCCACAAATTTGAGCAGCGAGGTTCGCGCCAGCGACAAGCTCGTGGTATCGGCGCGGGTAACATCGCTTGAGGCGTGTTTCGGCGTCATGGCTGCCTTCTGATTGATGTAGCAATTCGGTGACATAAGAGGCTATCGGCTGCGTTAGCAAAATGATGAGACAGCGCCTAAGGTGTGGAACTGGCGGTGACGCGTCGTTTTGCCTCGTCTGGCAAGACCTGAGCGGCTCTCGCTTGAGAGGGCAATTCAATATCAAACCGGCTGCTGATTGCCTTGCGCCCCACCTCAGTCAACGCCAATGCCCGACTGTCCAGATCTTGCGTCACCCATTTGCGCTTGATCGCCGTTTGCAGCAGGGCCGCACCCAGCGCGCCGCCCAGATGCGGGCGCCGCATGCTCCAGTCCAGGCAGGGACAAGCAAATCGACGGCGCAACAGAGCCAGTGCCTTGACCTCAATGCCCATGCCCTCGAACGCCCCTTCGCCCTGCTCGCTCAACTGATAGTCCTCATCGTCGGTCGCCACCAGCCAACCCGCCTCGAGCATCCGGTCATGCATCAGCACCGCCAGCGTACCGGCCATGTGGTCGTAACAGGTGCGGGCAAATTGCAGGCGATCCGGCGTACGCGGACTGAAGGTTGGCGCGGCGTTCTGGCTGATCACCATCAACGCTTCCAACGCCTGGGCCACACGCTTGTCGGCCAGGCTGTAATAACGATGCCGCCCCTGAACGTGCAACCGCACCAGCGCCAGCTCCTTGAGCCTGGCCAGATGCGCACTGGCCGTGGACGCACTGACCTCGGCAATCGTCGCCAGCTCGGTGCTGGTCCGCGCGTGGCCATCCATCAATGAACAGAGGATTTTCGTGCGTGCCGGCTCCGCAATGGCTGCGGCGACGTGGGAGATGCCGATGTCATGGTGTTCTACGTTCATATTTCGCTCCCGGACGAATCAAGACCGTTCCGAACTGAAGATAGTAGCAACACTTTTCAACCTCAGAACAAGGCTGCGACCCATGGACGCGATCATCGCTGCGACTCATCCCGATCCTTATCCCTACTACGCACAACTGCGCGCCGAAGGCGGACTGGTATTCCATCAAGGGCTCAACCTGTGGTTGGCCAGCAGCGCCCGGGCGGTGGCTGCAGTGTTGGCGCATCCTGATTGTCATGTTCGCCCGTCCGATGAACCCGTGCCCAAGGCACTCGTCGGCGGGATGGCCGGGAACGTCTTCGCTGAGTTGATGCGCATGAACGACGGCGAACGCCAGCGCTGCCCGAGGTCATCGATTCAACCCGGATTGGCGCTGGTTGATTTGGACGAAGTAAAAACACTGATAGCCGCTCGATTGATCACGCCTGACGCTGAGGGCCTGCATAACGCCATGTTCCGTGGACCGGTCTGCGTGGTCGCGGCGCTACTGGGCTTCTCCCCCGCTCAGGGTCGGACCATCAGTGCTCTGACAGCCGACTTCGTGGCCTGCCTGTCGCCCCTCAGCGATCAAGCGCAACTGGCAGCGGCACATTCCGCAGCCGAACAGCTCAACGGTTACTTCATAGAACTGCTGGATGACCCGCACAACCGAAGCGCCCTGCTAGCGGGCATCCGCCAACGCTTCGCCGCGACAGAGGCCACCCCGAAAAAGCTGATCGCCAACCTGATCGGACTGTTTTCACAAACCTATGACGCCACTGCAGGCTTGATCGGCAACACCTTGCTGGCACTGATTCGAGATCCGGCGCTGCCCCGTGATTCAACAGGGATCGACGAGTTGATCGCCGAAACCCAACGATTCGATCCACCGGTACAAAACACCCGCCGCTTCGTCGCCGCACCCTGTGAGATCGATGGCGTCAGCATGAACACCGGGGATGTGATCCTGGTGCTGCTGGCGTCAGCCAATCGGGATCCATGGTTAAACGACAATCCTGATGTGTTCGTGCTTGAGCGTACGGATCGGAGAAGCTTTACTTTTGGTGCGGGAAGTCATCAGTGTCCGGGGCAGGTGCTGGCATTGAGAATTGCCGCCGCGACGGTGAGGGAGGTTTTGGCGGTGAAGCTTGATCTGGGGCGATTGAGTTGGGAGTATCGGCGTTCGGTTAATGGGCGTGTTCCATTGTTCAAGGAGTGGCCGGGCAACTGAGCCGCCTCGCTTTGGCTTTTGATCTGCTTTTGATTTTCTTGCCCCATCGGTAGGCCGAGCGCAGGTTCTGCGCAGTGGGTAACCCTGCATGGATGCCGGGTTAGCCGCGCACGGCCATGGATGGCCGATCGCGGCGGGCCCACGGAGCAGGACCGGAGCGAGGGTATGCCGAGCCCAGGCGAGGCACCGGACGAAAGGGGCAAGAGCCTTTGGTTACTTGGGGCTGTTCCAAGTGACTCGCTGTAAAAGCGAAACCAATAGAAGCCGTAACCGCAGGAATGGATATGTACACCTGCAAAAATCTCACCGCCAATCAGACCGCCATCGCGAGCAAGCTCGGCTCCCACAGTTTGAGCCGGGTACATCAGGGGAATACCCGTCGGCTGAGAAACCGCCATCGCCGGCAGGCCAGCTCCCACAGTTTGATCCGGGCACATCAGGAAAATATCGATCGGCTGTAAGGCCGTCATCTCGAGCAAC